>JAIRYW010000024.1 GCA_031267645.1 Propionibacteriaceae bacterium
GAGTTCACCCAACCCGGCCTGCCCGGCTGGTCCGACTCCATCCCGGGCGTCGAAGTCCTGGAATACGACGTCGAGCTTGCAAAACAATTATTGCAGGAGGCTGGTGGCTATCCGCGGGCCTCCCTGCCGATCTATTACAACGGTGACGGCTCGCACAAGGACTGGATCGAAGCGGTGGCTAACCAGTTGCGTGAGAACCTCGGCATCAACGCCGTGCCGGCCCCGACGGTGACATTCGCGGAGTTGTTGGAGAAGATTCGCGACCACGAGCTGGACGGGCCGTGGCGGGCCAGTTCGATTCCGTTCAGCCCCAGTTTGGACGACATGCTGTTCACGATCTACTACACGAAGGACGGGGCTGCCACGACGGGCGGCTATTCGTCGGCCGAGTTCAACCAGCTCCTCGATGAAGGGCGTAGTCAGACGACGCTCGACGCGGCCGACTCGTATTTCAACCAGGCTCAGGAGGTCTTGTTCGCCGACCTGCCGGTCATCCCGCTTTGGTACACCTACCAGGCCACGATCCACTCGGAGCGGATCAGGGGAGTCATAGTGGGGCCGATCGCCGGGACGCCGTACTACGCCTACGAACTGGTCGGTTAGGGGATGGCCGTGTCTGACCTGGATCCCGTTGTGGCAGCGGCCTTGGCCGAGTGTCCTGTGTTCGACGGGCACAACGACCTGCCTAGTGTGTTGCGCGGCGAGGCCGGGTACGGCGTGGCCGGGCTGGACCGGCCGACGCCGTACCAGACCGATTTGCCGCGGATGGTCGTCGGCGGCGTCGGGGCCCAGTTCTGGTCGGCTTGGGCGCCGGCCGACCTGCCGGAGCCCGAGGCGGTGGTCTCGACTCTGGAACAGATCGACGCCATCCATCGACTGGTCGCGGCCTACCCCGACCGGCTCCAGTTCGCTCGGACGGCGGCCGACGTCCGGGCGGCCTGGGCGGCCGGACGGATCGCCTCTCTGATCGGAGTCGAGGGGGGACACTCGATCGCCGAGTCGCTGGCGGTGCTGCGAAGCTTCGCCCGCCTCGGGGCGCGCTATCTGACGTTGACCCACATGAACAACTTATCCTGGGCTGATTCGGCCACCGACCAGCCGAAACACGGCGGCCTGACCGACGAAGGGCGGGCCGTCGTGGCCGAGTTGAACCGGATCGGCCTCCTGGTCGACCTGTCGCACACGTCGGCCGACACCCAGCGGGCGGCTCTGGCCGTGACGCGAGCGCCGCTGATCTTCTCACACTCGTCGGCTCACGCCGTCAACCCGCATCCGCGCAATGTGCCGGACGACGTGCTGGCATCGGTGGCGCGCAATGGGGGTGTCGTCCAGGTGACCTTCGTGCCCGACTTCGTCTCGCCGGCCGTGGCCGAGTGGTCGAGGGCGGCCCGGGCAGCGGCCCAGGCCCGGTTCGAGGGCGGCCCGCCCGGCGGTGGTTGGAAGCCGGCGCCCCGGCCGGGCGAGACCGCCGAACAGGCTCTGGCCAGGGGCAAGGCCGAGGGAGGTGGCAATCCGTTCTTCGGTGCGCTGGCCGACTACGAACGTGACCATCCGCGTCCCGTCGTCACCGTCGAGGACGTCGTGCCGCATGTCGAGCATGTCCGCGAGGTGGCTGGGATCGACCACGTCGGGCTGGGCTCGGACTTCGACGGTTTCCCGTATTTCCCGGAGGGGCTGTCGGATGTGGCGGCTTACCCGCGCTTGCTGGGCCTGTTGGCCGAGCGCGGGTGGTCCAGTTCCGAGTTGGCCAAGCTGACGGGCGGTAACGTGTTGCGGGTCTTGGAGGCGGCGGAAGAGGCCGCCGTCGAACCTCTCTATTCCGGACGTCCATGAACACAATTGTCATTGTGGAGACGGCTGGGCCGACCACCCAGCCGTCTCCGAGGTCTTGTAGGGGTCGCCATGGCTGTCGCTCCGTCCTATCAGCCGTTCCTGGTCGGGCGGATGTCGTGGGGTCGCGCTCGACCCTTGGACAGGGCTAGAATGTCTCTTCTGCGCCGGTTTGGCCGACTGACCGACCCGGGCAGGCACAACTAAAGAGGGGGTGACCGGTTTCGACTTGGGACGGTAGTTCCAGGGGAAGCGGGCCGAGGATTCAGGGTTGTCTCGTTAACGCTCCCTGATAACCAATAAGTGCCAAGAACACGCGCACTCATTTCGCTCTCGCTGCCTGAGCAGTGATCGAAAGGTCAGACCACGGGTGCCTTCCCCGTGGACCCTGGCCTCATTTTGAAGGCTAGCCGCATCGCCTAGGTCCTAGGGGCGAAGCGGGACACAACTAGGGCTGGGCTCGTTCACCACAAGCCGACAGGAGGGTGAGAGCCGAGTGGAACGTCATGGTCGGCTGCGCCCGGAGAAGACCTGTAGCGCCGCTCAAGGACGTGGGTTCGACTCCCACCACCTCCACTGTCTCGGGAGGACTGTGTTCGCCGTTGGCGAACCGGTCTCGACAGTCTTTCAATGGGCGGGGGCCAAGCCCCCCAAGCCTCCGTGCCCTCTTGACGCGGCCGGGGTGAGAAAGCCATCAGGCTTCTGAGCGGTCCGCCGGCCGGCTTAGGGCCGGACCAAGACCGCGGCGGGCAAGCGCTCGGCGGGTTCCGTTACTCACAGGTGCGATGCTGCGGCCGGCTAGGCTGTCGGGCATGGATTTCGAAGTCATTCGGGGTTTGTTCGGCATCGACGGCGACTGCGGTTTCACCGATGCCGCCCTTGAGCCGGTGATTGCCCGGTTCGGTGGCGTCCCGGCGGTGTTGCGCGACTACTACCAGCGGTTGGGGGCGCACTCCGAACTCAACCAGACCCAGGAATGTCTGGTTGTTCCTGACGGCTCCGACGCCGGCCACTACCACTTCTCCCGTTACAGCGACGCTGACGGATATCTGGTGTTCTACGTCGAGAACCAGGAGGTCTGGCTGGCCGCGGTCGCCGCCGCCGACGCGGCCCTGGCGGACCCGTCGGTGTGGCAGACCTACCCGATCAGCCGCGACGACTACGGGCAGTGGCACGACACCGGCTGCCGGGTGAGCCAGTTCCTGGCCGGGATGGCGCACGTCCAGCGAGCCTTCTCCATCGAGCGTTCCAGCGAGGGGTTCTGGGAGTTGACCCCCGACCAGGCCCAGCGGGTCCGCCACCGCTACCCCTCCCTCGGCGTCGACCTCGACTTGTACGGCGGCATCAGCTTCCACGCCAGAGACGCCCACGAGATCATCATGCTCACGTCGAGCGCGGACGGCGGCCCGGTGGCGCTGTTCGGGGCCGACGACGAAGACCGCTACGGCGAACTGGAAGACGATCTGGCCGACATCATGGGGTGACGCGCCTGTGCGAGTCACCCGATCAGGGAGCTGTCGCTGGCCGCTTCGCCTTCTGTGAAATTTCCGGTGCCGTGGTAGGTGTTCGTGAATATCTGGTACGACCGGCCGCAGCGCGTGCAGTCGACGCGGTGGTCAATGACATCGTCGAACCATTCGCCAGCCTGGTTCCTCACGTTCGTCAGGTCGTAGGTCTGGCTGGTGATTTCGAATTTATTTCCCACCACTAGGGCAGTGACGTGATCCAGACAATTTAAATAATCTATCGGTGAATAGAACTAGTCACGGAGAACGATGTCGCGACAGTTCTCGCAGCCTAGGTCAGACGGCGGCCTGGAGTCATCGTTCTCAGGATTCACTTCTATCGTCTTTCCTCTCTTGAAATTCTATCGACTACGACATCTGGCCCCAGGCTAGTTCTCCACCGGCCGGGCTCCGGTCTGGTGAAGGCCGAGGGCGACGGCCAGCCGGCGGGCTTTGGCGACTCCGGCAGACTTGGCCGGGGAAGCGGCTAGGGCGGCCAGGCCGTCCCAGCGGGCGGCGTCGGCCGGGATCAGCCCCCGGTGGGCGGCTTCGGCCAGGTAGGGGGCGTGGCGCAGGGCCAGGTCGAGGACGCGGTTGACCCAGGTGGGCGGCTTGGTGGCGACCTGGGCGGCGGCGCGGACGGGTTCGGTCAGCAGAGGCCACAGGACGGGCAGCAGATGAGGGTCCTTCTCCACATGGCGGACCAGTTTGGCGGGGCTGACGACCGGGCTGGCCAGCAGGGACGAGACCAGATCGGCGTCCTCCGCCACCGTCGGCTCGGCCAAAGAGGCCAACAGCGCGCCCTCCCCGGAATGACCCCGCCAGGCCTCCTCGGTCAACCCCAGCCACAGCCGCGCCCCCGGCAAGGAGAACTCGACCAGCGCCGGGCCGGGGTCGCCACCCTCCGGGCCATAGACCGTCAGCCCCTCCACGTTCACCAACAACCGTTTGACAGCGCTCAAGCGGTGCGACCCGGTGATGAACACCGCGCCGGCCGTCCGGCGGGCCGCCAGCTCGACCCCGGTCGGCGTCCAGGTCAGCCAGCCCGACCGCGCCTGGCCGGTCGCCGATGGCAAGGTGGCGATTAAGGCCCTGGCTGGGGCCGCGCCCACGCTGAAGGCCGGCGTCAGGCCGTGGTGCAGTTCGGCGGCGTCGCCCAGAGCCCGCACCCACCGGTCCGGCATTTCCGCTCGCCGTGGGACCGGCCCCGCCGTCTTGACTCGGTGGGACCGGCTCTAGCTCATAGACCTGGGGCGGTGGCCGGTCACAGGTTCTCGGCCATGGTGAGGACGTAGCCGTTGTTGTCCGCGACGGCGAATTCTTTGGCCCCGTAGAAGGTCGTGTGGACGTCGGCCAGGATCCGCACCTTGTCCTTGACCTCGGCGTAGAAGCCGGCCAAGTCGTCGACCTTGATGAACAGCGTGATCCCGGGGCGGACCTGGTCGGTGGCCAGCGTCGGGTATTCCTGGCCCAGGTTCTGGCGCTCTTGGAACATGAGTAGCTGGTCGTCCCGGCCCACGATGGCGAACTGAATGCCGTCTGCTCCGTCGGGGACGGTCACCATCCTGGCGAACCCCAAGGCGTTCTCGTAGAAGTCCAGGGTGGCCGTGACCGATTCCACCATCAGGTTGGCTGTGATCGAACTGATCATCGTCGCTCCTTGAGTCTTGAGTCTTTTGACCATCGTGGCGCGGCGGAGAGCGCGGTCATTGTAAGAATTCGTCGTCTTGGAGGCAAGAACGAATCAATTCCGTCGGCGTCAGGCCGAGGCTCCGCTTGACGTCTTTGATCAAGTGGGGCTGGTCGTAGTAGCCCTCGACGCTCAAGGCCTGGCCGGCCTTGGCGCCGGGTCTGGTCAGAGCGGCCAGCGCCCGCTGGAACCGCAGCACGCCCAACACTGTCTTTGGAGTCAGTCCGAAGTTCTGGACGAATAGCCGTTGGCACTGCTTGGGCGAGTAGCTGAGGGCCGCGCAGACGTCGCCCACCTGGCCGGGCGGCCAGGTGTGGAGCTGGTCGAACAGGGTCATGAACCGTGACGGCTGGCGCCCGGCGGCCAGGGCCGACAGCCTCTCCCGTAGGGCCAGCTTCTGTCGATCGGCCGATAGACCGGCGAAACTCAAGGCGTCGAACCCTGGGTCCAGGCTGACCAGCGGCACGAACCCGTCCATCGCCCGGTCGGCCGACAGCCCGGTCAGGACGTGGAACGCTCCCGGTCTCAGACGGAACCCGAACGAGCTGGAACCGGCCGGTAGCGGGAAGTGAAACTCGGTCCGCTTCATTCCGGCGAACCCGACCAGTCCATTGCCGGTGTCGGCCAGCAGGTCGACGCAGGCGTCGGGGACGATCACATTCTCCACCGTCTCGTTGGGCCGGACGGCGGGTTCGATCTCCCACCCGCAGATGGCGAACTGGGCCAGCTCGGGTACGACGGCTTCGCGGTAGGAGAAGTTACGTTTGAAGACCGGATTCAGCAGAAAGGGAACCTGAATGGGGTAATACCCCGCACCACCCGACCCGGAGGCCGCCAGTTCCCGGTCCACGCCGCCAGCATAGGCGCAACCCGGTCGAGCCAGTCGCCGCGACCGCGATCATCCGGTCGACCGCCCGCGCTGTCATCGCGATCGCCCGGACCAGGTTCAGCGAGCGGCTCAGTCCGCTGGGCCTTGGTCGTCGTCCAATGTCTGGCCACGACCTCAACTCAATGGAGGATCGCTCGAGCCCGAGGATGTATTTAGATAACGTGATGATACAATCATGTTCTGTGAAGACCGGGCCCTCGATGCTAACGCCGTTCGTGCGGTCGGACACCGTCGGCGCGATCCTGGCTGAGGTGTTCTTACGCCCTGATCGGGAGTTCACCATAGCGGAGTTGGCGCGCCGGACCGGGGCTTTGCCCGCCACCGCACACAAGGAAATTTCCCGTCTGGTGCGGGCTGGGGTGCTGGTCGACCGCCGGGAGGGCAACAACCGTCTGGTGCGGGTGGACCCATCGCATCCGCTGCACGCGCCGATGTCGGAGATCATCGCGGCGACCTACGGGCCGGCGCCGGTGCTACGCGATCTGCTGCTCGACGCGCCAGGCGTCTTAGAAGCGTTCGTCTATGGCTCCTGGGCAGAGCGTCGCTCAGGGCGGCCCGGGGCTTTTCCCGGCGATGTCGATGTGATGGTGATCGGGGACCTGCCGGTGGACGCTCTGCTCGAAATCCAAGAACAGGCCCGCCAGCGGTTGGGGTTGGACGTCAATGTCTACCGGGCCACGGCGGACGAATGGGGCGCCAGACAGGGCAACCCGTTCCTGGCCGAGGTGGCGTCCCGGCCTATTGCGCCGCTGCGGGGGAGGGATGACGCCGATGCGGTGGGAGCCTAATGAGCGGGGGATCGACTATTTGGTTGGCCGTGGCCGGCTGGATCGGATCACCCCTCGCTCGGAAACGGCCGAGCATCTGATCCGCGAAGCGCGCCGACATCTGGCTTCAGCGGCCTGGTTGGCGGGAACGGATGACGCCTCGATGGCCTTCGTCGCGGCCTACGACGCCGCCCGCAAAGCGCTGTGGGCTATTTTGAACGTCCAAGGGATCAGGGCCAAAGGTGGCGACGGGGGCCATGCGGTTCTCCTCGACGCGTTGGGGCCGCAGTTCCCGGATCACCGCAAGGAACTGCGTCGTTTCGGTTGGATGCGCACGGTGCGCAACCACATTGAATACCCCGACATCAACACCCCGTCGGCGACGCGTCAGGACGTGGCGGAAGCGCAGCTGGCCGCTGAGGAGATCGTCGTCCTAGCCGAGGAGTTCGTCCGGACTCACTCGGTTGGAGTTTGAGGGACGCGGTCACCATTTTGGTTGACCGTGCCTGTCCATGGTCGCGGTCTTGCAGCTGTCGAAACGGTGTCGGCGGATCGCACCGGCCGGGACACAGATCCGCTCAGCGAACCGACGCCGGGGCTAGTTTGGACGCCGACCGCGCAGACGCCGCCGACTGGTTTGGGTTGCCGTAATCTGGGCCGGTGGCCTGTGGGCGGTCCAGGGGTTTAGGAGCGGATCGAGCGGGAGGACGATGGGACAGGACGATCGGCGGGGCGCAGTCACCAGTTCAGGGGAGTGGGCCAATGACGGCTGAACTGGACTATCGGGAGGTGTTCGATCGCTTCGAGGCGGCGGCCGACCCGGCCCTAGCCGAGCCCATGCGGCGCTATATGCGCGACCAGTTCGAGTTCTTAGGCCTCAAAACTCCCTTGCGCCGCTCGCTGCAGCGCCCCTTGATCCAGGCCGCCCGGCGTCAAGACCAGGTCGACTGGGAACTGGTCGAAGCCGGTTGGGCCGAGCCGGCCCGGGAGTTCCAGTACCTGGCGGTCGACTACCTGCGGGCGGTGGCGGAGCGTCTGGTACCGGGCGACCTGCCCCGCTTACGGGCGCTGGCCCAGCGTAAGTCCTGGTGGGACACCATCGACGGCCTGGTCCGGGTGGTCGGCGCCATCGCCGGGCGTTTTCCCCCGGCCCAGGCGACGGTGTTGGAATGGAGCTTGGACCCCGACTTCTGGATCCGTCGGATCGCCATCGAACATCAGCTGACACTGGGCCGGAGCACCGACACCGCCCGGCTGGCCCA
>JAIRYW010000036.1 GCA_031267645.1 Propionibacteriaceae bacterium
GGGGCCACCAAGGCGACGCTGCGGGTGCGGCCCGAGGCCAGGGCGACGGCGCTGGGCGAGGGCACGTAGTCCAGTTCGGCCGCCACCCGACGCACCAGGGCGCGGGTCTGGTCGGTGACGTGGGGCAGCCCGCGCAGGGCGCGGGAGACGGTCGCGGTCGACACGCCAGCCGCCCGGGCCACGTCCTCGATGCTGGTCGCCATGGCCGCGGACGGATCAGACCGTCGGCAGGTCCAGCTCGAGGCCGGGGTAGAGCGGGTGGGCCTCCAGCAGCTCGGCCGCCTGAGCCTTGACCCGCTGGGCCAGGCCGTCGGGCAGGACCGCCTTGGCCCGGCTGGGCCCGCCGTCGCGGGTGCTGGCCGGACTGGCCTGGGACAACACCTGGGCGATCAGGTCGGCCACCCGCTCGAACTCGGCCGCCCCGAAGCCGCGCGAGGTCAGAGCCGGGGTGCCCACCCGGATGCCGCTGGTGTACCAAGCCCCGTTGGGGTCGCGCGGGATCGAGTTGCGGTTGGTCACGACGCCGCTGTCGAGCAGGACGGACTCGGCCTGACGGCCGGTCAAACCGAAGTCGGTCAGGTCGATCAACAACAAATGATTGTCTGTGCCGCCGGTCACCAGCCGCACCCCCCGGCGCAACAGGCCGTCGGCCAGGGTCTGGGCGTTGGCCGCCACGGCCTGGGCGTAGGTCTGGAAGGCTTCGGTGCGGGCCTCGGCGAAGGCCACCGCCTTGGCCGCCATGACATTGCCCAAGGGGCCGCCCAGGACCATCGGGCAACCCTTGTCGACGGCGCCGGCGTATTCCTGGGTGGTCAGGACGAAACCGCCCCTGGGGCCGCGCAGGGATTTATGAGTGGTCGAGGCCACGACGTGGGCGTGCCGGACCGGATCCTCGTCGCCGGTCAGGACCCGGCCCGCCACCAGGCCGGCGAAATGGGCCATGTCGACGAACAGGGTGGCGTCGACCTCGTCCGCGATCTGACGCAGGCGGGCGAAGTCGAGCCGCCGCGGGTAAGCCGAGTAGCCGGCCACGATGATGAGGGGGCGGAACTGGCGGGCCTGCTCCCGCAGGGCGTCGTAGTCGACCAGGCCGCTGACCGGGTCGGTGCCGTAGGAACGCTGTTGGAACATCTTGCCCGAGATGTTGTGCCGGAAGCCGTGGGTCAGGTGGCCGCCGGCGTCCAGCGCCATGCCCATCACCTTCTGCCGGTTGAACTCGGCCCGCAGGTCCTCCCAATCGGCCTCGGTCAGGTCGTTGACGGTGGCGGCGGACAGCCGCTTCAAGGTGGGCGACTCGACCCGATGGTTCAAGATGGCCCAGTAGGCCACCAGGTTGGCGTCGATGCCGGAATGGGGCTGGACGTAGGCGTGGTCGGCCCCGAATAGGGCCCGGGCGTGCTCGGCCGCGACCGACTCGACGGTGTCGATGTTGCGACAGCCGGCGTAGAAGCGGTGGCCGACGGTGCCTTCGGCGTATTTGTCGGACAGCCAGGTGCCCATGGCCAGCAGGACCGGCAGGGAGGCGTAGTTCTCGCTCGCGATCAGCTTCAAGCTGCCGCGCTGGTCGGCCAACTCCTGGGCCGTGGCCTGGGCCACGCGGGGCTCGACACTGGCCACGACGTCGAGCAACTGGCCGTACAGCTGGGACAGATTCTCAGTCACGGAGCCTCCTTGGAACGGTGTCCTACGGACGGTCAATCTACCAACGTGGCACGCCCCGGGAGACGGCCTGGCCGGGATGGAAGACCCGGCCCGGCCGGGCCATGGACGTTCTCACAGCCAGCGACTGTCCATCTGACCATGTGACCAACTTGTCGATCAGTCGGTCTATTCCGGTCCAAGTGCAACTAGGGTCCCAATCGGCCGCCAAAAACACAGACACTGATGTGTGGGCGATGGGGCGTGTCGAAATTGAGCGAAGGAGAGCGATCATGCGCGGATTCGGAATGCACTCGGTCGGCGACGTCGGCTGGATCGAGAAGGACAGGCCGCAGTGCGGTCCGCTGGACGCCATCGTGCGCCCCACCCTCATCGCCCCCTGTAGTTCCGACACCCACGTCAGCCATGGCGGGTCGGGCCCCCACAGCGAACTGATCTTGGGCCATGAGGCGGTCGGGTTGGTCGAAGAGGTCGGTCCGCTGGTCCAAACGGTCAAGCCAGGCGACCTGGTGGCGGTGCCTTGCGTCACCCCCGACTGGCTGGTCGGCGGGGTCCAGAACCACAAGACTTTCTCCCATGACGTCGGCCCCTTCGGCTCTTTCAAGCTGGTCGGCAGCAAGGACGGAGTGATGGCCGAGTTCTTCCACGTCAACCAGGCCGACGCCAATCTGGCAGTGATCCCGGCGGGCGTCTCCCCGGAGGCCGCCTTGATGACGGTGGACATGGCCTCGACCGGTTTCTACGGGGCTGAGATGGCCGAGGTCGCCCTGGGCGACACCGTCGTCGTGATCGGCATCGGTCCGGTCGGCCTGATGGCTCTGACCGGCGCGATCCTGCGCGGGGCGGCCCGCGTCATCGCCGTCGGCACCCGGCCCCAGGCGGCGGCCGTGGCCCGGGAGTACGGCGCCAGCCAGATCATCAGCTACAAGGACGGCCCGATCGACGCCCAGGTGCTGGAGCTGACCGGCGGCGTGGACAAGGTCATCCTGGCCGGCGGCGGCCCGGAGGCTTTCGTGCAGGCCCTCAACATGCTCAAGTCCGGTGGCACGCTGGCCAATGTCAACTTCTTCGACGCCGCCGCCTCCTTGACCTTCCCGGCTCTGAGCTGGGGCCTGGGCATGGCGGACAAGGACATCCGGGGCGGCTTCTGCCCCGGCGGCAAGATCCGGATCGAACGGTTGATGGCGTTGATCGAGTACGGCCGCTTCGACCCGACCAAGATCATCTCGCACCACTTCCACGGTTTCGACGCCCTGCCCGAGGCCTTCGACCTGATGGACCGCAAGGCTCCCGACCTGATCAAGCCGATCGTCTACCTGGGCTGAGCCGACCGGCCGAGCCGGATCGGGGCCGGCCCCGGGGAGCGACGACGGGGAGTTCTCCCCCTGGTGGCGGTCGGCCCGCCCCCTTAGGCTCGGCCCTGCCGAGCGCGGCCGCTAGTCCCTGCGGCCGTCCGGCCAGGAGGTGACCGTGGTCTGGGCTGGCATGGATCCGGCGGTGGTCCAGCAGGTGGCGCGCGAAGTGTCGGTTTGCGCCCAGGACGTGCGCGCCTCGTTGCGGCGGTTGGACTCTTTGGTGGTCCAGGCCCGTCGAGTCTGGTGGGGCGCCGATTTGAAACGGTTCGAGTCGACCTGGCGGTCCTCCGCTCGGGCCACGCTGTCGCGAGCCGGCAGCGATCTGGACGCTCTGGCGGCGTCGTTGCGGCGGGACGCCGAACAGCAGTTGGAGACCAGTCGGGCCAGCGCTGACGGCGGCGGTGGGGCGGCCGGGGCGGACGGCGGCTCCGAGCCGCCGACCAATCTGGGTCTGAAATGGCCTTGGGAAGACGATGACAGCCCGCACGAGAAGGTCTACTCCGGGACGGTGGCGGACGACAGCTTCGATCCACTCGACAACTTCCAGGGCTCCTTCGGCGACTGTTGGATGATCTCGGCTATCAACGGTCTGTCTTTGAACGACACCGGCGACGACATTTTGCGTTCGCGCGTGCGCTGGGACGAAGCAGCCCAGGGGTACTGGGTCAAACTCCTGATCGACGGCGTCGAGGAAGAAATCTTCGTCGAGCGGGTCTGGGACCAGGGCGGCGGCCGCAAGGAGGAGGGCTGGTTCTGGTCGATCCACAAAAAGGCCAATCTGATCTCCTTGTTCGAAGCCGCTTTGGGCCAGCGCTTCGGCGCCGACGTTTTGACCGATCCGAAGACCATCGGTCTGGCCTGGACCGATATGGTCACCATGGTGACCGGTCAGCCGACTCACGCCATGTCGCTCCAGGACAGAGCCGATTTCGCCATCGAGGTCGATTTCGGCCTCACCGAGGGTAATGCCGTGGTGGCGCGCACCGCCAACCTGGATCAGTCCGGCGGCCTCCAATCAGGTTGGGATCCGGACACCGCCCAGACAGTCATGGCCTCCCGTGAGTCCAACGGTCAACTGACCGAAGCGGTCCAGCTGGTCGGTAGCCACGGCTACACCGTGGTCGGCGTCGACGCCCAAGGCAACGTCGGTCTGATGAACCCTTGGGGCCGGGACAATCCGGCCGACTCGGGCGGGGTCTTCTACATCTCGTGGGATGATTTCCAAGACAATTTCGACGGCGCGGTGATGGTGGGAGAGAGCTGACCATGACGACTCGATTCACGCTGCTGGCCGGCGCCCAACATCATCTGCCCGACGCCGTGATCGGTCTGTTCAGCGTCGGCCAAGTCGACGGCCAGCCCTGGGCCCTGGTCGGGGTGGGGCGGCCCGGCGACCGTCAGCAGGCCAAATTGGCCGTCGGCCAAGATCTGTCCCTGGACGGCTGGGGCCGCCTGCGCCTGCTCGACGTCCACCTGGGCGACAGTCCGGCCCGGCGGGCGGCCGCCTTCGAATTCGAGCCGGTCGCGGACGCCGCCGGCGTCGAAGCCTGAAGCGGCGGCCGGGCCCGCCACTCGGTCCCGCTCCGGCGGCCGGCCCCGTCTCCGCAGACTTCCGCTGGCGTGAGGATCTTCGAGGTCGGGCCTCTTGGGCCGGGCGCCGTGGTCCCTAGCGTCGGCGCTGAGCCAACTCGTACAAAGCCACTCCGGCCGCCACCGAGGCGTTGAGGGATTCGACCGGACCGGCCAAGGGGATACGGACCAGCTGGTCGCAGTGTTGGCGCACCAGGTGGCTGAGACCCGAACCCTCCGAACCGACCACCAAGACGATGGGGCCGCTCAGATCCTCGATCTGAGCCAGTTCCTCCTCGGCCTCGCCGGCCAGCCCCAGGATCAAGCAGCCGGCGGCGGCGGCGTCGGTCAGACAGCGGTTCAGATTGGTGGCCTTGGCCACCGCGACATGGGCGGCGGCCCCGGCCGAGGCTTTCCAGGCGGCGGCCGTCAGCTGGGCGCTGCGGCGCTCCGGGATGACGACGCCGACCGCCCCGAAGGCGGCGGCCGAGCGCACGATGGCGCCCAAGTTGTGCGGGTCGGTGATCTGGTCGCAGGCCACCACCACCCCGTCGCTGGCCAAGGCGTTGGCCAAGACGTCGTCGGGGTGGGCGTAGTCGAAGGGAGGCAGGTGCAAGGCCACGCCCTGATGGACGGCTCCGCCGGTCAGACGGTCCAGCTCGGCCCGCGAGACCTCCAGCAGGGCTAGGCCGGCGGCGGCGGTCAGCTGGAAGATGTCGCGCAGACGGTCGTCCCGCTGGGCCCCTTCGACGACGTAAGCCGCCTTGACCGGCAGGCCGGCCTGCAAGGCCTCCCAGACCGGATTGCGGCCCACCACCCAGTCGGCCGTCTTGGAGCGGCCGCCGGAGCCGGTCGGGCGCCCGGACCCAGCGGCCGGGCGGAACCGCGCCGCCGCCGAGCGGGTCGAGCCGGAGCCATTGGGGCCGCCCAGGGAGCCGGACCGAGTCGAGCCGGACCGGCCGCTCTCAGTCCGACCCCGGTCGGACCCGGCTTGATCGGCCGGGTCGCCCCGGTAAGCCTTGTGCCAGACCCGGTCTTCCGCTTTCGGGGTCGGGCCACGACCCTCCAGACCGCGCCGGACCCGGCCGCCGGAGCCGGCCGTGTTCCCCTTCGAGCCGATGCCCCGGCCGCGCTGACGGGCCCCTCGACGGGCCGAGTTGCCCGCCATCACAGGCTCCAACGGGGGCCGGCCGGGGTGTCCTCGACGGTCACTCCTAGAGCGGTCAAACGGTCTCGTATCTGATCGGAGCTGGCCCAGTCGCGCCGGGCCCGGGCCTGCTGGCGTTGCTCCAAGAGGGACTCGACCAAGCCGGAGACGATCTGGCTCAGATCGCCGTTGGCCCGGTCAGCCCAGATCGGGTAGTCCGCCCGTAAGCCCAGGACCGTCAACATGGCCTGGACTTGGGCCAGGCTGGTCTGGACCACCGCCGTCTGGCCGGCGTCGATGGCCCGGTTGCCCTGGCGGACCGTCTCGTGCAGCTGGGCCAGGGCGGCCGGAGTGCCCAGGTCGTCGTCCAGGGCGGCGGCGAAGGCCTCCGGCGGTTGGCCGGTCGCGGTTTCCGGGACCAGGTCGCGGGCCCGGGCCACGAAAGAGTCGATCCGGGCCAGGGACTGGCTGGCCTCGCCCAGAGCCTGGTCGGAATACTCCACCATCGAGCGGTAGTGGGGGGCGACCAGGTAATAACGGACGGCCCGGGGGGCGTACCGCTGGGCCACCTCGGTCACCAACATGCCGTTGGACAAAGACTTGCTCATCTTCTCGCCGGTCGGGTCGGTCACGAAGGCGTTGTGCATCCAATGGTGGGCGAAGTCCCGCCCGGCGGCCTGGGACTGGGCCCGCTCGTTCTCATGGTGGGGGAAGCGCAGGTCGATGCCGCCGCCGTGGATGTCGAAGGCGTCGCCCAGGTATTTCCCGGCCATGGCCGAGCACTCCAGGTGCCAGCCCGGCCGACCCCGGCCCCAGGGCGAGGCCCAGGAGGCGGTCTCGGGTTCGCCCGGCTTGTGCGACTTCCAAAGGGCGAAGTCTCTAGGGTCGCGTTTGCCCCTAGGGTCGGCGTCCAAGGCCGGAGCCAGGTCGTCCAGGCGTTGGCCGGACAGTTGGCCGTAACTAGGGAAGCTGCGCACGTCGAAGTAGACGTCGCCGCAGCCGTCCGCCGCCGGGTAGCCGTGGCCGCGGTCCAAGATGGCCTGGACCAGCTCGATCATCTCCGGGATGTGCCCGGTGGCGCGGGGCTCGTAGGTCGGCGGTTGGCAGCCCATCAGCTGGGCGGCCTGGTGCAGAGCCCGCTCGTACAGGTAGGCGTGGGCGTACCAAGGCCGCCCGGCTTCGGCCGCCCGAGCCAGGATCTTGTCGTCGATGTCGGTCACGTTGACCACCAACGAGACCTCCAAGCCACAGTGGGTCAGCCAGCGGCGCAGGGTGTCGAAGACGACTTCTTTGCGGATGTGGCCGAGGTGGGGCGGGGCTTGCACGGTCAGCCCGCAGCAGTAGATCGAGACCTGGCCCGGTCTTAAGGGGACGAAGGGGACCAGGCGGCCCTGAGCGGAGTCGTAGAGCGAGAAAGTCACCGGCCCAGCCTACCTGGCTCGGTTCAATCGGCCGCTTCGGCGGCGGCCTTGGCCCGCAAAGCGTCGATGTCGAGGAAGGGGCTGGCCACGGCCACCTGATCGACGCCGTCCTCCCAGGGGTCCTGGGGCGGCGTCTGGCCCGGCTCGACGTAGCCCTGCGAAGGGTCGTAGGGGTTGACCAATTGGCGCGACTCGATCGGCAGCAAAGACTCAGTGTTGAGGGCTTCGTCCGGCAGGCAACGTAGGACGTCTTGGACGTAACCTTGAGCGGCCTCCGTCATGGGCACGTCGCGGCTCTGGCGCTGGGCGGCGTACCAGCGGTAGTCCAGCACCTCGTGGAAGATCTGGGCCGGCTCGCGCTTGGCCCGCAGGTCGGCTGGCACCAGGTCCATGACCGGCTGGAAGACGTGGGTCAGCCAGTCGTGCGCCGCCACCGCCTCGTCGACGTGCTGCTGGCCGGTGCGCCAACGGTAGGTGTCGAGGTCGTTCAAGATACGGCGGGCCTGGTTCTCCTCGGTGTCCAATCCGGTCAGGCGCATCAGGCGGCGCGAATGGTGGCCGGCGTCGACCACCATGGGCTGGATCCGGATGGTCGAGGAGTCGGCGGCGGTCTGGATGTCGAGTTCGGCGATGTCGAAGCCGAGGGCGTTGAGGCGGCGCACCCGGTTCTCGATCCGGCCCATCTGGTCGCCGGAGAACTCCTCCGCCCCGGTCAGCTCCTGCCACAGCTCGTAGTACCTCGACTGCACCAGGTCGACCAGCTGGAGCGGGTCGAGGTCCTCTTGCAGCAGGCCGCCGGCCTTGAGGTCGAGGAAGTCGCCGTAGAGGTTGGTGCGGGCGATCTCCAAATCCTGGTGGCGTTGCCCGTCGCTCAGCTTGGGGTACATCCCGCCCGTCTCGGCGTCGACCAAGTAGGCCGCGAAGGTGTCGGCGTCGCGCCGGAAAAGGATGTTGGACAAGGACACGTCGCCCCACTGGAAGCCGATCAAGTGCAGCCGGGCCAACAACACCACCATGGCGTCGAGCAGGCGGGAGACCGTCTCCGGGCGCACCCCGGGGGCGAACAGGGCGCGGTAAGGCAAGGAGAATTGGAGGTGGCGGGTGATCAGGATCGGGTCCAGCGGCACGCCGCCGCAGACACCTCGCTCGGTGATGATGCCGATCGGTTCGACCGACGGGGTGCCCAAACGCATCAGGTCGTGCAGGAGGCGGTACTCGTGGCGGGCCAGGTGGTCGATCACCTCTTTGGCGGCGTAGACGTCGTCGCCCACCTTGATGAAGCGGACGACGTGCCGGGACAGGCCGCGGGGCAGGGCCACCAGCAATTCGACCGGCCATTCCGCCAACGGAGTCTCCCAGGGCAACGGGATCAGGCGGGAGTCGGGAGTGGCCGAGATGAAGCGAGGCACGGGAGACATTCTCCCACGCCCACCCGACCGGCCGCCTAGTGGTGGTGGCGACCGGTCGGGCTGTGGTGGGTGGGTACGTCGAGTCTCAGTCGGCTGTCGTCGGGGTGATTGGCCGCCGGCGACGGGGACTTAGGAGATGCGCTCTTGGTTGGAGTTGGAGAAGACGTGGATCGACTGCGGGTTGGCCGTCAGCCGGACCTGTCCGGACGGGGTGCTGCTGTGGCGGGTCGAGATGCGGGCCACGATCTGCTGGGCGTTGAAACGCTCGTCGTCGCTCAGGCCGGACAGTGTGCCGTAAAGGTAGGTGTCGGAGCCGAGTTCCTCGACCAGGGACACGTCGACGCCGATGCCGGTCTCGCCCAATTCGAAGTTCTCCGGCCGGATGCCGACGGTGAGGCTGTCCTCGTTCGCGGCCTTGGCCAGCGTCTCGCGCGCCACCGGCACCACGTAGTCGCCGATCTGGACGCCCTCGGCCGTGACCTTGCCCGGCAGCAGGTTCATGGCCGGCGAGCCGATGAAACCGGCCACGAACAGATTGGCCGGCTTGTCGTACAGGGCCAACGGCGAGTCGACCTGCTGCAAGATGCCGTCCTTCATGACCGCCACCCGGTGGCCCATGGTCATGGCTTCGACCTGGTCGTGGGTGACGTAGACGGTGGTGACGCCGAGTCGCTTCTGCAGAGCGGCGATCTGGGTCCGGGTGGCGACGCGCAACTTGGCGTCCAAGTTGCTCAAGGGCTCGTCCATCAGGAAGACCTGGGGCTGGCGCACGATGGCCCGGCCCATCGCCACGCGCTGGCGCTGGCCGCCGGACAGAGCCTTGGGCTTGCGGGCCAGGAAGTCTTCCAGACCGAGCAGCTTGGCCGCCTCCAGGACGCGGGCTTGGCGCTCGGCCTTGGGCACGTTCTGCATCTTCAGGGCGAAGCCCATGTTGTCGGCGACGGTCATGTGGGGATAGAGGGCGTAATTCTGGAAGACCATGGCGATGTCGCGGTCTTTGGGCGGCAGGTCGGTGACGTCGCGGTCGCCGATCATGACTCGGCCGGAGTTGACCTCTTCCAGGCCGGCCAGCATACGCAGGGAGGTCGATTTGCCACAACCGGACGGCCCGACCAGGACCATGAATTCGCCGTCGCCGATCTCAAGATTGAGGCCGTCGACGGCGGGATGGTCGGAGTTGGGGTAGATCCGGGTGGCGTCTTTGAAGGTGACACTAGCCATGACAAAACAAACCTTTCCACGGGCGGTACGTGCCCGACGATCCTTAGTGGTGAAGGTGGAGCGCGACGCTCTGCCTCAGGGGTCAGTCTTGCACGATCGATCAAGGCCGCGGTAGGCGGGGTCGCTTTTGGTCAGCTAGGACGGACTTCGTGCCAACGGCCCGACCCCCTACGGTGGAGACCGTGGACAGACCAGAAGCCGAGACCCGGCCCGACGGCCCGGCGCCGGACCCGGCCGAGGCGCCGGAGGCCGAGGTCGTCCCCGGCGGCCCGGCGACGGGCTCGGCGGACCAGGCTCCGGCGGAGGTGTTGGAGGCCGAGGTCGTCCCCGGCGGCCCGGCGACCGACTCGGCGGACCAGGCTCCGGTGGAGGCGACGGACCCGGCCGTCCCGGCGGACGGAACGGACGAGGAGAAGCCCTGGTGGGCCGACCCGGCCTGGCCCTGGAGCCACCGTCCGACCCGGGCCGACTTGGTCTGCTGGGCCATGATCGCCGTGGTCGGGGTCTACGCCTTGGCCATCGCCCCCACCCGGGCTCTGCTGATCGGCTACAGCCCCCCCCTGGCCGCCGCCATCACCGGCGGGCGGACCTCAGTGGTGGCGACCGGGGCCTGGGTCCATGTCCGGGGCGGCCCCTTGGTCCTGTGGTGGGCTCTGGCCGGGCTCTCCCTGATCAAGTTCAGCTGGGTCTACTGGTGGGCCGGCCACCGTTGGGGCGACGGCATCGTCACCATGCTGGCCGGTCAGACCGCCTGGTCCCAGCGGCGGGCCGAGCGGGCCGTCCGTCTGACCCAGCGCTGGTGGCCGCTGGCCGTCGCCTTGACCTTCTTGCCGGTGCCCTTCCCGATGCCGATCGTCTACGCCGCCGTCGGCGCCGCCGGAGTCAAGTTGGGTCGCTTCTTGGGCACGGTCCTGGCCTGCTCCCTGGTCTTCCAAACCGGCTACCTGGCTTTGGGCTGGTGGATCGGCCAACCGGCCGTCGACCTGGTCGACCTCTACGCCCGCTACATGTGGTACGCCACCGCCGCCATCCTGGTCGGTATGTTGGCCCTGGCCTGGTGGCGGTCGCGGCGGCGGCGGGCCGAGTAGAGGCCCCGGCCGGCGGCGGCGGTGGGACCAGGCGGTCGGGCGGTCGGGCGGAACGGCTCAGACGGCCTGGGAGTCGGACGCCTCGGACTCGTCGCCGTTGGCCGTCACCACCGGATGCTCCGTCGGCGGCAGCGGACTGGCCAGGTCGATGGTGCGGACGGTGCGGGGGGCCGGCGGGGCTGAGACGTAGGTCTGGGCCGGCACCGGCAGCGGATCCCACAAGGACAGACTGGGTTGGATCCAAGCCGAGCCGTCGGCTGGGTCGGACTCGGCCGGGTCGGCCGCGATTTCGACCATGATGGCCACGGTGGCTTCGGCGTCGGCACCCTCGACCCGCTGACGCAGACGGTCCAGCCGGCGCTCGCTCCGAACCACGTCCCAACGGGCCAAGCCGGCCCAGGCCGGCAGCGAGAGGGCGGCCAGGCCGGGCGTCCACCAGCTGGTCAGACCGGCCAGGGCCAGCCCGGCGGCCAGCCCGATCAAGGCCAGCAGGCCGATCAAGACCAAGCGGCGGCGACGGGCCGTGCGCCGAGCCAAGCGGGAGATGGCGTGCAGCCGGGCTCGGCGGGTCAATTCGCTCGAGACCGGCAGATCGGGGTTGGTCAACAGGTCCAGCTCCAAGTCGAGGTCGAACTCGTCTTGGCCCAGCGGGGAACCCTGGTGGACCTTGACCGACAATTCGCCGCCCGGGCGCCCGACTTCGGGCGCGGACGGCCGAGGCCGCCGTGAGACTCGGCTGGGGACGAGATAGAACAGCCAAGCCACGACGACGACAAGGAATATAAGGCCGGTGGCATCCATCACCGTCAGGCTAAGAGGTCGGCTCGGGTCGGCCCGGAAGACGCGCCGAAAAAGCAGCTGATCCGGGCTATGGATCCTGCGACGGCGCGCAGGATGACGTGGGGCGCGGGACGCGCGGGGACGCGCGGGATGGTGTGGGGCGCGGGACGCGCGGGGACGCGCAGGATGGTGTGGGGACGCGCGGGACGACTCGGGGCTGGCCGGGTGATTGGGCCCGCTCAGTCGGCCTGGGGTTTCTCCTCTTCGAAGAAGCCGGGGCTGTCGAAAATGATGGCCGCCCCTTCGGCTTCGCGGCGCACCTGGGCCGGGGCCAAGACCCGGGCCAGGTGGTAGACCGCCACCGTCACGATGGTGCCCAGGGCGATGCCGGAGAGGGAGAAGTCGTCGGAGAACTGCAAGGACACGTCGCCCACGCCGATGATGATGCCGGCTGCCAGCGGCACCAGGTTGATCGGATTGCCGAAGTCGACCTTGTTCTCTTTCCAGATCTTGGCCCCCAGCAGGCCGATCATGCCGTACAGCACCACTGTGATGCCGCCCAGCACGCCGCCCGGGGTGGCCGAGATGACGGCCCCGAACTTGGGCGAGAAGCCGAATAGGACGGCGACCAGGGCGGCCACCACGTAAGCGGCGGTGGAATAGACCCGGCTGGCGGCCATGACGCCGATGTTCTCGGCGTAGGTCGTGGTGGGGCCGGCGCCGACCGCGGTGGCCAGCATGGAGGCGGCGCCGTCGGCGGCGATGGCCCGGCCCATCAGCGGGTCGAGGTTCTCGCCGGTCATCTCGGCCACCGCCTTGACGTGGCCGGTGTTCTCGGCGATCAGGGCGATCACGACCGGCAGCGCGATGAGGGCGAAGCCGATCGAGAAATGGGGCAGGTGCAATCCGACCACGCCGGTGGCGGCGTCGGACAGCGGCGGCAGGCCGATCCAGTCGGCCGAGGCCACCGCGCTCCAGTCCACCCGCAGATGCTCGGTGACTTGGCCGGCCGAGTTCTGGGACGTGATCGGGCCCAGCACCAGGTCGAACAGCCAGCTCAGGACGTATCCGACCAGCAGGGCCACGAAGATGGCGATCCGGCCGATGAAGCCCTTGAAGCCGACCGACAGGACCACCACCACCAGCATGACGATGAAGGCGGTCCACTGGTCTTGCGGCCAGTAGGTCCGGGCCACCACTGGGGCCAGGTTGAAGCCGATCAACATGACCACGGCGCCGGTCACGGCCGGCGGCAGGACGCGGTGGATGACGCGGGCGCCGGCGAAGTGGATGATCAAGCCGACGATGAACAGGGCCGCGCCGGTCACGAACAGGGCCCCGGTCAGATCGGCGGCGTCGCCGCCGGCGGCGTAGATGGCGGTGGCGACCCCGACGAAGGAGGCCGAGGAGCCGAGGTAGCTGGGCACCCGGTGTTTGACCACGACGATGAAGAGCAAGGTCGCGATGCCGGACATCATGACAGCCAGCTGCGGGTTCAAGCCCATCAAGAGGGGGAAGACGAAGGTGGCTCCGAACATGGCCACGACGTGTTGGGCGCCCAATCCGACGGTCTTGCCCCAGCCCAATCGTTCGGTCGGTTTCACCACTTCGCCCGGAGCCAGTGAACCGCCGCCGTGCAGAGTCCAAATCGCCATTCTCGTCCCCCCTGTCAAGAGTGGCCCAGTGCCGAGACGATCCTAACGGAGTTCTAAGACGGTCCGATCCCGGTTCGGCGGACTGGCCTAGCGGCGCGCTGAGTCGGGGCCGGCCGGGCCGTGCCGGCGGTAGTCGCGCCAGACGTTCTCGAACACGTCGTCGTCGTCCGGCAAGGGGCGCCGGGGGCGCCAACGGCAGACGGGGCCGGCCGGGGTCCAGACGACGGATTGGACGCGATCGTCCCAGGCTCCCGCGTCGAGGAGGAAGCGGAAACCCGCCACCTGCTCCACCGTTCCGTCGCTCGGGGCGGACGGCTGGTCGTACAGGGCGGAGCCGCGCGACCGTCCGCCCCGGGCCAGATAATCAGCCATGGCGGCCAGGTAGACCTGGGCGGCGATCAGGAGGTCCCGCAGCAAGAGCGTCCGGTCGAGCGACTGCCGCGAGCCGCCGTCGGCGGACAGGTCGGAGGCGAGCTGGCCGAGCCACTGGTCGACCTGGGCCCGGGCCTGGCCGATGGACTTCGCCGACCGGACCGGACCGGCTTGCGCGCTCATCAACTGGCCCAAGGCCCGCAAGCGCTCGGCGCTGTCGTCCGGCCGACCGGCGGCGGCCCGTCGGGTGGCCTGAACGACGATCTGATCGGCTGCCGCTAGCACCGGCTCGGCCGCCCGGACGAAGTCGGCCGGATCGATCGGCTGGCCGCCGTCGGCGACGATGCGCTGGGCGGCCCGGGTGGCGCCGACCTGGCCGCTGTTGAGGGCGGCTCCGCCGGGCCGGTAGACCCCATGGGCGCCGCTGGCTTCACCGACCGGGAAGAAGCCGTCCAGATTGGACCGCCACCAGGCGTCGACCGCCAGGCCGCCGTTGTTGTGCTGGGCGACCAGGTCGATCTCGAGCGGCTGCCGGGCCAGGTCGAGACCGGGGTTCCTCTCCTTATAGAACTGATAGGCCGGTTCGTTCATGTGTCGCAGGCGCTCGATCGGACTGCCCGACAAGGCGCCGGCTCGGGCCAGATAGTCTCGGGCCTCGTCGTCCAAAGCGGCCGGATCGAGCTGGTCGCGGCCGGGGTTGCGCCGGAAATCGAGCCAGACCCGCCGGCCCCGCCCGGCCGTCTCCCGGTGGACCAACAGGTCGATCAAGGACGAACCGGACCAGGCTCGGCGGACGTCGAAGGGCCATTGGTAGCCCTTGCGGAAGGTCAGTGACAACAGCTGGCCGTAGTCGCCGATCGCCTCGGCCACGAACTCGCGCTCATCGCCGCCGTCGGGAGCGGTCGAGAGGAAGCGGGGCAGAGCTTGCATATAGGTCCCGGAGACGTTCCAGCGGGGCTGCAGGGAGGCCAGGCCGAATTGCCACTCGGTCAGGTTCTGGCCCTCGGCCCCGGCCCGGTAGGCCGCCCCGGCGGCGCCCCACTGGCCGTGGGGATAGGCGCTGCGCGCGTAGAGGCCGGCCGGTCCGCCGCTGGCGTAGACCAGGTTGGCGCAGCGGAACAACAGCCAGGGCGACTCCGCCCCCTCGGCCGGCTGGTCGGTCCGCCAGACCAACAGTCCGACCACCCGTCGGCCGGTCGCGGTCGGGACGACGACCAGGTCGACCACGCGGCAACGGTCGAAGATCTCCGTGCCCTGGGCCCGTACCTTGGCCTCCAGGGCTTCGACCATGGCCCGGCTGGTGTACGGCCCGGCCGAGGTGGCCCGCTGCCTGGGATCGTGGTCGGTCTTGTAGCCGACGAACTCCCCCCACCGGTTCTGGGGGAAGGCCACTCCGGCTTCGACCAAGTGGAAGAAGGACCGCGTCGACAGCGCCGCCTCGGCCCAGGCGGTGTCGCCGTCCATCGCCCCGCCCTCGAAAAGGGTCCGGGCCATCTCCTGGACCGAGTCGTCGCCGCCCCCGGCCAGCGTCAACTTGTAATAGGTCTGCTTGTCGGAGCCGGCCTGGCGCGAAGCCCCAGTCGTGACTCGGTCGGTCGTCATGACGACGTCCTGGGCCCCGAAGTCGACCAGTCGGGCGGCGGCGCAATAGCCGGCCGCGCCGGTCCCGACGACGACGGTCTGGGCCGTCACGACCGGCACTCGGAGCCCGGCCACCCGAACCCACTCCCAGCGGTCCGCCAATTCGTCAGTCATCTTGGCTCCTCTGCCAGATCGGTCGTCGGCTGGGCCGGGCCTGCGCTCGGCGTCCGGCCGGCGCAATCAGAGTCGGCCCGGCCCAGCCGACGATCGGGCCGGGCCTGCGCCTGGTTGGTCACCTCGCCCGCCACCTCCTCGCTCCTGCACCGAGTCCTCCAACCGCCTGTCAGAGTTGGGGGATGTGGAGGCCGCCGTCGACGTGGAAGACCTCGCCGGTCGAGTACGGCGTCGTCCCCGCCGCCAAGAGCGAGACGGCCGCCGCCACGTCGGCCGGCCGCCCCCAACGGTTGACGGGAGCCATCCCGCGGTCGATCAGAGCGTCGTACTTGGCCTGGGCGGCGGCGGTCATGTCGGTGGCGATGACGCCGGGACGGATCTCGTGGACGACGATCCCCTCCGGAGCCAGCCGGGCGGCCCAGAGCTGGGTGGCCATGGCCACCCCGGCCTTGGACAGGCAGTAGTCCCCCCGGTCGATCGAGACGGCCGTGGCCGAGATCGACGACAGATTGATGATGGTGGCGACCGGCCGGTCCGGCCAGCCGGTCCAAGGGCCGCGCAACTCGATGACCCGACGGGCGAAGGCCTGGGTCAAGAAATAGGGACCGCGCAGGTTGACGCCGAGGACGCGGTCGAAAGACTCCGGCCCCGCCTCCAGCAGATCGGCCCGCGGACTGGGGGCGACGCCGGCGTTGTTGACCAAGAGGTCGAGGCGGCCCCAGGCGGCGACCGCGTCGTCGAGCAGGCGGGCGTGGTCGGCCAAGTCGGCCACCGAGCCTTGGACGTAACGCACCCGGTCGGCCCGACCGGCTAGGTCGCGCAACTCGGCCACGGCCTCGGGCTCGGGCCGAGTGGCCAAGATGGCGACGTCGAAGCCGTCGGCCACCAGCCGTCGGCTGATGCCCAAGCCGATGCCTCGACTGCCTCCGGTCACCAACGCCACCGCCATCGGTCCACCTCCTGACTCAGGCCGGCCCAGCCGGCTGCGAACCGACCCGGACCGGGTCCGCGCCGGGGGTGCTGTCGCGCAGCACCACTTCCAAACTCAAAAGGGTGGCGTCGGGCTCCCACTCGGAGTCGACCGCCGCGCGTAAAGCTTGATAGCCGACTTCGTCCAAGGGGATGTGGACGGTCGTCAGCGACGGGGTGACGTCACGGCTGACCGGGGTGTCGCCGAAGCCGGCCACCGCCACGTCGGAGCCGGCTTCCCGGCCGGCCTCCCGCAGGGCGATCAGGGCGCCGACGGCGGCCATGTCGGAGGCCCCGAAGACGAGCGTGCCGCCGTCCAGGCCGGCGGCCAGGGCCCGCCGCATCGAGCGGTAGCCGCTGTCCCGGGTGTAGCCGTCGTGGTGGATCTGGGTGACGACGCCGCCGGCGCTGGCGAAGCCGGCGCTGAAGCCGGCCACCCGGTCGTCGGAGCTGCGCACGCCGGCCGGAGCGGCCAAGACGACGGCTCGACGGTAGCCGAGCTCGGACAAGGCGGCCCCCAGGGCTTGGGCGCCGCCGAAATTGTCGATCACGACCGAGCGGGCGTCGCCGGCGCCGGCGCCGAGCGCCACCACCCGTCCGCCGGCGGCGGTGAAAGCGTCCAGCTCTTGGCTCAGCCGGGCCGCCACGTCGATCTCACGGGAGGCGGCCAAGATCAGCCCGTGGGGGCGCAGGCCGCGCAAGGTCCGCACCAGCCGGGTCTCACGTTCGGGATCGCCTTCGGTCACGGCGATGGTCACGACCAAGCCGGACTCGTCCGCCCCGCGGGCCACGCCGGAGGCGATCTGGCCGAAATAGGGGTCGGCGATGTCCGCCACCAGCAAGGCGATGACGGAAGCCTTGCCCCGGGCGGTGGCCTGGGCCGACAGGTTGGCGGTGTAGCCGATGCCACGGGCGGCGGCTTCGACCCGTTGGCGGTAGGACTCGGCCACTCGCCGGCGCGACCCGTTGAGGACGCGCGACGCCGTCGCCAGCGACACCCCGGCGGCGCGGGCGACGTCGTCCAAGGTGGGGGCCGGGCCGGACCCGCGCACGGAGGGGGCATCAGTCATGGCATGGAGCCTACTTGGGCCGGGTCGATCAGGTGCGGGGCGACCGCCCGCTCGAAACTGTCCACCGTCCGTCGCAGCACCCGCTCGGGGCGGTCGGCCCAGATCTCGGCGTTGAAGATCTCGACTTCGACGTCGCCGGCGTAGCCGGTGGCCAGGACGGCCCGAGTCAGCGGGCCGAAATCGATCACGCCGTCGCCCGGGTAATGGCGGGCCAAGAGCACGTCGGGCGGCAACGGCGTGCGCCAGTCGCAGACCTGGTAGGCGGCCAAGCGGCCTTCGCGCCCGGCCCGGGCCAGCTGGGTCGGCAAATCCGCGTCCCACCAGAGGTGGAAGGTGTCGATGGTGACTCCGACCACGGCCGGGTCGAAGGGGCGGGCCAGGTCGAGGGCCTGGCCCAAGGTCGAAACCACGGCCCGGTCGGAGGCGTACATCGGGTGCAGCGGTTCGACGGCCAGTCGTACCCCGGCCGCCGCCGCCTCCGGGACCAACTCGGCCAAGGCTTGGCCGACCCTCTGGCGGGCGCCCGCCAGGTCGCGCGATCCGGCCGGCAAGCCGCCGACCACGAGCACGAGGACGGCCTGCGAGCCGGCCGCCCCGGCCTGGGCCAAGGCGGCGGTCTCCTCGATGGCCCGGCGGTTGTCGTCCAGGGCGCGGCGGCGGGCCGGCCCTTCGGGGTCGGTGAAGAAACCGCCCCGACAGTAACTCGACAGGCGCAGGCCGGAGTCGCCCAGCAGGCGGACGGCCGCCGTCAGACCGACCTCGGCCACCGGCTCGCGCCACAGCCCGATGGCGGCGAGGCCGGCCTGGGCCGTCAGCCGGAGGGCGTCGGGCAGGCTGGTCCGCTTCAGCGTGGCTTGGTTGATCGACAAACGGGGATGGGGCTGGCCCAGCTCCGGCCGCCGCGGCGACCCTGTCATGGTCACTCCTCTCCTGCGCCTGGCCGCCGACGGCTCAGGCCAGAGTCAGCTCGGGTAGGACGATCTTGCGCCCCAGACGACTCGACTCCAGCCCGGCCTCGGCCAGGCTGACGCCGCGGGCGCCGGCCAAGAGGTCGTACGGATACGGCGTCCCCAGGGCGTAGGAGCGCAGGAAGTCCTCCCACTGCCGCTTGAAAGCGTTGACGAAGACCTCGTTGTCGGGCGCCTCGATCCAATCCGCCGCGTAATCGTGGGTGTCGGCCAGATCGGGGTTCCAGATCGGCCGCGGGGTGACGTCACGTGGTTGCAGTTTGGCCCCGAACAGCCCCACCACGGCCGAGCCGTGGGTGCCGTCGATCTGGAACCGGACCAGTTCGTCGCGATCGACCCGGACCGTCCAACTGGAGTTGATCTGGGCCACTACCGAGTCGGCCAGTTCGAAGATGGCGTAGGCGGCGTCGTCGGCGGTGGCCGGATAGGGCTGGCCCTGTTCGTCCCAGCGTTGGGGGATGTGGGTGGCGGTGTGGGCGTAGACGCTGCGGACCGGGCCGAAGAGGTTCTCCAAGACGTAGCCCCAGTGGGGGAACATGTCGGACACGATGCCGCCGCCGTCTTGGCTGCGATAGTTCCAACTCGGACGTTGGGCCGACTGCCAGTCGCCCTCGAAGACCCAGTAGCCGAATTCGCCTTGGACGGACAGGACGCGACCGAAGAAGCCGGAATCGAGCAGTCGTCGTAACTTGCGCAGACCGGGCAGGTAGAGCTTGTCGTGCACGACGCCGCTCTTGAGGCCGGCGGCGGCGGCCAGCCGAGCCAATTCGAGGGCTTCGGCGGCGGTCGAGGCGGTCGGTTTCTCGCTGTAGATCGTCTTGCCGGCGGCGATGGCCCGGCGGAGGGCGTCGGCCCGGGCCTGGGTGGCGAGGAAATCGGCGTAGATCGGCCAACCGGGGTCGCCCAGGGCGGCGTCGAGGTCGCAGGTCCAGTCTTCGATGTCGTGGCGCCGGGCCAATTCGGCCAGCTTGGCCGGGTGGCGTCCGGCCAAGAGCAGACGGGGCGTCAGCCTGGTCCCGTCGGGCAACTCGACTCCGCCTTGGTCCCGGATGGCGAGCAGGGAACGGACCAGATGCTGGCGGTAACCCATCCGGCCGGTCACCCCGTTGACGATGATCCCGACCTGACGGGCGTCGGACCGGTCCGGGGAGGGGACGGGCGTCGGGCGGGTGGGGTCGGTCATCGGGTTTTCCTATCACTCGGTTGGCGGAGTTGGCGGCGGCTGGCGAAGAGACTCACGAGCCCTCCTTCCGTCGGCGGGCCTCGACCGCGACGACGGCGAAGGCGACTAAGCCGCAGCCGGCCGGCGTCAGGACGATCGACTGCCAGGCCAGCAGGACGGCCCCGACCACGGCGAAGGCGACCAGGCCGCAGCCGGCCGGATCGGTCTCGAGACGACGGCGCAGGCCGCCCACGGCGGCGGTCCATCCGCTGTCCGGTCGCCAAGCGCCGGCGGCCAGGGCGACGGCGGTGGCGACGAAGAGCATGCCGACGGCGCCGAGGATGGCTATGGCCGGACCCCCGGGGGCACCGTCGAGGCGGGCCAGCCGGATGGTCAGCCCGGCCGCGGCGGCCAGTCCGGTCGCCCCGGCGCCGACCACTAGGCCGCCCGGCAGGGCCGCCCTCAGATCTCGTCCGCACAGTCGCAGGGAGTTGTCCTCGGCTCTGAGATGGCGGCGCAGGTGCCCGGCTCCGACCGCTAGAGCGACCGGCAGAGTCAGCACGGGCAAAGCCAGCAGGAACAGACCGACCCCGACCAGGAGTACCTCGCCCCAGAGGGAGAACCAGTCCCGTGCCCCCGGATGGACGTCCGGCGCCCGGCCCGATCGGTCGGGGCCGGAGCCGGTCCGGTCCGCCCAACGGGCCGCCTGGCGGCGTCGACGCTGGTAGCGGGTGGCGGGCGGCGTCATCCTTTCATCCCCTGGGTCGCCATGCCTTGGATGAGGAAGCGTTGGAAGAAGAGGAAGAAGAGCAGCACCGGCACCAAGGCGACGAAGGAGGCCGCCACGGTGGCCCCGTAGTCGGACGTGCTGGTGGCGTCGTTGAACAGCCGCAGGGCGACCGGCAGGGTGTAATTCGACGGCGAGGTCAGATAGATCAGCGGGGCCAGGAAGTCGTTCCAAGCCCAGATGAAAGAGAAGATGGCGCTGGTGATGAGGGCGGGCCGGAGCAGGGGCAGGATGACGGACCAGAAGATCCGGGGGTGGCCGGCTCCGTCGATGCGGGCGGCCTCGTCGAGGTCGCGCGGGATGTTGCGCACGAACTGGACCATCAGGAAGACGAAGAAAGCGTCGGTGGCCAAGAACTTGCCTAAGACGAGAGGTACGTAGGTGTCGATCAGCCCGAGCTGGTTGAAGATGAGGTACTGGGGGATGATGACGACGTGGAAGGGCAGCAGCAGGGTTCCGATCATGGCGGCGAAGAAGACGCCCAGGCCGCGGAAACGGATGCGGGCGAAAGCGTAGGCGGCCAGCGAGGCGGACAGCAAGGTGCCGACGACGGCCAACGAGGCGACTAGAGCCGAGTTGGCGAAGTAGCGCCACAGCGGCACCCCGGCGATGCCCCGGATGATTTTACGGAAATTGTCGAAGGAGGGATCCCACGGCAGCAGAGAGGTGTTGCGGCCGAACTCGCTCGACGGCTTGAAGGTGGAGAAGCCCAGCCAAATCAGGGGATAGAGCATGACGACGGTGAGGCCGAGCAAGATGACGAACCAGGCGATGGTGGCGGCCGGGTTGTGACGCGGTCCGCCCAGGCGGCGCCAGCGGCGGCCGACGGCCGGGGCGGCGGGGGTCTGGGCGTCCGGGGCTTGGGCCTCGAGGGTCTGGGTGTCCGGGGTCTGGGTGTCGCTCATCGGTTATCTCCGGCGTAATGCACCCAGGAGCGGGAGCTGCGGAACAGGATGACCGCCACTAAGGCGGCGAAGACGACGACGACCCAGGCGATGGCGGCGGCGTAGCCCATCTGCATGTCGGCGAAACCACGTTTGTACATGTAGAGGGTGATGAAGTTGAGCCGGCCGCCGGGGCTGCCCGTGCCGTTGGAGATGATGAAAGCCGAGCCGAAGACCTGGAAGGCGCGGATCGTCTCCAACAAGAGGTTGAAGAAGATGACCGAGGACAGCATCGGCACGGTCACAGAGACGAACTTGCGCACGGCCCCGGCGCCGTCGACCTCGGCCGCCTCGTACAACTCGGCCGGGATCTCTTTCAGACCGGCCAGGAAGATGACCATGGGGGCGCCGAACTCCCAGACGCTGAGTATGACCATCATGGGGATGGCCAAATCGACATTCCCCACCCAGCCGCCCAGGTCGAGCCCGAAAACGGAGAGGGCGTTGTCGACCGGGCCGTCCGTGCCGAACATGGCCCGCCAGACGATGGCGACCGAGACCGAGGCTCCGATCAGGCTGGGGGCGTAGAAGGCCGAGCGGAAGAACCCAGACCCCCGACTGAAGTAGTTCAGCAGTAGGGCGATGCCGAGGGCGGCGGCCAATTTGATCGGGGTGCCGACGAGGACGTATTGGAGGGTCGACTTGACTGATTTGATGAAGACCGGATCTTGGGTGAACAAGCGGACGTAGTTGTCGAAGCCGATCCACCGCGGCGGACTGAAGATGTTGTACTTGGTGAAGGAGAGGTAGAGCGAATACAGCATCGGGCCGATCGTGAGGCCGAAGAAGCCGACCAGCCAAGGGGCTAGGAAGGCGTAACCGGCTCGGGTCTCGCGACCGGCCCGAGCTTTGGCCCGGGTCGCCCGGTGGGAACCGGGCGACCCGTGGCCGTCAGCTGTCGGGGCCTCGGGGGAGATTCGTGATCGTCCCACGATTTGGCTCCTGTCAGTCTTGGGTCGGTGGTCAGGCGTTGAGGACGTTCGTCATCTCGACGAAGAACTCAGCCACGGCGTCGTCGACGCTGATCGTGCCCAGGCCCAACTCGGTGCCGAGGACGCGGAATTTCTCTTCGATGGTGCCGAAGCCGACCACGGGCACGGGCGGCGGGTCGCCCAAGCGGTTGGCCACCGAGATCTCATAGTCGTAGATCTGCTGCGACAAGGGGTCGAGGTCGACCCCGGCCAGCTGAGTGGCCGAAGCCGGGATGCCCCGGTTGGTGCCGAAGATGCCACCCACCCGCTCGTCGTTGAGGAGGAAGTCGACCAAGATGGCGGCGGCCTCGGGATGCTCGGTGGTGGCGGCGATGGAATGCATCATCGACGGCTTGAGATAGAGATCCTTCGAGCCGATCTTGGCGGTCGGCGGGGCGGCCAGGGCCAGAGCGGAGGCTTCGACTCCGAGGTCGCCCATGTAGCTGGCTCCGAAGTTGTCCCAGGTCAGCTCGGTGGCGGCCAGTCCGCCGCCGAAGCCGCTCTTGGGGTAGATCTCTTCGGCTCTCGACTGTGGCACCACGACGCCGGCCCGGATGGCTTCGGTCTGGTTCCAGAAATCTTTCAGATCGTCCTGGCTGAAGGCGGGGCTGCCGTCCTGGTTGAAGAGGTTGCCGCCGTTGGCCCGCAGGATCAGCTCGAAGTTCTGGATCCGGCCGCCCCAGTCCACGCCGCCCCAGTATTGGCCGGCGCCGGCGGTGGTGACTTGCGTCATCCAGGCGTTGTAGTCGTCCCAGGAGCCGCCGCCGGCGAAGGGCTGGAGGCCGAGCTGCTGGATCAGGGGCAGGTTGAGGTGGACGGCCCAGGCGTTGGTCCCGATCGGCAGAGCGGTCGTGACGCCGCCGACCACGCCGACGCCGAGGGCCTGCTGGCTGAAGCTGTCGGTCTTGATGGTGGAGCCCAGGTAGGGGCCGAGGTCGAGCAGGAGCCCGTTCTCGGAGTATTGCCGCAGGTAGGAGTAGTCGAACATCATGACATCCGGCAGATCGCCGCCGACGGCCTCGATCTGGCGCTTCTCCCAGAATTCAGGGAAAGCCAAGAAGGAGGAGTTGACCGTGATGTTCTCGTGTTCATCCTGGAAGATGGCCAGGGCTTGCTCGTAGAACCCGGCTCGGACGTCGTTGCCCCAAAAGGCTAGGTCCAAGGTGACCGGTTGGTTCGGGTCGTAGCCGCTGTCGGAGGGGTCGGGGTCCGACCCGCCGCAGCCCGCCGTCAACGCGGCCGCCACGGCCAGGGCAAGCGCCGAGACAAAACGCTTTTTCAACATCGTTGTCCTCTCTGAGCAGTCTCAGCCGGCCTTTGAAGGGCTGAACTGCTCTGTGCGTGTGGTCGCGAAACGCGATATGGAGGCGGTCTCACATCACAGACGACGTGATGGGAAAGCGCTTACCCATCAACGTAGCCACCACCGCTGAGTTCCGCAAGTCAGCGTTATAGAACTGTTACGAAAGGCCTCGGTCGAGGCCGCGGCGGGCCCGTCCCCGGGGGTTGGGCGGGCGGGGCTTGGGAAGCGGTGGTCGCCGCGGCGTCAACGCTGCGGCCGGAGATCGGCCACCGGACTGGCGAAGCCGCTGCGGTGAGTCGGATGGCGGGCCAAGTCGGCTGGTCTGACGACGCCGCCGTCGGCGGCGGCCGAGGCGTAGATGGCGGCCACTATCTCGAAGGCCCGGGCCGGATGCGAGGCCGTCGCCGGCAGCGGGGCCCCGGCCAGGAGGGCGTCGAAGACGTCACGTAGCCAAGGGGCGTGGCCGGACTGCTCGTCTTCCGTCTGGTCCGGGAAGGCCCAGGCGGCGGCCTCGGCGGCGCTGACAGCGGGGGCGGGGGTGACGCGCCAGTCGGCCCGGCCGTGGCCGTAGAGGTGCTCCAGGGTGATGGTGGCTTTGTCGGTGTCGATGCGGATGGCGGAGGTCTGGCGAGGCGACACCGCGCTCGAGCTGACGACGGCGACGACGCCATTGGCGAAGACGACGGTGGCGGTCGAGACGTCCTCGGTCTCGGTCTGACGGGCCAGCCGCCAGAGCCGGCCCCAGACGCAGTCCCAGTCGCCCAGCAGATAGGCCAGCAAGTCGATCTGGTGGATGCCGTGGCCCAGGGTGGTGCCGCCGCCCTCGCTCTGCCAGCGGCCCCGCCAGGGGGCGGCGAAATAGTCGGCGTCGCGGTACCACAGGGTCTGGCAATGGGCCAGCAGGGGGCGGCCCAGGGCGCCCGAGCCGAGCAGGCCTCGGATGTGGGCGGCGGCGGCGCCGGAGCGCTGCTGGAAGACCACGGCCAACTCGCGGCCGGCCCGCCGGCCGGCCCTGATCATGTCGTCGAGCTGGTCCAAAGACGAGGCCGGCGGTTTCTCGACCACGACGTGGGCGCCGGCGGCGAAAGCCGCCAAGGCCTGCTGGCGGTGGGCCTCGGGCGGGGTGCAGAGCAGGACGACGTCCGGGGTTTGGGCGGCCAGCAGCTGGTCGACCGAGTGGTAGACCGGCGGATCGCCCCATTGGGCGGCGAACTGACGGGCTTTGGTCGGAACCAAGTCGGTGACGGCGACCAAGTCGGCCCGGGGATGGACGGCGATGGCCTGGGCGTGCAACTGGGCCACGGCGCCAGCGCCGACGATGGCGCAGCGCAAACGGTCCGGCGGGTTCATCGGTCGGCCGCCCGGTCGAGTTCGGCCACCAAGGCGACCGCGGCGCCCTGGCGGGCGGCGATGTCGTGATCGCCTAGACACAGGACGACGGCCAGGACCAGTTCGGCGGCGGGCGCGACGACGGTCTCGCGGTGGAAGAAAGGAGCCGGGCCGAGGCCGGCGTACTCCTGGCTGCGGACGAACCAAGGGTGGGGCCGCCCCGGCGTGGCGTCGGCCATCAGGACTCCGACCGGCTGGTCGGGCGCGAGATAGGCCAGCCACTCGGCCGAGCTGTCACGGGCCTCCTGGCCGACCAGTCCGTCCGGGCCGACGATCCGGCCGCCTCGGAAATCGGCCGGGCCGCGCCAGAAGAGACCGGCGTAGCCGGCGTCAGGGCGTCCGCGCACGGTCGGCGAGGCGATGACGAGGGGCTGGGAGGTCAGGTTGCGCAGACGGCTGCACCAGGTCAGGGCCCAAGCCTTGGAGTCGATCGGGCGGGCGGTCAGACGGCGGGTCTCGGTCAGCACGACTTCCTCATGGCCGGTCACCCAGTCGAGGGTCTGATCGAGCCGGGCCACCGGGCCGTCGGTCAGCCGGTCGAAGGAGCGATGGATCTGGCGGCCGTGGTTGGGCAGGTCGACGTAGCCGCGGCCGGACAGATAGGTCGGTCCGCCCCAGAAATTGTCCGGGCCGACGCAGGGCAGAGCCAAAGACAGACCGTGGTGCCAGGGGTGGTCGACCGGCCGGAAACCGGTGGCCGGCAGGCCGCCCAGGGTGGTCAGGCGGGCGTAGGGGCGGGGTGACTCGATCCGGGCCGTGTCGGGGCGGAAAATGTACTCGGCCACGACCCGTCCAGCCAACCTCAGCCGGACCCGGTCCGACAGCGACCGGTCGATGGCCACGTCGTCTTCCGCCATGTCACTCCCGTCTTTTTGGACAGCCCGTCGTCGCCTCCGAGCGGTTTCCCGCCACCTTGGGAAAGCGATTACCCGGCATCGTAGCGGCTGCGCCAGGTCGTCGCCAGGGACGTCTCAGGAGGTGAAGCCGACGTCCTCCCAGCGCAGGGTGGCCCAGGCGGTGGGGCCCAGGTTGGCCAGCTGGGGGACGGCGGTCCAGGTCTCCGGCAGGGCGTACAAAGGCAGCAAGACGACGTCGCGCCACAGGATGTTGACGGCCGAGGCCAGCAGGGTGGCGCGGGTGTCGGGGTCCATCACCTGGGTGGCCGATTCGAGCAGGGAGTCGACCGTCTGGCTGGAGTAGCCGGTCGGGTTCGAGGCGGAGCCGCTGGTGAACCAGTCGGCCAGCCCCTGGGCCGGGTAGATCGAGTTGGACCAAGTCAGCGTCACCAGGTCGAAGGCGCCGGAGCGGATCAAGTCGACGGCGGGGCCCGGCTCGACCACTAACTCGACGGCGCAGCCGAGGCTGGTCAGCTGGGCCGCGATCTGCAGGGCGTCGGCTTCGCCGTCCGGGTCGTCGGCCGAGCGGCCCAGGCGCAGGCTGAGGGGCTGGCCGTCGCGCTGGCGGCGGCCGTCCGGGCCGACCGTCCAGCCGGCCTGGTCCAACCAAGCCTGAGCCGACTCCAGGTCCGGGCCCAACCCGACGGTCTGGCTCAAGTCGGTGTAACGGGACTGACCCGGTTGCCAGGCCAAGTTGTCTACGGTCTGAGCCGTCCAGTCCAGGCCGGCCAGGGCCGACTGGCCGATCCGGGAACGGTCCAACCCCACCAGGATGGCTTGCCGGACCCGCCGGTCGGCCAGAGGCGAGTCGGTCTGGGCCAGGCTGAGGGCGCGCCAGGTCAAACTGGGGGCGCGGCGGATCTGGGCCTGCTCGCGCCGTTCGGCGGCGACGTGCAGGCTGGGGCTGAGGCCGATCGGCCAGACGTCGATCTGCTGGCGGTCGAAGGCTTCGACCAGTTGGTCCTGGGCCAGCAGCTGGAAGGTCAAGCCGTCCAGCAAGGGGTTGGCCCCCCACCAGTGGGGGTTGGGCTGGAGTTCGATCCAGCCGTTGTCGGCCTCGACCGCCACCGCCGTGAAGGGACCGGCCCACCAGCCCGGTTGGTCCGACGGGTCGGTCCAGCCGGAGTCGAAGGCTTCGGCCGTGGCCACCGACTCGGCCCGGGCCGGGCCGTGCGGGAAGGTCAAGGGCCAAGCCGGGTACGACCCGTCGTAGGTGACTTGGACGTCGCCCGGCTCGGGGCCGGCCTCGACCGACCGGACGCGGTCGAAGCCGGCGTCGGCCGGGCAGCGCCGGGCCAGGTCGCCGGCGCAGGCGGCGAAGGTGGCCTGGAAGTCGGCCAGACCGATCGGCTGGCCGTCGCCCCAGCGGATCTCCGGGTTGAGGTGGTAGACCACCACCGTGTCGGGGTCGGTCGTGACGGTGGGCGGCTCCACCAGCCAATCCGGGTTCGCCTGCAGGCCGCCCGAGGCGGTGATGTCGAACATGTTCGAGCGCAGGGCATCGAACAACCATTCGGTCGCTTGGTCGGCCGGGGCGGCCCAGGGGTTCCACTGCTGGGGCCATTCGGTCAGGGCCAGCCGGAGGTGGCCGCCGGGGGCGATCCGGTCGCGCTCGGTCTGGTTGATGCCCGAGACCGGGCCCAGGGCGGTCGTCTGCGGGGTCGAGGTGGGGTCGGGCTCCGGCTCCGGGCCGGGGCCGCAAGCGCTCAGGGCCAAGACCAAGGCGAGGACGGCTGCACTCGCGCGTCCGACCCATGCCATGGCTCCCAGACTAGTCCGCTCGGTCGACCGGACCCGGCTGGGCGGGCGGGGGCGGTCAGGCTCGCAGCCGGGCGAAGACCTGGCCGATGGGCTCGGTCACGACCAGGTCGGCCCGGCGTCCACCGGCCCCGGACCGGTTCACCACCGCCAACCGCCGACCTTGGAAGTGGTCCACCAGACCGGCCGCCGGGTAGACCACCAGCGAGGTGCCGCCGATGATCAGGCAGTCGGCCTGGCGGATGGCGTCGAGGGCGGCGGCGATGGTGCCGGAGTCCAGCGGATCCTCGTACAACACCACGTCTGGTTGGACTGTTCCGCCGCAGGGGCAGCGCGGTGGAGCGGTCCCCTCCATCACCTGGGCCAGGCTGAAGGAGCGGCCGCAGCGCCGGCAGTGGTTGCGGTGGACCGAGCCGTGCAACTCGATCACGTCGACGGAGCCGGCGGCTTGGTGCAGGCCGTCGATGTTCTGGGTCACGATCGCCCGCAGCCGTCCGGCCCGTTCCAGCTCGGCCAGCTTGAGGTGGGCCGGGTTGGGTTGGGCCTCGGGGTGCAGGACGCGGTCGCGGTAGAAACGGAAGAATTGGTCCGGCCGGTCCTCGAAGAAGGTGCGCGACAGGATCGTCTCGGGTGGGAAATCGTATTGTTGGGAGTAGAGGCCGTCCTGGCTGCGGAAGTCAGGGATGCCCGACTCGGTCGAGACCCCGGCGCCGCCGAAGAAGACCAGCCGCCGGCTGGCGTCGATCATGGTTTGCAGGGCTTGGACCGCCTGGTCGAGATCGGCCGGCCGGTCGCCGAGGTCCGCTGTCATGGGGCCATCTTGGCGCCCGCCGACCGCCGGGGTCCGCTGCGGCGGCGTGGGACGGCCGGCTCAGGCGGCTTGGGCTGGCTCGGCCGGCCAATCCGGGGGGTACGGCCACAGCCCCAGCCGGGTCTGCAGGGGGTCGATCTGGCCGCCGACGTGCAAGACGCCCCGCTCGGTCAATTTGAATTGGCTGGCGTAGCAGCTGTGGGCGGCCAGCAGCCGGTCGTGGTCCACGCCGGCCTCGAACCAGGTCGCCTGGGTGGCCGCTTGGGGGTCGGGCACGCCCCGGCCCAGGTGGTCCGGCGAATGGACGATCTGGGCCCAGGGCAGCCCGGTCAGGCGGGCCGCCGCGACCATGGCGTGGTGGCAACGTATGTGGTCGGGATGGCAGTAGCCGCCGTGGCGGTCGTACGACACCAAGAGATCGGGCCGCCAGTGCTGGATGGCCTGGGCCACGTCGGTCGCGACTTCGGGCAGGGGGGCTCGGGACAGGGCGTTGGTGGGGGCGTGACGGCTCGGACCGGCCACCGTGGCGGTCACCCAGGCCATGCCGGAGTCGCCGTAGCGGCGCCCGGAACGGCCCGGCTCCCGGTTCGGGGAACAACCCAAGAAACCGGCGTCGACCGCCCCCAGCTCGGCCAAGGCCTGGGCCCGCTCGGCCAGCCGCCGGCTGGCCAAAGCCTGAGGGTCGGCCGGCGGGTTCGGTCCGCCCTGCTCGCCCCGGGTGGCGGTCAGAACCAGGCACTCCTGGCCCAGCCGGCGTAGCGCCAGGATCAAGCTGCCGGAGACCAGGGTCTCGTCGTCCGGGTGGGCGTGCAGGAAGAGGAACCTCATTTCGATGCCACCTCCGAATCCAAGAGTTGGTGGTACAGCCGGTCGAGCTGCTCGGCCATGCCCTCCCAGGTGAAGCGACGGGCGTGCACCTCGGCCACCACTCCCATGCGCCGGAGCAAGCGCTGGTTGCCGAGTAATTTCATCATCGCCACTCCCCAGTCCTCCGGTTGACGCGAGTCCATCAGTTGGCCGGATTCGCCATGCACCACGGCCTCGCGCAGTCCGCCGGCGGCGGCCGCGATGACCGGCGTGCCGCAGGCGGCCGACTCCAAGGCCACCAGGCCGAAGGTCTCGGAGTGGCTGGGCACCAGGGTGAGGCGGGCTTGGCGCAGCAGACCGGCCAGGCTGGGCCGGTCCTGGGCCCCGATGAAGCTGACGTACGGCTCCAGCTCCAGATCGGCCGTCAGCTGACGCAGGTGGTCGCTGTAGGCGGCGAAATCGGGGCTGTCGGCCCCGGCGATGACGAGGTCGGGCCGGATGCACTCGCTGACCTGGGACAGACCGGCGATGGCCAGGTCCGGGCCTTTGAGGGGCTGGAGGCGGGCGGCGAAGAAGGCGTAGCCCCGCCCGTGGGGAGCCAAGCGGGCTTCCAGAGCGGGGTCGAACTGGTCCGGGCCGAGGGGGTGGAAGAGGGCGTGGTCGACGCCGGGCGGCACGATGGCGACCCGGTCGGGATCGGCCCCGCACCGCTCGATGACAGTGCCGGCCTCAGCCGCCGAGATCGCCACCACCAGGTCGGACTCGACTGCCAGCCGGGCCTCGCCGGGCACACGGGCGGGCGACTCGGGCGGCTCGCCCTCGCTCAGGGCGGAGCCGGGGCGGGCGGCCACGGAATGGTAGCTCTGGGCGTGCGGCACGCCCCAGGCCCGGGCCCAAGGCAGGGCGGCCAGGCCGGACATCCAGTGGTGGGAGTGGATCAGGTCGTAAGGCTGGAGCTGGCCCAGCCCGGCCGAGAACTGGGGGATGTGGGCGTCGATGGCCGATTTGGCCAGGGGTCGGAGCGGGCCGGCGTCGAGGTGGATCAGGTCGACGCCGGGGCCCAGGGCTTGGCGGTCGGGTTGGGCCGGGTCGCAGCGGCGGGTGATGATGTCGACGCGGTGGCCGAGGGCGGCCAGGGACTGGGCCAGGTGCAGCTCCACCACGTTCATGCCGCCCGCGTCGCCCGATCCGATCGAATCGACCGGTGAGGTGTGCATCGAGACCATGGCGACACGCAGCCGCCGACGAACGCGCATGGCGGAACTGTACCTCGGACTGGCAACCGGTCCGACCAGGGTCCGTGGCGGCTGTCAGTCGGGCCGGGCAAGATAAGGTCGATGACTGATTCGCCGCTCGCCTTCAGCCCGGACACCCGGGCCTGGTTCGCCTCCGCCCTGGGTCAGCCGACCGAGGCTCAGAGCCAAGCTTGGGCCGCCATCGCCTCGGGCCAGCACACCTTGGTCATCGCGCCGACCGGGTCGGGCAAGACCTTGGCCGCCTTCCTGTGGAGTCTGGACCGCCTGTTGACCCGGCCGCCCCAGAGCCAGGCCGAGGCCTGCCGAGTGTTGTACATCTCCCCCCTGAAAGCGCTGGCGAGTGACGTCCGGCACAATCTGGACGCTCCTTTGGAGGGTATCCGGCGGCAGGCGGCGGCGGTCGGCCGACAGCTGGCCCCGGTCCGGGTGGCCTTGCGCACCGGCGACACCCCGGCTCCCCAACGGCGCCACTTCGCCCGGCATCCGGCCGACATCCTGGTCACCACGCCGGAGTCGCTCTACCTGATCTTGACCTCCCAGGCCCGGCACAGCCTGGTCGGCGTCGAGACGGTGGTGGTGGACGAGATCCACTCCCTGGTGGGGAGCAAGAGGGGGGCCCACCTGGCGGTCTCTTTGGAGCGGTTGGACGAGCTGCTGGCCCGTCCGGCCCAACGGGTCGGATTGTCCGCCACGGTCAGACCGGTCGACCAGGTGGCCCATTTCTTGGCCGGCGGCCGCCCGGTCACGACGGTGGCCCCGCCCTCCGCCAAACGCTGGCGGCTCGACATCGTCGGCCCGACGCCGGACCTGTCCGACCTGGCCGCCGAGACCGCCGACCGGCCCTCGGCTAAGCCAGTCGGCCGGCCCCGCCCGCCCTCGGTCTGGCCCGACCTGATCGAGCGTCTGACCGACCTGGTGGCTCAGCACCGTTCGACTCTGGTCTTCGTCAATTCGCGCCAAGTGGCGGAGCGGGTGACAGCGCGTCTGAACGAGGCCTGGCAGGCCCGCCAGACGGGTTCGCCGGGGGCGGTGGCTCCGGCGGACGACGAGGCCTTGCCCGCCGGGTACATCGGCCAAACCCAGATCGCGGCCGGGGCCCCGCCGGTCGCCATGGCCCACCACGGCTCCCTCTCCCAGGAGCGTCGCCGCCTGGTCGAAGACGACCTCAAAGTCGGCCGGCTGCGCGCCGTGGTGGCGACCAGTTCGCTCGAGCTGGGCATCGACATGGGGGCCATCGACCTGGTGGTCCAGATCGAGGCCCCCATGTCGGTGGCCGCGGGCTTGCAACGGGTGGGCCGGGCCGGCCACCAGGTCGGAGCGGTCTCGCACGGCGTCCTCTTCCCCAAGCACCAAGGCGACCTGGTGACCTTGACCGTGGTGACCGAGAGGATGCGCCAAGGTCAGATCGAAGCCGTCCGACCGATGGTCAACCCGCTCGACGTGCTGGCCCAACAGATCGTGGCCATGGTGGCGATGGACGACTGGCCGGTGGAGCGGCTGGGGGCGCTGCTGCGCCGATCCGCCCCCTTCGAACGGCTCAGCCGCCGGCTGTTGGACTCGGTCTTGGACATGCTGTCCGGAGCCAGCCCGACCCACGACTTCGACGGGTTGAGCCCCCGCTTGGTCTGGGACCGCCTCAGCGACACCCTGTCCCGTCGGCGGGGCAGCCAACGTCTGGCCGTCACCTCGGGCGGCACCATCCCCGACCGCGGGCTCTACCCGGTCTTCCTGGACGACCCGACCGGAGCCGGCCGACGGGTGGGCGAGTTGGACGAGGAGATGGTCTTCGAGTCCCGGGTCGGCGACATCATCACCTTGGGCTCCAGCTCTTGGCGCATCCGCCAGATCACACCGGACCGGGTGACGGTCGACCCGGCGCCCGGATCGGCCGCCCGCCTGCCCTTCTGGAAGGGCGACTCGGTCGGCCGCCCGGTCGAGCTGGGCCTGGCCATCGGGGCCTTCGTCCGCCGGCTGGGGGCTCTGGACCAGCCGGCCGCCCGCCAAGCCTTGGCCCAAGCCGGCCTCGACCAGTGGGCGGCCGACAATCTGCTGAATTACCTGGCCGATCAGCGGGCGGCCGTCGGTCCGCTGGCGGACGACCGCACCATCGTGGTGGAGAGTTGTCGGGACGAGACGGGCGGCTGGCGGGTGGCGCTGTGCTCGCCTCTGGGCGGGCGCGTCCTGACGCCCTGGTCGCTGTTGATCGGGGCCAGCTTGAGGCGGCGCTTCGGGCTGGACGTTCAGTCGATGGCGACCGACGACGGCATCGTCATGCGCCTGCCTGGAGCGCTTGACCCGGACCGATCCGACTGGGACGACCCTCTGGGCGGCTCCGGCGGCCCGGCCCCCAGTTTGCTGTCCCACCTGGTCTTCGCGCCCGACCAGGTGACCGAGGAGGTCACCCGGGAACTGGCCAACTCTTCCCATTTCGCCACTCGTTTCCGCCAGTGCGCCGCCCGGGCCCTGCTCCTGCCCCGGCCCCAGCCGGGCAAGCGCCAACCGCTGTGGCAGGCCCGCAACCGGTCCGCCCAATTGCTGGCTTTGGCCGGCCAATGGCCCGACTTCCCGATCATGGCGGAGGCGGTCCGGGAGTGTCTGCGCGACGATTTCGACCTGCCCGCCCTGATCGACCTGATGGAGCGCCTGCGCCGAGGCCAGGTCGAGTTGGTCGAGGTCACGACGCCCCAGCCCTCGCCCTTCGCCCGTTCGGTCATGTTCGGTTACGTCGGTCTGTTCATGTACGACGCCGACACGCCTCTGGCTGACCTCAGGGCGGCCGCCCTGACGGTCGATCCGGCTTTGTTGGCTGATCTGCTGCCGGGCCAGCCCGAGGCCGATCCGGCCGATGCGATCGACCCGGCGGTGCTACGTCGGACGGTGGACGAGTTGCAGCGCCTGACCGACCGTCGGCGGGCCCGTGACCAGGATGAATTGGTCGACCTGGTGCGCGCCCTGGGGCCGATCTCGACCGCCGAGCTGGTCCGTCGGACCACCCCCCAGACGGCCGACCGGACGCCGGACCTATTGTCCCGGCTGGCCGGGGCCGGCCGCTTGGTGGAACTCGACTGGGCCGCCGGCCAGCGCCGCTGGTTGGTGGTCGAGGACGCCGGTCGGGCCTCCCGGCTGTGGCCCGACCGCTGGCGAGCGGCCGAGCGGCCCGATCTGCCGGCCGAGCTGACCGTGCCCGGGCCCGACCCGCTGGGGGATTTCCTGCGGCGCTACGCCCTCAGCCACGGTCCTTTCACGGCCGACGATTGCGCCGGCTGGCTGGACCTGCCGCTGGAGCTGGTGCGAGCTGGGCTGGAGGGCCTGGTCCAGGCCTCCAAGCTGATGGCCGGTCGGCTGGGTCCGGGAACTGAGCGCGGGGTCCGACAATACGGCGACGTCGAGGTGATGGCCCTGCTGCGGCGGCGCTGTCTGGCTCAGTTGCGGGCCCAGGTGGCACCGGCCCCGGCTTCGGCCTACGCCCGCTTCCTGATCGGCTGGCACGGCCTGGACCGGCCCCGCCCCGGCCCGGACGCCGTGCTGCGGGCGGTCGAGCAACTGGCCGGGGCCGCCCTGCCGGCCAGCGCCTGGGAGACCCTGATCCTGCCCGCCCGGGTGGCCGACTACCAGCCGGCCTGGCTGGACCAGCTGCTGAGCGACGGCCAGGTGGTTTGGCGCGGCCGCGGCCAGGTCGGTGCGGACGGTTGGGTCAGTCTGGCCCCGGCGGGCTGGACCGACCTGTCGGACGAGCCGGGTCCGGCCCCGGCGGACCCGCTGGACCGGGCCGTGTTGGCCGTCCTCGGTTCCGGCGGGGCCTACCGCCTGCCGCAGATCGCGGCCCGGCTGCCACCCGATCTGAACGACGGCCGGCCGGTCGGCCAGACCGCTCTGACGGACTCGGTCTGGCGGCTGGTCTGGGCCGGTCTGGTGACGGCCGACAGCTTGGCCCCGCTGCGAGCCCGTCTGGCCGCCGGCCGGCCCCGGCACCGGGCCCCGCGGGCCCCGGCCCAAGCCAGGTGGCGGCGCGGCCCGCGGCTGTCGCTGGGCCTGGACCCCGCCTTCCAGCGCTCGACGCCGGCCGAGGCGGCCGGGCGCTGGTGTTTGACCGCTCAAGGCGAGAGCCAAGCCGGCCGGGTCGGGCCGCCCGGGGAGCGGGAGCGGGCCCAAGCCCTGCTGGCCCAAGCCGAGATCTTGCTCGACCGTCATGGCGTCCTGACCCGGGGCGGCGTCCTGGCCGAGGACAGTCCGGGCGGCTTCGCCGCCCTCTACCCCGTCCTACGTCTGGCCGAGGACCAGGGCCGTCTGCGCCGGGGATATTTCATCGAGGGCCTCTCGGCCAGCCAATTCGCCTCCACCGAGGCGGTCGAACGATTACGGGCCGCCAATGCCGCCGACTCGGCCGACCACGTTGACTCGGCCGATTCCGTCCGGGCCGGTTCGGCCCCGCCTCCGTCCGGCTCAGTTCCGCCTCTGTCCGGCTCGGTTCCGCTTCCGTCCGGCTCGGTTCCGCCTCTGTCCGGCTCGGTTCCGCCTCCGTCCGACTCGGTTCCGCCCGGCTGGTCCGACGCGGCCCAGTCCGAGCCTGCGGCCGGGGCGGTCCGGCCGGCTCTGGTCCTGTCCGCTTGCGACCCGGCCAATCCCTACGGCGCCGCGCTGCCCTGGCCGGCCCGACCGGGCCACCAACCGGCGCGGCGCGGCGGCGGTCTGGTCGCTCTGGCGGAGGACGGCCAACTGCTCGGCTTCGTCGAACGCGGCGGTCACACCGTTTTGACCTGGGACAGCTCGCCCGGCCGCCTGTCCGCCCTGGCCCAGGGGTTGGCCGCGATGGTCCATCAGGGTCGCTGGGACGGCCTGCGGATCGATCAGATCGACGGACGAGCGGTTTTGACCGATCCCCACCCCCTGACCCAGGCTTTGGCCGAGGCTGGTTTCGTGCTCGGCCCCCAAGGTTGGCGGCTGCGCCGCTGACGGCGTCAGTTCAGACCGGGTCCGGCTCCGATGAGCCGCCGCGTTGGGACTGCAGGAGCCAGGGCCGTTCGGTCTGGCCGACGTAGACCTGGCGCGGGCGGTAGATCCGGGACTCGGGGTCACGGTGGATCTCGGCCCAGTTGGCGATCCAACCCGGCATCCGGCCGATGGCGAACAAGACTGTGAACATCTCCACCGGAATGCCCAGGGCGGTCAGGATGATGCCGGAGTAGAAGTCGACGTTGGGGTACAACCGCCGCTCGATGAAGTAATCGTCGGCCAGGGCGACGGCCTCCAACTGGCGCGCCAACTCGAGCCGGGGATCGGCCACGTGCATCTGGTCCAACAGGTCGTCGGCCGCCTTCTTCAGGATCAGGGCCCGCGGGTCGAAGTTCTTGTAGACGCGGTGGCCGAAGCCCATCAGGCGGACCTTGGAGCGGCGGTCTTTGACCTTGGTCACGTAGTCGTGGATCGAGACGTCGGAGGTTTGGATGGCGGTCAGCATCTCCAGGACGGCCTGGTTGGCGCCGCCGTGCAGACGGCCCCAGAGGGCGCAGACCCCGGCCGCCGCGCTGGCGTACAGGTTGGCTTGGCCGGAGGCCACCATCCGCACGGTCGAGGTCGAGCAGTTCTGCTCATGGTCGGCGTGCAACATCAGGAAGAGGTCGAGGGCGCGGGTCGCCTCGGGCGAGGGGACGTAGTCGCGGTAGGGCCGGGAGAACATCATGTGCAGGAAGTTCTCGGTGTACTTCATGTCGTACCGGGGGTACATGATCGGTTCGGAGATGCTCGACTTGTAGGCGGCCGAGGCGATCGTGCGCACCTTCGAGATCAGCGAGGCCGCCACCCGTTCCAGTTCCTCCTCGTCGTCGATGACCTGGCCCGGCAGGTCGTAGGCCTGGAGGCAGTTGATCATGGCCGACAGGATCGACATCGGGTGGGCGTGGGGCGGGAAGCCGCTGAAGTGGCGCCGGAAATCCTCCGGCAAGGCAGAGTTGTCGGTCAACAGGTCGGAGAAGCGCATACGTTGCTCGGTGGTGGGCAGTTCGCCCCAGATCAACAGTTGGGCGGCCTCGATGAAGGTGCTGCGTTTGGCCACCTCCTCGATCGGATACCCGCGGTAGCGCAGGACGCCCCGGTCGCCGTCGATGAAGGTGATGGCGGAGCGGCAGGACCCCGTGTTCTCGTAGGCGTCGTCCACCGTGATGTGGCCGGTGCGATAGCGCAGGCGGCTGATGTCGATGGCTTTCTCGCCCTCGCTGCCGACCACGACCGGCAGCGCCACGGTCTGACCGTCGGGCAATGTCAAAACGGCGTTCGCAGTCATCTGGCTCCTCCTGGCGACGAAATCAGGGAAGTTCGGATGATAACTGAGTCAAGTGACAATCAGGTGATGATACGACGGCGCTGGACCGGCTGGACCAGCCGCCCCGGGTCGGCTAACGGCGCCGCGTCCGGGTCGGTCCCTTCGACCGTCAGGCCGTCGGGCCGGGCCCCGGAGCCGCGGCGGTCCGCTCGGCCGCGTCCGGGCCATCGGCCCCGGCCGACCCCTCGTCGTCGGGCTGGTCGGAGCCGAAGTCGGAACCGAAGCCGCGCTGTTCGTCGGCCGCCAAAGCGGTGTGTCGGTGCGACACCACAGCGATCACCAGCAAGGTTCCGGTGGCCAGAACGACGACCACGAAGAAGACCATGGCCAAGATGAACAGGGGCGAGGAGAAGTCGAAGGTGGACGACGGGGGGGAGCCGGCGGTGGCGGTGGAGGTGGAAGTGGCGGTGGCCGAGCTGGTCGGTCGAGGCGAGCCCGACTCGGTCGGGCTGGGACTGGTCTCGGGGGTGGCGGAGGGCGCCGGGACGGTCACGGCCAGTTGGACGTTCTGACTGGCGGCGGGGTAGTAGCCGTCGCCGGCGAAACGGGCCGTGACGCTGAGGCCGCTGGGCGGGTTCTCGCCCTCAGGCACGCCCAGATAGGCGTCGAAGGAGCCATTGGCGGACGTCATGACGGTGGCGGGGCTGTCGCCGCCCCAGGACAGACCGACTTCGATCAGGGCTCCGTCGACCGGGCTGCCCCGGCTGGTCAAGGTTCCGCTGATGGAGAAGGAGCCGCCCACGGGGACCGTGCTGGGGTCGGCCGACAGCGTCATCTCGGTCGTGACGGGGGAGGGCACGTCGATGGGTTGGGACCGGTTGGACGAGCTCCACTGGTCGTTGCCGGGCCATTGGACCGACAAGACGTGGCTGCCAGTGGTCGGACGGGCCACCCGGACGGAGAAGCCGGTCGATCCGGTCGGGCCGGAGCCGACTTGGACGCCGTCGATCAGGACGTTGACGACCAGCCCGGAGATGGGCCGCTCGGAGCTGTCGTGCAGGGTCCCCTCGACCAGGAAGCCGGCGCCGTCCGGAGCCTGATGGGTGATCTGGATGGTGCAATTCTGAGGGGCGGCCCATGCCCGGGGGGCAGCCATCGAACCGCAGGCCAAAAGGGCCAGCAGGCAGCCGACCAGCCAGCGGACGGCATGGCGTCTGGCGCCATGGTGCCAGAACATTTGGGTCTCCTTGTTCCCCGAGCGGACGGGCCAAAGCTTATCCAGTGGGCTCGATCATGGCCAGGATCGGAGTATTGGCCCCGGCGCGGGTCGGCCGGCCCAGCTCGGCGGGAGGGTCCGGGGCCCGACGGCCGAGCCGGCGCGGAGGGGTCCTGTCTTCAGACGTTGAGTTGTCAGATCGGGTGCGGCCGTGCTACGGTCGGTCGCCATCGGGCCGACTAGGCGGTCGGCCTCAGTCGGCCACAACCACGGGAGGGGCCATGGCAAAAGTCATGTTGATCTCTGTGTGTTGTTGTCTGTGTCTGTGACGCGCTAGCCGACCCAATCTGCTAGAAGACGGATCGTTGCCGTCTTGGTGTGAACCACCCGCGTCCCCCATCGAATCGTCCGGGCCGCGACGACGGCCTCGTCCGTACCCCTCCTTCAGACACAGAGATGAGACCATCATGACCACCAACCCTGCTTCCGACCGTCCCGCCGTGCCTTTCGTCGAGCCCTTGGCCGGCGACGGCCCCACCCCCGAGCGCACCGCCGACGGCGCCTTCGTCCGCCAGCGCAACTGGTTCAACACTCGTTTCGGCCCGGGTCCGGGCCAGGCTCCGGTCGAACCGGGCCGCTACTTCATTTTGGGCTCGCTCGGCTGCGGCTGGGCCCGGCGTCAGAACATTCTGCTGCGCTTGCTGGGCTTGACCGAGGCGGTGCCTTTTTATCTGTTGACCGGCAAGGACGAGATCGGCTGGATCATCTCCGAACAGGGCAACGACATCCGTCAGCGCTTCGGCTACGACCATTTGAACGGCTTCTACGAGCGGACCGACTCGGCTTACCGGGGCCGGGCCACCTCTCCCACCGTCATCGACGGCCAGACCGGCCTGGTGGTGTCTAACAATTACCACTTGCTACCGCAAGATTGGGAGACGGTCTGGCAGCCGTTCCACGCCCCGGGCGCGCCCGACCTCTACCCGGCCGACCTGCGCCAGTCGATCGACCTGCTCAACCAGCAGATCTTCGACGACGTCAACAATGGCACCTATAAAGTCGTGTTCGCACGGGGCGAGGCCGCCGCTCGGGTCGCCTTTGACGTCTTCTACGCCCGGCTGGCTGAGTACGACTTCCGTTTGTCGACCCGGCGCTACCTCTTCGGCCCCCGCCTGACCGACTCCGACGTCCGCCTGTTCCAGACCTTGTCCAGCTTCGAGCGCAGCTACCGTCCGGCCCTGGCCGGCCGTTTCGGCGAGGCCGCCACCAAGCAGGTTTGGGATTTCCCCAACCTGTGGGGTTACGCCCGCGACCTCTTCGCCCAGGGTTTCGCCAGCCCGCAGGAGCAGTACCACCTGGGCTGGGCCCCGGACCAGTCGGGCCAGTACCTGTCCCACGCCGGCTTCGCGCCGGCCGGCTACGAATTGCGTCCGCCGGCCGAGTCCTTGGCGGCTTGGAGCGAGCCGGTCGACCGTTCCGGTCTGACCGACGCGGCCGAGGCCCCTGGCCCCGGCGGCGGCGGGTCGGTCGAGAACTGGACCTTCGCCTGATCCGGTCCGGCCGATCCAACGGCAGACCAGGAGTCTGAGATGACCATCACCGCCTCGCGGGCGGTCGACGCGCCCCAGGCCGAGCCACCGGCCCGGGTCCTGTTGGCCGACCGCCTCTTCTCCGGCGCCAGCGCCGACCAGCTGGAGCACGCCGCCGTCGCCATCGCCTCGGGCCAGGTGGTCTGGGCCGGGCCGCGCTCGGAGCTGCCGGCCGCCTACGCCGACTGGCCCCGGCAGGATCATGGTGACGCCACCATCCTGCCCGGGCTGGTCGAGACCCACGCCCATCTCGGCTCGTACAGTCGGGCAGCCCAGCCCGACGTGCCCGACCCGGCCCGCCACGCCGTCGCTTGGGAGGTCCTGTCCTCGGTCAAGATCGCCCGTCAACTGGCCTCGGTCGGGGTCACCACGGCGCAGTCCTTGGGAGCCCGGGACTACGTCGACGTGGCTCTGCGCGAGGCGGTCAAGGCCGGTTTGGTGGACGGGCCTCGGATCGTAGCGGCCGGGCCGCCCATCACCTTGACCGGCGGCCACAGCTGGTACGCCGGGGCCGAGGCGGACTCGAAGACCGAGCTGCGCCGTCAGGTGCGGCTGCACCACAAGGCTGGCACGAACGCCGTCAAAGTGATGGCGACCGGTGGTTTCATGTCCCATTCGACGGCGCCTTGGAACGCCCAGTTCACGGTCTCGCAGTTCCGGGCCTTGATCGACGACGCCCACCGGCTGGGCCTGCACGTGGCCGCCCACGCCCACGGCAGCGAGGGCATCCGACGGGTGGCTCAGGCCGGCGTCGACTACATCGCCCACGCCAGTTTCGTCGGCCCGGACGGCCGGACCGCCTTCGACCCCGAGCTGGCCGACCAGTTGGCCAGCGCCGGCGTCTACGTCGACCATTCGGCCGTGCCGACCTATCCGCCGGTGGCCGGCGAGGGCTTCGCCGCCCGGGCCTATCAGCTCTATCAGCACGGTGTCCGGCTGGTGGTCGGCCACGACATCGGAGCGGTGTTGCCGGCCAGCGCCTACACCTGGGGCCTGCGCCAGCTGGAGCAGGCCGGCCTGCCCCGGGCCGAGGTGCTGATCGCGGCCACCTCGCGGGGGGCGGCGGCGGTCGGGCTGGCCGGGGTGACCGGTGTGGTGGCGCCAGGGTACGCGGCCGATCTGATCGTGGCGGCGGGCGACCCCTTGGCCGATCTGACGGCCTTGGACCACCTGCTCGAGATCGTCCTGGCCGGGCGCCGGTTCGAGCCCGACCCGGTGGCCCGGTTCGATCCCCAGGAACGTTTGGCGGCTCCGGTCCGGGCCCCACTGGCCCCGGACGACGCCCGGGCAGCCCATCTGGAACGTCAACGTCGGCGAGCGGCCCATCCCCTGCCCCGGGGCTGAGCCGTCGACCCCGGGGAGCGCGGCATCAGCGCTCCCCGGCCCGGTCGGTCCTCAACCGGACCGGCCGGCTGGCTGGAGTGGCCGAGTGGTCGAGGCACAGGCCTGCAAAGCCTGACACGCGGGTTCGAATCCCGTCTCCAGCTCCGAGCCGGCCTGATTTCCCGGGCGACGGGATTCGAGCCCGAGAGGGCGCGAGCGTCGAGCGGGACAGCCCGGTGGGGCGCTCAGACGGCGGGGCGGGGGCGTTTGAGGAAGGCCAACAGACCGTCGCCGGCCGGATTGGGCACCACGGAGACCAGTTCCCAGCCGTCGGCTCCCCAGGTGTCCAGGATCTGTTTGGTGGCGTGGATCAGGAGGGGGACGGAGGCGTATTCCCAAGCAGTCATGGCCTCAGCCTAAGGCGTGTCTGAGACGGCCCCGGGGCGGGGGAGTCTCTCTGAGAGGCTGGGTCCGACCAGATCCGCTACCCGTCGGCCGCCCCCGCCAGTTGTCCGTTCGTAGGGCTGGTCGGCTAGCCTGGTGCCCATGGCACGACGTCGCCGCGACCAAAATCCAAGTAAATGGCGCTCCTTCGGACTCTTCTGCGGAGTCAGCGTCTTGGCCGGGCTGCTGGTGGCCGGCCTGTCGGTGCCCTTCGCCGCTTTGGCCGGTGTCTCCGGTTCGGCCATCACCCATTCTTTGGAAGTGTTGCCGATCGAACTGGAGACCCCGCCCCAGTCCACCCGTAGCACGGTCCGCCTGGCCAACGGCGAGGTCTTGGCCGAGTTCTACGAGGAGAACCGCATCCTGGTCTCGCTCGATCAGATCGCCCCCATCATGCGTCAGGCCCAGATCGACATCGAGGACGACCGCTTCTACAGCCACGGCGCCATCGACCTCAAGGGCACCCTGCGGGCTTTCATCTCCAATCTGGGCGGTGGCGAGACCCAGGGCGGTTCGACCATCACCCAGCAATACGTCAAGCTGGTCCAAGTCGAGGCCGCCGTCGCCCGGGGCGACAACGCCGGGGTGGCCTTGGCCCAGGAGGAGTCGATAACGCGCAAGATCCGCGAGATGCGGTTCGCCATCGCCATCGAGCAGAAGCTGCCCAAAGACGAGATCCTGGAGCGGTACCTCAACATCGCCTATTACGGCGACCACGTCTACGGCGTCGAGGCCGCCGCCAACCATTACTTCAACACCACGGCCGCCAACCTGACTCTGCCTCAGGCCGCCATGTTGGCCGGTCTGGTCCAAAACCCCAACCGCGACCCCATCAGCCATCCGGAGGAGGCTCTGGAGCGGCGCGACGTCGTCATCAGCCGGATGCTCCAGCTGGGCCACATCACCGCCGAAGAGGCGGCCGAAGCCAAGGCCACGCCTTTCAGCCCGGTCGAGGTGCAGCCCAGCCGCAACGGCTGCGTCTACTCGCGTTATCCCTTCATCTGCCAGTACGTGCTGAACAGCCTGCTGACCTTCGATTCCCTGGGCCCGACGCCGGAGGCCCGCGAGAACGCCATCAAGCGGGGTGGCTACGAGATCGTCGTCACCATCGATCCGGTCAACCAGGACGCCGCCCAGCAGGGCGTCTCGGCCATGATCGCCCCCAACGATCCGGTCATCTCGACGGTGGTGATGGTCAAGCCGGGCACCGGCCAGATCCTGGCCATGGCCCAGAACCGGCCGGTCATGGGCGACGACATGGAGGCCGGCGAGACCTATTACAACTACGCCGTCGAGCAAGCCATGGGCGGGGCCGAGGGCTATCAGGCCGGCTCCACCTTCAAAGCCTTCGTGATCGCGGCCGCCTTGGACAAGGGCATCCCACCCAAGAAGGAGTACGACGCTCAGTTCCGGATTGAATACCGTGGTCGGACTTTCCCCGGGTGCGAGTCGGGCGAGACCTTCAGCATCATCGACTCTTGGCCGGTCAAGAACGCCTCGCCCAGCGGCGTCATGAACATGTACGCCGCAGCGGGAGCGTCGGTCAACAATTACTTCGTGCCTCTGGAACTGGCTGTGGGCCCCTGCGCCGCCGCCCGGATGGCGGTGGCAGCCGGTGCCAAATCTTCCACCGGCACCGACTTGGTGGAGTGGTACAAAGACAAGCCCTCCTTCACCTTGGGGGTGGAGACAGTGACGCCGCTGTCGATGGCGGTGGCCTACGCCACTTTCGCCGCCCGCGGCCTGCACTGCGATCCTTTCATCGTGGCCCAGATCAACGACCCGGAGGGGAACCAGCTGGAGGTGCCGGGCGGCAACTGTCAGCAGGTCATGCGTCCAGAGGTGGCGGATGGCGTCAATGACGTCTTGTCTTACGTCGTGACCAACGGATCCGGCGGTCGGGCCAGGGTGCCCGGCTACAGCATCGCTGGCAAGACTGGAACGACCGATCGGGCGGGAGCGGTTTGGTTCATGGGTTACACCCCCGAACTGGCCGCCTCGGCCATGATAGCGATCGACCGTAACCCGCGGTGGAGCGAGTTCTGGGATGGTAGGAACAACAATATGAGTTCGACTGTTCTGCCGGGGTCCGGCACCAAGCTGTCTGGCTCATCTGGCACCGATACCGGCCAAATGTGGCACGACAGCGTCGAATCGACCCTACGCACCATGCCTCAGACCCGTTTCACGCCGATAACGGCTGAGATCCGCAACGGCAAGCCGATCAATCCGCCCAGCACCGACGGTTTGACTCCGGAGGCGGCCAAGGCCAAGGTCGAGGCGGCCGGTTTCACCACCACTCAGCGCGAGGTCTTCGATCTGGCTCCGCCCGGCACCTATCTGGGCACGCGCTGCGAACGTTACGTCACCGGCCTGTGCTACCAGGATTACTCCAAGGGTCCCCGGCCGGGCGAAGAGCCGCCCATCTGAGCCTTCGCCGTTCGAGCTCCGAGAATAGATAGGTGGTCCGTCATGCCCACACCACGGTCGGCCCGGGCGGTCGCGACCGGCCTGGCGGCGGCTGGCTTGGCCGGTCTGACCTGGGGGGTGGCGGTGGAGCGGCACTGGTTCGCCTTGCGTCGTCTCGTCTTGCCGCTGCTGCCGGCCGGGGCCGAGCCTGTCACCGTTCTGCATCTGTCCGATCTGCACCTGACGCCGGGCCAGGACCGTAAGGTGGCCTGGCTGCGGCGCCTGGGCGATCTGCGGCCGGATCTGGTGGTCAGCACTGGCGACAACGTGGCCCAGGCCGAGGCTCTGCCCGCCCTGGCCCACGCTTTGGAGCCGTTGTTGGATCGTCCGGGGGGCTTCGTCTTCGGTTCGAACGACCTTTATTCCGCCCGCTGGACCTCGCCCCATCGTTATCTGGGCGGCACCACCAGCGGTTCCCGGCGTCAGCACCAGCGGCTGCCCACCACCGCGCTCAGGGCTTTGCTGTCCGGCGGCGGCTGGTCCTTTTTAGAGGGCCGGCGGGTGGTCGTGGAGTTGAACGGTTCGCGGATCGAATTACGCGGCTGCGGTGACGCCCACCTCGGTTTGGACACCAATTACGCCGCGGTGGCCGGTCCGCCGGACCCGACCGTCGACCTGGCCCTGGGCGTGGCCCACGCGCCTTACCGAAGGGTGTTGGACGCCATGACGGCCGACGGGGTGGGCCTGATCTTGGCCGGCCACACTCACGGCGGCCAGGTCTGTCTGCCCGGTTACGGAGCCCTGACCACCAACTCCGACCTCGACCGTCGTCAAGCCAAGGGCCTGTCCAGCCACCGTTGGGCCGGCCGTCAGTCCCAGCTCCACGTCTCGGCCGGCCTAGGCACCTCCCCCTTCGCCCCCTACCGTTTCGCCTGCCGTCCCGAGGCCAGCCTGTTGGCGTTGGTGCCCAGCGACGCCCTGGGTTAGATCGGCCGTTCCTTGTAGACAAGGCCCAGGTGGGCTTGTGATGATCAGGCCAAGTCGATGCCGTCGAGCCAGGCGTTCACCTGGCTGATTGCTTCTTCCATGGTCAAGCGCAGGCCGGCCTGTCCCGCGCTTTTGGTGAATCCGACTTCCCAGTGTGGGTAGGCGGTCAATCGGGCAGGCCAAGGCATGCCTGGCCGCCCGAGGGCCTCCGCCTCGGCTGCTCGTGCGGCGAAGATGTCGGTGATTGCCTCTCGGATGGACGCCAGGCTGGGCTCGCGGGTCCGGGTTATCAGATCGCGCATCAGCAGAAGGTCGACCACATCCCTGGGACGGTCATTGCGGAACTCCGGCGGGTCGTGCGGGTCGGTCGCCGCGTGGACTTTCTGCGCCACCTGGTAGCGCATCGTCAGGCTGACAAGCCGGTCGGGAGTCGGTAGGCCGAAACCAGCCAGGGATGGCGGAGGCAATTCCTCGGCCACTGCTCCGGCAAGGCCCTCGTCGGGCGAGATTTCCACCTGGATTCGCCGCCATGTGACACCGTTGAGAGTGGCCACGACGTCAAACCGCCGAGGCTTGGCCACCTTGTAGGGGACGTTGATTGTCTCCACATGTCCACGATTCAAGGCGAGTGGACCCCACGGCTCTTCGAGCGCGTCGTCCACCTGCTGGATGAAACTGTCCAGATCGCCTGTGACTAGTCCATCCAAGTCTTGTGTGGTGCGGCTCATACCCGGAAGCCGGTATTGCAGCATGGTGCCGCCCTTGAGCAGGAACCTAGTCCGGCCCGCGTCGTCAACGGCCCGCTGCAAGGCGGCCGTGACGACGGTGGAAGCCACCAACCAGCCCGTGACCCTCCCGAATCGAGGCGTTCTTGGGCCTGCGCGATCCACACGCCCAAGACGCGAGCCGAGTTGGGTGTCTTGTCCTTCGGTTTAAGTAGGCTCAGGGCGTCGGCCAGGTTAATGGGATCAGTGTTTGCCATCGCGGGCCTCCAGTTGAAAAGTCAGTTGTCGCTGGTCGGCCTCTCGGAGCAGAGTCGTGCGTGAGGCGCGTTCGAGGGCTTGACGGATCAGATAGGTGGGCACGTCGGCGTCGATGCACTGGCGGATCGTCGTCGGCACGTTGGTGACTCGGATGCCCTGCCACCACGCCAAGTCTGAGTTCACCAGGTTCTCATGATGGATCACGTACAGGCCGCCGCCGGCACGGCGCAAGCGTCGTGTCTTCGACACTGTGAGGTGCGTCCTGTCGGGGTTGATATCTGTGACGTCCCACGCCATCAGGGCCGTGTCATGGCTGAGACACGCTTCAGGCGCTCCGGTCCATAGCACGGCTAGCGTGTACTGGTCGTATTCGGTTTCGGGAACTTGGGGCACTCGGTAGACGCCGTGGGCGACCCGGTCCAGACGGTCACGGGCAACCAGCTTAGACAGCTCTGTGTGCATGACGCCCTCCTCCAACGCCTGCGCCGTGGTGACAAAGCCGTGTTGGTCCATGGCGATCTCGCGCAGGCGTTCGAGCTGGGTCCGGATCATAGCCATGTCAATACCTTACTAAAATGTCAAGGTTTTGACTCCCGTTCTGAGAGCTAGGATCCATGCCACTACGAGGTGGCCTTGACGGCGGCCCGGGCCATCACGGGATCCGTCGGATCGCTCGCCCGTCCAGGTCGGTGTCCCATTGGTGCCCGGCGGTGCCCTGGGTTAGACTGTCCGTCGGCTCACAACCAGCCACGGGGTGTGGCGCAGCTTGGTAGCGCGCTTCGTTCGGGACGAAGAGGTCGCAGGTTCAAATCCTGTCACCCCGACCAAGTGAGCCGAAAGCCGCCGAAAGGCGGCTTTCGCTTTTGGGGCTCGGGCGGTCGCCGCGAGCTGGCTCGCGGAGCCCGACCGAGAACCAAAAGTAGAGAGCCGGTCGCAGACCGGCTCTCGTAGCGAACGCGCAGGGGTTGCCCGAGGTTGGCCCGCAGGGCCGGCCGAGTAACACCCCGACATTGTGCTAGGTCTGGTGTTGGGTGGGGGTTGCCCGAGGTTGGCCCGCAGGGCCAACCGAGTAACACCCCGACCAACACCCTCGACGTGGTGTTTCTCGGTTGTTTTCTTGGTCGTGGACCGGTTCTCGTGGCGAACGCGCAGTGTGTCGCCCGAGCCCGGCCGAGTGACACCTCGGCTCGGTGGTCGGTCCAGCTATTGATGGCTTCTGGTGCTGGGACATCGTCCAAGGCATCGGTTTTCAGTCGCGGGGAGGATACGCGCCGGTCGCCAGGTCATCCAGCAGGCTGGGATGTTCCGGCTGCCAATCGAAGCGCCGTCTGGTCGACGCGCTGGAGGAGGGCTGGTCGGCGGCGAACACGCTGCCCAGGAACCCGAAGCTCTGGGCCGGGACGGACTGGGCGGGCAGGTCGAGCCGTCGGCCGATCACTTCAGCCAGGGAGAGCATCGAGTCGCCCTCGTCGGCGACGGCGTGGGCGACCGTCCCGGGCGCGGCACGCTCCAAGACCAGCCGGAAGAGCCGGGCGGCGTCGAGCCGGTGCACGGCCGGCCAGCGTTGGCTGCCGTCGCCCACATAACCGGAAACTCCGGTCCGCCTCGCCGTCTCGATCAGCATGGACGCGAAGCCGTACCTTCCGTCGGCGGCGTGGACCGACCGGGGCAGACGGACGACGGCGGAGCGGACGTTCTGGCCCGCCAAAGCGAGCACCGTCTGGGCGTTGAGGGCTCGGCCGCCCAGCGGGCCGGCGGTGTCCAACGGATCGTCCTCGGTGGACGGGCGTCCCGGCACAGCGGGAGTGCCGGACGCTAAGACGAAAGCTTTGCCGCTGCCTTCGAGAACCTTGGCCAGGGTCCGCACGGCCAGGCTCTCCTCGTCGACGCCCTGCTGGAGGTTGGAGAAGTCGTTGGAGAAGGCCAGGTGGACTACGCCGTCCGCTGGCTCGGCTCCCGCCCTCAGCGATTCCGGTTGGCGCAGATCGCCGCGCAGGGGCGCCGCTCCGAGGGCGGCCACGGCCCGCGCCGATGATTCGGAGCGGGCCAGGCCCAGAACGCTGTGGCCGGCGGCGATCAACTCGGACACCACCGCCGATCCGATCCAGCCGCTGGCGCCGGTGACGAAGACGAGCACGGTTCCCCTCCAGTCGATGAGACCTTTATCGCATCACCATAGCAGAATGATGAGATAAGAGTCTCATCGTTATATATTGGCCGCATGCCACGTTGGAGCCCCGACGCCCGCGAACGCCTGCTCGCCGCCGCGCTGCAGCTATTCGCCGAGAGGGGCTACGACGCCACCACGGTGGCGGAGATCGCCGAACGCGCCGGTCTGACCAAGGCCACCTTCTTCCGCCACTTCCCGGACAAGCGGGAGGTGCTCGCGGCTGGCCAAGAGACTCTCTCCCGCCTCCTGTCGGAGGGGATCGCCTCCGCGCCGGCCGGGGCCACGCCGTTGGCCGCGGTCGGGGCCGGCCTGGAACGGGCCGCGACCGCCATGACGCCGTTCAACCGCGAACTCGGCCCCCTGCTGCGAGACGCGATCGCCGCCAGCGCCGAGCTTCAGGAGCGCGACGCCCTCAAACGGGTCGGCTTGGCGGCCGCCATGGCTCACGCCCTGCGCCGAAGGGGCGTGGCCGAGACGACCGCCATCCTCGCCGCCGAACTCGGCGGTCTGGCCTTCAAAGAGGCGTACGCCACCTGGATCGCGGAGGGCGATGATCAGGATCTGGGGGCCTTGGCCGGCACGGCCCTGGACCGCCTCCGGGTGGCCGCCGGAGAACTTAGCTGATCCAACTGTCTCGGGTCCCAGAGAAAACAATATTATTGTCGAACGATTCTGACGCCACTGGGGAAGGGTGGGTCAGAAGTGTGACAAGGTGCGTACAATGGGGATACCAGTCCAGCGTCAGGAGGACACCGTGTCGGAATCGCGCCTGAGCGTCCGCGTGGACGTCGAAGTCAAAAAGGAAGCGGAGGCCGTCTTCAAAAGAGCTGGCCTCAGCTTGTCCAGCGGGATCAACACGTACCTCCGCCGGGTGGTTCAGGACCAGCGCGTTCCGTTCGCGCTCGCCGACGCCGCGCCCAGGCCAGCGCCAGTCGCGCGGTTGGAGGATGACGCCCGCCGGGCGGTCCTCGACGCCCGCGCCGAGAATTGGGCGGTGGGAGCCCCAGTGGCGTTGTACGACAGCGAACTTGGCCGGCCGTACCTGCGCTATCCGGACGGGCACACGGATTACGACCTGTGACCCGGCCGCCGCAGGTGTTGGTCTTCGCCGGCCCCAACGGCTCCGGCAAGACGACCATCACCCGGGCGTGGGCGCCAGTCGGCACATACGTCAACGCCGACGACATAAGATCGGCGACCGGCTGTTCGGACTTGGAAGCCGCGCAAGCAGCCGAGCAGATCCGCGAATTTTGTCTGGCTGACCGGCTGGATTTCACTTTCGAGACAGTCTTGTCGACCGACCGCAACCTACGGCTGCTGCGCGCTGCCCAAGGCGCCGGATACAAGATCACTGGCGTATTCGTGATGACGGTCTCCGCCGAGTTGAACGTGGCGCGCGTCATGAGCCGGGCCTTGGCGGGCGGGCACGATGTCCCGCCAGACAAGACCAGGACGCGCTACGCCCGGTCTTTGGCGAACCTTCCCGAGTTCGTCCGGCTGTGCGACGAGGCTAACGTCTTCGACAATACGGATCGACCTACTATCGTGTTCGCTAAGACAGCCGAGGGCGGAGTGTTCTTCCCAACCGAGTGGTGGCCCGCTCCGGCGCTGCACGAGTTGATAGGCCGCTGACCGACCCGATGTCGTGACGAGCGTCAACTTGTCGTCGTTGTCTCGCTGCTGGTCGATACGGGAGACTGTCTTGACCCCACGGATTAAGTCCACAGAGGAGTGGGAATCGCCCAGATCCGGTGGAACCATCAGCGGCTAACCGGATCGTCATCGGGACCCGACGATCCTAGACCGCCTGGCCGGGGCAGGCGGCGGGTCAGACTGGCGCGGCGGGCAAACGTACGGTGACGCGGAGTCCGCCGGGGGCGAGGGAGCCGTCGTGGGCTTGGACGATGCTTTTATGGCCGAGGTCGGCAGCACCCTTCGCCTCAAGGGCCTTGAGCACGAGCACGTCATCCTGGCCGCCCCACGGGGCGCCAAACTGGTCAGCCATTCCAGTCGACCAGTTGGACGATGACGCCGTTCGGGTCGCGGACTTGGAAGGCTCGTTCGCCCCATTCTTCGACCCTGAGCGGCATGGTGATGGCGACCCCTGCTGCTTCGAGGCGGGCTAGTTCGCCTTCCAGGTCTTCCACGACGAATGCGAGGATCACCCCTTGGGCGCGCTCGTGGCGCTGGTCGGCGGGCAGCGTCGCGATGCCCGCGGTCAGGAAGATGACGTTGGCGCCGACGTCCGGTCTTGTGAGGGAGGCGAACCCGGGTGCCGCCTGGGCTGTCTCGAAGCCGAAGTGGGTGGCCAGGAAGGCCGCTGACGCCTCGGCGTCCTGGACCGTCAGGCTGACTGCGGTGCCGGTGATGATCATGGTTTCTCCCTTCAGTTGGTGGCGGACACCGAGCCCCGCCGGGTAGTGGCGAGCAGCGAGCGGCCGTCGGCGACAGCGTACTATGTACGCTGTACGTTGTACAACCTGCCTCGCTGTGGGAACATGGCCCGGTGCCCACAAACCCGTCCGGCGGCCCGACCGCCCGCACCAACGCCGCCGATCCGGCGCGGCTGCTCCTGTTGCTGTGGGGTGACGGCCGTTCGACGCGCCGCGGACCCGCCAGGTCCTTGGACGTCGAATCGGTGGTGAGTGCCGGAATCGCGCTGGCGGACGGCACCGGCCTGACGAGCTTGACCATACGGGGCCTGGCGGCACATCTCGGGATCGGCGCGATGAGCCTCTACACCTACGTGCCGGGGAAAGCCGAGCTGGTCGACCTCATGGTGGACCGGCTCTACCTGGACATGGACAGACCGGCGATGCCGTCGCTCAGGCCGGCCGCGCGGATACGGGCGGTCGCGGAGGCGAATTGGCATCTCTGCCGCGCCCATCCGTGGATTGTCCGGGTCGCTACCACCCGACCCGGGTTGGGGCCGGGAGCGACTGCGAAATACGAGTACGAGCTCGGCGCGTTCCAAGACCTCGGTTTGACCGACGTCGAGACCGATTCCTGGTTGACGTTGCTGCTCACAGTGGTGCGCGGCGCAGCCAGCCTGGCGCTGGAAGTCGACCAGGCGCGGGCGGAATCTGGGGAATCGGACCAGGAGTGGTGGGACCGGGCCGGTCCGGTGCTGGCGGCTCACGTCACCCCGGAGGAATATCCCTTGGCCACAAGGATCGGCGCGGCCGCTGGGGCTGCCCACGGCGGAGCGGTCGACGGCGAGCACGTGTTTCGGTTTGGCGTGGCCAAGCTGCTCGACGCGCTCGGCTGCTCCGCTACCTGAACCGACCGCGGGCCCGAGGCTCCGCGGGCTGGATCACTTTGACCCAGCGGCGCTTCGACTGGCGGCCCGAGCGCCCCAGTCGGCTGGAGGACTTGGCCACCGGGGCCTATCCGTCTCGTTTCTGATCACCGCCGGCCGGCGGCCACCCGTATCGCCACTGGCCGTCGTCAGGAAGCCAGCCAGATCGCGTCGCAGCCCAGCTGGACGATGCTGGAAGGATGCGTCTCCGGCGGTCGAGCTTGGGTCAGACCTCCAAGGGTGATCGTTCAGCGAGTTCGGCGGAGCGGGAGATTGGGCGCACCGGCCGGCCGTTCCGGAACATTCGCCTCAGGGGTGGGAAGGGCGGGTGTCGGTCCATCGGATGACGAGCTTCCGCTCGGCGAAACGCCACCCGGCGGCCGTCCGCCTGAAAACGTCCTCGTATCGGATCGACATGACGATCAGTTCGCGGTCGGCCCCGCTACCGGCCAGGTGGTGCGCCAGGCAGTAGGTCTCACCCGTCGCGCCGTCCCCGTCGACCACGATGGTCGACTGCCCGTTGAAATGGGTGGTGGCCTCGTATTGCGACAGCGCCCCGAAACCGGCCAGGTGCTCCTCCCGGGTGGTCAGGATCTGGTCGGGCGCGGTCTGGGCGTCGCCCAGCTGGACCAGCGTGCGGCCGTGCTCGGCGTAGAGCCCGTATTGTTTCTCGGGCTCACGGCCGTCGGCGTGGTGGGCGTAGGCGTCGATCAGCTCTCGGATCTCGAGGCGGTCGGCCACCTCCCGCCAGGTCAGGTCGGGGTGGGCGCTCATGGGGTTCTTCCTTCCAGTCGGGGCCAGAGTGAACCGGAGTGAACTCCGTATCGGCTGACACGATAAGCGGAGCGTGCTCCGATAGCAAGCTGGTGGGAGGATGGGCGGATGGCGGAGCCGGCCCAACCCAAGCGGAGAGCGGACGCGCGGCGCAACCGACAGGCCCTGTTGGACTCAGCGGCCCGGGTATTCGCCCGGGCTGGGGCGGAGGCCTCGCTGAACCAGATCGCCCGCGAGGCCGGCCTCGGCATCGGCACCTTGTTCCGCCACTTCGCCACCCGGGCGGAGCTGGTCGAGGCCACGTTCCGCAATGAGCTGAGGCGGATTTGCGACGCGGCGCCGGAACTGTTGGCCGTTCAAGCTCCGCCGGCGGCGACTTCCGAATGGATGGAGAGATTCCTGGACTACATGACGACCAAACACGGGATGGTCGACACGCTCCAGGCCATGATGACCACGGGCTCGCCGCTTTACGAAGAGACCCTGGGGCGCCTGACCGACGCGGTGCGCGGGCTGATCGAAGCCGGCGTCAGCAGCGGCGACTTCCGGTCGGACGTCGACCCCTCCGACGCCCTGGCCCAACTCGGCGGCATCGCCTACATGGCGGGCCAGCCGGGGCGACGGGACCAGGCCCGGCGGATGATCGACCTGCTCGTCCGAGGGCTCCGCGCCTCAGCCTGAGCCGGGCCGTCCCGGTGGTCCGAGGCTAGGCTGGAGCGTCGCAGCCGGGTCGGCCCGATCCCGCCGGCCGCTTGGCCGCCCGTCCAACGAGAGCGATGTCACACACGCCAACACCGGCCGGTTCAAGCGCGCAGGAGGTCGACGATCTGGCGGGTGGCCCGGCGGGCTTCGGGTAGCCAGGGGACGAGCATCCAGTCGTGGATCATGTGGGGGTAGACGTGGGCGGTGTAATCGAGGCCGGCGGAGGCGGCTTTCTCCCCTAGGCCTTCGGCGCCGGGGTAGAGCATGTCGGCGGTGCCGGTGAAGACCGTGATGGGGCCGAGGCCGGCGAGGTCGCCGTACAAGGGGCTGACCCGGGGGTCGTCCAGGGGGAGGCCGTTGGCGTACCAGAGCCCGATCTGAGTCAGGGCGGGGGACCCCAGCATGGGGTCGATCCGCTCGATCAGCGCGGCTCTGGGATCGCTCAGGGTCAGATCCAGGGCGGGGGAGAGCAAGATCGTGTGGGCCGGCGGCGGTTGGCCTTGGGCGGCCAACTGTTGGGCCAGCACCAGGGCCAGGTTTCCGCCGGCGGAGTCTCCCATCACGATCGGTGGCCGCCGGGGGCGGTCGGCCAGGCCGTGGCGGGTCTCGTCGTGGCGGGCTTGGATGAAGGCCAGCGTCTCGAGGCAGTCGGCGTGGGGCACCAGGGGATAGTCCGGGATCACGACCGTGGCCCCGGTCAGTCGGTTGAGTTCGAGGCAGAGCCGCCAATGGTACGACAACGGCCCTAAGATCCAGCCGCCGCCGTGGATGAAGAACAAGGTGTTCGCCCCGGGGCGGCCCGGGATGGTGTAGACGTAGCGGCCGTCCACCGAGCGGGGTCGGATGCGACCGCTTGTCAGCTCCGCCCGCGGTGGCGGGGCCACCCCTTCGCAAGCGCGTGGATTGGCGATGTAGGCCCGTAGCCGATCCCCGGTGTAGTACCACATCGCATCCATGTCGATCAGCCGGAGCGACAGTTTCAGCGCCCGGCTGCGCAGGCTCTCCATGGCTCAAGCCTAAGGCCGAGCCGGCGCCGGGCTGGGCCTGGTGCGATGCGCGGTCTCGGGCTCCCTCCGGGACGGGCGAGCCGGTTGGGTTGGTCGACCGCTCCGGTCGTCGGGGCTGGCTTGGCCATAGGCTGGGCCGATGACGGAGACCCACACGGACCGGCTGCGCTTGAGCCCGGTCGACTTGGACTTAGCGATCATGGACGACGTGTACGAGTTCTATCTGTCGCCCCAAGCCTGGAGCCACCTGCCGCAGGCGCGGCCGTCCGATTTGGAATCGGTGCGCGGTTACTTCTCGGCCCATGCCCGGTCGTGGATGGATCACGGCTTGGGCTGGTGGGTGGTCCGCCTGCGGCGGGAGTTGGCCGGGCTGGCGGCCGAGACCATGGTCGGGGTGGGCGGTTGCGCCGCCACCCGGCCGCAGCTGCCGGCTTGGAATCTCGGTTACGGTCTCCGCCCGGAGGTCCGGGGCCATGGTTTGGCCACTGAACTGGCGCTGGCCGGCCTGACCGCCGCCGGTCGGGTGGACCCCACCCGGCCAGTCACCGGTCGGGTGCTGGAAAGCAATCAAGCCTCCTGGCGGGTGATGGACAAGATCGGGTTGACGTTGGTTTGGCAAGGGGATTCACCGGTCCAGAACGGTTCGACCGCTGGCCCGCCCCGGCGGGTCTACGCCGACCGTCCGCTCGATCAGAGCTTGCTCGATCAGCTGGTCGCCCTCGGCTGACCGCCGGCCGGGTGAGGCGTCGGACGGTCGCCGCGGTCGTGCGACTGGTCTGGGGCGAGGCGTCGGATGGTGGCTGTGGTCGTGTTCCCGGGGCAGGGCGACCGTTGGCGGGGCGAGGCCTGCTCGGCTCCCGAGCCGGCGCCATAATCGGACGGTGACCAACGATCGGTTCGCCGCTCGGGCGCGGCGCCAGCGCTTCGACGCTTGCCCTTGGTTGTTCTGGCCTGAGTCGACGCCGGCGGAACAGGCGGAGCAGCTGGCCTATCAAGATTTCTTGGCCGAGAGCCAGGGCGTCGTGCTGGGAGAGCATTGTTACGTGTCGGAGTTGGCCGCCGTGGTCGGCGGTTTCGATGAGCCGATCGAGCTGGGCGACCGTTCGTACATCGCCGGCCAGGCCCAAGTCACCGGTCCGGTCCGGCTGGGCCAAGACTGCTCGGTCAATTCGTTCGTGTCTTTACGGGGCCGGGTGGTGGGCGGCGACGGGGTGCGCGTCGGGGCTTTCTCAGCCCTGATCGGGTTCAACCACGGGTTCGAGCGCCTGGACCAGCCGGTCTTCCGCCAGCCCCACACCAGTCTGGGCGTCGAGTTGGGCGACGACGTCTGGGTCGGGGCCCATGTCACCGTGTTGGACGGGGTCCGAGTCGGCCACCACACGATCTTGGCCGCCGGCGCCGTGGTCACGCGGGACGTGCCGGACGCCGTCATCGTGGGCGGCAACCCGGCCCGAGCGCTGCGGTCACGGAGCGAACGGTGAGGGCGACCACTGGCCCGTTAAGCAAGATTAAATTGACTATCGCGCTTCCGGATGGGGTCGGCCGGCGGTCCCCCGGCGTAAGACCATGGCTGATGTCAAAGACACGACACTGGGAGGGGCGATGAGTCTGGCGGCCGATCTGAGCCGGTTCGGCGGCGCCGTGCTGGCCGACCTGCCGCGGCTCTTCCACCGTCACGCCGCCCAGGTGGACGACGGTCCTTGTTTCGTGGACCAGCCGGGGCGGCCCCGCCGGGTGCGGCCGAACTGCGACGCGGTCGAGATCGCGGCCATGTTCGACCAACTGCCGCCGGGCCGGTCGAGGGCCGGTTGGGTCGAGTTGTTGGGCTCCTGCCAGGACTCGGCCAGCGGCTTGGTGGGCGAGCACCTGGCCTGTGACCGCCGTCTCGATCCGCCGCCGCGCCCGGATGGCCCCGACCGTTACACCACCATGGCCGTCAACTACGCCTTGGAGTGCCTGGGGGCCCATCTGCCGACACCCGTCCACGACGTCGCCGCCATCGACGCCGACCGTCTGGTCCATCTGCTGGAGGCCCAGGCCTGGGATGACGACCCCTGGGAGGCCGGGCATTGGGTGGACTGCCACGCTTCCTGTATGGACGCCAACGTGCGCCATTTCTCCCTGGCAGGCCCGGTGGAGGTCCTGTTCGATTGGTTGGACGCCCACTGCGACAAGGCCAGCGGCCTGTGGGGGACGCCGGGAGAGAATGGTTGGTTGTTGCCGGTCAACGGTTTCTACCGGCTGACCCGAGGGACTTACGCCCAATTCGGCCGGCCCCTGCCCCATCCGGCGGCGGCCCGGGCCACGGTGTGGGCGCACTGCGGGGACCAAACCGTCTTCGGCCAGGGCCGGGGCACGGCCTGCCAAGTGCTGGACGTGGTCCACCCGCTCTGGCTGTGCCAGAGCCAAGGCTTGGACCGGCTGGGGCCGATCGAGGATTGGACGGCCGCCCGCCTGCGCTTGGCCCTGTCCCGCTGGTCGCCCGGCCAGGGCTTCGCCTTCGACCCGGCGGACGGGGAACCGGGTCTGCAAGGGACCGAGATGTGGCTGAGCATCGTCTATCTGATGGCCCAGACCCTGGGCCTGGCCGACCAGTTGGGCTACCGCCCGAGGGGCGTCCATCGGCTGGAACCGCCGACGACCGGAGACGACGCCGGGGCGACGGCCATGACGTCCTGATCGCCGACAGCGGACTGGAACTTGGAGCAGGTTCCAACGGCTCCGGTCTGACAAGCGGCGTCTTTCAGGCCATCAGGGCCAGCAGCACCCCGCCGGCCACCACGGAGGCGACCTGGCCGGCGGCGTTGGCGCCCATGGCGTGCATCAGGAGGAAATTGGAGAAGTCTTCGCGGGCGGCTTCCTTCTGGACCACGCGGGCGGCCATGGGGAAGGCGGAGATGCCGGCGGCGCCGATCAAGGGGTTGAAGTGGCCGCGGGTGAAGACGTTCATCAGTTTGCCGAAGAGGACGCCGGTGGCGGTGTCGAGCAGGAAGGCCAGCAGGCCGAGGGCGAGGATGGCCAGGGTGGAACCGCGCAGGAAGTCTTCGCCGCGCATGGTCGAGCCGATGGCCAAACCCAGGAAGAGAGTCACCACGTTGGCCATCTCGTTGGCCGAGGCGTTGGTCAGGCGTTCGACCACCTTGGACTCGCGCATCAGATTGCCCAGCATCAGCATGCCGATCAAAGGTGTGGCGAAGGGCACCAGCAGACCGACCCCGACCGTCACGATGATGGGGAACAGGATGCGGGTGCGTTGCGAGATATGGCGCTGGGAGTACGGCATGCGGATGGCCCGCTCGGCCTTGGTCGTGAGCAGACGCATGACCGGCGGCATGATGATCGGCACCAGGGACATGTAGCTGTAGGCGGCCACCGTGATCGGCCCCAGCAGGTGGGGGGCCAAGATGCCGGAGACGTAGATCGAGGTCGGCCCGTCGATGGCTCCGATGATGCCGATGGAGGCGGCCTCCTCGCGGGTGAAGCCGAGCAGCAGGGCCAGGATCAAGGTCAAGAAGATGCCGAACTGGCCGGCCGCGCCCAGCAGCACCATCTTGGGGTTCTCCAGCAGGGGCCCGAAATCGGTCAGAGCCCCGATGCCGACGAAGATCAGCAGAGGGAAGAGTTCGTTGCCGACGCCGACGTCGTACAAGATCTGCAGCAGCCCGTCCTCTCCCACCAAGGGCGACAGGGGCAGATTGGTCAGAATGGCGCCGGCGCCGATGGGTAGCAGTAGCAGGGGCTCGTATTCCCTGGCCACGGCCAGGTAGATGAGCAGTCCGCCGATGGCCATCATGACCAGGGACTGCCAGGTGACGTTGGTCAAGCCCTCCAAGACTTGGCTGACGCGGTCTAAGTTCACGGCTGCACCTATTCGAACTTGATCAGCGGATCGCCGTGTTTGACCTGTTGTCCGGCGGCCACCAGGACGTCGGCCACGATGGCGTCACGCGGCGCTTTGAGCTCGTTCTTCATCTTCATGGCTTCCAGCACGAGCAAGGTCTGGCCTCGTTGGACCGGGGCGCCGGGGGCGATTTCGATGGACAGCACGACCCCTGGCATGGGGGCTTCGAACAGGTTGGGGCCGCCGCCGCGTCCGCTGGCGGCCGCCGGTCCAGTCGGTCGAGCGGGCGGCGGCGGGGTCGGGGCGCGGGCCGGTCCGGTCGCCGCCGGTCCGGCGGAGCCAGTCGCGGCCAGCTGGAGCGGGTCGGGCGTCAGCGCCGGATCGCCGGCCGGGCCGCCCGCGCCGCGCGACGGGCCCAGGTCACGGTCCTCGACCAGGCTGGCGGTCAGCTGACGGCCGTCGGGCAGCGCGACGCTGAAGGTCTGGCCGCCCAGCTCCTCCACGTCGACGGTGTGG
>JAIRYW010000045.1 GCA_031267645.1 Propionibacteriaceae bacterium
TTCCGCAGCGAGGACGACGACCCGGCCAGCGTCGACGGCATCCCCCAGGCCCCCTGGGCCGCCCTCCGCTTCGACGGCAGCGCGGCGGCGGTGGCCGAGGCTGAACGTCTGCTGGCCGAGATCGACCTGTCCTGGTTGCCGCACCAGGGCCAGCCGGCCGGGCCGGACTATCGACTGCCTTGGACCGACCGCTCGGCCCCGGGCCTGACCCACGTCTGGCCCCTGCCCTGGCCGGGCCGACGGGACCGGGCCGGTCGGCTGTCGATCCTGGCCGCCTGGCTGATGATGCTGCTGCTGGCGGCTCTGGCCCTGCTCATCGCCATCCTCATCTTCAGCCAAGCCCCGCCGGCTCCGCCCTCGCCGCCGGTGCCCTCCGACGCCTCCTCCTCCGGTTCGGGCACGCCGCCTCCCAGCTCCGGCTCGGCCTCGCCCTCGGACGAGTCCCCCAGCCCCTCCGAGAGCGGCGACAGCCCCAGCCCTTCGGAGAGCGGCAGCCCCAGCCCCTCCGAAAGCCCGGCCTCGCCCAGCCCGTCCGGCTCCGCCAGCCCCTCGCCCGATCCCTCAGCCTCCGCCTCCCAGCCCAGCGGTGGCAGCAACAGTCCGCCCTCCAAGCTGTGAGCCGACGGACGACCTGGCCCCGATAGCCGGCCGGACCACTACAATCGGGGGCGGACGAGTCGACCGGGTGACCGCGGGCGTGGCCCGAGGAAAGTCCGGACTCCACAGAGCGAGGTGGTGGGTAACACCCACCTGGGGCGACCCACGGGAAAGTGCCACAGAGAACAGACCGCCCGCGAGGGCAAGGGTGAAACGGTGGTGTAAGAGACCACCAGCGTCCCGGGTGACCGGGACGGCTTGGCAAACCCCACCTGGAGCAAGGCCAAGAAGGTCCGCCTAGGCGGGCCGCGTCGGCGTTCGAGGGCTGCTCGCCCGAGCCGACGGGTAGGTCGCAGGCCGGTCCGACCAGGCCCAGCCTGGCCCAGCCGGCCAAGGTCAGCGGTGACGCTGGCCGCAGATGGATGGTCACCGGCCGCGAGGCCACAGAATCCGGCTTATAGGTCGACTCGTCCGCCCTCCCCTCCGGATGGCGGCCGGGCCCTCAGCCCCCGGACGGCCGACCGGGCCGACCGAAGACAGGGCCGCCCGACCTCACAGGTAGGGGTGGCCGATGAAGTCGAACAGCAGCTGCGGCGGGTCGGTCTTGACCGACAGCAGACGGACCATGATCTCGCGGCCGGGTTCGACGGCCGGCAAGTCCAAGTTGACTTCGACGGCCGGGTCCTCCAGTTGGACGGTGGCGCGTCGACCCCGCCGGGCCACCACGCTGGCCGGGAAGACCTCGCCCACCCGATCGGCCAGCACCAGGCTTTCGACCAGGTCGACCAGACCGCGGTGGAAGCGGTGCGACCTGGTCTCGGCCGCCGCCATGGTCTGAGGCAGGTCGGGCAGAGCCCGCTCGACCCAGTCCGGGATCGGCTGGCCGGCGCACAGGCTGAGACAGACTTCGGTGGCGAAGCGGTCGACCAGGCGGCGCAGCGGGGCCGTGACGTGGGCGTAGGGCAGAGCCAGAGCGGCGTGCCGGGCCAAGGTCGGCGTCCCCAGCCGGCTCACCAGGGCATAGCCGGCGCCGCGGAAAAGGCTGGCGCAGGCGTTCAGCATGGCCAAGTGGTCGACCCGGCCGGGGTCCAAGGAACGGACGAATTTGGGATAGCCGACCCCGGCCGGCCAGTCCAGCCGCAAGCCTTGGGCGACCCGGCGCAGCCGCTCCAAATCCTGGGGAGAGGCCGGTGGCAGGGTGCGCAAGACCCCGCAGCCGCCCCGCAGCATGAGGTCGGCGGCGGCCGCCCCGGCCAACAAGGAGATCTGGGCGTTCCAGCCCTCGACCGGACTGGGCCGACGGAAGACCAGCCGCCAACCGCCGTCGGGCGCCGGTTGGATCTCTTGGGCCGGCAGATTCAGGCTGACGCCGCCGCGGGCGATCTCCTGCCCCTGCCGCAGCAGCCCCACCTCGGGCAACAGTCGGATCGGCTCGGGCAGGCGATCGGCCTCCATGTCGGCGGTGGCCTGGGCGTAACTGAGTTGGGCCCGGTTGCGCACCCAGGCCCGTTCCACCTCGGCTCGCAACAAGCGTCCCGAACCGTCCAAGTCGATGGTCCAAAGGGCGGCCGGCCGGCCCTGGCCGTCGGCCAGCAAGGAGGCCACCAGCTCGCTCAGCGGAGCCGGGTGCAAGGGGTACCTCTGCCAGGGGGCGTACAAGGTCAGTCCGCGGCGGCGCGACTCCTGGTCGATGGCGCCGCCGACCGGGATGAGACCGGGCAGGTCAGCGATGGCGTAATGGATTCTGAAACCGGCCCTCGAACGGGCGATGTGGACGATCTGGTCCAGGTCTTTCGCCCCGGCCGGGTCCAAGCTGACGAAGTCGATGTCGGTGCGGTCACGGTAGGCGCCGCGCGGCGGCAAACGCAGATGGACCGCCTCCCCGGCGGCCTGGGGGGAGAAGTCGCCAGCCACCTCCAGCTGGCGCAGGAGGCCGGCGTAGCCACCGGCGATCAGGGGCGGCGGCCCCACTCCGCCGCGCAGCTGCGGGAGCGGCATCAGTCTGAGTTTCGCACCAGGATGCGCTGGCACTCGGCGCAGCGCACGACCTCGTCGGCGGCGGCGGAGCGGTAGGCGTCGTAGTCGGCTGTGGTGGCCTCCAGACCGCAGCCGGTACAGCGACGACCCAGCAACTCGGCCGCCCCGACACCGCTGTAGCGGGCCCGCAGCCGTTCGTACAACTCCAGCAGATCGGCCGGCTCCAAAGCCGCCACGGCCTGGCGGGCGCTCCTCAACTCGGCCATCTCGGCCCGAGCCTGGACCAGGGCGGCCTCCCGTTCGGCCCGGGCCTGGGCCAACTCGGCCTCGGCCGCGGCGGCCGCCGCGGTGGCCGACTCGGCCTCGGCGGCAGTCCGTTCGACCGTCTCCATGGCCTCCAGCTCCAGGTCCTCCAGATTCTCGATCCGGACCTTCAAATGGTCGATCTCGTCCAACAGACTGGTCAGGGCCCGGGCGTCGATCGTGCCCTGGTCGGCCCGTTCTTGGTCGCGCTGGAGGCGCTGGCGCACCGGCACGACGTCGTCCTCGGCCCGCTGACGGGCCCCCTCGGCGTCGCTCAGAGCCGTCCGACTGGCCACCAAGGCGTCGTTGGCCTGGGTCAGCTGGGCCGTCAAATCGGCCACCCGTTGGTTGATCGGCAAGCTGGCGACCCGACGCTCCAACTGGGCGGCGGCCGTGTCTTGGACTTGCAGCTCGAGCAGCCGCCGCTGGTCCACCGGGTCAGCCCTCATGACTCCTCCTCGCTCCTGGGCTCATGCTAGTGGCCCCTTTGGGAGATGACCAACGGCCCAGGGCGGCCGGCCGCCTCGATCCACGCCGCCAGCCGCCGTCGCCGGACTGATTCCGCGGCCCGCCGCGGCCGGAGCCGACCGCCTGGCCGACCCGCCTCGGCGACGCTGGCGGGAGCGGGGACGGACACTAGACTGAGGCCGATCCAATCGCTGGCAGGAGACCACCTTGACCGCAGCCGATCCCAGGCCGGGCCCAGCCCAGACGCAGTTGCCGAACCGCATGCAGGCTTTCTCCCAGGCCTTCGCCGACTTCATTCCGACCGCTTGGGCGCCGTACCCAGAACCCGCCGGCCAGCCTTTGGCGGCCGCCGCTTGGACGCCCCAGCGGCGCCGTCGCCTGCGTCAGCAGTTCCCCGGCGAGCGCCTGGTGGCGCCGGCCGGACCGCTCAAGGTCCGCTCCAACGACACCGACCATCGCTACCGCCCCCACTCCGCCTTCGCCCACCTGAGCGGCTTGGGGACCGACCAGGAGCCCGACGCGGTGCTGGTGCTGGAGCCGGGCGACGACGACTGCCGGCTCTACTTCCACCCCCGCGCCCCGCGCACCGACCCCGAGTTCTACGCCTCCTCCCGTTACGGCGAGATGTGGGTCGGACCCCGCCCCTCGTTGGCGGAGATGACGGCCTTGACCGGCCTGCCCACCCGCGACCTGTCCCAGTTGGAGGAGGACCTGGACTCAGCGACGCCGATCCGGGTGCTGCGGGAAGCCGACCCGGCCGTGACCGCGGCGGTCGACCGGATCCGGGGCCGGGCCGAGGTCGAGGCGGACCAGGCCTGGGCCGTGGCCTGCAGCGAGCTGCGCTTGATCAAGGACGACTTCGAGGTGGCCCAGCTGGAAGACGCCTGCGCCGCCACCGCGACCGCTTTCGAGGCCGTCGTGGCCGCTCTGCCCCAGGCCCTGGGGGGCAGCCGGGGCGAGCGTTGGCTGGAGGGCGTCTTCGGTTTGCACGCCCGTCACCTGGGCAACGCCGTCGGCTACGACTCGATCGTGGCCGCCGGCGACCACGCCTGCACCTTGCACTGGATCCGCAACGACGGCGACCTCGACCGGTCCGATCTGCTGCTGTTGGACGCCGGCGTCGAGCTGGACAGCCTCTACACCGCCGACGTCACCCGCAGCTTGCCCCTGTCCGGCCGCTTCAGCCCCGCCCAGCGCCAGATCTACCAGGCCGTCTGGGAAGCCCAAGCGGCCGGCATCGCGGCGGCCCGCCCCGGCGCGTTGTTCTCCGACGTGCACGACGCCGCCATCGCCGTCATCGCCGGCCACCTGGCCGACTGGGGCCTGCTGCCGGTCAGTTTGGAGGAGGCCCTGTCGCCGGACGGCGGCCAGTTCCGGCGCTGGATGGCGCACGGCACCTCGCACCACCTCGGCCTCGACGTGCACGACTGCGCCCAGGCCCGTCAGGAGAACTACCGCCAGGGCCGGTTGGCCCCCGGCATGGTGATCACGGTCGAACCCGGTCTGTACTTCAAGGCGACCGATCTGCTGGCCCCCGAGCCTTTCCGGGGCGTCGGCGTCCGGATCGAGGACGACATTCTGATCACGGCCGACGGCAACCGCAACCTGTCCGCCGACTTGCCCAGCCTCCTGGACCAGGTCGAGTCCTGGATGGCCGAGGTCTGGCAACGGTGAGGCCCCGCCCCCTGAGCTACCAGTTGCACCGCTACCAACTGGCCAACGGCCTGCGCCTGGTGGTCAACCCCGACCCTTGGACCCCGGCCGTGGCGGTCAACCTGTGGTACGACGTGGGCAGCGCCCACGAGGCGGACGGACGGACCGGCTTCGCCCACCTGTTCGAGCATCTGATGTTCTCCGGCTCGGCCCAGGTCGCTTCCGGGGAACACCTCAGCGGCCTCCAAGCCCTGGGCGGGGAGGCCAACGCCACCACCTCGTTCGACCGCACCAACTACTTCGAGACCGTGCCGGTCTCAGTCCTGCCTCTGGCCCTGTGGCTGGAGGCCGACCGCCTGGAGTCGCTGTTGGACGCGGTCGACCAGACTGCCCTCGACACCCAGCGCGAAGTGGTCAAAGAGGAGAAGCGTCAGCGCTACGACAACGTCCCCTACGGCGACGCCTTCACCCACCTGGTCGAACTGGCCTTCGGCCCGGCCCACCCTTACGGCCACATGCCGATCGGCTCCATGGCCGACCTCGACCAGGCCTCGCTGACCGATATCCACGACTTCTTCCGCGCCCATTACCGGCCCAACAACTTGGTCCTGTCCCTGGCCGGGGCGATCGGCTTCGAAGAGGCGGTCGAATTGGTCGAGACCTATTTCGGCCAGTTGCCGGCTCAGCCGGCCGAACCCCGGCTGAGCCTGTCTCCCCTGCCGCCGTTGCGGGACCGGCCCCGGCGCGACCTGACCGCCGCCGTGCCGCTGGACGCCGTCTACTGCTGCTGGCGCATCCCGCCCCTGGGCTTGCCGGCCCACGACGCCGTCGGTCTGGGGCTGTCCGTCCTGGCCGACGGTTTGACCGCCCGCCTGCACCGCGATCTGGTGCGGACCGACCTGGCCGACGCCAGCGGCGCCTTCGACCTGGACCTGTCGCGCGGCAACTCCTTGGTGGTGGCCTACGCCACCGCTCGGAGCGGGGTCGACCCGGCCCGTTTGGAGGCCAGTCTGCTCCAGACCTGGGCCCAGTTCGTGGCCGACGGGCCCCGCCCGGACGAACTGGAGCGGGCCGTGGCCCGTACCACCCGGGACTGGCTGACCGGCCTGGCCAGTTTGGACTCACGGGCGGACGCCCTCAGCGAGACCAGTTGGGTCTACGGTTCACCCGATCGTGTCAACATATGGTTGACTGAAATCGCCAGCATCACCGAAGGCCAGATCTGGGCCGCCTGCCGCGACTGGCTGGCCCCGCCACAGAGCGGCGTTCTGACCTACCGGAGGACCGTCGCATGAGACCCCGACCGCTGATCGGCCCGCCCGCCAGCTGGAGCTTCCCCCAACCCGTGGTCGACCGCCTGGACAACGGCCTGACGGTCTGGTCCTACCACCTGCCCGGCCAATACGTCGTCTCCACCGCCTTGGTCATGGACCTACCCCTGTCGACCGAACCGGTCCAGTCAGAGGGAGTCGCCACCATCTGCCTGCGCGGTCTGGACGAAGGCAGTCTGGACCACCCGGGGCTGGACTACGCCGCCCGCTTGGAGTCGCTCGGAGCCCAGTTCTCGGGCTGGGCCTCCGACTCCGCCACGGTCTGTCTGCTGGACCTGCCGGCCCAGTGGTTCGAAGCCGGCCTGGCCTGTTTCGCCGAGGGCGTCTCCCGCCCGGCCCTGGCCGACTCGGACGTGGCCCGGCTGGTGGCCAACCGACTGGCCGAGTTGGACCAGCTGAGCGCCTCCGGCTCCCGCCTGGCCAGTTGGGAATTGCGCGCCTCGGTCCTGGCCCCGGGCCAACGGCGGGCCCGCCTGACCGGCGGCTCGCGCCAGACCGTGGCCGGGCTGACCGGCGCCACGGTGCGCGACTTCCACCGTCAGCGCTACGCCCCCGGCCTGGCCACTTTGATCGTGGCCGGCGACCTCGGGGCCGGCAACGTCTTCAGCGCCGTCGAACGGGCTTTCGCCGGCTGGTCGGCCTCGGCCCAACCGGCCCAACACCCCGAGGCCCGGCCCGGCCCCAGCCGGCAGCGCCTGATCGACCGGCCCGACGCCGTCCAGGCCGACATCAGGCTGGGCTGTTTCGGGGTCGGGAGGACCGACCCGCTGTGGCCGGCCTTCCAGGTCGCCTGCACCTTGATGGGCGGATCTTTCTCCAGCCGCCTGAACCGGGTTCTGCGCGAAGCCGAGGGCTGGACCTACGACGTCTCGGTGTCGAACCGATCCTTCCGTCAGGGCGGCCTGGTCAGTCTGGCCACTTCGACCCGGACCGAGGCGGTGGCCCCCCTGCTGGAGCGGACCTGGGCCATCCTCGACCCGTCCGATCAGCCCTTCAGCCAAGCCGAGGTGGACGACGCCATCAACTACCTGGTCGGCCTGGCGCCGCTCAGCTACGCCACCGCCGACGCCGTGGTCGGCCAAGCGGCCGGCCTGGCCAGCTTGGGGCTGGGCCCTGAATTGGCCGACGCCGCCCTGAAAGCCATCGCCCGCGTCAAAGCGGACCAAGCCGAACAGGCCTGGCGCCAGGTGGTCGAACGGGAACGGCTCAGCCTGGTGGTGGTGGGGCCGGCCGACCAGCTGGCCCAACCCTTGGGCTTGAGACCGGAGCCGGCGCCTCAGCTCTGAGCTCGGCTCGAGCCGAGCCCGGAGCTATCCCCCCATCGCCTCGACCGCGCGCTGGACGGCGGCCGCGGCCGCCGTGTTGGCCCGCTGGTAGGCCGCCAAGTCACCTTGCCGGAGAGCCTCCTGGGCGGCCTGGAACTGAGCCTCGGCCTCGGTCAGAGCGCTCTGCACGACCTCGTCACGGGTCTGGTCGACGCCGGGCGAACCAGGATCGGTCGGATCCGGCGGCGTCACCTCGCCCTCGCCCGTCTCCGCCCCGGCGTCACCCAGGAAGACCTGGTCCAAAGCCCCTTGCAGGGTCTCGGCGATGCCGACGTGGTTGCCGAAGCGGACCACCACGTAACGCAAGACCGGGAAGGACCCATTGGTGCCCTCGCGCTGGGTGTAGATCGGTTGGACGTAGAGCAGGCCACCGCCCAAGGGAATGGTCAAGAGGTTGCCGTAGGAAGCCGCCGCCGACCCCTGGTTGAGGTAGGGCCGCAGCAAAGAGGCCACCTGCTCGTTGCCGGTGATGGAGTTGAAGGCCTGGCCCGGCCCCTCGATCTGCTGGGTGTCGGGCATCCTGAGCACCCGGATCCGGCCGTAGTCCTGGTTGGTGGCCTCGGCCACCACCGACATGTAGGCGGCCAGGTTCTCACGGTTGTTCGGCGTGTAGACGGTGGTGAGGGAGAACAAGGGCGACTCGTCGGACGGCACGGTCTGACCGGCGCTGACGATCTCGGGCCACTTGATGGACAGGTAGTAAGCCGGCTCCTTGGCCGCCCCCAGGGCGCCGCCGCGGACCGGGTCGTTGGGGATGTTCCAGAGGTCGGATTGCTGGTACCACTGCTGCGGGTCGGTCATGTGGTAGCGCCGCAACACCTGGCGTTGGATCTTGAACAGATCGGACGGATAACGCAGGTGCGCCATCAGCTCGCTGGAGATCTGGGAGCGGTCGGTCACCGTGCCGGGATAGACCTTCATCCAGGTCTTCAACACCGGATCGTCCGGCTCCCAGGCGTAGAGGGTGACCTGGCCGGTGTAGGCGTCGACCGTGGCCTTGACCGAGTTACGGATGTAGTTGATCTGGTCGGTCGGACGCAGGGCGGCCTGATTGGCGTTGGTCCTGGTGTCGGAGATGGCCTCCGAGATGGTGGTGCGGTAGGAGTTGGGGTACGACGAGCTGGTGGTGTAGCAGTCCACGATCCAGACGATGCGCCCGTCCACGATGGCCGGGTAGACGTCGGAGTCGATGGTCAACCAGGGCGCCACCTGCTGCACCCGTTCCCGCGGCGTGCGGTCGTACAAGATGCGCGAGTTCTCGTTCACCCGGTCCGACAACAGCAGGTTCATGCTGGCGAAGCGGGTGGCGTAGAGGACCCGGTTGACCAGGCCGCCGATCGGCACGCCGGTCCCGCCGTCGTAGGTGTTGTGCTGTTCGCCGCCGGACTCGCCGCCGCCGGGGGTGTCGAACTCGATCGCCTCTTGGCCTTCGGTCCGGCCCACCACGGCGTAGGTGTCGGCCAGCTCGCCGAAGTAGATCCTGGGCTGGGCGGCCTTGAGGTCGCCCACGGTCGGGATGTCACGGGCGATCCAGTCCGGCTCGCCGTCCGATTGACGACGGTTGCCGTAGGCCGCCACCAGGCCGTAGCCGTGAGTGTAGACGGTGTGGATGTTGTTCCAGTCGCTGGACGGCAGACCGGATTGGTTCATCTCGCGGGCCGCCACCACGACGTCGGTCTCTTTGTCGTTGACGATGTAGCGGTCGACGTCCAGGACCGAGGCGAAGGAATAGTAACCGCGGACCTGCTGCAACTGCTCGAAGGTCTGCTGGACCATGGCCGGGTCGATCAGGCGGATGCCGGGCAGGGCCTCGGCGTCCGACTTGAGCTGGCCGGCCGCCACCGTCGTGGTGGCCGAGTAGTCGGCGATCTCGACCTCTTCGATGCCATAGGCGGAACGGGTGGCGGCGATGTTGTACTCGACGTAGGGGCGCTCTTTGTCCGGACGGGTCGGGTTGACCCGGAAGGACTGCACGAAGGCCGGGTAGACCATGCCGACGATGATGGAGGACACCACCATCAAGACCACCGAGGTGATGGGCAAACGCCAGCTGAGCCGCCAGAAGGCGGCGAAAACGAACAGCCCGGCGGTCAGGACGGAGATCACCGCCATGACGGTGTGGGCGCCGATCTGGGCGTGGTCGCCGGTGTAGGTCAGGCCGTCCAGCAGATCGCCCGAGACCAGCAGCTCGCCGTAGCGGTCGAGCAACTTCTTGACCCCGTAGACGAGGAAGAAGACGGCCGCCATGATGGCGATGTGGCGGTGGGCCGCCCGGGTCGTGACCCGCCCGCGCGGCGTCGGGGCGGCCAGACCGCCCAACACGAAGTGGCCGAACAGGGCCACCACTGTGGCCAAGCCGATCGTCAGCAACAGGAACGACACCACCTGGCTGTACCACGGATAGTCGAAGACGTAGAAGCTGACGTCGAGGCCGAAACGGGGGTCGGTCACGCCGAAGGGCTCCTGATGGGACCAGGCCAAGAAGGTCGGCGCCTGGCCGACGGCGCTGACGCCGCCGAAGACGGCGAAGACGGCGGCCGGGACCGCCACCGTCAGGCGGCGATGGCCGTCGATGATCTGGCGATAAGCCTCGGCCGGCCGGGGCAGGGAGCGATCGGTCGGCTGCAACCGGAGCACCAGCCAAACGGTCAGCCCGACCACCGCGCCCATGACCAGGCCGAAAGCGACCACCAGGGCGACCTTGGTCAACAACTGGGTGGTGAAGACGCGGTTGTAGCCCAGGGAGTCGAACCAGAGGTGGTCGGTCCAGATGGTGGTGAAGGTGGCGTACAGCCAAGCCAACACGATGACGATGAGCACAGTCGGGATCAGAGCCCGGCCACGCCCCTTCTTGGCAGGATTGGTCGGGACAGTCGCGCTTGCCACCTATGGCCCTCACTTCGCTGGTCGAGGTCGTCGGCCGGTCGTGCCGCGCCTTTGAAAGCGCTCCGGCGGCCCACAGTTACGGGCCTAAGCCTAGCCTGACTCGGAACTCACAGTCCGCCCCGGCGACCGCCCCGGCCCGAACCGGGCCCAGCTCAGCAGGACGGCAGAGGGGTGCCCGAGCCCGGTCGGGTCAAAATCTCCATGATGGTGACGGCGGTCGACAAGGAGGTCACCGGCACCAGGCGGATGTCGGACGGGATCTCGCTCAAGTCGGAGCAATTGGTGGCCGGCAGGAGGAAGACCTGGGCCCCCCGGGCCAGGGCCGCGGCCACCTTCTGGTCGATCCCGCCGATGGCGCCGACCCGGCCCCGGGCGTCGATCACACCGGTGGCCGCCACCGTCAGGCCGCCGGTCAGGTCGGGTTCGGTCAAGCGGTCGTAGATGGCCAGGGCCAGGGCCAGGCCGGCCGAGTCGCCGCCGATGGCGGGGTCGATCCGGTAGGTCACCTGGGGGGCGAAGAAGAATTCCGAGGCCAGGGTCACGCCGATGGTCGGCACCCGCCCGTCGTTGGACGAGGGCACGGTTTGGATGGTGATGGGCGGTTCGGTCCGACCCTGCCGTTCGATCGACACCACCACGACGTCGCCGACCGGCTTCTGCCGCACCCGGTCGACGGCGTCGTCCACGCTGGACACTGGCACATTGTCGATGGCCAGGATGATGTCGCCCGTCTGGAGGATGCCGTTGCTGGGGCCGGACACCCGCACCCGGGTCACCTTGGGGGCCTCGCGCACGGTCAGGCCGGCCTCGCGCACGGCCGCCACGGCGGCTTGGGTCTTGGCCTGGACCATCAGCTCGAGTTCTTGGGCGGTGGCTTCCCCGGCGCCCAACCCGGTCGGATAGATGTCCTGGCGGGGGAAGACGTCGTGGGCGCCCAGCAGATAGGCCATGACGGCCTGGGGGAAGCGCAGGGCGGAGTCGGCCCGGGTCTGGTTGACGGTCGTCAACAAGATGGAACCGCTGGCCGGGTAGGTGCGCGCCTCGGACACCTCGATCAGGGGGCCGGACTCGCCCTCCGACAGCAGATCGACGGTCTGGCCGGGCGACCAGGAGACGAACCCGACCGGGGCCAGCATGACGACTAGGAGCATGGCGGCGAAGACGGCCAGCGAGACGATGGCGGTCTTAGTGTGCCGGTTCATGGTCAACCCGTCCGCCGGCCCGCTTCCGAGCGCCGAATCGCCCGTCGGAACCGGCTGGTGCAGACGAGACTAGCGGAGCTCAGTCAGGTGCGACCACAGCTCGGCCGCGCGGCGGCCATGACGCGGCCCGGTCCGGTGAGCCACAATGGGATGACCCAGCGCCCGACGGCCGGGGCCGCAGGCGGCCGCGCCGATGGGGCGCCGCGCGGGTCGGACTCGATCCCGGACCGGTCGCCCGCGTCGGCGTGCCCCGGGCGCGCCGAACCCGGCTACCTAGGAGACCGTATGGCCCGCGACGACGTCGAACCAGAGCCGATCGACCCGCAGGATTGGTCGGACCAGCCGGACGACGACCCTGAGTCGACGCCTTGGCAGTCCGACCCGTCGGCTCAAGGCTTGGCCGAACTGCTGCGCCAGCTCGGCCTGCCGACGCCGACCGACGCCAATCTGGAACAGGTGCTGGGCCAGCTGACCAACCAGTTGATGGCCCACCTGCGCCAATCCGGCGACGGCGCCCAGCCGGACTCGACCACCGTGACCTGGACGGCCGCCAAACAGGCCGCCCGCCAGCAGATCGCCTCGCTCGGCCCCGACCCGACGCCGGACGGGCGCCGCTCGCGGGAGATCGGCGACGCCGTCCACCTGGTCGACCTCTGGCTGGACGACCACACCGCCTTCCCGGCCCTGGCCGCCCCGCCGGCCTGCTGGAGCCGGTCGGACTGGATCGAACAGACCCTGCCGGCCTGGCAGGCCATGATCGAACCGGTCATCTCGACCATCGCCCAGGGCCTGCACGCCGCCATGACCGGACGGATGCCGCAGGACGACTCCGAGCCGCCCGAGCTGGTCCAGCTCCAGTCGGCCCTCCAACCGATCCTGCGCCAGGCCGCCGACGGCATGTTCGGGGCCCGACTGGGCCGGGAACTGGGCCGCATCGCGACCGAGGTCGTCACCGCCACCGATCTGGGACTGCCGCTGACGGCCAAACCGATGGTCGCCATCTTGCCCACCAACCTGGTCGCTTTCGCGGACGGCCTCGACTTGGACGAGACCGACATCCTGCTCTACCACGCCATCCGGGAGGCGGCCCGTCAACGTCTCTTCAGCGAGGTGGCCTGGATCGGGCCTCAGCTGGTGGCCTTGGTCCAGCACTACGCCAGCGAGATCCGGATCGACCCCCAAGCCCTGTCCCAGGCGATCGAGAACTCGGCCCCGGAGCAGATCACCCTGGAGACCATGAGCCAGTTCGAGCTCCAGGTCAACGCCATCGTCTTCGATCCCGGCAAGACGCCCGAACAGGTCGCCATCCTGGAACGTTTGGAGACTCTGCTGGCCTTGGTCGAGGGCTGGGTGGACCAGGTCGTGGGCGAGGCCACCGGCGACTTGATGCCGAGCGCCGCCGCCCTGGCCGAGACCGTGCGCCGACGGCGGGGGGCGCGCGGCGGTTCGAGCGAGGTCTTCTCGGCCCTGATCGGCCTGACCGTCCAGCCCCGCCGGCTGCGCGAGGCCCAGGAGCTGTGGGCCCGGCTGCGCCAGAGCCGAGGGGTGGCGGGCCGGGACGAGCTCTGGCGCCATCCCGACGACCTGCCCACCGTGTCCGAACTGGCCGATCCGGCCCACTTCGCCGAGCGATCCGGCCAGCCGCCGGCCGAGGACGAGTGGGACGCCGAGCTACGCCGCTGGCTGGATGAGCCGGAGGGGCCCGGGGCCGGTTGAGTCGGCCGTCCGGCCCGACGAGCGGGGTTGCCCAGCGCGTTTGATCCTAGATATTGGGCATCAGCTGCGCTCCAGTCGCAATATCTTGTGGAATATGATCCCCCGACCCGGCTCATCCCCCGGCCTGGGGAAGGGTCGGCCCGGGTCGGGGCCCGCTTTGGCAGTTGACGCCGGGCTCAGCCGGTCACTAGCGTGGGCCAGGCGCAGGGTCCCTCGGTGATGAACCGCTCGCAGGGGAAGGCAAGCGGTGGCGTCCTGAGGGGCCTTGCGTGTCAGTGCGAGGCTAGGTCCTTCTCCTGGCGAGTTCTCCTCGTCTCGCACAATTGGAGCCGTACAGTGGGTACGGCAAATCGGCAGGTGATGAGTTGCGTCACTGAAGTACCAAGGAGGATCCCGTGTCAGATAAGTACGAGGGCGAGTTCTACTGCGTCAAGTGCAAGGCCAAGCGGACCGCGACCGGAAATATCGAGGTCAACGCCAAAGGCACCCGCATGGCCAAGGGCAAGTGCCCGGTCTGCGGCACCAACCTCAATCGGATTCTGGGTAAAGCCTGAGTCGAACGTCGCGAGGGGGGCGGGTCTTGGACCCGCCCCCCTCGCCGTTCGTCCGCCCCCGGATCCGGCCTAGTCCAAGCGGGGTCGAAGCAGTCCCAACGGGGTCGATCCGCCGAGCGGTCCGACGATCCGGCCGGCCGGTGTCGTCCGATCGGCCCAGGTGTGGTCCGTCCTCCGAACGGCTGCGGATCTAGTCCTCGGACCGGTTCGAGGGCGCCAGTTTGGGTCCGTGACCACCACCACCGCCAACGCCCGCCCCCGTCTGCCCCGTTTGCTCTCCCGGGGGCCGATCCTGTGGCGACGGGTGGGCCAACTCCAACTCGGCTGGGGCGAGTCCGCCCTGGTCCTGGACCAGGTGCCACCCGAATTGGCCGCCGCCGTCGCGCTGTTGGACGGGCGGCACAGCCTGGCCGACCTGACCCGCTCGGTGGGGCCGGACTGGGCGGCTTGGTTGATCGACTCCCTGCTCGAACAAGAGGCCCTGGGCGACGGCCCGCCCTGCCCCAGCCGACCCGTCCGGGTCGGAGTGTGGGGCCGGGGCGACTTGGCCCGGGCCGTCTCGGCCGCCCTCGGCGACGCCGTCGTGCCGGCCGGCCAGCCAGCCGACCTGGTGGTCTGGGCCGACGCCCGGCTGGAGCCGGACCGGGTCGCCGTGGCCGATCTGACGGCCCGTCGTCTGCCCCATCTGATCGCCCGGGCCGGCTGCGGCAAGGCCAGTCTGGGGCCCTTCGTCCTGCCCGGGACGACCAGCTGTTTGAACTGTCTCGACCACGGCCGGCGGCGGATCGACCCGGCCTGGCCCCTGTTGGCCTTCCAACTGGCCCAGCTGACGGCCCGTCCCCCAGCCCACCAGGTGGCCTGGTTGAGCGGTTTGGTGGCGGCCGAGGTGGCGCGCTGGCGGGACGGCCGGCTGCCCGAGACCTGCGCCAGCCTGGTCGAGCTGGACTCCGACAGCGGTCGGACCCGCTGGACGCCCTGGCCGCCCCATCCAGACTGTCCCTGCCGGGCCCACAGCCAAGGCCCGGCCTGGTCGGGGGCCCGGCTGGAAGCGGCCGTCTAGCGCTGGAGGGCGCCGCAGCCAGGCCCGACGGCTCGGGCGCTCAGAGCTCCTCGTGGGTCTCAGGGTCGGAGCCGAAGATGCGCCGACCGGGCCGACCCAAGGCCGAGATGGCCTCCAGCTCGGCCGGGGACAGCTCGAAACCGAACAGGTCGAGGTTGACCCGCTGCCGTTCCGGGTCGCTCGAACGCGGCAGCGGCAGACAGCCCAGCTGCAGGTGCCAACGCAAGATGACCTGCTCCAGACTGACGCCGTGGCGCTGGGCCGCCGCCAGCAAGGGCGGGCTGTCCCGCCGCACCGACTGACGTCCCAGCGGGCTCCAGGCCTGGGTGACCAGGCCGAGGCGCCGGTTGACCGCCCTGATCTCGTCCTGGACCAGGCCGGGATGGACTTCGATCTGGTTGACCGCCGGCGTCACGCCGGTCCGCTCGATCAGCCGGTCGAGCTGGCCGGCCGTGAAATTCGACACTCCGATGGACCGCACCAAGCCCTCCTGGCGGGCTTCGATCAGAGCCTGCCAGGCCTCCACGTAGAGGTCACGGCCGGGGTTGGGCCAGTGGATCAAACAGAGGTCGATCTGCTCCACCCCGAGGCGCCAGAGCGACTCCACGACGGCTCGCCGGGCCAACGGACGGGCCTGGTGCCGGCCGGCCAATTTAGTCGTGACGACGACTTCCTGCCGGCTCAGGCCGGACCGCCGAAGGGCCTGGCCGACGGTGGCCTCATTGTCGTAGTTCTGAGCCGAGTCGAGCAGACGATAGCCCGCCCGGAGGGCCGACAGAATGGCGCGACAACCGTCGCGGCCGCGCAGCGGGTAGGTGCCGAAGCCGATCACGGGCAAGGACTGGCCGTCGTTCAAAGCCAGCTGAGTGGTTCCGATCATGCGCTCGACTGTAGCTGTCGGTCGGTCGGCGGCGCCGGGCGGCCCCGCTTCAGGCGGTCGAGGGCGGCCAAGGCCTGGGCCGAGTCGGTGGTGAGCCAAAAGGGCGGCAGGGAGCGAGTCAGATAGGGCCCGTAGCGGGCCGTGGCCAGACGGCGGTCCAAGATCGCCACCACCCCGCGGTCGTCCAAACGGCGGATCAAGCGACCCGCCCCTTGAGCCAGCAGCAGACCGGCCTGGCTGGCGCAGACCGCCATGAAGCCGTTGCCGCCGGCCCGGTCGACCGCCCGTTGGCGGGCCTGGATCAAAGGCTCGTCCGGGCGGGGGAAGGGTATCCGGTCGATCAGCACCAACTGGCAGGTCGCTCCGGGAGCGTCCAAACCCTGCCACAGGGCGATGGTGCCGAACAGGCTGGTGACCGGCTGATCGATGAACTGGCGCACCAGATCGGCCAAGTGACCCTCGCTCTGGCACAGGACCGGCCAATCCGACTCCTGTCGCACCCAAGCGGCGGCGGCCTGGGCCGCCCGCAGGGATGAGAACAAGCCCAGGGCGTGTCCACCACAGGCCTCCAGCAGGCGGACGATCTCGGCCAG
>JAIRYW010000054.1 GCA_031267645.1 Propionibacteriaceae bacterium
CTGGCCGCCGAGGGCGTCCAGCTCCTCTCTGACGACGGCGGCGAGGCTGGGGCCCAGTTTGGCGTCCGGGGCCCAGCCGGACTGGATCTGGGCCAGCAGCCGGGCCTCGCCCAGGGCGAGGGGGCACAGCCGCAGCTCGCGGTCCATCGTGGCCTTGAGGTCGGTCAGGAGGTCCACGGCGGTGGTGGCCAGGGGCTGGCCGGCCAGGGCGGCCCAGCCGGCGATCCAGTCTTTGAGCTGGCGTCCGGGGTTGATGGAGATCTGCGGGTTGGCTCGGACGGGCACGGGGGCCCCCTCTCGGTCGTCGGGACCCCCATTGTGACGCGGCACGTCTGATGATGTCAACCGACACTCGCGAGACGCTCCACCAATTGACTTGAGACGGTCACTTGACACCATGAGACATCATGTGCCATGATTGAGACATCGCAAGGGACCAGCCCCACCGAGACCACAAGGAGCCAGACATGACCGACATGACCATCGAGCGGATGATCAACAAATTCCGCATCACCGCGACTCTCGATGGCGACATGAAGTCATATCACTTCCACGAGGCCACCCCCAGCGAAGCGAAGTTCATTAAAAGCCACAAAGCCGAAATTATCGCCCTCATCTGGCGGCGCGCCGAAGAGACCGACGCCCTCAGCCGTAACTCCATCGAGATCGACGGAGTCTTCTGCGACCTGCGGGAAGGCCCAGAGGCCGCCCGCGCCAGCGCCCGCCGGACAAACCCCAACGTCAACCCCGACCGCGTCGCCGAGAAGGTCGCCGAGGAGATCTCCCGCCGCGCCCGCAAGGCCACCACGGCCGCCGCAGACGCCGAAGCCGCCGAAGCCTACGACCGCGACCGCGCCGCCCTCCGCGCGCACTGGATGCGCTCCGGCGGCGAGGACGGCGACCTGTGACCAACCAAGCCCCGCAAAGGAGACACACCATGCCCCGCCCGAAGAGGACAGACCCCCCCACCACCACCATCGACACCCGGGAGGCGTCGATCCCCTGGCTGGCCCGACAGATCGACGATCCCGCCTGGCGACCCGCCGACACCGCCGAAGAAGACGTCTGGCAAGCCTACCTGTGCTGGCTGGCCGGCGAGCACTTCGGCGGCCGGGGCGGCGTCCACACGACGCGGATGGACCATTGGGCCAGCGACGGCTCCGACTCGACCTGGGAGATCGCCATCGCCAAACCCCACCCGGGCGGCACCGGCAACTTCGCAACCGTCACAGAGATCTGGGCGGTCCGGACCGAGGCCGAACTGACCCGGGCGGCGGCCGCCATCGCCGCCTGGCGGACCGCCGAGAGGCCCGTCTGACCGCCGGACGAGACAAGCCGCCCCCAGGACCCTGAGGCCCAGGGGGCTAACTGTAGGAAACTGGCTGGTATCCGTCCATCGGTTTGTCCGTGATTTTGTCTGCGGTGGACTAGGCCGGCCACGGGCCCCGTCACGTCGCCCAGGCCAGGCGGGCGGCGGCCATGAGGCGGGCGCCGTCGACCGCCACATAGAGACGGGTGGTCGCCGGGGACGAGTGCCCGAGGAGGGTCTGCACCGCCAGGAGGTCGCCCGTCGCCGCGTAGACAGCCGTCGCGAAACGGTGCCTCAGCGTGTGGAGCGTCCACCCCGGGGGCAGCGCCCGAGACGCCAACACCCCGACATGGCCGGGCGTCAGGTGCCCGCCTGCGCCGGCCGGGAAGACCCAGCCGTCGGCGGCGGCGACCGTTGCCGCCAGCGCCGACGGCAGAGGGACCGTCCTCGTCTTGTCGCCCTTGCCATGGACCGTCAGCCAACAGCCGGAGAGGTCGAGCGAGTGGACGCGGGCGATCTCGGCGCGCCGGAGCCCGCCCTCGGCCGCGAGCTGGAGGATGACCGCGGTCCGGGGGGCGGCCGCGTGGAGGGCGCGCCGGTAGACGACGTCCGGGGTGGGCCGGGGCCTGGGATCGGCTGGCTTGACGCTGGGAAGCCCACTGGTCGGGTCGCCGCCGGCGGCGGAGCACCAGCCGAAGAACGAGCGGAGACAGGCGTAAGTGGACCGCCTGGTCTCGCGGGCCCAAGTTTTCTGAGACGCCCAAGAGGTGATCTGCTCGGGGGTGACGGCGGCGGGGTCGGGGCCGAGGGCGCGGGCGATGGTGCCGATCTGGCGGCGGCGGAGGTAGGTGGTCTCGGCGGAGTGGCCGGAGGCCGCGAGGTGGTCGAGCCAGTCCGTGACGGGAGTCTTCCAGGCGGCTGGGACGGGGTGCGCGTGTTTTGTCATCGGGTCAAGGTGCCTCACATCGGGGCGGGTGTCGTTTTTGATCGTGACCCTTGGGTCGAGGTTTAGGGAGGCGTCAGGCGCAGGGCAGGGGGCGCGTGGATAACCAGAGGGTTCCTGGTTCGAGTCCAGGCGGGGGAGCTTTTTTACGCTCAAAACCCGACCTCTCCCCTGGTTCGGCCGCCCTCCCGACCGCTCCCTCGACTCCGCTCCCGACAGAGCGGACCGGCCAGGCCAACAGTCGCGCCTGGCCGGTCCAGTCTTGTCCCAGGGACGCCGGCGACGGTCAGGGACCGCCAGCCGGATCAAGCCAAAGCGGTGGCGATCAGAGGCACGATGTTGTCCAAGGCGTACAAGATGCCCGGCACGGTGCCGACCGAGTAGGCGCTGGACAAGTCGCCGTCGATGACGACGTCATGGCCGGCCGCGACGGCCGGGATGGCCAGCCACTGCGGGTCCTCGGTGATGTCGGTGGTCGGGATCCAGATCGGGAAGGCCACCACCAGGTCGGCGTCGAACAGGTCGAGCCGCTCGGCCGAGACGTCGACCGAGAAGCCCAGCGAGCCCTCGTTGGGCTTGAGGGCGGCTATGGCCGGATTCTGGGCGAAGCCCAGCCGTTCCAGGAAGATGACGCGGTCCGAGCCCGCGACGTAAGCCCCCCAGGCCTCGGAGGTGCGGGTGGCGGCCGTGGCCGTCAGACCGGCCCAGTCCGGGTGGGCCGAGCGGGCGGTCTGGAAGGCCGAGTCGACCTGCTCGATCAAGTCCTCGCCCAGCTCGGGTTGGCCCAGGGCGGCGGCGATCATGCGGACCTGCTGGTCCGAACTGGTCAGATAGGCGTCACCGCCGACGGGCACGCCGATGGTGGGGGCGATGGCGGCCAGCCGGGTGTGGCGTTCCTCGTCGCCCGAGGAGCGCACGTCCAAGATCAAATCCGGCCTCAAGGCCGCGATCTGCTCGAAGGAGGGCTCCATGGTGCCGATGATGGTGGGCGCGGCGGAGTACAGGCCCTGGGACCAGGGGCCGACGCCGTCGCCGCCGAAGCCCAACCAGTCCGAGGCTCCGACCGGTTGGACGCCCAAGGCCAGAGCGGTCTCGGCGTCGCCCCAGCCCAGGGCGACCACGCGCTGGGGGGCGGATTGGACGGTGACCGGCCCGAACTTGGTCTCGACCACCGCCGGATAGGCGCCGCCGCTGGACTGGTCGGGGCTGGGCCCCGGGTCGTCGCCGGCGGGCGACGAGCAAGCCGCCAGGGACAAGGTGGCCACCAACAGCAGGCCTAAACTCCAACGGGCAGGGGTTCTCACGGAAAGTGTCCTTTCTTCATGGGTGAAGCCGGTCTCATCCGGCGGGGGCGGGCGGCCCCCGGGCCGGGACGGTGTTCGAGACCTGGCCGAAGTCGCGGGAGTGGACGGTGGAACGACCCGGACTTAGGCTAGCCTAACATCGTATTAGGCTGACCTAAATTCGTCTTAGGCGGACCTAAGCCAACAACCGTCGATCGATAGTCTTGAGCACCGTGTCCTCGTCGCTCTCCGTCAGCGCGCCGCGCCGACTCAGCCGTCGGCTGGCCGCCCTGACGGCGGTGCTCGTGCTGTTGGCCGGGACCGTCCTGGCCTCTCTGGCCGTCGGAGCCCGCGCCATCGACCCGGCCGAGGTCTGGCGGGCCCTGACCGGTGGACCGGCCTCGCCCGAAGCCATCGCCACCGTGGTCGGCCTGCGCCTGCCCCGGACGGTGGCCGGCCTGCTGGTCGGCCTCTGCCTGGGCCTGGCCGGCGCCGTCATCCAAGGCCTGACCCGCAACCCGTTGGCCGACCCGGGCATCCTCGGCGTCAACGCCGGAGCGGCTTTCTTCGTCGCCATAGCGGTCGGCGTCTTCCACATCATGTCGCCGGCGGCTTACGTCTGGTTCGCCTTCGCCGGAGCCCTGGCCGCCACCGGCGCCGTCTTCCTGATCGGATCGTGGGGTTCGATGGGCTCCTCCCCCGCCCGCCTGGTGTTGGCCGGCATGGCCTTCGGGGCCGTCCTAGCCGGCGTCACCTCGATCATCCGGTTGTCCAACCGGCAGGCCTTCAACGCCATGGTGGCCTGGGAGATCGGCTCGCTGTCCAACACCACCTGGCCGGTCGTGGCCGGCGTCGCCCCACTGGCCTTGGTCGGCTGCCTGGCCGCCGCGATCGTGGCCCGCCCCCTCGGCGCCCTGGCCCTGGGCGACGACCTGGCCCAGGCCCTGGGGTCGCGGCTGGCCGTCACCCGCTTGGTCGGGGTCCTGGCCATCACCCTGACGGCCGGGGCGGCCACCGCCTTGGCCGGACCGATCGGCTTCGTCGGACTGATGGCCCCCCATGTGGCGCGCTGGCTGATCGGCCCCGACCAGCCCTGGATCATGGCCCTGACCGCCGGCCTGGCCCCCACCGTGGTGCTGGCGGCCGACATCGCCGGCCGGGTCTTGACGCCGCCCGGCGAGTTGCCGGCCGCCACCTTGACCGCCTTCGTCGGAGCCCCGGTCTTGATCGGGTTGGCCCGACGGCGCCAAGCGAGGGGATTGTGAGCCGGGCGGCCCGCCGTCGGGCGGCCCTCAACCTGACGCTGGCCCTGATCGGACTGCTGGGAGCGGTGCTGGCCCTGGGCCTGGGCGACTACCCACTGACGCCGGCCCAGGTGGTGGAGGCCCTAGTCGGATCCGACTCCGGCTTCGCCCGCACCGTGGTGGTGGAGTGGCGGGCTCCCCGAGTTATGGTGGCGTTGGCCTTCGGGGCCGCCCTGGCCACCTCCGGCGCCCTCTTCCAATCGCTCACCCGCAACCCCCTGGGCTCGCCCGACGTCATCGGCTTGTCCACCGGCTCGTACACCGGCGCCCTGGTGGCCATGGCCTGGGCCGGATCCGGCCGCCTGGCCACGACCAGCGGGGCCATCGTCGGCGGCCTGGCCACGGCCGTGCTGGTCTACGTCCTGGCCCACCGCGACGGCGTCCAAGGCTTCCGCCTGATCGTGGTCGGCATCGGCGTCACCGCCATGCTGCACGCCTTCAATCTGTTCCTGCTGGCCCGGCTGCGCGAGGAGACGGCCATGACGGCCGCCATCTGGGGAGCCGGCTCGATCGGGCTGATCGGTTGGGACCGCGCTCTGCCCGCCCTGGCCGTGCTGGCCGCCCTGACGCCTCTGACGGTGGCGGCCGCGCCCGCCCTGCGCCAACTCGAATTGGGCGACGACGCCGCCGGCGGGCACGGTCTGAGAGTGGAGCCGGCCCGGCTGGCCATCCTGGCTCTGGGGGCGGCTTTGACGGCCGTCGTGACGGCCAGCGCCGGACCGATCGCCTTCATCGCGCTGGCCGCTCCCCAGATCGCCCAGCGTCTGACCCGCTCGCCCGGCACTCCCCTGCTGGCCAGCGCCCTGTTGGGCGGCTTGGGGCTGCTGGCGGCCGATCTGGCGGCGCAGTTCGTCTTGCCCATGGCGGTGCCGACCGGGGCCGTCACGGTGGTGCTGGGCGGGGCCTACCTGGTCGACCTGATGATCCGCGAAGCCCGCTCCGACAAGACGGCGAGATGACCATGCCCACCAGCGCGCCCAGCCCGACCGGTCCACCGCAGCCGGCCCCGCCCGTCCCAGCCGAGGAGGCGACGGTGGAACCGCTCCAGCGCTTGTCCGCCCAGGCGGTGACCTTGGCTTACGGCCGTCGTCTGGTGGCCCAGGAGTTGACGGCGGCGATCCCGCACGGCGGTTTCACCGTCATAGTCGGCCCCAACGCCTGCGGAAAGTCAACTTTGCTACGGGCCTTGGCCCGGCTGCTCTCGCCCCGGGCCGGCCAGGTGCTGTTGGACGGCCGGTCCATCGCCAACCAGCCGACCAAGGCGGTGGCCCGCCAGATCGGGCTGCTGCCCCAGACTTCGATCGCGCCGCCCGGCATCGCGGTCGAAGACCTGGTGGCACGCGGCCGTTACCCCCACCAGAGCTTACTCCAGCGCTCGCCCGAACGGGACCGGGCGGCCGTGGTCGAGGCCATGGCCGCCACTGGAGTGTCCGACCTGGCCGAGCAGGCGGTGGACGAATTGTCCGGCGGCCAGCGCCAGCGGGTCTGGATCGCGATGGCCTTGGCTCAGGACACCGACATCATCTTGCTGGACGAGCCCACCACCTTCCTCGACATCGCCCACCAAGTCGAAGTGCTGGAGCTGTTGACCAGCCTGAACCGGCGGGGCAAGACGGTGGTGGCGGTGTTGCACGATCTCAACCAGGCCGCCCGTTACGCCAGCCACCTGATCGTGATGGCGACCGGCCGGGTGGTGACCACCGGGGCGCCCTCCGAGGTCATGACCGAAGCCTTGGTCAGCCAGGTCTTCGGCCTGCCCTGCCTGGTCCTGCCCGACCCGGTGACCGGCTCACCGCTGGTCGTGCCGCGGCGGGCCGAACGGACCGACTGACGCGGTTGGGCCGAGCCGGGGGCGAGCCTCAGTAGACTCGGGCCGTGGCCTCACGGATCAACCAAGACGACATCGACGAGGTGCGCTCCCGCGCCCGCATCGACGACGTGGTGTCGGGCCAGGTGGCGCTCAAGCCGTCCGGGGCGGGCACGCTGAAAGGCCTGTGCCCCTTCCACGAGGAGAGGACGCCCAGCTTCCAAGTCACCCCGGCCCGCGGCTTGTACTACTGCTTCGGCTGCGGGGCCGGCGGCGACGTGGTCCGCTTCGTCCAGCAGATCAACAACCTGTCATTTCCCGAGGCGATCGAGTTCTTAGCCGCCAAGTACGGCGTCCAGCTGCGTTACGACCAGACCGAGCCAGGGGCCAGCTCGGCCAGTCCGCGGGCCCGTCTACTGGAGGCCAACGCGGCGGCGGCCGACTTCTACACCGCCGCCCTGTTGCGCCCCGGGGCCCTGACCGGCCGTCAGTTCTTGGACCAACGCGGCTTCGACAAGCAGGCGGCGGAGCTGTTCGGGGTCGGTTTCGCTCCCACCGACGGGCGGGCCTTGGTCGGCCACCTGCGGGCCAAGGGTTTCGGCGAGGAGGAGCTGATCGGGGCCGGCTTGGCCCGGCGGGGCGGCTGGGACTATTTCCAAGGCCGACTGCTGTGGCCCATCCGCGACGCCGGCCGGGCCGTGCTCGGCTTCGGAGCCCGCCGAGTGTTCGAGGACGACCGGATGCCGGCCAAGTACATCAACACCCCCGAGACGCCGGTCTACAAGAAGTCGCACGTCCTCTACGGGCTCGACCTGGCCCGCGCCCCCATCGGCAAGAAGTCCCAGGCCGTCATCGTGGAGGGCTACACCGACGTCATGGCCTGCCACCTGGCCGGCGTCGACACCGCCGTGGCCTCTTGCGGCACCGCCTTCGGCGACGACCACGCCCGGATGATCCAGCGCCTGTTGGGCGGCGACGCCTTCCACGGCGAGGTCGTCTTCGCCTTCGACGGCGACGAGGCCGGGCGCAAGGCCGCCCTCAAAGTCTTCAGCGGCGACGCCCATTTCGCCAGTCAGACCTACGTGGCGATCGAACCGACCGGGCTCGACCCCTGCGATCTGCGTCTGCGCCACGGCGACGCCGCCCTGCGCGAGTTGGTCGGCCGGCGCGAGGCCCTCTACCGGTTCGTCATGCGCCACGCCATCAGTCAATTTGACCTTGACAGAGCGGACGGACGGCTGGCGGCCGTGCGCCAAGCCGCTAATCTGCTGGCCTCGGTGCGGGACGAGTCGTTGCGGGGGGGATACATCCGGGACTTGGCCAAAATGGTCGGCATGGAGCTCGACGAGGTCCGCCGGGTGACGGCCCAGGCCCCGCGTCGGCCCAGCCGGTCGGTCGATCCATCCCCACCGGAGCCGCCGCCGTCGAACGCCGCCCCGCCGTCGGCCCTGTCCCTGCCCGACCCGGCCGACCGCGACCTGACCGTCGAACGCGACACCGTCAAATGCCTGTTGCAACGCCCCGACCTGTTCGCCCAAGCCGATCCGCCCTGGCACGGTCTGAACGAAGACGACTTCACCGCTCCGGCTTACCGGGCCGTCTTCGCCGTCGGGGTGGCCCAGGGCGACCCGACCGAGACGACCTTCCCCCAGCGGGTCCTAAGGGCCCTGCCCGACCCGGCTCTGGCCCAGTGGGCGGTCCAGTTGGCGATCGAGCCGATCCCGGCCGAGCCGACCGCCCGCCACATCTGGGAGTACTGCGCCAAGTTGCACGCCCTGACCTTGGAACGGGCCCTGAAAGAGCTGCGCTCGAAGCTGGAACGCACCAATCCGGTGACCGACGAAGCCAAGCACCAAGAGCTGTTCGCCCGTTTGCTCGACCTCCAGACCCAGCGCCGTGACCTGATGGAAGCCATCGCCGACCCGGCCTGAGCCGCCGGTCAGGTCTCCCGGCCCAGGACCGCCGGCAGCCGGCCGGCCGGCCAGCCCAGACGCCGGGTGGCCTGCTCGAAGGCGAAGCGGTCCGTCATGCCGCCGACGTAGGCGACGGCCGCCCGCACTGGGTCTTGGTCGCCGGTGAACCCCGGCGTCAGCTCGGGGTGGGCGATGTGGTGGTCGACCAAGGCGCGCAGGACGGCGATGACGGCGTCGGACTGGGCCACCGACTCCGGCCTGGTGTAGATGCGTTCGTAGTTGAAGGCCCTCAGCGCGGCCAAGGCTTGGGCCGGGGCCGGGGCCATGCCGACCCGACCGTGCCCCAGACTGGCTTGGACGACGCCGTCGATGAAGACTCCGATCTGTTCCCGTCGGCTGCGGCCGGCCACCTCCACCACCGCCTCCGGCAGGTCCGAGACCGACACGATGCCGGCCCGGACGGCGTCCTCCAGATCGTGGGCGCAGTAGGCGATGCGGTCGGCCCAGCTGACGATCTCGCCCTCGACCGTGGCCGGAGCCGGCCGGGACCAGGAGTGGTCACGGATGCCGTCCAAGGTCTCGGCGCACAGGTTGAGGGGGGCCAAGACCACATCCGCCCCCCAGGGGCCGTGTTCGTAACCGTCCGGCAGATAAGGGGCGAAGGCGTCCTCGCTGGCGTGTCCGCCCGGACCGTGGCCGCAGTCGTGGCCCAAGGCGATGGCCTCGGTCAGAGACAGGTTGGCGGCCAGCGAACGGGCGATGGCGACCGCCACCTGGGACACCTCCAGGGCGTGGGTCAGCCGGGTGCGTTGATGGTCGCTGGGGTGGACCACGACCTGGGTCTTGCCGGCCAGACGACGGAAGGCGGTGCAGTGGACGATGCGGTCGCGGTCGCGTTCGAAGCAGGTCCGCTCCGGATCGGGCTGCTCCGGCCGGGCCCGCCGGCCCGCCCCGGCCGCCCGGGTGGCGCCGACGGCCAGGGTGGCGGCTTCGATCCGCTCACGCTCGACCCGGTCCACGGCGCGCTCCAGCTGGACGCCGGCGCGGCTGTCGGCGTGGGCTAGGACGACGGCGCCGCGGCCATGACCAGTCATAGTGGAGACCCACAGCTGAGCCCGCTGATTCGACCCTGTCATACCCCTACTTTGTCAGATCGGACCGACGGTCCAAGTCCGGGACCGCAGCGGCCGGCGCTGCCCCAGTCCGCCGCGGCCACCTGACCGTCCCAGAGACCTGGCCCGCCCTCGGGGCGGCGTGCGACCGCTCCGGCTCAGCCGCCGCCGGGGTCGGACTCGTCCTCAGCCGGCTCGAAGCCGTCCAAACTCCGGGAGTCGAGCCAGCCGTGGGGCATGGCCACCGAGCCCCGGGGCGAGCCTTGGCGACCTCGGGGACGGCCCAACTCCTCGACCGGGTACTCCACCGTCGGGTCGAGTTCGTCGGTCAGACGCTCCAGCTCGGCCAGGGAGGACACCAATCCGAGCCGGTGGCGCAGGTCGCCGCCCAGGGCGAAGCCCTTGAAGTACCACGCCATGTGCTTGCGCAGATCGGCCAGAGCGTGGCGCTCGTCGCCGTCGAAGTGGGCCACCTGCAACTCGGCGTGGCGCCGGGCCAAGGCCACCACCTGGCCCAAATCGGGACGGCTGGGCGGACCGGCCCGCCCGTCCCGCCAAGCTCGGGCCAGGTCGTGGAAGAGCCAGGGCCGCCCCAGACAGCCCCGGCCCACCACCACGCCGGCGCAGCCGGTGCGCGCCACCAAGTCCAGGGCGTCGGCCGCCTCCCAGACGTCGCCGTTGCCGAAGACCGGGATGTCCAGGGCTTCGACCAACTCCCGCACCCGGTCCCAGTCGGCCCGCCCGCCGTAAGCCTGGGCCACCGTGCGGGCGTGCAGGGTGATGGCCGCGCAACCGCAGTCCTGGGCCGTGCGACCGGCCTCCAGGAAGGTCTCGTGCTGGTCGTCCAGGCCCAGTCGGGTCTTGATCGTGACCGGCACGCCGTAGGGCTGGGCCGCCGTCACGGCCGCTTGGAGCAGGGCGGCGAAGCGGTCCCGCTTCCAGGGCAGCACCCCGCCGCCGCCCTTGCGCGTCACCTTGGGGGCAGGGCAACCGAAGTTGAGGTCGACGTGGTCCACCCCCAGCTCGCCACAGCTGACCTGGACCGCCCGGGCCAGGACGGCCGGGTCGAGGCCGTAGAGCTGGACCGACCGGATCGGGTCGCCCGGGTCGGGCCGCATCATGGCCAAGGTCCGCTCGATCCGATCCGCCACCCCCCGGGCGGTGATCATCTCGCAGGTGAACAGCCCGGCCGGTCTGATCCCGGCCCCGACCCCGGCCTCGGCCTGCTCGCGGCAGAGCCGCCGGTAAGCCGAAGTGGTGACCTGGGCCATCGGCGCCAACACCACCGGCAGCGGCAGTGCGAGGCCGCCCAGCCGGACCGGCCCCGACCGCCCGGCCTCAGACCGGGCTTCCGGCTCCCGCTCGCTCAACTATCCTCAGCAGCCGGCCAGACGGACGGCCAGCCAGTCGCGCACCTGGTCCAGGGCGACCCGCTCCTGGGCCATGCTGTCGCGCTGCCGGATGGTGACGGCTTGGTCGTCCAAGCTGTCGAAGTCCACCGTCAAGCAGAACGGGGTGCCGATCTCGTCCTGGCGTCGGTAACGCCGGCCGATGGCCTGGGCGTCGTCGAAGTCGACGTTCCAGAATTTACGCAGCTGGTCGGCCAGGTCGCGCGCCTTGGGCGACAGGTCCCCGTGGCGCGACAGCGGCAGGACGGCGGCTTTGACCGGGGCTAGCCTAGGGTCGAGCCGAAGCACGACGCGCCGGTCCACCCCGCCCTTGGTGTTGGGGGCCTCGTCCTCGGCGTAGGCCTCGACCAGGAATGCCATCAGGGAACGGGTCAGGCCGGCGGCCGGTTCGATGACGTAAGGCAGGTAACGCTGATTGGTGACCGGGTCGTGGTAAGACAGGTCCTGGCCGGAGTGCTGGGAGTGGGTGCCGAGGTCGAAGTCGGTCCGGTTGGCGATGCCCTCCAGCTCGCCCCAGTCGCCGCCGGCGAAGCCGAAGCGGTACTCGATGTCGACCGTCCGCTTGGAGTAGTGCGACAGCTTCTCCTTGGGATGCTCGTAATGGCGCAGATGGTCCGGCGCGATGCCCAGGTCGACGTACCAAGCGGTGCGGGCGTCGATCCAGTACTGGTGCCATTCCTCGTCCGTGCCCGGCGGCACGAAGAACTCCATCTCCATCTGCTCGAACTCCCGGGTGCGGAAGATGAAATTGCCGGGCGTGATCTCATTGCGGAAGCTCTTGCCAGTCTGGCCGATGCCGAAGGGCGGCTTCATGCGCGAGGTCTGGACCACGTTGTGGAAGTTGACGAAGATGCCTTGGGCGGTCTCCGGTCGTAGGTAGTGCAAGCCGGCTTCGTCCTCGACCGGGCCGAGGTGGGTCTTCAACATCATGTTGAAGTCGCGCGGCTCGGTCCAGCCGCCTCGGTTGCCGCAGTTGGGGCAGGGGATCTCGGCCAGGGACTCCGGCTGACGGCCCTTGCGGAACTCGAACTCCTCGGCCAGGGTGTCGGCTCGGAAGCGTTTGTGGCAGGACAGGCACTCGGTCAACGGATCGTTGAAGACGCCGACGTGGCCGGAGGCGACCCAGACCATACGGGGCAGGATGACCGACGAGTCGAGCCCGACCACGTCGGAGCGCGAGGTCACGACCGACCTCCACCACTGGCGTTTGATGTTCTCCTTCAGCTCGACGCCGAGCGGGCCGTAGTCCCAGGCCGCCCGGGTGCCGCCGTAGATCTCACCGCAGGGGAAGACGAAGCCGCGCCGCTTGGCGAGGCTGATGACATTGTCGAGAGTGCTAGCCACTGGTGGTCCTGGCCTTTCGGTCCGCGGGTCAGCCCGCGCGGGCTGCCCGGATGGCAACCCGTCGCAGCAAAGGCTAGCCGTTCCAGCCCTGGCCCCGCCCACTGTCGGAACCGGGTCGGGGGATATCCTGAGGCCCGTCAAGGACGACCCCTTCCGGAAGGATCGATCATGGATTCGGTCTTAGACGCCATCCGCCGGCGTTACGCTTGCCGCTCTTTCGCCGCCGACCCGGTGCCGCCCGAACTGCTCCAGAAGGTGGTCGAGGCCGGTCTGCGCGCCCCCAGCGGCCGTGATCGCCAGCCCTGGCGCATCATCGCGGTGACCAACCCCGAGCGGGTGGCCGAGTTGGAGACGGCCGGCCTGGAGGCTTTGCGCCAACTCGACCCCAAGGGCCACGCCGACATCGTGGCGCGGGGCGGTCGGCTGCTTTACGGCGCCCCGGTCGTCTTGTTGGTGGCCCGCCTCGACCTGCCCGGCAAGGGCACCGAGATCGACACCGGGGTGGTCGTGGCCCACTTGCTCTTGGCCGCCACCGAACTGGGGCTGGCGACCTGCCCCAACCGGATGTTGGGCAAGCTCTTCCAAACCGACCAGGGGCCGGACTTCGAGCGACGTCTGGGCTTCCCGGAGGGCTTCGAGTACGGCCTGGGCATCCTGCTGGGCTACGCCGCCGAGGCGCCCCGCCAGCCGCACCAGCCCGACTTCAGCAAGTTCATTGAGATCGCCTGACCGTCGGACACCGGCCGACCGGCCGACCGGCCGACCGGCCGATCCTCAAGATCTCCTGATCTGGTGGCCAGCCGGGTCGTCCAGCCACCGACCGGCCGGCGTTCAGTCGGCCGTCGGCTGTTCGGCCGGATCGGCCGAGGGTAGCGTCAGGCGGGCCCGTAAGCCGCCCTGGGGCCGGGCCGTCAACACCAGGTCGCCGCCCTGGGATCGAGCGATGGTGTCGACCAGGGCCAGGCCGAGACCCAGGCCGTCGCCGGCCAGGCGGGTGTCGTCGCCGCGTTGGAAGGGCTCCTTCAGCTGGCTCAGATCGACCTGGCTCAGGTCGCGGCCGTCGTTGTCGAACTCGATCCAAGCTCCGGCCTGGTCGTGGCCGAGGCTGACGGTCAACTCGCCGCCGTCGCGGTTGTGGCGGATGGCGTTGTCGACCAGGTTGGCCACCGCGATCCGGACCGCTTACGGTTCGGCCGCCGCCGGGGCTTCGGCTTCGGTCCGGGCGGTCAGTCGCAGACCCCGGGCGGCGATGTCCGTCGCCCGCTCGGCCAGCACGAGGTCGGCGGTGGCGGCCAGGTCGGCCGACCCCCCGTCCGGGCCTCCCGCCCAGCCGGCGTCCTGGTGGCGGGCCCGGGCCAGCGCCAGAAGGGCGGCGATCAACCGATCGCTGCGTTGGTTGGCGGCCAGGGCGCCGCGCAGGGCCGGCTCCAGGTCGGCCGGCACCCGGCCTTGGGCCAGCGGGATCTCCAGCAGGGCCCGCGTCGTGGTCAAAGGGGTGCGCAGTTCGTGGGAGGCGCCGGCGATGAAGCGGTCCTGTCTGGTGAAGGCGTCCTCCAGACGGTCGAGCATGCCGTCGATGGTGTCCCCCAGCTCTTTGATCTCGTCCGCCGGACCGGACAGGTCGAGCCGGCGGCGCAGGTCGTCGCTCGAGATCTGCCGCGTGGCCGCGGTGATGTCCGCGATCCGGTCGAGGGACCGTTTGGACAGCCACCGAGCGGCCAGGACGGCCAGGACAGCGAAGACGGCCAAGACGACGACCGACCAGACCAGCAAGCCGGACAGCACTCTTTGGGAGAGCGTGGTGGTCTGTTCCACCATGACCGATTGAATGCCGGAGCCGTTCCAGGTGATCCCGATGCCATGCTCGACCTGGATCGCGCACAGCCAGTCGCCCAGAGAACAGATCGAGTGACCGCCGTCGCCCTGGGCGCCTCCGACATCTCTGCTTTCGATATGGCCGTTGTCGTCCACACGGGCGATGGTGCTGGTGCTGATGCTCTGGGCGAAGAGTTGGCGCACCAGAAGGTATTGCACGCCCAGCAGCGCGGCTCCGCCGATGATGAAGACGCCGGCGGTGAGAGCGACCAAGCGGGTCCGAAAGCCCCAGCGCCGGACCCGGCTCACGGCTGGGCCTCGATCCGGTAGCCGAAACCGGGCGCGCTGTCGATCGGATCGGGCGGACCGAGTTTGCGTCTGAGGGTGTGGACGGCGGCTTTGACGACGCCCCGGCCGCGTTCGTCGGGCTGGGCCCAGACCTCGTCCCGCAGTTGGTCGACGTCGACCCAGGCGCCGTGGACGGACAGCAGGGTCTCCAAGACGCCGTACTCCTTCGGTGTCAACCGCAGAGGGCGGCCGTCGCGTTCGGCCACCCGGCGCAAGGCGTCGATCCGCAAGCCGGCGGCCTCCAGGACCGCGCCGGAGCCCTGCGGCGTGCGCCGGGCCAAGGCCCGCAAACGGGCCAGCAGCTCGACGTAGGCGAAAGGCTTGGCCAGGTAGTCGTCCGCCCCCAGGTCGAGGCCGGTCACCCGGTCGTCCAAACCGCCGGCGGCGGTCAGCATCAAGATACGCACCGGGTCGCCCCGCTGTCGCAGCGAATGGCAGACGACGTCGCCCGACAGGACCGGCAGATCACGGTCCAAGACCATCAAGTCGATCTGAGCCTGGGCCGTCCGGTCCAAGGCGGTGGCGCCGTCGTAAGCGACCTCGACCTGGTAACCCTCGCGGCGCAGACCGTCGGCCAGGCCGTCGGCCAAATCGTGCTCGTCATCGACCACCAAGAGCCGCATCCGACCCCACCCCCTCGTCACCGCTGGCGTCCGCCCGCCCTGGCTGGAGCGGATTCCAGCCGCCGCCCAGGGTCAGGACTTCTGACTCAGGACACTAGCCCGATGGCGGTCAATTCCAGGTCAAGTCGACCATGACCGCCGCTGAACCGAGCGCTGGTTACAGTGACGTCCATATCCACCAGCCGGGCGGGACCAAGTCGCGGACAGCCGCCTGGCCGGCCCCGGTCAGACAAGGAGATCGCCATGGGCTCCAACTCGATTTCGAACCGCCTGGGCGGTGCCCTGGCCGCCGCCGCCCTGCTGGGTTCGGCTCTGGCCGGTTGCGCGGCCGCCCCGCCGGCGGAGCCAGACCCGGCCGACGCCGGAACCCGTTTCGTGGCCTGTTTGCAAGCGGCCGGAGTCGAGGCCCAGCTCTCTCAGCGGGGTTACGCCTTGGTCCGGACCGCCTGGCCCGACCCCGCCGGCCGGACCGATCCCGGCGCGATCGTCAGCCTCGGCTCGGAGTTCACCTCCGCCGACCTGGTGATGGTGGCTAAGCACAGCGACGGCAGCGTCTGGGAGGCGGCACGGTCGGCCGACCACTTCGGGGACGATCCCGACACCCAGCGGGCTTACGCCGCCTGCGCAGTCCAACACCCGGACTTCGCCCAACCGGACTACGACCCCGAGGACGACCCGGACTGGCAGGCCCAGCTGGCGACGCAGCGACGAGTCGCGCTCCAGTTCGCCAACTGCGCCCGCGCCGACGGGTTCGCCTGGGTGGCCGACCCGACCGACGAGGGCTCCCTGACTTTGCCGGCGGACCTGACCGAAGCCGAGTTCCGGGCCGTGTTGACGGCCTGCTTGAACAACCAAAGCGGCAGTTTCGAGTGGTCGGCGCCGGCCGGGCTCGGTTTCGATTGGCGGGCCGTGCTGTATGAGTCCATGGGCTTCCCCTGGCCGACCGGATTCAGCCCCGGCCCGAGGTGAGAGCGGCGGCCGGACCCGGCCAGTCCGGCGTCGCCGCGCCCGGGCAGTCGGCCCGACCACCGCCGAGCCGACCGGCGGCGGGCTGGCATTTGACAGTTTGATCAGGCTTATTGATAATCATTATCATGAAGTCTGTCGCCGCCGCCTGCGCGGCCGTCCTGTTGACCATCACCGCCGGGTGCGGTTCGACCGCCCCGTCGGGGGATCCAGCCGACGACCAACGTCTCCAGATCGTCACCACCATCTACCCCTACCAATTCTTGGCCCAAGGCGTCGGCGGCGATCTGGTGACGGTCACCAACCTGACCCAGCCGGGAGCTGAACCGCACGATCTGGAATTGACCGCCCGCCAGGTCTCCAGCCTGTCCGAGGCCGACCTGGTGGTCTTCCAAACCGGTCTCCAGCCGGCCGTGGACGACGCCCTGGAGCAGACCCAGCCGGCCCAATCGGTGGACGTCATGGCGGTGTTGGCCCGGATCGCCGAGCCCTTGACCACGACCGACTCCGCCCACGGCACGGTGACCGACCCCCACATCTGGCTCGACCCGGTGGCGATGGCCGACCTAGCCCTCGAACTGGCCGACCGCCTGGGCCAGATCGCCCCCGACGACGCCGCCCTCTTCGCCAGCCAGGGGGCGGCCCTGGCCGACCGCCTGCGGGAACTGGACGGCGACTTCAGCTCCCGCCTGGCCCAGTGCCAGCGGCGCTCCTTCGTGGCCAGCCACGCCGCCTTCGGCTACCTGGCCCGTCGCTACGACCTGGTCCAGATCCCGATCGCCGGGCTCTCCCCCGACGCCGAGCCCAGCCCGGCCCGGATGGCCGAGATCCAACGGCTGGTGACCGACCAAGGCATCACCACCATCTTCTTCGAGACCCTGGCCTCGCCCGCTCTGGCTCAGAGCCTGGCCGGCGACCTGGGGCTGAGGACGGCCGTGCTCGACCCGGCCGAAGGCCTGACCGACCAGTCGGCGGCCCAGGACTACATTGGACTCATGCGAGCCGATCTGGACGCCCTGGTCCAAGCCAATGACTGCGCCTGATCCGGCGCCTGGACCCGGGGCCGGGCCAGGGCCGGTCCCGGCTGTGTCCGTGGCCGGCCTGGGCGTGCGTTTGGGCGGTCTGCCCGTCCTGCGCCAAGTCGACATCGAAGTCCCAGTCGGCCAGATGGTGGCCCTGTTGGGGGCCAACGGCTCCGGCAAGACCACCTTGATCCGGGCCGTGCTCGGGCTGACGCCGCACCAGAGCGGCCGCATCGAACTGTTCGGCCGTCCCCAGGCCGAGTTCAAGGGTTGGGCCGCCGTCGGTTACGTGCCCCAGCGGGCCACCATCTCGCTGCATTCGACCACCCTGGGCGAGGTGGTGCGTTGCGGCGCCCTGGCCCGCCGCCGGCGCGACGGGGCCCGGCCGGCCGGCCGGCCCAAGGAACTGGCCGCCGCCGCTTTGGCCAAGGTCGGACTGGCCGACCAAGCCAAGGAGCTCTTCCTGCATCTGTCCGGCGGCCAGCAACAGCGCGCCCTGTTGGCCCGGGCGCTGGCCCAAGAGCCCGACCTATTGGTCTTGGACGAGCCCTTGGCCGGCGTCGACCTGTTCCACCAAGAGGCCATCGCCACCCATCTGGACCAGTTCCGCCGCCAAGGCGGCTCCATCTTGGTGGTCCTGCACGAGACCGAGGCCCTGGCCGGCTCGATCGACCGAGCCGTGGTCCTGAGCGAGGGCCGGGTGGCCCAAGACGGCCCGCTGCCACCCGATCCCCCCAGCCACCGGCACGAGCACGAGCCTTCGACGCGACCGGCCGGCCTGGTCACTGGAATGGAGCCCCGATGGATTTCCTGAGCTTGGCCTTCATGCAGCGGGCTCTGCTGACGGCCGGCCTGGCCGGCCTGACCTCCCCCGCCATCGGCACCTACATCGTCCAGCGCCGCCTGTCCCTGCTGGGCGACGGCTTGGGCCACGTCGCCATCGCCGGCGTCGGCCTGGCCCTGTTGACCGGTCTGGCCCCCTTGCCGGCGGCGGTGGCGGTCTGCGTGGTCGGAGCCGTCGCCATCGAATTCCTACGTCAGCGCGGCCAGACCTCGGGCGACATCGGTTTGGCCATCCTGTTCTACGGCGGCTTGTCCTCCGGCGTCTTGATGGCCTCGGCCGCCGGCCGGGGGGCCGGCGCTTTGCAGGCCTACCTCTTCGGCTCGCTCACGACCGTGTCCTGGGGCGACCTCAAACTGGTCTGCGCCCTGACCCTGGTGGTGTTGGTGTTCGCCGTCGGACAGTCCCGTCAGCTCTTCGCCATCTGCGCCGACGAGGACTACGCCCGGGTCATCGGCCTCAAGGTCCAGCTCTACAACTACCTCATCGTGGTGCTGGCCGCCGTCACCGTCACCACCGCCATGCGCACGGTCGGCCTGCTCTTGGTCTCCGCCCTCATGGTGGTCCCAGTGGCGACGGCCCAGAACCTCTGCCACGGCTTCTTCGCCGGACTGTGGGGGGCCATGGGCATCGGCTTGGTGGTGGCCCTGGGCGGAGTGGTGGCGGCCTATTGGGCCGACCTCGCCCCCGGGGCCCTGATCGTGGTCGGCTCGATCGCGCTCTACGTCCTGTCCTGGCCGGTGGCGGCTCTGTCCCACCGCCGGCGCCGCCGCCGGATCGACCAGACCGACCCCACCGCCCTGCCCCACCGGCCGACCGGCGACGAGCACGCCCACGTCCACGGGCCGGACTGCGGCCATTCGGCGCTCGAGCACGGCGACCATCTCGACTACATCCACGCCGGCCATCGCCACGCGCCCCACCAGGGCCACTACGACGAGCACTGACCGCCGTCCGACGGCCGGTTGGGGGCGACGCCGGGGCCGGGTAGACCGGCCTGGATAATACGCCCGGCGGCCCGTGATATCCCGGTTGGAATTTGACAGACCCCGACCCGAGTATTAGTATGCGAATGCGCGGGTTGCCATCTGACCAGGTCGACCTTTGGAGGATGGCATGTTTTACGATGAATTGTCGATTGGCGACAGCGCATCATTCGAGAAGACGATCAGCGAAGCGGACGTCTACGGTTTCGCCGGCATCATCGGCGATTTCAATCCGGCCCACGTCAATCAGCGATACGCCGAAAGCACTAAATTCGGCCGCCGTATCGCCCACGGCATGCTGTCCGGCAGTCTTTTCTCGACTGTCTTCGGCACTAAATTGCCGGGTGAAGGCGCCATCTACCTGTCCCAGAGCCTTGAATTCCTGGCCCCGGTCTTCCTGGGCGACACGGTCAAGGCCACCGTCACGGTGACGGAGAAGCGGGAGAAGGGCCGGGTCGCCTTCGACTGCCAGGCCACCAATCAGGACGGCGTCCAGGTGGTGCGCGGCCAGGCCGTGTTGCTGCCACCGCGTCGACCCCAGGCCTGAGCGAGCGATCCGAGACTCTAGACTGTGTCGAAATCGACTCCAGGAGGGCGCCTTGGCCACGCAGACCTTTCGTAATCTGCCTGACGCCAAACGCGAGCGCGTCCTGGCCGCCGCCATCGACGAGTTCAGCCAGCGCAGCGTCGAAGACGCCAAGATCTCCAACATAGTGCGCCAGGCCGGCATCCCGAGAGGCAGCCTCTACCAGTACTTCGCCAACAAAGAGGACATCTACATCTATGTCTTCGAGACGTTGCGCGAACGCCGCCTGGAGTTCGTCAAACCAGCCTTCGAATATTACAAAACCAGCCCCTTCCTAGTCTTCTTCGAGAATTTTTACGCGCGCGACGCTGAATTCCTCATCCAGCACCCGAAACACATCGAGCTGGGCAAGATCATGTATAGCCACGCCCGCGGCGTCTCCCTCGGCCTAATTCAGACCTTGCAGACGCGCTATCGGGATATTTTCCTGATCGCCATCGAACACGACAAAGAGCATGGGCGTATTCGTTTGGACGTCGACTCGGCCGTCTTGGTCGACCTTTGCGTCCATTTCGTGACCGACGTCTTCATCTTCCAGAACATCAATCAAAGACTGTCTTTGAACGGCGTCCGGAAACACCTGACCGGCACCCTCGACATCATCCGCCGAGGCATCACGGTCTGAGCTAGGGCCGTCCCGTCCGGACCGGCCCGACCATCCGACCCGGCCCTCAGTCGATCTCGATCGAGGCGGTGTCGGCGTTGACGAAGCCCAGGACGGCGGCGCTGAACTCGACCGGCTTCTCGTACATGGCGGCGTGGCCGCAGCCCATGATCATGAGATGGCCGGCTCCGGCGATGCCGCGCACCAATTCGAGCTGGTTGTCCAACGGGGTGACGTGGTCATGCTGGGACGAGAGGACCAGGGTCTGGGCCTGGACTTGGCCCAGTTTGGCCCGCTCGTCGTGCTGCTCGGCGCTGCGGGTCAGCCGGGCGAAAGCGTCGTAGACCTCGGGCGTGAAGTAACGCACGAACAATTCCTCGCGGGCCTTGGCCCAGTCGTGCCTGGCCTGGTAGAAGTCGGGCGCGTAGACGATCGGGATGCAGGTGGCGAAGAACTGATGGCCGTCGTAAGACGCCATGGCGGCCTCCCAGGAGTGCCCGATGTCGCGCAGCCAGTCCGAGGTCCAAGCCGTCGTATTGGACAACACGAGCTTGCTCACCCGTTGGGGGTGGCGGCCGGCCACCCGTAGCGCCACCTCGCCGCCGTAGCTGATGCCGCAGATCGAGACCTGGTCCAAGCCGAGGTGGTCGAGGAAGGCCACGACCACCCGTTCTTGCAGCTCCTGGGTGTACTCGTGGTCGGCTTTGCCGGAGAATCCCTGGTCGACCAGGTCGAGCAGGAGCAGCCGGTTGGCGGCCGAGAAGGTCGGCACGAAAGCCTTCCAGGAGGCGCAGGACATGAAGATGCCATTCAGGATCAACAGTGGGGCGCCCGAACCGTGGTCCTCGTAGTAGATGGTCGTGCCTTCGAAATCGAATGTCGCCACTTAAGGTCTCCTTCCCTTGGGGTCCGTCCCGGCGGGACGACGGCGGTGCGGTGGGATCGGCCCCGCCGGCGGGGCCGACCAGGCCAGGCTAGGCCAGGTAGCCGAAGTTACGGGCCTGAGCTTCCAATTCCTCCCGGAACTGAGGGTGGGCGATCGAGATCAAACGGCGGGACCGCTCCCGCACATTGGTCCCGCGCAGGTTGACGGCCCCGTACTCGGTCACCACCCAGTCGACGTCGTTGCGCGACAGCGAGACGGCCGCGCCCGGACGCAGGGTGGGCACGATCTTGGAGATGACCTCGACCTGGCCGGTCTGGCGGTCCTTCTTCTCCACCGTCGAATACAAGGCGATGATGGAGCGGCCGTTCTTCGACATCTGCGCCCCCACGGCGGTGTCGGACTGGCCGCCGGTGCCGGAGATCTGGCGGGTGCCGATGCTCTCGGAACAGCACTGGCCGGTCAGGTCGACCTCGACCGTGGTGTTGATCGAGACCTGGTTGTCGTTCAAAGCGATGGTGGACGGGTCGTTGACGATCTCGCCCCGGCCGGTGAAAAGGTCCTTGTTGTCGTCCATGAAGTCGTACAACTCGGGCGAGCCGAGGGCGAAGGTGAAGACGGTCAGACCGACGTCGATCTGCTTGCGGGCCCCGGTCACGACGCCGGCCCGCATCAGGTCCATGATGCCGGTCGTCATCATCTCGGTGTGGATGCCGAGGTCCTTCTTGTCCGTCAGATAGGCGCAGACGGCGTTGGGGATGCCGCCGATGCCGACCTGGACGCAGTCGCCGTCGTCGACCATGGCAGCGATGGTCCGCCCGATGGCCAGGTCCTTCTCATTGGGCTCGACCGCCGGGATGGTGGCGGGGCGGGCCTGGGACTCGATGACGTAGTCGACCTGGTCCCACTCCAGGTAGTTCTGGCCGTAGCAACGCGGCGCGTTGGGGCTGATCTCGAGGATGCGCAGCTTGGCCTGGGATCCGACCATCTCCTCGTAGGTGTTGCCGGTGGCGAAACGGACCCGGCCGTCGGGGCCGGGCGTCGAGGCCAACGAGACCATGATGGACGAGCGCACGAAGTGGTTGCGTTTGATGCCGGCCAGGTGGAGGTGGTTGGGGATGTAGCTGACCCGGCCGGTGCCGCTGAGAGATCGCAGCAACGGAGTCGAGAACCAGGAGTCGATCAGGAAGGCCCGCTCCAGACACTCCGGCGTCAGGTAGCGCCCGGGCACGGTGGGCAGACAGTTGGTGATGGTGACGTCGCGCACCCGGTCGGCCACCTGGTGCAAGTTGGTCAGGAACTCGGGCGGCTCGTTGGCGGCCAGTCCGACCGTGATGGTGTCATTGTCTTGGATCAGGTCGAGGGCCTGCTCAACGCTGATCAGCTTGGAGCGGTAATCGAACATGGCGGTAGATCTCTCTCTCGTCGAAGGGCTCAGGCCTGGCCCCAGCGGATGCAGGTGGCGGCCCATACGTAACCGATGCCGGCCGCGATCAGACAGATCAGGGAACCGGGCTGGATCTTGCCTTGTTCCAGGCCCAGTCGGATGGTCAGCATCTGGTCGATCTGGCCGATGTGGCCGTAATCCTCCAGGTAGCAGGTCTGGTCCTCGTTCAAACCCAGCTCCGCCAACATGGCCAGGTGCTGGGAGCGCTTGAAGTGCAAGATGCCGAGGTAGTCGATGTCGGAGCGGTCCAGCCCGCCCGACTTGAGCAAGGCCTGGTCGATGCAGCGGTACCAGTTGGGCAGCGAGGTGGTGTTCAGACGGTCCTTCATCCGCTGCGCGTCCATCAGGCGCAGGGAGTGGTACCCCTCCTCGACGTTGTCGGCCGTGAAGGGCTCCACGGTGCCGCCGATCTGGAGCCCGGCGGTGTGGACCAGGGAGCCGTCGGCGATGATGTGGCTGCCCAGCAGCAGGTTGCGGTCCATGCCCTTGCGCACGATGAAGGCCCCGCCCCCGGCGCCGAGGTTGTACATCATGGAGACGTCGCGGTCGGTGTAGTCGACGAAGTCGCCGTTGCGGTAGCCGCCGGCCACCAGGATGGTGTCGATGTCGTCGTCCGCCCGCAGCATGTCCTTGGCGATCTTGAGGGCCGAGCAGGTGGTGCAGCAGCGGTTGGCCAGGTCGATGCCCCAGGCCCGGTCGGCCCCGATGCGATCTTGGATGTAGAGGGCGGAGGTGGTCAGGCCGTATTCCTTCCACTCCTCGCCCACGCACAGGATGACGTCGATGTCCTTGGGGTCGACGCCGGATTGGTCGAGGGCGTCGAGGGCGGCCCGGGCCCCCATCTCTTGGGTGCCGTCCTCGGGGCCGGGCACCGGCTTGGAGCGGATGCCCA
>JAIRYW010000060.1 GCA_031267645.1 Propionibacteriaceae bacterium
TTCGGTTTGACGGGCCACCCGCTCGACGGCGGCGGCCGCCTCGGCCAGGCTGTCCGGGTCGGCCGCCCGCACGATCAAGTCGATCGACTGGCTGCCCATCATGGCCTCGTCGCCGCCGACTGTGATCTCGGCCGTGCGCGGTCCGCCCAAGGCGCCGACGGCTTGGCGGATGGTGTCGACGGCGGTCGTGGCGTCCGTCTGATCGGTCAAGGTCAAAGAGAAGGTGGCCTGGTTGGACCCGCCCAGGCTGAAGCCGCCCAGTCCGCCCCCGCCGACCGTGGTCTGGACGGTGGCGACCTCGGGCAGCTGGCGCAGGCGGTCTTCGACCACCCTGGTCTCGTCGTCTTGGATCTCGAGGGCGGTGCTGGGCTGGAAGGTCTGAGTCACGGTGACGGTGTTCTGGCCGCTCGAGCCCAGGAAGTTGGTCTCCAGCTGGGTGGCCAGACCGGCCGTGCCGGCCAGCAGTCCGATGGCGATCACGATGGTCACGACCGGGTGCTTGAGGGCGGCCCGCAGAGTCGGCAGATAGACCCGCTGGAGCAGGCCCTGGCGCTCTTTGGCTTCGGCTTGGAGGCGCTGTTCGGCCAGGTCGGCCTGGTCGATGTGGACCGGCGACTTGACGAACCAGTAGGCCAGCACCGGCACGATGGTCAAGGCCACCACCAAAGAGGCCAGCAGGGCGATCGTGACGGTGATGCCGAAAGGCCGGAAGATCTGTCCCACCATGCCGCCGACGAAGCCGATGGGAGCGAACACCGCCACCGTGCAGACGGTCGAGGCGGTGATGGCGCCGGCCACTTCGCGGACCGCTCCGACGATGGCGTCGAGTTTGCGCTCGCCGTAGCTGAGATGGCGTTTGATGTTCTCGATCACCACGATCGAGTCGTCCACCACCCGGCCGATGGCGATGGTCAATGCGCTCAGGGTGATCAGGTTGAGGGTCTCGCCGGTGGCCCGCATCACGATCAGGGCGGTCAGGACGGACAGTGGGATGGAGATGGCCGAGACCAGGGTGGAGCGGATAGAGAAGAGGAAGACCAGGATGACGATGATGGCGAAGCCCAGTCCGAGCAGACCTTCTTCGGCCAGACCGGAGATGGAGCGTTCGATGAAGGGGGCTTGGTCGAAGACGATGGCCACGGTCAGGCCTTGGTCGGCCAACAGGTCGGTTAGGGAGTCGAGTTCGTCTTGGACGGCGTGGGAGACCTGGACCGTGTTGCCGGCCGGGGTCTTGGTGACGGCCAGGGCGATGGCGTCGGAACCGTCCAAGCGGGAAAACGAGGTGGCCGTCTGTTTGGCCTGGCTGACCGTGGCGATCTGGCTCAGCTGGACCGGCTCGGCTCCCGGGGCCCCGACCAAGGGCAGCGCGGCTAGGTCCTCGACTGAGCTCAGGACCCGACCGCCTTGGACGGTCAGAGTCTGATCGCCATCGCTGACCTGGCCGACCGGGAAGGTCAGGCCGTTGTTCTTGAGCAGGTCCGCCACGGTCGCGGCGGACACACCGCGGGCGGCCATGGCCATCGGGTCGAGCTGGATGGTGATGGCCTGGGGGGCCTGGCCGGAGACCGTCACGTCACGGATGTCGGACAGCGCGCGCAGCCGGGGGCCTAGCAACTCGTCCACCGCCCGGTCCAAGGTTCCCGGGGCCGGCGTCCGGCCCGGGGCGGCGGCCACGGCCAGTTGGATGACGGGCAGGTCGTCCAGGCTGCCGGTCACGACCTGGGTTTGGACGCCGCTCGGCAGCTGGCTCGAGATCCGACTGACCGCCGTGGTCAAGCGGTTGTTGGCGATGTCCATGTCGGTGCCGTAGTCGAACTCGACGATGGAGAAGACGACCGAGTTGGTGGCCGTGGTGTCGATCGACTGGACTCCCTGGACGCCGCGGATGGCGGCTTCGACCGGCTGGCCGACCTGCTGCTCGATGACGGCCGGCGCCGTCCCCGGATCGGTGCTGATGACAGCCGCCATGGGCAAGCTCATGGACGGGATAAGCTCCTGCTTGAGGCTGACCATGGCGGCCACGCCGCCGACCACGATGGCTATGGAAGCCAGCAGGACGACGGCCCGGTTACGTAGGGAAGTCTGGGCTAATCTGAACACGGCGCTCCGATCGAAGGCAGGACAACGGGGTCAAGAATTTCATTAGCCTAGGACTAATGGTTAGGATAGTGCAAGTTAACCTGAAGCGTAGTTGTTCGACGCCAGGGCTGAGCGAGGGGAGGCGGCATGACTGAGACATCGCGGTCGCAGTTGATGGCCGAGCTGTCCGCCATCTTGGGCGACCTGGAGATGACCGCGCTGCGCAGTCAGATGCACGCCATCGCCAACCGGCCCATGACACCGCAGCAACTGCGCGTCCTCGGGCTGTTGGTGCTGGAGGGGCCGCAACGCTCCAACGCCATGGCCAAGCTGCTGGGCGTGTCGGCCGCCACCACCAGCGGCCTGCTGGACCGCTTGGAACACGGCGGCCTGATCACTCGGCAGGCCGTGGCCGGAGACGCCAGGGGCCGGATGGTGGAGCTGACCGAAGCCGGCCGCGACGCCCTCGGCCAATTGCTCAGAGCCCCCTTCTCCGACCTCGACCAACTGACCGAGGGCTTGACCGACGAAGAGCTGGCCGGGCTGGCCCTGGGCATCCGGGGCATGGTGCGCGAACGACGCGCGACCGTCCCGGCCCGGCCGCCAGACCGGCCGGCTCCGGCCGAGCCGATCCAGCCGCCAGACCCCCCGCCGGCCGCCGGCCGTTGTGCCAAACGGTTGCGGCGGGTCAGCTGTCGATCAGACCGGCTAGCCGCAGACCGCGACGGATGACGGCCCGGTCCGACTGGTCCACGTCGACCGCCGGCGGCCGCACCCGGGACGAGGGTATGAGGCCGAGCTGGACCAAGGCCTCCTTGGTGCGAGCGGCCTCGGAGGCCCAGCCGGTCGGCTCCTGATTCTCGAAGACGGCCGCCATCAACGGCTCGGCGAAGTCGCCGAAGGTGGCCCAGGCCCGTTCCAGCCGGCCATCGCAGACGTCGTCAACCAAGGTGGCCCAACGCTCGGGGGCGATGACGGAGATGCCGAGCAGGGCGCCGTCCAGCCCCTGCAACATCATGCCCAGCAGCGGCGGGCAGTCGGAGGCCGCCAACACCGCCACCCGGTCGTGGACCTGGTCCCAGACCTGGCCGTAGCGCGTCACGTCGGCGGTGGCCGCCTTGACCGCCACCACTTCCGGGATGGCGGCCAAGGCGTCCAGCACCTCCAAGGAGTAGGCCGATCCGCTGTGTTGGGGATAGAGGAACACGATCATGGGCAGTCCGACCCGCCGGGCCAGGGTCTGGAAATAGTCAGTCATGGCGGCCGGATTGGCTGCCAGGCGCCGGAACGGCCTGACGTCGATCGGCGGCAACACCAACAGGGCCTGGGCGCCGGCCTCCCGCACCGCTAGGCCGTCCAGCACGGCCTGCTCGGCCGTGCGGCCCTCGATCCCGGAGATCAGCAACTGGTCCCGACCCAGGGCCGGGACGGCCGCCCGCACCACCTGGGCCCGCTCCTGGCGGCTCAACGTCAGGATCTCTCCCAGGTGCCCGTTGACCGCCAGGCCCCGGACCCCCGGGGCCGACGCCACGGCGTCGAAGTGACGGCGCAAGGCTTCGAAGTCGATCGTCAGATCCGGCGCGAACGGCGTGATGGTGGCGGGGAAGAGGCCCTGCGGGCGCGAGATAGGCATATACGGTTTCCTTCGTTGTCGAACGGGTGGGCTGGCGTCGGTGGCGTCAGGCGGGAGTCTTGGTGGAAGCGGCGGTGGGATCGTCCAGGGCCTGGGCGGCGCGGTCGATGCGGGCCAAAGCGATGCAGACCCCGGCTCCGAGCAGGCAGCCGGCCACCGTCACCATGCCGGCGCTGAAGGTGCCGGTCATGTCGCGCACCCAACCGACGATGTAAGGGCCGCCGAAGGCGCCCAAAACAGCCACCCCGTTGACGGCGCCCAGGACCGCGCCGTGGACCGACGGCGGCAGGATGGAGGGCGGGATGGACCAATAGACCGGCCAGCCGCCGTACACCCCCATGGCCGCGATGGAGACCGACACGATCGTCACGACCAAGGAGTCCGGCGCCACCAGCGAGCCGATCAGCAAGGCGGCGGCGGCCAGCGCCAGACCGGCCACGCAGATCTGCCAGCGCCGGCCGGTCCGGTCGGCCAGACGGGTCATGGTCAACAAGGCCGCGATGGCCACGGCGTAGGGGATGGCGGTCAGCCACCCGATCTCCACCTGGCTGAGGTCGTGCTCGGACAGGGCCGAGGGCAGCCAGATGACGATGGCCAGGAAGCCGACGTTCCACAAGATGGCGGCCAGGGTGAAGAAGACGATGACCGGCCGTTTGAGCTGCGCTCGGAAGGCGGCCGAGCCGAAGGGTTCGGTGCGGGCCGGCGCGGTTCGGCCATGGCTGGCGTGGGCGATGACGGCGTCCCGGTCGGCCGGCGTCAGCCACTTGGCCTTGGCCGGCGAGTCAGCCGTGCCGAAGTGCCAGGCGGCCAGGAAGACGAGGGGGAAGACGCCCTCGATGATGAGCAGCCAGCGCCACGAGGTGGCTTCCAGGATGTAACCGGCGATGGGCCCGGAGATCATGGCGGCCAAGGGATAGCAGAGCTGCCACATGCCGTTGGCGCGCGACTGTTCCCGCAGATTGAACCAGTTGCGGATGATGACCAAGAAAGCGGGGAAGATCCCGCCCTCGGCCGCCCCCAGCAGGAAGCGCACCACCACGAGTTGCCAGTCGGATTGGATGAAGCCCTGGGCCGCCCCGGCCAGGCCCCAGGCCAGCATCAGACAGGTGACCAGGTTCTTGGCCAGGCCCCGGTCGGCCAGCCAGCCGCCGACCGGTTGGGACAGGCCGTAACCGATGAACAAGAAGCCGGAGGCGAAACCGGCCACCGTGGCGGTCACGCCGATGTCCAGGCCCATGCCGGGCAGCGCGAAGCCAATGTTGGTGCGGTCTAGAAAGGAGATGATGAAGGTGACGAGCATGATCGGCAACAGCCGGGTCCAGCGTGAGCGCATGGTGGACTCCTTTGATTAGGGGATCGGTCGAGGGCGGTCCGGTCAGACCTGGGTCAGACGGGCCACGGCGCGGACGGGGGAGCCGGTCGCTCCCGCCAGCTTGAGCGGGAAGGCGAACAGTTCGAAGACCTGGCCGCAGAGGGAGGCCGGAATGAAAAGGTTCTCAATATGGACCACGCCACGGGCCAAGGTGGCGCGGTGGGCCGGCTGGATGGCGTCGCCGCTGGCCCGCTCGCTGGCGGCCGTGTCGATCGAGCGGGCGTCGGTTCCGAGCAGGCGGACGCCGCGGTCGGCCAGGCGGTGCACGGCGTCGCCGCTCAAGCCGGGGAAGCCGCCCATGTACGAGGCCAGGTCGGGACAGGGTTCGGGCACGGCGTCGGTCCGGATCAAGACGGCCTCGACCGGTTGGGACAGGTCGTCCAGGGCGCGTTCCAGGTCGTCGGCCGGGATGACGTCGTCCGGCTCCAAGCCCGATAGGTCGACGGCCGTGGCCGTGGCGCAGAACAGGTCGAGCGGCATGCTGGCGACGTCGCCCGCGGCCGGGTCCGGGTCCATGTGGCGCCAGGCGTCGACGTGGGTGCCGGCGTGGTCCGAGAACAGCAACAGCATGCTGGCGGTGGAGAAGCCGCCGCCCCGGCTGGCGGCGGACTCGGCGTGGGTGGTGTTGGGCAGGATCAGCGGCGTCGGTTGGGTGGCGCTGTGATGGCCTTTGCTCGCCAGCGTGCGGGTCAAGTCGACCCAGCGCCCGGGAGCGGGGGTCGGGGTCTGCGGGATGGAACTCATGGCTGACCTCCTAGCGGTCGGTCCTCGACTGTGAGAACGTTCGCAATACTATGCCTCGCCGCCGTCTCGCGCAAGACCCTCTCTCAGACCCCTAGATCCGCTTGAAATACCTTGTGGAACGGCATTTGTAGGCGATTTTGGACGATTTGGGGCGGATTTGAGATTGGTCGCTCGGCGGTCTTGTCAGGACGGCGGGGGCGGACTAGACTCAAGCTAACGTTCTCATTGAGAGGTCCAGCCATGACTGAGCGTCGTTACCCGACCTTGGCCGACATCGCCGAGCGGGCGCAGGTGTCGGTGGCCACCGTCGGGCGGGCCCTGCAGGAGAAGCCCAAGAACACGGTCCGCCCAGAGGTGGTCGAGCGCGTGCGCGACATCGCCCGTCAATTCGGTTACGTCCCCAACGCCGCCGCCCGTAGCCTGCGCGGGGCCTCGCCCGCCACCGTCGGCCTCATCATCGGCGACATGTTGGACCCCTACTTCGGCCAGATCGGCGCCGCCGTCACCGAGGAGGCCAACTCGTTGTCCAAGCTGGCCCTGGTGGCCAACATCCAGCGCGACCCGTTGCGCGAGCTGGAGTGGTGCGAACGCCTGTGGCACCAACGGGTCGGGGGGCTGATCCTGGCCGGCGGCGGCTTCGACCAGAACACCTATCAATCCGAGCTGAAAGACCTGCTGGACCGCATGATCCAAAGCGGCACCCGGGTGATCGCCCTGTCGCACCGCAACCTCGGCATACCGTACATCAGCGTGGACAACGGCCAGGTCGGACGCCTGGCCGCCCATCGCGTCCTCCACGCCGGCCACCGCCGGATCGGCTTGGTCTTCGGCCCGGAATCGCTGGCCACCCGTGAACGGGTGGTCGCCATCGAGGAGCATCTGGAACGCGGCGGCGCCCGTTGGACCCGCCTGAGCGGTGGGTACAACGCCAGCGCCGGAGCCGAGGCGGCCGACCTCTTCATGCAGAGCCCGCAGCCGCCGACCGCCATCGTGGCCGGCTCGGACTCCATCGCGGTCGGTTGCCAACAGCGCCTCTTCGAGCTGGGCTACCAGGTGCCCACGGACGTCTCGGTCACCAGCATCGGCGCCACCATCTTGGGGCGGATGGCGACCCCGCGCATCGCCAGCGTCGACCTCAAGACCACCGCCGCCGGCCGGGCCGCCGTGCGACACCTCTTCTCAGAGGATCCGGACGATCTGCCGACGCTGAGCGCCGAATTGGTCGAGGGCAGCTCCCTCGGCCTGTTGGCGGCGGAGCGCTGAGGCCGGCCATGGGCAGGGCGACCGAAGACCTGGGCCGGGGTCGACCGGTGGTCGTGACCGGAGCCGGCAGCGGCATCGGCCGGGCCGTGGTGGACACCTGCTTGGAGCAGGGCTACGCCGTGCTGGCCTGCGCCCGACCCGGTCCCAAATGCGATCGGCTGCGGGAAGAATTGGCGGATCGGGCCCTGGTGGCGGCGGCCGACACGGCCGACGAGGCCCAGGTCGAGGCCCTCTTCGAGATTTGCGAGACCCGTTTGGGCCCGCCCTGGGGAGTGGTGGCCAACGCCGGCCGCCGCCAACCGCGGACTCCGGTCCTGGAGCTCGCCAGCGAGCTGTGGGACGCCGTCTTGGACAACAACCTGCGCGGCGCCTTCCTGGTCGACCGGCGGGCCGCCCAGTCCATGGCCCGGGCCGGCGGCGGGTCCATCGTCAATCTGTCCTCGGTCTCGGGCAAGGTGGCCCGGACCGGCCAGACCGCCTACGCCGTCAGCAAGGCGGCCATCGACCACCTGACCGAGGTGCTGGCCTTGGAGCTGGCCCGCCACGGCATCCGCGTCAACGCTGTCAGCCCCGGCACCACCAGCACGCCGATGATCGAGCTGGCCCAGGCCCAGGACTCGGCCGACCTGCTGGCCGAGCGGGTCGCCGGCTCGCTCGAGTTGTACCGGCCCGGCATCCCGCTGGGCCGGCTGGCCACGGCCCAAGACCAGGCCGACGCCATCTGTTTCCTGCTTTCGGACCGCGCCCGTCACATCACCGGTCAAGTGCTCCAAGTCGATGGAGGCGAGACGGTCGTCTGACGGCCGGTCCGACCGACCGCCCACGGTGGGCGACCGAGCTGGTCGTCCGCCCAGCGGGCCGACCCGTCGGGGCCGGTCCGTCAACCGTCAACGAATACTTTTGGGAGGACCGATGAAGGTCATTTCCGCGGCTCAAGCCGCCGCCCTGATCCCGGACGGGGCCCACCTCGTCGTCTGCGGCACGGGCCCAGTCCTGGAACCCGACGCTTTGCTGGAGGCCTTGGAGGAGCGTCATCTGGCCGACGGCCACCCGCGCAATCTGACTTTGACCTCGACCCAGATGGTGGGCGAGCGACCGGGCCAAGGTGGTCTCAACGTCTTCGCCCACCCCGGTCTGCTGCGCCGTTTCATCGGCTCTTCGCTCTCCGTGGTGCGCCATCCGGGCTTGGTGGAGATGTTCCGGCAGGGCCAGATCGAGGGCTACATGATGGGCATGGGCACCATCTTGCAGACGCTGCAGGCGGCCGGGTCGAAGAAGCCCGGCGTCTTCACCACGGTCGGCCTGGGAACCTTCCTGGACCCGCGCTGCGGCGGTGGCCGGATGAACGAGCGTTCGACCGAGACGCTGGCCGAGGTGGTCCAGTGGCGGGACCAGGAGTATCTCTTCTACCCCGCCTCCCAGGTCGATCTGGCTCTGATCCGGGCCACCGCGGCGGATCAGTCCGGCTACCTGTCCTTGGAGGAGGAGACCAATAGCTTGGGCGTGCTCGACATGGCTCTGGCGGCCAAGGCCAACGGCGGCGTCGTCATCGCCCAGGTCCGCCGCCTGGTGGCCCGAGGCGGCTTGGACGCCCGTCTGGTCAAGGTGCCCGGTCCTTTGGTGGATTACGTCGTGGTCCATCCGGCCCAGCGCCAGTTGACCACGGCCAAACCCTTTCCCGGCTACGGCGACGGTTTCAATCCGGTCTACGTGGGGGCGGCTCCGGACCCGCTGCTCGATCTGCGGCCGCCCGCCCCGGGGCCCAGCACGATCGTGCTGCGCCGGGCCGCCTTGGAGTTGGCCGACGGCGACGTGGTCAATCTGGGGGCCGGCCTGCCCACCGGCCTGCCGGTCCTGGCCCAGCTCTACGGCTGGAGCGACGCTGTCACCTTCACCAACGAGCACGGCGTCTTCGGCGGTCTGATGACCTCCGCCGTGGGCGGCTCCTTCGTGCCCGCCATCAACCCGGGGGCAGTCATGGACTCCTCCTTCCAATTCGCCTTCTACGACGCCGGCCTGCTGGACGTCACCTTCTTGGGGGCCGGCGAGATTGACGCCCAAGGCAATGTCAACGTGTCCAAGTTCGGCCGCCAGTGGGTGGGCACCGGAGGTTTCTCCGACATCACCGATCGGACTGGCCGGATCGTCATCTGCGGCACCATGACCGCCGGTGGTTTGGCCACCGAGGTGGCCGGCGAACGGTTGACCATCACCCAGGAGGGCCGCCACCGTAAATTCGTGCCGCAAGTCGAAGAGGTCACCTTGAGCGGCCGGCGGGCTTTCCAGCAGGGCCAACGGGTGACTTACGTGACGGAGCGGGCGGTCTTCCAATTGGACCGATCCGGCGTCGTCTTGACCGAGGTCGCTCCCGGCGTCGACATCGACCGTGACATCCGGCCGGCGGTCGGTTTCGAACTGCGGCTGTCGGACCGTCTGACCACCATGCCCGCCGTCGTCTTCAGCGACGACCCCATTCCCGCTCCCGGCGCCTGACCGGCTCGCTCGGCGTCGACCCTGATCACGAACCCGAAGAGGAGACACACCATGGAATGGCCGCAGTACGAGACCTTGATCGTGGGCGCCGAGCCCGACAGCCGCGTCACCGTCGTCACCCTCAACCGTCCGGCGGTCTTGAACGCCGCCAACCCCCAGATGCACAACGAGCTGATCGACGTCTTCCGTTTGATCGGCCAAGACTCGGCCACCGGCGCGGTCGTTTTGCGCGGGGCCGGCGAACGAGCTTTCTGCGCCGGTTCGGACGTCAAAGTGACGCGCGGTCTGACCGGCCAGGCGGCCCGTGACTACATCGCCTTGGACATGGCGGCCAAGAACGCGGTGTCCGGCTCGCGCAAGCCTGTGATCGCCGCCTTGCACGGCTATGTCCTGGGCGGCGGACTGGAACTGGCCTTGGCTTGCGACCTGAGGATCGCCGCTATCGGCACCGTCTTCGCCTTGCCCGAGGTGGCCTTGGGCACCTTGCCCGGGGCCGGCGGTTTGCAACGCCTGCCCGAGCTGGTCGGTCTCGGCCTGGCCAAGGAGTGGGCCTTGACCGGTCGGCGCTGGGACGCCGACGAGGCGGCCCGGGCCGGTTTGGTCAACCGAGTGGTCCCGGGCGATCAGTTGTCGGACCAGGCCCAGAGCCTGGCCGCCACCATCGCCAGCCACAATCCCTTGGCGGTCGAGTTGATCAAGGCCGGTCTGAACGCGGACCGGCCGTCGGTCGACCTGGTCGGCCAGACCCTGGCCTTCCACCAGTTGGCTTCGGCCGCCTGCCACGACCAGGACTTTCAGGCCAAAGCTGGCGCGGTCGGCCGGGGCTCCGGCCAGTCCTGACTCAATAAGGCAGTGGCGCGGCTGGAGTCTTTAAGTTAGGTTAGCCTGGCCTAATGATAAGTCGGCGGAAACCTTCGTCCCGACCCGAACGGACGACGTCGGCTAGGCGAGGAGGCCGAGGTGTCGTTCAAAGAGGCGGCCAAGCAGCGCGGCTTGTACTTGGCCCGAGTGGTTCGCAGCCAGCGCCTGAGCCCCGGCTTCGTGCGGGTGACGGTGGCGGGTCAGGATCTAGAACGATTGCCCCGGCACGGCTACGACCAATGGTTCCGGCTCTGTCTGCCGATCGGGGCGGGAACGGTCGACTGGTCCGCCCTGCCGGACCAGTTCGGCCTGTCCGGCTACCTCAAGTTCAAATCGTCCGGCCTGGCCAAACGGGTGGCCGTGCGCAACTACACCGTGCGCCAGCACCGCCCGGAGGCCGGGGAGCTAGACATCGACTTCGTGGCCCACGGCGACCGCGGCCTGGCCGGCCCCTGGGCCCAGCGGGCCCAGCCCGGCGACCAGTTGGCCCTGATCGACCAGGGCCGGGGTTTCAGCCCGACCGCCCCGGACGACTTCCATCTCTTGGTCGGCGACGAGTCGGCCCAGCCCGCCATCTTGGGCATCCTGCGCGACCTGCCCCGCTCCGCCCGCGGTCTGGCCCTGATCGAACTGCCCCAGGCGGCCGACGCCCAGCCGGCTGAGGCTCCCGAGGGCTTCGAGGTGCGTTGGATCGTCCGTTCGCCCGGCTCGGGCCAGCCGGGACAGGCCGCCTTGGCCGAGCTCCGGGAGGTGGCGCTGGAACGGCCCGAAGCCGTGACGGCCTACCTGGCCGGTGAACAGGCCTTGGCCAGCGGCGGCCGCCGCCACCTGGTGGCGGCCGGGCTGCCCAAGTCCAAGATCGAGTTCGTGGGCTACTGGCGGGCCGGATCAGCCTCGGCCTGAGCCGAGGTTCGGGTCGAGGGCTGGGGGATGGGCCAGGGGACGACCGGTCGGATCGGTTGACCGGCCGTCAAGGCGGCCCGCCAGAGCGGGACCTGGTCCGCGGATCGGTCCGGTTCCAGACCGAGGTAGTGGAAGCCTGACCGCTGGGCCACCGCCCGGGAAGCTTGGTTGCCAACGCCGGCCCGCCACAGGACCTGGCTGGCCCGCAAGGGCCCGGCCGGGTCGAAGGCGGCTTCAAGCACGGCCCGGGCCGCCGCCGTCATCAGACCGCGGCCGCGGGCGGCCGGGTCGAGCCACCAGCCGATCTCCCAGACCTCCTCCCGGATCCACTTCAGCCCGATCACGCCGCACAGTCCAGTTCCAGTTCCAGGGCCGCTCCGGCGGATCCCCCAGCTCAGGCCGACGGACGAGATCGCTCCGCTCCAGTGGCCGGCCGCCAGGTCGGCCCAGGCCTGGGGCTGGAGGTCGGCCGCGAAACCGACCGCGTCTGAGTGTCGGTAGGGCGAGGGCAGGGTGGTCCAACGTTGGATGTCCGGATCTTGGCAGATCCGGAAGACCGCTTCGACGTCGTCGGCCGTGATCGGGCTGAGCCAGGCGGTCTCGGTCAGGCCGGCCAAGGGCAACCGGGTCAGATCATGGGAAGCCATTGGCGCAGTCTAGTGTTCGGCCGGTCGCGCTCTCTGGGGAGCGCGATCCCGGGCCGGCCCGGGGGATCGTCGAGCCGCGGGTCAAACGGGGGTGAGATCGGCTCCGGAGACGTGCTCCATGATGACGCTGGTCTCGGTCGAGGCGATGTTGGGGCTGGCGCTGAGCTCTCGGATCACGAAGTCGCGCAGGGCGGCCGGGTTGGCCACCGCCACATGCACCATCAGGTCGTAGGCCCCGGCTAGGAAGAAGACTGTCAGCACGCCGTCGGCTTCAGCCAGGCGTTGGGCCTCGGCCAACAGCTTGCTGCGGGCGGTGGTTTGGACCTTGACCAGGATCATGGCTTGGATCGGGCGGCCCAGGGCGGTCGGGTCGACCACGGCCCGGAAGCCTTTGATGACGCCGTTGTCGACCAGGGCCTTGACCCGGGTGTGGCTGGTCGATTCGGCGATCTTGACCGTTTCGGCGATGGCATGGTTGGAGAGGCGGCCGTTATGCATCAAGAGTTGCAGGATCCGCTGGTCGATGGCGTCCAGCGCTGGGTCGGGTTTGGCCATGGCAGGACACTATCGAAGAATCTTCAGAATGTAACCCATGCTGCCCGAAAGACCTGCCTCAAAGCCGTCCGGATGCGAAAGATTCTGCGCAATTCCGGACCTGGGCTGGCGGTGCGGCGGCAATCACCCGAGACTGATCGCGTCATCCCGGCGTCGTGGCCGGGAACGGCAACACATCAGTCAATCCTTGTCACCCCCAGGAGTCAAGAATGAAAATAGGCGTCCCCAAAGAGATCAAGAGCCAGGAGAACCGCGTCGCCATCACGCCGGCCGGCGTCCACCACTTGGCCGGCCGCGGCCATGAGGTTTACGTCGAAGCCGGGGCCGGTGTCGGCTCGGGTATTTCAGACCAGGATTACGCCGCCGCTGGCGCCACCCTGTTGTCCAGCGCGGCGGATGTCTGGTCCGCCGCCGAACTGTTGATCAAAGTCAAGGAGCCGATCGCGGCGGAGTACCCCTACCTGCGCTCCGACCAGATCGTCTTCACCTACCTCCACCTGGCCGCCGACAAGCCGCAGACCGACGCTCTGCTGCAGTCCGGCACCACCTCCATCGCCTACGAGACGGTCCAGACCGCCAGCGGCGCGCTGCCCTTGTTGTCTCCCATGAGCGAGGTGGCCGGCCGTCTGTCCGCCTTGGTCGGGGCCAACGCCTTGCTCAAGCACTTCGGAGGCAACGGCACCCTGGCCGGTGGCACGGCCGGCGTGGCGCCGGCCAAGGTCGTCGTCATCGGGGCCGGCGTGGCCGGTCAGAACGCCGCCCAGATCGCCTTCGGCCTGCGCTCCGACGTCACCGTGCTGGACGTCAACCTGGCTCGCCTGGCCGCCCTCGACGTCGAATTCGGCGGCCACGTCAAGACCCTTTTCTCGACCGCTTACTCGATCGAGAAGGCCATCGCCGACGCTGACATCGTGATCGGTTCCGTCCTCATCCCGGGCGCCCGCGCGCCCAAGCTGGTGACCAACGCCATGGTCGCCAAGGCCAAGCCCGGCTCGGTCTTCGTCGATATCGCGGTCGACCAGGGCGGTTGCTTCGAGGACACCCATCCCACCACCCACGCCGATCCGACCTATCAGGTCCACCAGTCGATCATCTACGCCGTCGCCAATATGCCTGGCGCGGTGCCGCGGACATCGACCTACGCCCTCACCAACGCGACCTTGGCCTATGCCACCCAGATCGCCGACAAGGGCTGGCGCAAGGCTCTGCAAGACAATCCGGCTCTGGCTCGTGGCCTGTCGACCTATCAAGGCAAGTTGACCAGTGCCCCAGTCGCCCAAGCTTGGGGCTACGACTCGATCTCGATCGATTCTGTCCTGGCTGGGTGAACCCCCAGTCGGCCGTGTCGGGCGGCGGGACCCCACCCGCCCGCCGCCCGGCCGTCCGAACCATCGGCTTTGAGACGACGGTGACCGACCGCCGTCCCAAGCTCCATTCCCTGCCCCAGCTGAGCGTCGTACCCCGGATCACCTCCCCTTCGGCTCGGTTCGTCGCACCAACCAAATGACTCAGCCGTAACAAAGGAGTTCACAAATGAGTTCCCCCACAGCCCCAGAAACCCTGTCCCACACCCAACCCGACGACAACCTAGAACGTGGCTTGGGCAACCGACACCTGCAGATGATCGCCATCGGAGGCGCCATCGGCACCGGCCTGTTCATGGGCTCAGGCAAGACCATCCATCTTTCTGGTCCATCTATTCTGTTCATCTACGCCATCATCGGTTTCTTCCTCTATTTCGTCATGCGGGCGATGGGGGAGATCCTGCTGTCCAACCTCAATTACCGTTCCTTCCGCGACATCGTCGAAGACCTGATCGGGCCTTGGGCCGGTTTCTTCGTCGGCTGGACTTACTGGTTGTGCTGGATCGTGATCGGCATGGCCGACATCGCCGCCGTCACCAGCTACGTCCTGTGGTGGTTCCCGGATTGCCCCCAGTTCGTGCCCGCCCTGGCCTTGGTCCTGCTGTTGCTGGGGCTCAACCTGGTGGCCGTCCGCCTGTTCGGCGAGATCGAGTTCTGGTTCGCTCTGATCAAGATCGTCGCCATCGTGGCTTTGGTCGTGACCGCGATCGTGCTGGTGGCGATCGGCTTCCAGTCCCCGGTGGTCGACGCCGCCGTCCTGCCTGAGGCCGCCGCCGCCTATCCCGAAGGAGCCAAGGCCTCGTTGGCCAACATCCTTAACCTCGACCACGGGGGCATGTTCCCGAACGGTTTGACCGGCTTCTTGGGCGGCTTCCAGATCGCCTTCTACGCTTTCGTCGGCATCGAGCTGGTCGGCACCGCCGCCGCCGAGACCAGGGATCCCGAGCGCAGCCTGCCCAAGGCCATCAACGCCATCCCGATCCGGGTCGTGTTGTTCTACGTCGGCGCTCTGGCCGCCATCCTGGCTGTCACGCCCTACCTGGCCATCAACCCCGACATCAGCCCCTTCGTCAACATGTTCGCCCTGACCGGTTTCGCCTTGGCCGCCACCGTGGTCAACTTCGTGGTCTTGACCTCGGCCGCCTCGTCCATGAACTCGGGCATCTACTCGACTTCGCGCATGTTGTTTGGCTTGGCCACCACCAAGGAGGCCCCGCGGGCCTTCGGCAAGCTGTCCGGCAGCAAGGTGCCGGCCAACGCCTTGCTCTTCTCTTGCGTCTGCGTCTTGCCCGGTGTGGCCTTGTTGTACGCTTCCGGCTCGATCATGTCGGCCTTCACCTACGCCACCACCTTGGCATCGGTCCTGTTCATCTTCGTCTGGGCCTTGATCATCGTGGCCTATCTGCTCTATCGCAAGCGCCGGCCCGAACTGCACGCCGCTTCGAAGTACAAGATGCCTCTTGGTCCGGCGATGTGTTGGATCGTGTTGGCCTTCTTGGCAGCCATGATCGTGATCTTGGCCTTGGACGAGGAGACCTTGACGGCGCTGGCGGTCAGCCCGGTTTGGTTCATCATCTTGATCGTGGCCTGGCTGATCCGCCGCAGCCGGCGCCAGAACGACCGAGCGGGTGCGACGACCGCTTGATCTGACGTTCCACCGGAGGCTGGCGACAGTTCTCTGGGTTCCTGCGGCGCGGTGTCTCGGCCGGGCGTTGGCCCGGCCGAGACACCGTTTTCCGGGCCCCGGCGCCCAAGCCGTCGCGATGGGGGACATTAGGATCGGGCCATGGATCTGACCGCTCTGCCCAAGGCTGAATTGCATGTTCACATCGAAGGGACCTTGGAGCCGGATCTGGTCTTCGCCCTGGCCCGTCGACACGGGCTGACCCTGCCTTGGGACGACCCGGAGGAGCTGCGGGCTGAGTATCGTTTCGCCGATCTGTCCGGCTTCTTGGCCTTGTACTACGACTGCATGACGGTCTTGCGCGACGGCCAGGACTTCTACGACTTGGCCCTGGCCTATTTCGAGCGGGCCGCCCACGACGGCGTACGTCGGGTCGAGGCCTTCTTCGACCCCCAAGTCCACCTCGACCACGGGGTGGCTCTGGCCGAGCAGCTGGCCGGACTGCACGACGCCCTGGCCGAGGCGGGTCGGCGCTGGGGCGTCGAAGGCGGCTATCTGATGTGCTTCCTGCGCGACCGCGGGCCGGCGCCGGCCCAGCGGCTGTGGCAGCTGGCCCAACCCCTGGCCCACCGCTTGCTCGGCGTCGGTCTGGACTCGGCCGAGGCCGGTTTCCCGCCCGAGCCCTTCGGCCCAGTCTTCGACCAGGCCCGTCGGGCCGGCCTGCACGCGGTCGCCCACGGCGGCGAGGAGGGCCCGCCCAGCTATATCTGGGGGGCCTTGGACCGTCTGGGAGCGGAGCGGGTGGACCACGGTCTGCGCTGTTTGGAGGACCCGGCCCTGGTCGAGCGGCTGGTGACCGAGCGCGTCACTTTGACCGGCTGTCCGCTGTCGAACCTGCGGCTGGGCCTGGTCGACGACATGCGTCACCATCCCCTGAGCCGGATGTTGGAGGCCGGGCTGCGGGTCTGCGTCAACTCGGACGACCCGGCCTATTTCGGCGGTTACCTGGGCGACAACTTAGAGGCCGTCCGCCAGGGACTGTCTTTGAGCGACGCCACCATGGTGGAACTGTGCCGTGACTCCATCCGAGGCAGTTTCGCCGAGCCGGGCCGGCGCGCCGCCTGGCTGGCCGAGTTGGACCGCGCCCTGGTCTGAGCCGGTCCAGCGGCCAAGACCACCACCGCGTCGGTCGCCGGGGGCCAGGCGGCCTGAGCCGGTCCGGCGACTGAGACAGCCACCGCCGGGCGGTGGGCGGTTCAGTCGGCCTGGGCCAGCCGGGCGATCAGGTCGTCGCGCACCTGGCGGCGCAAGACCTTGCCCAGCATCGATTTGGGCAGACTGTCGACCACCAACACCTGACGGGGCACCTTGTAACCGGTCAGCCGCTCGCGGCAGAAGCGGCGCACCTGGTCCGGGTCGACCGTCGCCCCCGGTTCGGCCACCACCGCCGCCACCACCTCTTCGCCGGCGTGCGGGTCGGGCAGACCGACGACGGCGGCGTCAGCTAGGTCGGGATGAGCTTGGAGCACGTTCTCGACTTCGGAGGGGGCGACGTTGAAGCCGCCGGTGATGATGAGTTCCTTGATCCGATCGACGATGGTGGCGAAACCGTCACTGTCGCAGACCACGATGTCGCCGGTGCGCAGCCAGCCGCCCGGCAGCAGGACGCGGTCGGTCTCCTCCGGATTGTTCCAATAGCCCTTGAAGACCTGCGGGCCCTTGATCAAGAGTTCGCCACGTTGGCCGACCGGCGTCGGCCGGTCGGGGTCGTCCGGGTCGACCACCCGCATTTCGGTGGAGGGGAAGGGCACGCCGATGGTGCCGGTGCGCCGGGACTGGTGGAAGGGGTTGCCCAGGGCCACCGGGGAGGACTCGGTCATGCCGTAGCCTTCGACCAGCAACCCGCCGGAGACGGACTCCCACAGGGACACGGTCGAGTCGGGCAAGGCCATGGCCCCGGAGATGCAGTACTTGGCCGTGCGCAGGGAGACGCGGCGGCGCTGGGCCTCGCGGGCGGTGGCCTCGAAGATCGGCGGCACGGCGCAGAAGACGGTCGGCGGGTGCTTCTTGGCCTGGTCCACCACCATGTGGACGTCGAAATTGGGGAAGAGGACGATGCGGGCCTGCTTCAGGATGCCGTAGGTCAAGAACAAGGTCATGCCGAAGGCGTGGAACATGGGCAGGACGGCGTAGAAGGTCTCTTTACGGTATTGCGCCCCGTGCATCCAGGCTTCGCCCTGGCGGGCGTTGGAGTAGAGGTTGTAGTGGGTCAAGACCGCGCCCTTGGGCCGGCCGGTGGTGCCGGAGGTGTACTGGATGCAGGCGATGTCGTCGACCTTGGGCCGGTGGTGGGAGGGGTCCAGAGGCGGGACGGCCAGCAGCCGGCTCCAGGGCAGGGCCCCCTTGACTCGGCTGGTCAGGCGTCGTTTGGTCCGGCGCAGCGCGGGCAGGGGCAGGTTGAGGGCGGCCCGCTTGAGGGTGGGGAACTCCTCCAGCAAGTTGACCGAGACGATGCGGTCCAACTCGATGTCGTCCGGCTGGTTGCGTAGGTTCTGCACCGCCACGTCCCAGCAGATCGAGATCCGGGCGGTGTGGTCCTCGAACATGTGCCGCAATTCGCGGGCGGTGTACAAGGGGTTGTGCTCGACCACGATGGCGCCGATGCGCAGACAGGCGTAGAAGGCCACCACGTGCTGGGGGCAGTTGGGCAGGATCAGAGCCACCCGGTCGCCCGGTTTGACCCCCAGGCGGCGTAGCCCTTCGGCCGCCCGGGCGATCTGGTCGCCCAGTTGGAAGTAGGTCGTGGTGCGGCCGAAGAAGTCGAGGGCGACGTGGCGGCCGGCCTCGGCCACCGCCGTCTCGTACAACTCGACCAGTGATCGCGTCGGCAACTCGATCTGCGCGGGCACGCCGGGCTGATAGAAGCGGGAGAAAGATGTCTCGGTGAACGCCATGGCGGGCCTTTCGGAGCGCGGTGGGACGTGTGGCATTCACCCTATCGGCTCAACCTACGGACCCGTAGCTTGGCCTGGCCGGTGCGAGCGGCGCGTCGTGCGGAAGGGGGCCGGCGACGCGCGGAGGCCCGGCCGGCGGTCGTCCGGAACGGTCCGGTGCGACCGGTCACAGCCATTTCATAAGATGGCGGAGTGGATATGTCGGTCGTGGCCTCCGGTTTCGCGGCCGGACTGTCCCTGATCGTGGCCATCGGGGCGCAGAACGCCTTCGTCCTGCGCCAAGGCCTGCGCCGGGAGCACGTCGCGCCGGTGGTGCTGGTGTGCGCCGGCTCGGACATGGTCTTGATCGCTCTGGGCACGGCCGGTTTGGACTTGGCGACGACGGCGGTGGCCTGGCTGGCGCCGGCCCTGCGCTACGGCGGGGCGGCCTTCCTGATCGTCTACGGCGGTTTGGCCTTGCGGCGGGCCCTGCGGCCCGGCCAGCTGGTGGCCGACCCGGCGGGGCGGCCCAGCGGTCTGGGCGGATGTCTGGCCACCTGCCTGGCCCTGACTTGGCTCAACCCCCACGTCTGGCTGGACACCGTCCTGCTATTGGGTTCGCTGGCCAATGGCCAAGGCGACCGGCGCTGGTGGTTCGCCGGCGGGGCCATGGCCGCCAGCTGGCTCTTCTTCTCCGCTCTGGGCTACGGGGCCCGTTGGTTGCGGCCCTGGTTCGCCTCGGCCAAGTCATGGCGTCTGCTGGACGGGGGCGTCGCCCTGGTCATGTGGGCGGTGGCGGCGTCTTTGCTGTGGCGCGGCTGAGGGTCGGTCGGGCCGGCGGTCGGGTCGGGTCTAGGCGGGGCAGGACTGAGCGGAGCCGGGTGGAAGCGGGTCCGGCCGGGAGCGGTCGGGGCGAGGCCGGGCGGATCCGGCTGGATGTCTGGGCCGGGTCAGCCGGGGACGGGCAGGGCTGAGATCTGGAACGACTCGCCGGCCAGGATCAAGGTCAGGTCCTGACGTGTGGTGGCGAAGACCAAGTCGCCGACGAGCGATTGGCCGGCCCGGACGTAGCCGCTGTCCAAGCTGTTCGGCCCCCCGGACACCGGATAGAGGATGGTGGCGTCGGCGTCGTGGGTGGCGTAGGCGTAGAACTGGTACGCCAGCAGGCCCTGGTCGACGCTGATCTCGACTTCGATCGTCACGAGGCCGCGGCCGCTGTCCCAGCGGGGGCTGCGCAGGGACCAGTAGCCGGCCGTGCTGCCGTGCTCGAAGGGCAGGCCGCCGCTGCGGCTGGGATCGGTGCTGGGGACGGGATCAGACGGGTCCGAATCCGACTTGGTGGAGCCGAAGAGCTGTGACAAGACGAAAGCGGCCAACACGACCAGGGTGGCGGCCAGAGTCAAGACGACCAGGCTGGGCGGCCGCTTGGGGGTGGCGTAACGGGCGATGGCGGGACCGGCGGCGGTCTGGGTCAGGGGTTGCGACAAGGGCGGGGCCGGCGCTGGAGGCTGGTCGAGGACCGGTCGGTCGAGCGGGGAATGGTATTGGTAACCGGCCAGGATGGGGGACGGTCCCGGCGGCGGGGCGGCGGTCGGGGGCCAGTTCTGGGGCCGCGCTCCGGCCGGCGGCGGCTGAGTCGGGGGTAGCGCCCCGGCTAACGGGGGCTGAGTCGGGGGTAGCGTTCCGATCGACGGGGGCCAGTTCTGGGGTCGCGCCCCAGCCGACGGGGGCTGAGCCGGGGGTCGTGTTCCGGTCGACGGCGGCCTAAGGACCGGCTGGGCGCCGGGTTGGGGCGGATTCACGGCCGGCGGTCGTGGCGGCGGAGGCGTCACCGGTGCGGGCGGCTGGAAAGGGCTCGGACCAGGCGGCGGTGGCGGAGACGGCGGTCCTGGGGGCGGGGGGCTGATCGGCCAGACCGGGGCGCTGGCGGCCTGGCCGCTGGACGGCGGGTCGGCCGGGACGGGCCTGGGGCCGACCGAGCCAGGGGCGGCGGAGGCCGTCCAGGGGGTTCCAGCGCTCGTCCGGGACGGGGGCGGGACAGCCCCGGGGGAGCCAGGCGCGGTGGCGGGCCAGGAGTCGGACGGCTGTGACATCGCTTCCAGAATAGGGGACCGCGCCAAGCGGTAGACCCGATGACCAGTGGGCCGGCGCCGCCGGCTGATCGTCCACAGTCGGCCAGCGGTGGCTCACGACCGTGCACAGGGTGCCTTCGGTCGACCCGGGGAGAGCTGGTGGCGTCATGGTCTGGGCATGACTGTGCCGATGAAATCACCCTCCCCGGAGCGGGAGCGGCGGCCCCTGGTCGTGCGCCAGCCGGGCGATCTGGTCACCCTCCTGCCTTACCTGCTCGGTTTCGAACCGGCCGACTCCTTGGTCCTGTTGGTCCTGCGCGACCAGGAGGTCCATCTGACCGTCCGCTTCGACCTGGCGACGGCGATCGACCGGCCGGACACGGTGGGCGACTTCTTGATCGACGTCCAAGGCTCCGTGGCTCCCTCCGCCATCCGGGCCTGCGCCGTCGTCTACGCCCCGCGGCCCGCGGCGGCGGCGGCTTGGCGGGCGGTCGCCCCGGCGCTGGCCGGCTGGATCGATCTGGCTCTGTCGGTCGACGGTCGACGCTGGTGGCCGGCCGACGCTCCGCCGGGTCAACCGGGTCGGCTCAAGCCCCGGCACAGTCCCTTGGAGGCGGCGGCGGTCTGGTCCGGGCTGTCGGTGGCCGATTCCCGACAAGCCCTGGCCGACCGCTTGGCGGCGCCGGTCTCGGAGCGGGAGGACGAGTTGTTGGGTCTGCGCCTTGAAGCCATGGCCGAACTGGCCGAGTGGTCCGGCGCCGCCGCGGTCGACTGGTTGAACGCCCTGGTGGCTCGAACCGGCCAGGGCCAGCCCCTGAGCGATCAGGACTGTCTCAGAGCTGGCCTGTTGATCGAACAAGCCGAGGTCCGCGACCAGCTCTGGCGGGGTCTCGACGTCGACGGCGCTCCGGCCCAGGTCCGTCTGTGGAGCGAGGTGGTGCGCCGTTGCGTGGCCGGCCAACGGGTCCTACCCCTGTGCGTCCTGGCCATCGTGGCCTGGCAGGCCGGCCAGGGGGCCTTGCTGTCGATCTGCCACGAGCAGGCCGCCGCCCTCGACCCTGGCTTCCCCTTGGTCGGCCTGCTCGACACCATCCGCGACCAAAGGCTGCCGCCGGCCAGCTGGCGACGCTCGATCCAGGCGGCCGAGCGCTCCGGCCTGATCCAGCCCGGGCCGCCGAACCGACCGGCCGGTGAGGTCGACCCGGCTCCAGAGCAGTTCTGAGAGGCCGTTCTGGACCCCTGACGGTCGAGCCGGACCGGATCTGGAACGATAGGACCGGATGACCGACCAACGGTCGACCGATCGACCTATCGGAGGTGGCCATGGCCCGATTCGTCTGTTGCGGCGAGGTCCTGATCGACCTGGTGCGCCAACCCGGGGGCGACTCGACGTCGAGTCGCTGGGCCGGGCTGTCCGGCGGTAGCCCCCTTAACACGGCGGTCGCCTTGGCCCGGCTGGGGCGACCGGTCAGAATGTTGACCCGCTTGGGCCAAGACGGCTTCGGCGCCCAACTAGCCGACCACCTGTCCGGCAGCGGAGTCGATCTGTCTTGGGCCCGTCGCGTCGACCAGCCCACCACCTTGGCCGTGGTCTCGCTGGACGACCAGGGCCGGGCCAGCTACGCCTTCCATTTCGACGGCACCTCCAGTTTCGGCTGGACTCCGGAGGATCTGCCAGAGCCCCAGTCCGACAGCTGGCTCCACCTGGCTTCGATCGGTTGGATGGTCGAACCGGCCGCCACCGTCCTGCGCCAATGGCTGGAGGCCACGGCGACCGGTTGGGCCGGTCTGAGCTACGACGTCAACGTCCGTCCCTCCGTCATAGCCGATCCCGACCACTACTGGGCCCAAGTGGCCCCCCTGGCCCAGACGGTGGGCCGAGCCGGCGGGCTGATCAAGGCCTCCGACGAGGACCTCGCCTTCTTGTCCCGGGCCCAGGCCTGCCCCGCCGGCGACGTCCAGGCCGTGGCCCAGGGCTGGATGGAGCTGTGGCGTCCGGCTGCGGTGGTGGTGACCTGTGGGTCCGACGGGGCCGTCGCGGTGGACCGCCAGAACCGACTCCAGACCTGCCCGGGCCGCCCGGTCCAACTGGTCGACACGGTCGGGGCCGGTGACACTTTCACCGCCGGTTTCTTAGATCGCTACGTCGACGCCCCGGACGACTTGGCCGCGGCCTTGGCCTGGGCGGTGGCGGCGGCCAGCCTGGTCTGCCAACGTCAGGGGGCGGACCCGCCGACGGCGGCCGAAGTGACGGCTTGGGCCGGCCCCCAGATCTGAGGCCGGCCCGATCCGAGCCGGCGGCCGGGTCAGCTCACAGGCCGGCGCCGATCAAGTGGCCGATGCCGTAGGTCAGGGCCATGGTCGACAGACCGACTCCGACGTTGCGGGCCACACCGCCGACCAGCCCGGCGTGGCCCAGACGGGCGCTGACCGCCCCAGTCAGGACCAAAGCCACCAGGACCGCCGCCATCGTGGCCCAGATCCGGCCGGCGGTCGGAGCCGTCACCATGGCCGTCAGCGGCACCAGGGCCCCGACCACGAAGGCCAAGAAGGAGGCCCGGGCGGCCTGCCAAGGTGAGGTCGGCTGATCCGCCCGGATGCCGAGATGGGTCTCGACCTGGGCTGAGACGGCGTCGTGCTCGGTCAAGGCCTCGGCCACCTGGAGGGCCAGGTCTGGCTCCAAGCCCTTGTCTTGGTAGGCCTGGGCTAGGGCCGCCAGAGCTAGGTCGGGCGTCTCGCACAGGGTGGTCTGGACCTCGGCCACGGCGGCGATCTCGGTGTCGCGTTGGGAGGAGACCGAGACGTATTCGCCGCCGGCCATGGACAGCGCTCCGGCCACCAGTCCGGCCAGGCCGGCGATCAGCAGGGTGTTGGAGTCGGCCGTGGCCCCGGCCACGCCCATGACGATGCCGGCGGTCGAGACGATGCCGTCGTTGGCTCCCAAGACGCCGGCCCGTAACCAATTTAACTTGTCAGCCAGGCGGGTCACGGTCGGAACCTTGACCAGGCCGCCGACCGCTGCGGTCGAAGCGCTCATGACACCACCATCGCTCAGAGCCGGCCCCGAACACAACGAAGGTTAGGCTTGGCTGGGCCTGTTCCAGGCTGGCTCAGGACTAGTCGTGTCCCACCGCTGGACCCGCTGGCGGTGAGGGACGGACTCGGGGAGGCGGCCTGCCGCCAAGGGTCGGCGAGCGGACCTGGGAGGCGTCGGAGATCCGGGAGACTCCGCACTAGAATCAGCCGAGCGTCCGTGACCGGCGCCCAGGTGGAGCCGGGCGGGCGCTTCATGCGAGGAGTTGATTGTGACTGAACGGGACGCTGTCGCCACCAGACCGGGCTACGACCCGGTGGCGGCCCAAAACAGGTGGCAGGCGTATTGGGCCGAGCACGACACCTTCCGACCCCGTGACGACGGTTCGGCCGAGCGGCGTTATGTCCTGGACATGTTCCCGTATCCGTCCGGAGACCTGCACATGGGCCACGCCGAGGCCTTCGTCATGGGCGACGTGGTGGCCCGCTACTGGCGGCTGCGCGGCTACGACGTCATGCACCCGCTGGGTTGGGACTCCTTCGGCCTGCCGGCCGAGAACGCCGCCATCGCCCACGACACCCATCCGGCCCAGTGGACCTACGCCAACATCGAGACCCAGGCCAGGTCTTTTCGGCGTTACGGCCTGAGCGTCGACTGGTCGCGCCGCTTGCACACCTCCGACCCGGAGTACTACCGCTGGACGCAATGGCTCTTCCTGCAGTTCTTCCACCGCGGCCTGGCCTACCGCAAGGCCTCGTACGTCAACTGGTGCCCCAGCTGTCAGACCGTGCTGGCCAACGAACAAGTCGTCCAGGGCGCCTGTGAACGTTGCCACTCCACCGTGACGAAGCGTCAGCTGACCCAGTGGTACTTCCGCATAACCGAATACGCCCAGCGCCTGCTGGACGACATGGAGCAGCTGGAGGGCCTCTGGCCGGACCGGGTGCTGGCCATGCAACGCAACTGGATCGGCCGCTCCGAGGGGGCCACGGTGCGCTTCGAGGTGCCCGGCCGCCAGCAGCCGATCGAGGTCTTCACGACCCGTCCCGACACCCTCTACGGCGCCACCTTCATGGTCGTGGCCCCCGACGCCGACCTGGCGGCGGAACTGGTGACCGAGGAACGGCGGGCTGAGTTCGAGGCCTACCTGGAGCGCACCAAGCAGGTCTCCGAGATCGAACGCCAGTCCACCGAACGGCCCAAGACCGGCGTCTTCCTGGGCTGTCAGGCCGTCAACCCCTTGACCGGTCACCCGATGCCGATCTGGGCGGCCGACTACGTCCTGAGCGAATACGGCACCGGCGCCATCATGGCCGTGCCGGCCCACGACCAGCGCGACCTCGACTTCGCCCTGGCCCACGACCTGCCGGTCCAGATGGTGATCGACACCGGCCAGGGCGACCCGGCCCAGACCGGCCAGGCCACCGCCGGTGACGGCCTCTACGTCAACTCCGAGATTTTGGACGGGCTGACCAACAAGGCCGACGGCATCGCCGCCATCAACGCCAAGCTGACCCGGGACGGCTCCGGCCAGGCCACGGTGACCTACCGCTTGCGGGACTGGTTGATCTCACGGCAACGCTTCTGGGGTTGTCCCATCCCCATCGTGCATTGCCCCAGCCACGGCGAGGTGGCCGTGCCCGAGGACCAGCTCCCGATCGAGCTGCCCGACCTGCGCGGGGCCGCTCTGGCCCCCAAAGGCGTCTCGCCGCTGGCCAGCGCCACCGATTGGGTCCAGACGGTCTGCCCGACCTGCGGCGGGCCGGCCACCCGGGACGCCGACACCATGGACACCTTCGTCGACTCCTCTTGGTATTACTTCCGCTACTGCTCGCCGGGCGACCAAGAGCGGGTCTTCGATCCGGACCAGGTGGCGCGTTGGATGCCGGTCGACCAGTACGTCGGCGGGGTCGAACACGCCATCTTGCACCTGCTGTACAGCCGTTTCTTCACCAAGGTCCTGCAGGACCTCGGCCTGATCGACTTCGGCGAGCCCTTCGTCCGCTTGCTCAACCAAGGCCAGGTCATCAACCAGGGCAAGGCCATGAGCAAGTCGTTGGGCAACGGCGTCGACTTGGGCCAGCAGATCGACCGTTACGGGGTCGACGCCATCCGCACCACCATGGTCTTCGCCGGCCCGCCGGAGGACGACATCGATTGGGCCGACCTCTCGCCCGGAGCCAATCTGCGTTTCTTGCAGCGGGCCTGGCGGCTGGCCCAAGACGTCTCCAGCCCGGTGGGGGCCGACCCCGCCAGCGGCGACCCGGCCCTGCGCCGGGTCAGCCATCGGATCCTGGGCGAGATCGGCGACCTGCTCGAATCGCGTCGTTTCAACGTCGTGGTGGCCCGGATCATGGAGTTGGTCAACGCCACCCGCAAGGCCATCGACAGCGGCCCCGGCGGAGCCGACCCGGCGGTCCGCGAGGCGACCGAGTTCGCCACCGTGGCCTTGTCTCTGATCGCCCCCTACGTGGCCGAGGAGATGTGGCAAGCTCTGGGCCGGCCGGCCTCCGTGGCCGACGCCAGTTGGCCTGAGGTCGATCCCGCCCTGCGGGCGGCCGAGCGCGTCACCATGGTGGTCCAGGTCCAGGGCAAGGTCCGGGCCAAGATCGAGGTGCCGGCCGACATCGACCCGGCCGAAGCCGAACGGCTGGCTCTGGCCGAGGCCGGGGTCCAGCGCGCCCTGGCCGGGCGGGCGGTGGCCAAGGTCATCGTGCGCGCGCCCAAGATGGTCTCGATCGTGCCGGTGGCCTGATCCGGAGGCGCCCATCTCAGTCGGTCAGTTCCGCCGGGTGGTCACGGTGAACCGGATCGTGTCGTCGACCTGATTCGAGGACGCCCGTCCCGACCGCTTGACCCGCCGGCGTCCGCCTCGGCCGGTTATCCCCAACCGAGGCTGATCGGCGGCTGGTTGTGCCCAATCGGGCCATTCCCGGTCGCCCTAGCCGTCGGCGGGTCATGGTCCAGACGTGACATCGCCATGGCCGAGGATCGGGTCGGCCGACTCGGCCCGGTTGGTGCGACAGCGTCTGGCCGTCGTCCTCGACCCCGCTGGCGCCTCCGGGGCGTCCGGGCCGGAGGCGCCAGCTCGTCCAGCCGCCCTCCACCGACGGTCGCTCACCCCTTCGCCGCCGACGCCGTCTGATCCGCCCGGCCGTTCGATTCGGCCCGGCCGCCTGCGCGGTCTGTTCCGGGCTCGATCTGAGCGGTCCCCGGGCCAAGACTCCGATCAGCCGATCAGCCGGTCTGGCGCGGGTCAATCGTCAGTCGGATTGGGGCCGGGCCGGTCAGTCGTCGGCCCCGGATCGGGTCAGTCGGCTGCCGGGCCGGGGTCGGGTCGGTCGGCTGCCGGGCCGGGGTCGAGCCAGGCGTTGGTTGGGTCGGGCGCCGGTAAATCGTCAATCGGCTCCGGGTCTGGTCAGTCGGCGGTCGGGTCCGGGCCGGGTCGCCCGGCCGCCACCCGGTCGGGGCGGGCGGCGGCTTGGGCTGGGTTGCGGGAGTTGGCCGCCCGCCATGTCCGAGTGATGGCCGTTTTGGCCCTGGTGGCCGTGGTCGGCACGACTTGGTTGGTGCTGCGGGCCCGCACCTGGCCCGAGGCGGTGGGACTGCCCACCCCCGAGTGGACCCCCGCCCCCAGCCCGTCGCCGTCCGCCGCGGCCAGCCCGGCCGTCATGTCGGTCCACGTGTTGGGCGCGGTGGCCAGCCCGGGCCTGGTCAGGCTGCCGGTCGGCGGTCGAGTCTGGGACGCCCTGATGGCGGCTGGCGGGTTGACCGATCAGGCCGATCCGGCTGAACTGAACTTGGCCGCCGTGCTGTCGGACGGCTGTCAGATCATCGTCGGCACCCGGGCCGAGCCCCGGGGCGAGGTCCGGGCCGGCCTCGACGGCGGTCCGGCCGCGGGCGGATCCACGGCCGTCCCGGCGGGCGGGACCATCGACCTCAACAGCGCCACCGCCCAACAATTGGAGACTCTGCCCGGGGTCGGCCCGGTCACGGCGGCCGCCATCCTGGCTTGGCGTTCCCAGCACGGCCGCTTCACGACGGTGGCCGAGTTGCAGGAGGTCGACGGCATCGGGCCCAAGACTTACGCCCAGTTGGTTCCCTATGTCCGTGTCTGAGCCGTCCGGTTCGGGCCCGACGACCGACTCGGACGGCCGAGCGGAACCGCTCGGTCCGGGGATGGATCGGGAAGACTCGGGGTCGGGGTCGAGTGGACCGGGGCCGGTGGCGAGTGGACCGGGGCAAGGGTCGAGTGGACCGGGGCAGGGGTCGGATGGTCCGGGGTCGAGTGTTACCGGGTCGGGTCAAGTGTCGGGATTGAGTGTTCCGGGGTCGGGTCCAGCGTCGGGGTCGAGCGGACCCGCCCAAGGGTCGGGCGGCCCAGGGTCGAACGGACTGGACCTGCGTTTGGCTCCGGCCGCCCTGGCCGCTTGGGCCGGCCAGTGGTCCATCGTCTGGCACCAAGCCGGGGTGGGACTGGTCGGCCTGACCGCCGCCTTGATTGGTCTGGTGGCCTGGCGTCGCCGCTCGGCCGCCGCCGCTTTGGTCGCCACCGTCCTGGCCGCCACCGCTCTGATCGGCGGGTCGCGCCTGTGGAGTCTGGAGCAGGGGGCGGTGCCCGAGCTGGCTCGCCAGCAGGTCGTGGCGACGGTCG
>JAIRYW010000067.1 GCA_031267645.1 Propionibacteriaceae bacterium
GCGTTCCGAGTTGCAGGAAGGAAGGTGGACCGATGGCATGCTTCCTGGTCCCCGCCGGCGAGGCGATCGTCGCGACTATCATCGAGCATCGCTTGGGCAAAGATCAGCCGACCGCCCCCAGATCTGAAGATAAATTGTCTTGGCGGACTAAGCTGTCCTGGCTGACCGGCCTGCTCTGGGGCGGCGCCATCCTGCTGGCTTTGGAACACCTCTGGCACGGCGAGGTCTCCTTCCGACCTCCCTTCCTGACCGCCCTGGGCAGTGCTCAAGACACCGCCGTCATGTTACGAGAGATGGGCACCGTCGGCGTCGGCATGGCCGTGTTGGTGACGTCGGTCTGGCTGATCATGGTGCTGGTGGCCGACCGGGTGCCAGCGCTGCGTCGGGTCCTGGTGCGGTCGAAGGACTGAGCCATGACCTTGGTCATCACCGGCTTGGCCGCCGTGATCATGATCGCTTGGCGTTTCGCCCGTCCCGTCTCAGCTCGACGCCTCCACCTCGGCGCCCTGGCTTTGATCTACAGCGGCGCCGCCTTGATGTGGTGCGTCGACGGGGTGGCCGCCCTGGCCGCGGGGGAGAGCTTCATCGAGCTGTCCGATCAAGCCGTCATGGCCGACGACGCTCTGCTCGGGCTGGGCGTGGTCGGGCTCGGGTTGGTCATCTGGGCCGTCATCTTGGTCCGGGGCCGCCGCCGCCCGGCCTCGCTGCCGGCCTGAGTCAGCGGTCGGTCTTAGACCGGCTCGGCTGGACCGAGTCCAGAACCGGCTCAAGGCGGAGACCGTTCCCGCTCTAGCTGACGGGTTCGAGCTCCAAGGTCTCGTTCAGGCTGCCCGTGCGATAACCCAACAAGTCGCAGGTGACGTAGGTGAAGCCGAGCCGACGCAGGGCCCGATGGACCCGTTGGCGGACTGACTGGTCGCTCAAGCGCTGGAAGCCGTCCTCGTCGGTCTCGATCCGAGCCAGACGGCCGTGCGAACGGACCCTGACCTGTTTGAGGCCGAGGTCCAATAGAACTTGCTCGGCCCGGTCGATCATGTCCAGGCGTTGGGCTGTGATGGTCTCGCCGTAGGGGATGCGTGAAGCCAAACAGGCGAAGGACGGCTTGTCCCAGGTGGACAGGCCCAGCCGACGGGACAGCTGCCTGATGTCAGCCTTGCTCAAACCGACTTCACGCAACGGGCTACGCACCCCCTGCTCGGCCAAGGCGATCAGACCGGGCCGATAGTCGCCGTCGTCGTCTCGATTGGAGCCATCCACCACCTGGGCCAGGCCCTGGCTCTGGGCGACCTGGCGGACATGTCCCATCAGGCCGGTCTTGCAGAGGTAACAACGGTTGGTCGGATTGTCGGCGAAGCCGGCGATGGAGAGTTCCTCGAAGTCGCAGACGATGTGGCGGATGCCAGCCTGACGGCAGTAGTCGGCCGCGGCCCGCAACTCGCGCGCCGGAAAGGAGTGAGAGCGGGTGGTGACGGCCACCGCCCGATCGCCCAACAGGTCATGGCAGACCCGGAGCAAGAAGGTCGAGTCGACGCCGCCGGAGAAGGCCACCGCCACCGACTCCAGACCGCCCACCAGCTCGCGCAAGCGCTCGTAACGGGTCTCCAGGTCCACGCTCAGGTCGGTCGCAGTCACGCTGAGACCTCCGGGTCCAAGGCCAACCCGGTCACCGCGGCACCGACCTGGGCCAAGGTCAACCCGCTGCGGTCGGCCGCCTGGGCCAGATCGTCGTGCTCGGCCTTGGCTTTGACCAGGCCCGGCGCGCGGCCGGTCTTGACTCGGATGGGGCCATAGGGGGTGGTCTGGAGGCTGGTCTGACGTTCCAAGACGGTGCGTTGGCAGTCGTGGCGGCGCACCCCGAAGGTGGTGGTGTGACGCAGCATCAGATCGGTCAAGCGGTCGGCTTGGTCGAGGTCGCACAAACAGGTCAGAAGATGGCCGGGACGGCCTTTCTTCATCAGCACTGGCGTCAAGAAGACCTCGCGCGCCCCGGCTTGCCGCAGCTGTTGACAGGCGTAGGCCAAGGCCTCACCGGTCATGTCGTCGAGGTTGCAGCTCAGCTCGGCCACCGTCACTCCGGCTTCGGCTTGGACCTCGCCCCAGAAGGCGCGCAAGCAGTTGGGGCGGTCGAAGTCCTTGTGGCCCAAGCCGTAGCCGATCCGGCGCACCACCATGGCCGGCGGGGGGCCGAAACGGCTGACGAAGTGTTTGAGCAGGGCCGCCCCGGTCGGGGTGCACAATTCCCCTTCGACCGGTCCGGCCCAGGTCGGCAGATCACGCAGCAGTTCGGCCGTGGCCGGGGCGGGCACCGGTAGGACGCCGTGGGCGCAGCGGACGAAACCGTGGCCGACGTGGATGGGGGAGGCCACGATCTGATCCGGGGCCAGCTGCTCCAACAGGAGGCAGACGCCGACCACGTCGGCCAAGGCGTCGAGGTGGCCGACCTCGTGGAAGTGGACCTGGCCGGGTTCCCGGCCATGCACCTTGGCCTCGGCCTGGGCGATCAGCTGATAGACCGCCCGGGCGTCGGCCCGGACCTGCTCCGACAGCGGCAGGGCGTCCAACCGCTCCAACACCTCGGCCAAGCTGGTGTGGTCGTGGTCGGCCGGATGGGAGTGGGAATGGCCATGGTCGGAAGGAGAGTGGGAGTGGCCATGGTCGGAGTGAGAGTGACCGTGACCATGCTCGGAAGGGGAGTGGGAGTGGGAGTGGGAGTGGTCCAATCCAGCCGACTCCAGACCGCCGTCCACCCAGACGTCGACCAGAGTGCCGGCGATGGCTCCCCGCCGGTCCGGCCGGGCCTGGATCTGGACCCGCTCCAAACCCAGCCGGTTGAGCTGGTCCAACCGGTCCCTCGGATCGTCCGCCAAATCCAACAGAGCAGCCATCAACATGTCGCCGGCCGCCCCCATGGCGCATTCCAGATACAACACGGTCACGTCGGACTCTCCGTTCGATTGACGCTGTGGGCGATCCAGCCGGCCCCGAAGCCGTTGTCGATGTTGACCACCGAGACGCCGTTGGCGCAGGAGTTCAGCATGGCCAAGAGAGCGGCCAGCCCACCCCAGTTGGCTCCATAACCGACTGAGGTCGGCACGGCCACCACCGGACAACCCACCAACCCGGCCACGACCGAGGGCAGGGCCCCCTCCATGCCAGCCACGGCCACGATGGCGCGGGCCGCGATCAGGCTGTCCTGTTGGGCCAGCAGGCGGTGCAGCCCGGCCACCCCGACGTCGTACAACCGGGTCACCTGCGAGCCCAAGGTCTCGGCCGTCAGAGCGGCCTCCTCGGCCACGGGCAGATCGGAGGTGCCGGCGCTGGCCACCACCACGGCGCCGGTCAAGGGCACAGGGTCGGGCCAGGCCACCGCCAAGCGGGGAGTCGGATGGTAGACCAGCGGGGTCCCAGCCGCCACCAGGTCGTCGGCCCGCTCGGCCGGCAGACGGGTGATCAGGATGTTACGACTACCGGCTTGAGCCATGCGATCGACCAATTCGATCAATTGCGGACTGGTCTTGCCGGACCCGAAAATAGCCTCGCCGCTGCCCTGACGGAGCCAGCGGTGGTGGTCGATCTTGGCGTAACCCAAGTCTTCGAACGGTTCTCGACGCAGCCTGGCCGCCCCCTCCTCCGGGGTCAGACGGCCCGACTTGATCTGACGCAGCAGTTCGAGCAGGTTGGCGGTCTCCATGGTCTCCTTCGCACCGGTCACAATACGCCTCATGAGAGGGCGTCTCAGCTTCAGACCAGGCCCGGCCGGTCAAGCGCTACCCTGGATGGAAATGATGAAGCTCCTCTGTCGCTCCGTTCACCTTCTCCGGACCAGACCGGTCCGAGGCAGCCGGCCGACCGAGCTGATCGGCCCTCCCGGAGAACCATGCTGCAACTGATCAACGCTCGCAAGACCTACCACACGGCCGGCTTGGAACAAGTCGCCCTGGACGATGTCTCGATCACCTTCCGGGACAACGAGTTCGTGGCCATCCTGGGGCCCTCCGGCTCCGGCAAGACCACCCTGCTCAACTTGGTCGGCGGCTTGGACCAGTACGACTCCGGCGACCTGGTGATCGACCACGTCTCGACCCGCCGCTACAAGGACCGCGACTGGGACGCCTACCGCAACAATCGCATCGGCTTCGTCTTCCAGAGTTACAACCTGATCCCGCACCAGAGCGTCCTGGTCAACGTCGAACTGGCCTTGACCCTGGCCGGCGTGGGGCGGGCCGAACGGCGCCGTCGGGCCGTCCAGGCTCTGACCGAGGTCGGTCTGGCCGACCACATGTTGAAGAAGCCGACCCAGCTGTCGGGCGGACAGATGCAGCGGGTGGCGATCGCCCGAGCTTTGATCAACGACCCGGAGATCCTGCTGGCGGACGAACCGACCGGGGCGCTCGACTCCAAGACCGGCCAGCAGGTGATGGGGCTGCTGAGCCAGATCGCGCGCGACCGGCTGGTCATCATGGTGACCCACAATCCGGACTTGGCCCGGGCCTACGCCACCCGTATCGTCAACCTGCACGACGGACGAGTCCAGGCCGACTCCGATCCGTACCTGGCCACCCCGCCGGCGCCGGACCAGTCGGCTAAGGCCATCCGCAAGACCAGCATGTCCTTCCTCACCGCCATCGCCCTGTCGCTGAACAATCTGCTGACCAAGAAGGGCCGGACTTTGATGACGGCCTTCGCCGGCTCCATCGGCATCGTCGGCATCGCCGCCATCTTGGCCTTGGCCAACGGCGTCAACACCTACATCCGCCAGATCGAAGAGGACACTCTGACCATCTACCCTCTGTCGATCCAATCGACCGGGATCGACATCACCTCCTTGATGATGGCCAACCAGACCGATCAGCCCGGCGAATCGGAGTATCCCCCGCCGGACGACCAAGTGCGGGAGTCGCGCCTCATCACACGCATGTTCTCGCGCATCGGATCGAACGACCTGGCTTCTCTCAAGGCCTACCTGGATCAGCCCGACTCCGGCCTGGCCGAGTTGGTCAACGCCATCCAATACTCGTATCCGGTCAGTCCCCAGATCTACGCTTCCGACACCAGCCAGCAGATCCGCCAGATCAACCCCAACAACAGCTTCCGAGCCCTCGGGCTGGGGTCCGACTCGTCGGCCAACTCGCTGATGTCGATGGGCTTCAGCACCGACGTCTTCAGTCAACTGATGGATGACACCGATATCTTGGCCGACCAGTACGACGTGGTGGCGGGTCAGTGGCCGACTCAAGCCGACGAATGCCTGCTGGTGTTGGGCGCCGGCGGTCGGGTGTCCGATCTGCTGTCGTACGCCATGGGCCTGCGCGATCCGGCCGAATTGGACCGCATGGTGGCCCAGATGGCCAGCAACGAGACCGTCGTGGTACCGGAGGACCGCCGCAGCTTCAGCTTCGAACAGTTGATGTCCGTCACCTTCAAACTGGTGCGGCCCTGGGACTACTACGTCTGGGACCAGACCTATCAGATCTGGACCGACCTGAGCCAAGACCAAGCCCACCTCAAACCGCTGGTGGAGTCGGGGCTGACCTTGCGCGTGTCCGGCCTGGCCTGGCCCAAGTCAGACGCCCAAGCCACCTCATTGGCACCCGGTTTGTACTACACCTCCGACTTGGTGCGCCAGCTGATGTCGGAGGCGGCCCAGACCGAGATCGTACGCCAGCAGATGGCCGACCCCAGTCTGAACATCTTCTCCGGCCAGCGCTTCGCCGACGAGGCGGCCCAATCCGCTCCCGCCACCTTGGATCTGGCCGGCTTGATCAAGGTGGACGAGGCGGCCCTGGCCCAGGTCTTCCAATTCGATCCCTCCGCCGTCACGGCCGGCCTGGATTTCTCCCGGGCCATCGACCCGGACGCCATCATGTCCCAGCTGCCGAATGTGCCGGCCCCCGACTTGGCGGGGATGGCCGCCAGCCTCGACCTCGAGCTGTCCCAGCCGGAGGTCGACCAGCTCAACGCTTTGGTGTCCCAGGTCATGAGCGACTATGTCGCCTACAGTCTGCTGAACGGTGTGACCGACCCCCAGGCCATGATCGACGGCTTCCCCGCCTGGTTGGCGCTGCCCGAAGTCAGCGCCCCTCTGCTGGAGGGGTTGGACCAGTTGACCGCCGCCCAGACCATCGAGCGTCAAGTCAGCCTGGCCCTGCAGGGCTATGTCGAAGCGGTCATGCGCTCCTATATGGAAGCCGTTCTGAACTCGGTCCAGGGCCAGGTCGCCAGCTCCATGAACCGGGCCATGGCCCAGCTGCAATCCAGTATGAGCCAGGCCATGCGGATCGATCCCAGCCAGTTCGCCGGCGCCTTCAGCCTCGACATGAGCCCGGAGGAGCTGTCCGGCTTGATGATGTCGCTGCTGCGCAACGAGGACAACTCGTATGACAATAACCTGCGTCAGCTGGGGTACGCCGACCCGGCCAAACCGTCGTCCATCGACATCTATCCCAAGGACTTCGAGGCCAAACAGGCCGTGATCGACCTGCTGGACGCCTACAACGAGCGCATGAACGCGACCGGGCAGGCCGACCGAGCCATCACCTACACCGACATCGTGGGGGCTTTGATGTCCTCGGTCACCGACATCGTCAACATGATCAGTTACGTCCTGGTGGCCTTCGTCTCGATCTCCCTGGTGGTCTCCTCCATCATGATCGGAGTCATCACCTACATCTCGGTGCTGGAGCGCAAGAAAGAGATCGGCATCCTGCGCGCCCTGGGAGCGCGCAAGCGCGACATCGGCCGCGTCTTCAACGCCGAAACACTGATCGTCGGATTCGTGGCCGGCGCCATGGGCATCGCCTTCACCATGCTCCTGACCGTGCCGGCCAACATCATCGTGCGCGACCGCTTCGACGTCGACCGCATCGCCATCCTGCCGGCCGGGCCGGCCGTCGCCTTGGTGGCGGTGTCGATGGGGTTGACCTTCCTGGCCGGGCTGATCCCGTCCTCGGCCGCCTCCCGGCGCGACCCGGTCGAAGCCCTGCGCAGCGAGTGATCAAGCCCCGAGGGCCGGGCGGGGCCCGGCTCGAGCGCGACCGAGCCTTCGTCCGACCGACTCGGCGGCCGGACCGGTGGCGGGCCCGGGCCCGCCCGACCGGCTCGACTCAGCTGCTCATCCGGCCGCCGGTCACCCCGACGGTCTCGCCGGTGACGTAGCTGGCGGCGTCCGAGGCCAGGAAGGCGACCAAGCGGCCGACTTCGCTGGGCTCGCCCATCCGGCCCATCGGGATGGCGGCCAGTCGCTTGGCCTTCTCCTCCGGGGGCAGGGTGGCGTAGTTACGGGCGATCATCTCGGTGTTGATGGTGGCCGGAGCGACGGCGTTGACCCGGATGCCGAACTCCGCCAGCCGGCGGGCCCCGAACTTGGTCAAGGCGATGACGCCGGCCTTGGAGGCGCCGTAGTCCGGGCCGGTCGACCCACCAGTGATGCCGGAGATGGAACTCATGTTGACGATGGCGCCGCCGCCCTGCTCACGCATGGCCAGGCCGCCGTACTTCATGAAGAGGAAGACCGAGCGCAGGTTGGTGCGCAGGACCTGGTCCCACTGCTCGTCCGAGGTCTCGAAGAAGGTGGTCGGCCGGGCGATGCCGGCGTTGTTGACCACGATGTCGAGCCGACCCCAGCGTTGGACCGTCTGGTCGACCGCCTGGGTGGCGGTGGCGGTCTCGGAGACGTCGCCTTGGACGAACAGGACCTCGACCCCGCCGGTTTCCAGGTCGGCGACCGTCTGGCGCAGCTCGGGGCCGCCCACCAAGTCGACGATGGTGAGCTGACGGCAGCCGGCGGCGGCCAGCTCCAAGGCGATGCCGCGGCCGATGCCCTGGGCCGCTCCGGTCACCAGGGCGGTCTTCCCGGCCAGACTGGTTTGAGCGATCATGATGGTGCCCCATTTCTCATTCGGCGTTGAATACGGAAGGCTCGGCCTGGCTGTGGTTCAAAGCGGTGGTTCAAACTCGGCCCAGCCTGCACTGGCCAACATGTTAGCCCAGGCCGGGTCGAATAGGCCAGAGCGGGGGAGTCCGAACGATGAATTCAAACGATTTTCGCGGCGGAACTCAGTGGGATTAATAGAGGGCCACTTCGGCACGGTATAGGAGTTATCGCTATGAGCATCACAAAGTTCAAGTGTGGCCTGCCCACACTACATACTTTGACCGTTCTGAGAGCCGATTATCGCCCAGTTCGAGGGGGTCGGGCGGGGGTCGGGAGACCGTTGACAGCCCGAAGTGAGCGGGACTACGCTGCCTGACGGGTACAGGCAACGTGGCCGCTGCCAATTCCGCCAATGTCAGTCGTTCACGCCTCGACGCCCGCGAGAAAAGTTCTCGAATCGTGATAGCTCTGGCGATGTATGAAGGTTCTTGGTAGGTCCAATGAAGAAGCTATTCACCGGTATGAATCATGTCGGACTGACTGTCTCCGACATTGATCGATCCGTCGCGTTCTACACCGAAATCATGGGCATGGAACTCGACAACATTCGCTACAATGTCGATCTTGAATACATCCGCACGATCACCGGATATCCCGATGGTGTTCTGAATGTCGCTTTCGTCGTCAGTCCCGGTCTCAGACTGGAATTGATCCAATACGTCCAGCCCAAAGGCGAGCCGCACGACGGCCAGCCCCACAATCCCCGCAGCAGCCACCTCTGCTTCGCCACGTCCGACGCCCTGGCCGGGTACGCCCTCTGCCAGGAGAAGGACATCCCGGTGGTCAACCAGCCCGTCCTGATCGATTCTGGGCCCAGCACCGGGGCGATCGCCTTCTACCTGTTGGATCCGGACGGCTACAACCTTGAAATCTATCAACCAGCGGCCCAGAGCTAGCGCACCTAAAAGGAGTGGAGAATGCCGCAATACGTCGCAGGAATCGACGCCGGCACGACCGGCACCACCGTCATGATCGCCGACTTGAGCGGCAACGTGGTCGGCACCGGATACCGGGAGTACCCCTGTAAATACCCTCATCCTGGTTGGGTCGAGCAGGACATCGACCTGCTCTGGACCGCCGTCTGCCAGGCCGCCCAGGAGGTCTTGGCCAAGACCGGGGTCAAGCCGTCTGAGATCGGCTCGGTCGGCATCTCCAGCCAACGCGGCACCTTCGTCGGCGTGGACCGGCAATGGCGGCCCCTGCACGACTCCATCGTCTGGTCGGACGCCCGCGCCACCGAGGAGATCGACGCCATCGCCCGTAGCCTGGGCCGAGACCGGTACCACGAGGTCTCCGGCGTGCCCCTGAGCGCGCTGTGGGCCTACGCCAAGTACAAGTGGGTGCGCGACCGCCAGCCCGATCTGTACGACCGGGCTTGGAAATTCGTCAACGGCCAGGAGTGGCTGCTGCACCAGCTCGGCTCGGAGGAACTCTTCACTGATCCGGCCTCGCTCTCGCTCAACGGCATGTCCGACGTCAACACCTTGGACTGGTCGGACGAGCTGTTGGACGCCATCTCGGTGGACCGGGACAAACTGCCGCCGGTCAAGACCCCGATGCGTCAGGTCGGCGTGGTCTCCCGCCAGGCCGCCGAAGCCACCGGCTTCGCCGAGGGCATGCCGATCTGCGTCGGCGCTGGCGACCAACAGTGCGCCGCCATCGGGGCCGGCGTCATCCGGGAAGGCCTGTCCGAGATCACCATCGGCACCGCCTCGGTCATGGTGGCCCACGTCGACTCGGCCAAGCCGGACCCCGACCACTCGGTCCTGTTCGGCGGCCACGCCATCCCCAATAAGTGGGACATGGAGGGCCTGGCCTTCGCCACCGGCGTCTGCCTGCGCTGGTGGCGCGACACCTACGCCCAACCGGAGATCGCCGCCGCCCGCCAGACCGGGCTGGATCCGTACGACATCATCGGCTTGGAGGCCCAGAACGCGCCGGCCGGCTGCAAGGGCTACCTCTTCCTGCCCTTCTTCTCCAGCCAGGTCACGCCCTACTACCACGACAACGCTCGCGGTGGTTCCCTGGGCCTGTCCTTGATCCACGACCGCGGCATGATGGCGCGCGCCGTCATGGAAGGCGGAGCGTACGAGCTGCGCCTGATCGTGGAGGCCATGGAGAAGGTGCTGGGACGGCCCTTCGAGGCCATCCGACTGTCCGGCGGCGGGGCCAAGTCGCCTCTGTGGTGCCAGATCCAGGCCGACGTCTACGGCCGACCGGTCGAGAAGCTGCGGGTCTCCGAATGCACCACCTTGGGCTCGACTATCCTTGGCGCCACCGGAGCCGGAGTCTTCGCCAGTATCGAGGAGGCGGTCGAGAATATGGTCCATCCCTATGGATTCATCGAGCCCAATCCGAAGAACCGCGAAGTCTACTCAGACATGTTCGGCATCTTCCGCGACACCTTCTTGGCTTTGCGGGACGCCGAGGTCTACAACAAGCATGCTGCGGTCTGCGCCAAACACTGGGGGTGAGGCGCGAGACTAGCAGCTCCGACCGTCAGCCGGTGGCCCACGCCACCGGCTGACGCCTTTCCGGGCCAGTCCGGCGCCCGACCTGAGGCATAATCTGCCCTGACGTCGTAAGGAGGCGCTGTGTCTGAGACTGATTCCGCGGGCGAAACCGGCCGTGGCCCTGGGCCGGACCGGGACTTAGCCCCGACCATCGGGCCCCTGGTCCTGGGCCAACCGGCCCACGGTGGCTTCTGCGTGGCCCGCTGGGACGGCTTGGTCGTCTTCGTCAGCGGCGGCCTGCCGGGGGAGACCGTCCGGGTCGAGGTGACCGAACGACGTTCCAACTGCTGGTTCGCCCGCGTCCTGGAGCCCCTGGAGGCCTCACCCGACCGGGTCGACCACGTCTGGCCCCTGGCCGCGGCCACCGGAGTGGGAGGCGCCGACCTGGGCCACGTCCGCTGGGGCGCCCAACAGTCTTGGAAGGCGGCGGTCGTGGCCGGCGCACTGCGCCGTATCGGCCATCTGGAGGCGGCCGTGACGGTCGAACCGGCTCCCGGCGACCAGGACCGGGGCGGTCTGGCTTGGCGCACCCGGGTCGACTTCACGACCGACCAGGACGGCCGCCTGGCCATGTACGCCCCCTGGTCCGACCGCCTGGTCCCAGTCGACTCGATGCCGCTGGCGCACGAGGACATCCAAGCCGCCCAGCTCTGGGCCGAGACCTGGGCCCCCGGTCGCCGGATCGCCCTGGTGCGGGCCAGCGGCCGTCCCGGCGGCGGGCCGCGCCTGGTCACGGTCGAATCCGACCCAGCCGAGAATGGACCGGACGCGGCGACCGGCCGGGTGGTCTGGGAGCGGGTCGACCGTTCGGACCGACCGGACTTGGCTTACCGGGTCGACCCGGCCGGTTTTTGGCAGGTCCACCGTCAAGCCCCGGCCGTCTTGGTCGACGCGGTGTCCAGCTGGCTGGGCGACTTGACCGGGCGGACCGTGCTCGACCTCTACTGCGGAGCCGGCCTGTTCACCGTCCCCCTGGCCCAGGCGGTCGGGCCGACCGGACGGGTGGAAGCGGTCGAGGCCGACCGGGCGGCGGTCGCCAACGCCCGCCGCAACTGCGCCGACTGGCCCCAAGCTCGGGTCCAGGCCGGGTCGGTGGCCGCCTGGTTGGCCCGTCCGACCATCCGATCCGGTCCAGTCCACGACATCGTGCTGGACCCGCCCCGACGGGGGGCCGGCCGAGCCGTCATCGAACGGATGGTGGCCCTGCAGCCTCAGCGCGTGGTCTACCTGGCCTGCGACCCGGCCGCCCTGGCCCGCGACCTGGCCGGACTCATCCAAGCCGGTTATCGGCTGGACCGACTACGCGCCTTCGACCTCTTCCCCATGACCCATCACGTCGAGACCATGGCCGCTCTGGTGCGAGCCTGAAGCGGTCCGGTTTGGTAGCTTGCCCTTGGGACCGATGACAGATCGGACCCCGGCCAGCCTGAGGCGGGCGCGTGACGACGAGGAGGACCGGCCCATGAGCGGCGCCGCTTTCAAGACCGAGACTGTGGTGGCTGGTGGGCAGACCTACGACTTCTATCCGATCAGCCAAGCCCACCCTCGGCCGGACCTGCCGTACTGTCTCAAGGTTTTGCTGGAGAACCAGCTGCGTGGCTTCGACCCGGCCACGATGGAGCCCCAGGACGTCACCGTCTTGGCCGATTGGTCGGCCCGGGCCGAACCGGAGCGGGAGATCCAATTCAACCCGGCCCGCGTCCTCTTGCAGGATTTCACCGGCGTGCCCTGCCTGGTCGACCTGGCCACCTTGCGTCAGGCTTTGGCCGACCGGGGCGGCGACCCTGAGCGGGTCAACCCGCTGCGCCCGGCCCAACTGGTGATCGACCACTCGGTGGTGGCCGACGTCTTCGGCCGCCCGGACGCCTGGCGGCGCAACGTCGACTTGGAGTACGCCCGCAATCAGGAGCGGTACCAGTTCCTGCGCTGGGGCCAGACCGCCCTGACCGGCTTCAGCGTGGTGCCGCCCGGCACCGGCATCGTCCACCAGGTCAACGTCGAGCACCTGGCCAGCTGCGTGGTCAGCCGCCAGGTGGCCGGCCGCCGACTGGCCTGGCCCGACAGCTGCGTCGGCACCGACTCGCACACCACCATGGTGAACGGCTTGGGCGTGCTGGGCTGGGGGGTCGGCGGCATCGAGGCCGAGGCCGCCATGTTGGGCCAGCCGATCTCGATCCTGGTCCCGCAGGTGGTCGGTTTCAAACTGTCCGGCCAGCTCCGGCCGGGCGTGACAGCGACCGATCTGGTCCTCAACATCACCCAGCTGCTGCGCCAGGTCGGCGTGGTGGGCCGTTTCGTCGAGTTCTACGGCCCCGGTTTGGAGTCCCTGCCGCCCGCCACCCGTTGCACCATCGCCAACATGAGCCCCGAGTACGGCTCCACCGTGGCCTACTTCCCGATCGACCGTCAGACCATCGACTACCTCCGGCTGACCGCTCGGCCCCAGGCCACCGTCGACCTGGTCGAGGCCTACGCCAAAGTCCAGGGCCTGTGGCACGACCCCGACCACGAGCCGACCTACTCGGCTGGCCTCAGCCTCGACCTGGCCCAGGTCCGTCCCAGCTTGGCCGGCCCCAGCCGGCCCCAGGACCGGATCGACCTGGACCGGGCCCAAGCCGCCTTGGCCGACCTGCTGCCCCGACTCGGAGTCGACCCGGCCGCCCGCCACCACTTCGATCTGCCCGGGGCCGGGACGGTCGAACTGGGCCACGGGGCGGTCGGCTTGGCCGCCATCACCTCGTGCACCAACACCTCCAACCCGGAGGTGATGGTGGCGGCCGGCCTGTTGGCCCGCCACGCCGTCGAACGCGGCCTGACCTCCCGCCCCTGGGTCAAGACCAGCTTGGCCCCCGGCTCGCAGGTGGTGACCGACTACCTGGACCGGGCCGGTCTGAGCCAGCCGCTCAGCCGTCTCGGCTTCGACCTGGTCGGCTACGGCTGCGTCACCTGCATCGGTAACTCGGGCCCGCTCATCCCCGAGGTCTCCCAGGCCGTCGCGGCCGGTCTGACCTTGGCGGCGGTGCTGAGTGGGAACCGTAATTTTGAGGGTCGGATCTCGCCCGAGATCAAGTTGAACTACTTGGCCAGCCCGCCCCTGGTGGTGGCTTACGCCCTGGCCGGGACCATGGAATTCGACTTCGAGGACCAACCGCTGGGCCTGGACCGAACCGGCCAGGCGGTCTTCCTCCACGACATCTGGCCCACGCCCCAGGAGATCGCCCAGACCATGGCGGAGTCCATCTCGACCAGCTTGTACGCCCAGCGCTACGCCGACGTCTGGGCCGGCGACCAGCGCTGGCGCGATCTGCCGGCTCCCCAGGGGCAGGTCTTCGCCTGGGACGAGGCTTCGACCTACATCCGTCGAGCCCCTTATTTCGACGCCCTGCCGGACCAGCCGGAGCCCTTGGCCGATCTGACCGGGGCCCGGGTCCTGCTCAAGCTGGGGGACTCGGTCACGACCGACCACATCAGCCCGGCCGGCGCCATTCCGCGCGACAGTCCGGCCGGCCGCCACCTGGCCGAGCGGGGCGTCGCGGCGCCGGACTTTAACTCTTACGGCTCGCGCCGAGGCAACCACGAGGTCATGGTGCGGGGAACCTTCGCCAACATCCGCTTGCGTAACCAGTTGACGCCCGAGCGGGAGGGCGGCTGGACGCGCGATTTCACCCAGCCCGAGGCCCCGCTCACGACCGTCTACCAAGCCAGCCTCAACTATCGGGCCGCCGACACGCCCCTGGTCATTCTGGCCGGTCGGGACTACGGTTCCGGCTCGTCACGCGACTGGGCCGCCAAAGGGACCCAGCTGCTCGGCGTCAAAGCGGTCCTGGCCCAGAGCTTCGAACGCATCCACCGCTCCAATCTGGTCGGCATGGGGGTGCTGCCGCTCCAGTTCCAACCCGGCCAGTCGGCCGACGATCTGGGCTTGACCGGAGACGAGACCATCGCCGTCAGCGGTCTGACCGAACTCAACCAGGGTCGCGTCCCAAGCACCGTCCGAGTGCGGGCCGAACGAGGCCCCCGGGTGGTCGAGTTCGAGGTCCTGCTGCGCGTCGACACCCCCCGGGAGGCCGACTATCTACGCCACGGCGGCATCCTGCCTCAGGTCCTGCGCGACTTGGTCCGGAGCGACCCGCCGCCGACTGGGCTCCAGAGGTGAGGCTGCGGGACGACCCGGCCCGCCAGGTCTGGGGCGCGGAGCGGATCACTACGGCCTACTTGGCCGCCATCTTGTCCCTGATCGGGGCTGGTTTGGTGGCCCTGGTGGCCTATCCGATCATCACGGCCACCGCTATGTGCGCCAACGACCAGACCGGGGTCTGTCAGATCCTGGCGGTCGGCGCGGCGGCCGGCCTGGGCGGCTGGGCCAGCCTGGCCTGGCTGAGCGGCCTGTTCGGCCTGGGGCTGGCCTGGGCCGGCTGGATGGCGCTGCTCCAACTGGTGACCTTCCAACTGGTGCTGTCGACCAACCAGTTCCGCTGGCTGATCGCGCTCCTGCTGGTCCCGGTCCTGGCCGCCGCCGCCTCCGCCAGCGACCGGTCCGGCCGGGTGCCGCCGGCCTGGCGTTGGATCCGGTTGGGGTTGGCCGGTGCAGTGGCGGCGCAGTGGACGATCTGGTTGATCTGGCTGCTCACCGGTGCGCCCTGAGCCGCTCCGGCCCAGCTGCCAGCGAACGCGCGGCCGACCCGGTGAGTTGGAACGGCCCCGGCCCTTTGGCAACGGATTAGACTCCCTGCCATGGCCTTTCTGCCTGAAGTCTCCGATCCCTCCGATCTGCGCCAGCTCAGCCTGGACCAGCTACGGGAGTTAGCGGCCGAGATCCGCCGTTTCCTGATCGACCAGGTCAGCGCCACCGGCGGCCACTTGGGGCCGAACTTGGGCGTGGTCGAGCTGACCTTGGCCCTGCATCGGGTGTTCGACTCGCCGCACGATCCGATCCTGTTCGACACCGGCCATCAAAGCTACGTCCACAAACTCTTGACCGGCCGGCGGGAGGGTTTCACCCGCTTGCGCCAGGCCGGCGGTTTGAGCGGCTACCCGGCCCGGGCCGAGTCCGAGCACGATTGGATGGAGAACTCGCACGCCTCGACCGCCCTGAGCTGGGGGGCCGGGTTGGCCCAGGGCTTCCGGCTGCGCCACGATCCCAACACGGTCGTGGTGGTGGTGGGCGACGGGGCTCTGACCGGGGGCATGGCCTGGGAGGCCCTGAACAATATCTCCGTCCAATCTGATCTACGACTGGTGATCGTGGTCAACGACAATGGCCGGTCCTACGCCCCGACCCGGGGCGGCTTGGCCCGTCATCTGTCGGTGCTGCGGACCGACCAGCGCTACGAGCATCTGCTGGGGGCGATCAAGCAGACCGTCCAGGCGGCCCCGCTGCTGGGCGGGCCGGCCTACGACCTCCTGCACGGCCTCAAAACCGGCGTCAAGGACATTCTGGCCCCCCAGGGGATGTTCTCCGACCTCAATCTGAAATACGCCGGCCCCATCGACGGGCACGATCTGGCCGCCTTGGAACAGGTCCTGCATCAGGCCAAGGCCTTCCACGGACCGGTCATGGTCCACTGTTTGACCGAGAAGGGACGCGGCTTCGCCGCCGCCGAGGAACACCACGAGGACCGTTTCCACGCCGTCGGGCGGATCGACGCCACCACCGGCCAACCCCTGCAGGCTGCGGTCGGTCCGACTTGGACCGAGATCTTCGCCCAGGAGATGACGACCTTGGGCCGGGACTTTCGCGACCTGGTCGCCATCAGCGCCGCCATGGTCGAGCCGGTCGGGCTGGGACCGTTCGCGCGGGCCTGGCCGGAACGAACCTTCGACGTCGGCATCGCCGAACAGCACGCCGTGGCCTCGGCCGCCGGCTTGGCCACAGCCGGCTTCCATCCGGTCGTGGCCCTCTACTCGACCTTCCTCAACCGGGGCTTCGACCAACTGCTGATGGACGTCGGCCTGCACCGCTTGGGCGTCACCTTCGTGCTCGACCGGGCCGGGCTGACCGGTCCGGACGGTCCCAGCCACCACGGCGTCTGGGACATGGCCCTGGTCGGGCTGGTGCCGGGCCTGCGCCTGGCCGTGCCCCGCGACCTGACCCGACTGCGCCAGGCCCTGCGCCAAGCCCTGGCCTGCGACGACCATCCCACCGTGGTGCGCTACCCCCGGGGCGAGGCCCCGGCCGAGCTGGCTCCGATCGCGCTCCAAGACGGCGTCGAGGTGCTGTTCCAGAGCGGGCCCGGCGTCGGCGCCTTGATCGTCGGCTATGGTCCGCTGGCCCAGGTCGCGGTCGAAGCCGGCCGTGACCTGGCCCGACAGGGCCGCTCGGTCACGGTGGTGGACCCGGTCTGGGCCCTGCCGATCGCCGCTGGACTGGTTGCGCTGGCCGGCGCCGCCGAGGTGGTCGTGTCGCTGGAGGACGGCGTCGACAGCGGTGGCTTGGGCCAGCGCCTGGCCGCCGCCGTGGCCGACGCAGGCCACTCCACCCCGGTGCGCCGGGCGGCCATCCGGTCCGGCTTCGTGCCCCAAGGGGAGCGTGACCAACTATTGGCCGAACTGGGTCTGACAGTCGACCAGGTGGTGGCCCTGGCCGCGGTCGCAGAACCGGCTCCGGAGCCAGCGGACGGGGCCGCGGCGGCACCGGCCCGAACCAGCCTGGCGGCCGCGGAACCCGCGCTGAGTCTTTAGGAAGCGGCTTCGAGCAGGACCTGGCTGACCGTCTGAGCCAACAGGTCGCACTGCCAGGGCCGCGCCCCCAACCGTTCGAATTGACTCCAGACGGCGGTCCGGTCGCTGCCGTCGGGCTGCCAGGCCAGACGGCGCAGGGAATCGGGCGAGATCAAATTCTCGGGCGGCAGATTGTGCTGTTCGGCCAACTGGTTGACGGCCGGGCGCAGTTGGTCCCAGCGCCGGGCGGCGACCGGATTGGATCGCCGCCAAGTCCGAGGGGCGGGCGGACCGTCGCCGGACAGGCGCAGAGGCGGCCACTGGTCCGAGGGCAGCTCCTCGACCCGGCGCAGAGCCTCCAACCAGTCCGGCCAGTGACGGCGAGCCTGCCGCCGTGCGAACCATGGGTTGTCAGCCAAAGCGGCCTGGCCCAATTTGAAGGAACGATCTGTCACCAAGGTGGCCAACCCGCTGATGCCCTGGTCGTTCAGCATCCGGCCGGGAGCCAGATCGGCCGCTCGGGCCAACTGGTCGCGGGTCTGCCACATCTCCCGGACCACGGCCAGGCCACGGGGGGAGCGGACCAGGTGGATGCCGGTGGTGCGCCGCCACGGGTCCCGGCGGACCGGCGTCGGTTTATCCGACCAATCCAGCCAGTGGGCGAACTCCTGCTCGGCCCAGCCGGTCTTGCCGGCGGCCGCCAACTCGGCCGCCAGCCGGTCGCGCAACTCGATCAGCAGGTCGACGTCGAGCGCGGCGTAGACCAACCAGTCCGAGGGCAGCGGGCGAGTCGACCAGTCGTCGGCGCTGTGGGCTTTGAGCAGGCGCACCCCCAGCACGTCCTCCACCAAAGGCCCCAAGCCGACCCGGGGCCGGCCCAGCAGGCGGGCCGCCAACTCGGTGTCGAACAGCCGCTCCGGCCTCAGCCCCAGCTCGGTCAGACAGGGCAGATCCTGGCTGGCGGCGTGGATGATCCATTCCTGACCGGCCAGAACTCGGTTGAGCTGGCCCAGATCGGCCAGCCCGTCGGCCGGGGCCAAAGCCATCGGGTCGATCAGACGGATGCCGTCCTTCAAGGTCTTGATCTGAATCAGATAGGCCCAGTTGTGGTAGCGGAAGCCGGAGGCCCGCTCAGTGTCGACCGCCACTGGCCCGGCCGAGTCGGCCAGTTCGGCGATCAAAGATTCCAACCGCTCCGGTCGGTCGACCAGCGGCCCCACCGGCGCCACCGGCCGGGCCAGCAAAGGCAGTTCAGGCAGGACCTCGGTCACATTCGCCTCCGACCGGGCAGTGGACATCGTCAGACCACCGAACAGAGCCAGGCGTCGGGTCCGGACAGCGGGTCGTAGTCCAGATCCAGCGGCGGCAGGCCGGCGCTCAACATCATCAGGCTCTGCCAGGCCCGCAGGTGACGGGCCAGATCCTGGGCCTGTTCCAAGACCGGGGTCCAAGAGGCCCGGATCTCGATCGAAGCCTGGCCGGGTTTCAGCTTGGATCCGCTGAAGCTGGTGTTGGAGACGATCGTGACGGTGCCGCTGAGGGCGTCGAACTGGGCCTCGTACTGCCTTAAGGCCTCCGACAGCCAGGCCCAGGCCGTCTCCGGTCGGTCCTCCTGATAGACCATGTGCCGATCGAGGTCGGCGGTGGCGAAAGTTACGCAGCGCAGATCGCCGCCCCAGGCCTCCGGCCGGGCTGGATCATGCAACAAGATCAGCTTTCCTTCGGAGGACTCCTCCTCCGAGACTTCGACGCTGGCGGCGGCGGCGGCCGCGAAGGGAGCGATGGAGCGGGGCGGGTTGAGCTGCTCCACCGTCATCTGAGGAGCCCAATCGAAGGCCCAAAGCTGATCGATCAGAGCGGCGAAAGACTCCGGGACGTCGGAGTCCGGCCGATTCGGTGTCACCCGGCCAGGCTAGGCGGCAGTGCGCCCCGGGTGGTGACGGCGCGCCGCTGGGCGGCCGGGGCCGACCCGAAGACCCCCTGGACCGGTCCGGCCAGCCGGTCCGCCGCGTGTCAGAATGAGGCATGTCACATTCCCGCCGTCAGCCCCTGCCCAACCCTCTGACCGTGCCCGAGCGGGCTCTGCCCGACCTCCCGCTGCGTCAAGCCCTCCGCTTTGAGCCCGGACGCCCTCTGGCCGACTTCGATCCGGCGGCCACTCCGGGATATCCCGGCCGGGGCAAGTCCGACGCCGCCGAACTGACCGATCTGATCCGTCCGGCCTTGGACCAGTGGCAGGAGCGGCTGTTCGCGGACGGCAAGGAGCGCGGATCGGCCGCCAATTCGGTCCTGGTCGTGTTGCAGGGCCTGGACACGGCCGGCAAGGGCGGTATCGTGCGCCACGTCTTCGGCCTGTTCGACCCCCAAGGGTTGCGGCTGGCCAGCTTCAAACAGCCCACGCCGAAAGAGTTGAGCCATCACTTCCTGTGGCGGATCCGCCGCCAGCTGCCCGAGCCAGGTCTGATCGGCGTCTTCGACCGCTCCCATTACGAGGACGTCCTGGTGGTGCGGGTGGACCAGCTCGTGCCAGCCGATCAGCTGGACCGCCACTACGACGAGATCAACCGCTTCGAGGCCGAGTTGGTGGACCAGGGCACGCGCTTGATCAAGTGCTTCCTCAACGTCAGCCCCGAGGAGCAGAAACGGCGGCTGCTGGCCCGGCTGACCGATCCGGCCAAGTGGTGGAAGTACTCCACCAACGACGTCAAGGTACGGGCCAAATGGCCCGCCTACCAAGAGGCCTACCAGGTGGCGCTGGACCGCTGCGACCAGCCGGCGGCCCCCTGGTACGTCATCCCGTCCGATCGCAAGTGGTACCGCAATTGGGCCGTCGCCATGTTGCTGTTGGAGGAGCTGGACGACCTGGCCCCGACCTGGCCGGCGCCAGACTACGACGTGGCGGCCGAATTGGCCCGGGTGCGGTCGTCCTGAGGCCGCCCCTCGGCCCCTGGCCCAGCCTGGAGCGCGGCCACCAGCGGCGCCCGAATCGGCTCCGAGATCGGCTTGGAAACGGATCCTCAGAAGGCGGCCGCGAAGGCCAGGTCGGCTTGGTCGGCCGTCTTGAGGACGGAGCCCTCGGGAGGCTGCGCCACGGCCAGATCGATGTCGAAGTCGAGCAGGTCCATGGCGGCGAAGCAGTAGCGCGCCAGGACGGCGTCCAACACCACGTCGTCCACCCCGATCGGACCGGACACGGCGATGGCGCTGTGGCGCAGGGCCTGCCGGGCCTGGGCCTCGAAGAACTGATCGCCGGTCAGATAGAAAGAACCGACCGCGATGTGGCGGCGCCCCTGGTCGCGCAGACTGGCGATGGCCTGCGACACGCCCGCCCCCGGCTCGTCGCTCAAAGCGGTGACGCAGGGCAAACGGTGATGGGCCCCCCACTGACGGGCCCGGCGGGCCAACAGAGCGGCCCCCCGGACGTCGGCCGGCCCCTCGGCCGACAGCACCAGGGCGTCCAACTCGGTGGCGTGGCCGCTGGCCAGAGCGGCCCGCAGCCGCAGGTCCAAGACCGACAACAGGCGCGGCTCCGGACCGATCGGCCGAGCCACGGCGAAGCGGGTGGAGGGATGGGTCGACCGCACCCGGTCCACGATCTCGTCGATGGCGACGTGATGGGCGATGGCCGAGGTGATGTGCAAAGGCACGAAGACGATCTCTTCGACTCCCCGGGCGACCAACTGCGAGACCACCTGGGGACCGGTCGGCGGACAGCTGTCGATGAAGGCGGCGTTGACCTCCAACTCCGGTCTCAGGCTTTGCAATCCCACCCTCAGGCGGTGCGTCACTTCGGTGACGCGATGCTCCGTACTGCCATGGGACAGCATCACAAGCGCCGGCGCGGTCATCGGGGACCCCTTTCCCGCAGTGTCATTCGGTGAACGGCCCCATTGCCGGTGACCACCAGCGGGCAGACGGTGCGAAATCGCTTCGAGCGTCGACCCCCGATCTAGTGAGCGGAGGCTCCCACCAGTGGCTGAGCAATACTCTGGTCCATCCAGCATGTGAGACGCAAGTCTCACATCCACATAGTGAGACGACTTCGCCGACGGCCCGGTCGTCCGACCCCAGACGGCGGGCCGAGCTAGGCTCGGATCAGGCCCAGCCCGCTGTCGCAAAGGAACCGCCATGCCACGTGCTCGCACCGTCGTACTGCCCTGGGCCGTCCCCTTGCTGGCGGTCGGCGCCATCGCTCTCGGCCTGACAGCTTGCTCCGGTTCCGACCCCGACCAGCCCACCGGCTCCTTGACCGTGGCCTGCGTCGGGTCGAGCGACCTCTGTCGAGAGTTGACGGCCGCCTTCCAAACCCAGACCGCGGTCGTGACCGACTTCATCCAGCTCGACCCGCTCGACCCTCCGCCCGCCGCCGGTCAAGCCGACCTCTGGCACGGAGCCAGCGGCCCCGGGTTGGCCCAAGCCCAGGCCGACGGCCGCTTGCAGGCCTACCGCTCGCCCCAAGCCGCCGAACTGCCGGCCGAAGTCTCCCCACCGGACGGCTGGTGGGTCGGGCTCAGCGCCGACCCGATCGGCTTCTGCTCCAACCGAACCGTCTTGGACGAACTCGGACTGGCCTGGCCCCAGACCTGGGACGAACTGCTCGCCCCGGGTTGGCAAGGCCAGATCGCCCTGGGGCACCCGGCGGTCGCGGCCACCTCCTACCAAGCCCTCTGGAACCTGGAACAGTCCCGCGGGGCCGACGCCGCTTTCGACTATCTGCGCGCCCTCAACCCCGCCGTGTTGCAGTACACCGTCTCGGACGAAGCCGCCCTGACCCTGCTCCAAACCGGTCAAGTGGCACTCACCTGGGCCTCGGCCTCAGCTTGCGCCAGCGCCGCGGCCGATCAACCCACCCTGGTCTGGAGCGCGGTCGAAGACGGAGCCGCCTTCGACCTGGCCGGCCTGGCCCTCCTGGCCGAAGCGGCCAACCCCCGGGCCGCCCAGGCCTACATCGACTGGGCCCTGAGCGCCGCCGCCCAGAACCTAGCCCTGGCCCAAGGCGACTGGAGACTGCCCACCGCGCCGGCGGCCGAACTCGTCCCCGGCCTGCCGCCACTGCGCCTGATAAAGCTGATCCCGTCCGACCCGGCCGCCGCCCAAAGCGCCCATGACGCACTGGTGGGCCGCTTCAACGCCGAAATCGCCCTCGCCCCCTGACCCCCGCCCGGGAAGGTGCGACCAGGCGCCCGGTCCGCTAGAGTGGGGCCTCGCCCGGGCGATTGGCGCAGCGGTAGCGCGCTTCGTTCACACCGAAGAGGTCACTGGTTCGAACCCAGTATCGCCCACTGGCTTGGGCTGGCTGTGTCCGCCGGTGGCGAACCGGAGGCGCCAGTCCTTCATTCCTGGGGGCCAAGCCCCCAGACCCCCTTCCTGGGTTCAGTCTCCTTGAACCTTTCCTTGGCCCAGACCCCCTTCCTGGGCTCAGTTTCCTTGGCCCAGACCCCTTTCCTTGGTTCAGTCTTCTTGACCTTTTCCTTGGCCCAGACTTCCTTCCCGAGTTCAGTTTCCTTGACCCTCCAGGTACGCCTGCCACGGCCCTTTGGTCGCGGCGGCGGACCGCTGCTTGATTTGGCCGAATTCCTTCCTGTCCAGGCCGGGTCCAGAGTCCGACCAGTCCAGGCGGCACCGGCTAAGCTGACGACGACGACGGCGAAGGGCAGCAAGACCGATTCGTGTCCCGTATCATGTGGAGACGAGGCGACGGCTCTCTTGGCGTCGTAGAAAGGAGGCCTCCCCATGGCAGCCTGTAAGAACTGCGGTGGCTCGGGCAAATGTGTCGTGTGTGGCGGAACTGGCAAGGTCCTGACCGGCACATGTCCGGTGTGCTACGGCACGAAAGAGTGTCGAGCCTGCACCGAGGTGTTGCCTGGCCAAATGGGGGCATGCCGGATCGCGTACTACCTCCTCGGCCATGACTACGGGAGCGTCAAACCCGAGCAGATCGCCTCCATCAACACGTCTATCGCCGAATGGCTCGCCCAAGGGTGGTCCGTCCTCAGCGTCACTCCGTACGGTGCCGGTGGTACCACCGCCCATCTGATAATCACCTACACGCGCCGACCGGCCAGCTAGACGGCGCCGCAGCGGGGCAAGGCCGCGACTGGCGCGGCGAGGCCGTAGGCGGCGCGGAGCCTGAACGCTGACTCGGCTGGGCCGAGCCATTCGCCAAGGTTCAGGTCTGGGGTGCGGCGGGGGACAGCGACGCTCAGATCTTGGCCGGCGCTATCCCTCGACTCCTATCTCGGCGGGTGATGTCCGGGAGGACTGGAAATCGAAGCGGTTCAGCCAACCGGGTTTCTTTTTCATCATGACGAAGCCCACCACGGAGGTGGCCAGGGCTCCGGCGCAGTCAACCGCCAGATCCTTGACGGTGTCCCGAAGGGCGGCGGAGCCGGTCAGGACGGCGCCGTCCGCCAGCCTGGTCTTCTGCATGTTGAGTCCGAGCAGCCCATCCCCGATGTACTCGTAGAACTCCCAGACCACCCCCAAGGTGATGGCGAAGCAGCCGGCGAAGAGGGCGATGAAGGCCGGGCTGAGGGTGACGCCGACGGTCTTGGCGTCGTTCAGCAACAGCACCACGGAGAAACCGAAGGCCCCCAGCATGGCGCCGGAGAAAGTGTGCAGAATGGTGTCCCAATACGGGATGAGGTAGTAGAAACTCCGGACCTCTCCCAAGTAGATCGCGCAGTAGAGGAAAACGAAGAACAGCGTCAGAAAACTGTCCGGCATCTGAATGGAGAAACGGCGCTGCAGCAACGACGGCAAAGCCAGCGCCACCAGCCCGACCAGACACTGCAGCAGCATCAGGGTGTAGTCCCCCCGGCCCCGGGCTTCGGCCGTCGGGTCGACGCCCCCGTCGTCCGCCGGCTGGCTGATCCGCCAAACCAGAAAAACCACCGAGGCGGCCAGCGAGACGAACACCAAGATGGTGACCGCCTTACGCACCCAGGCTGCTCGCGAAGAGCCCGACCGAACCGTGGTGACAACATTGACCATGCCAAAGATGCTAGTGACCTGGCTGTTCCGGCGCAGGTCGCCGCTCGCGCGGCTGAACACTAGGCGCAGATGACGGCGGCCGACATCCCCTAACCGGCAGCCGAGATCGGCTCAGGGCTGGGTCAGGATTTCGGACCCGCTCTCGGTCACCACGAGGGTCTGCTCGAATTGGGCGCAGCGCGAGAAGTCATTCGTCACCACCGTCCAATCGTCGTCCCAGACGTGGGAGCGGTAGTCGCCCAGGGTCAACATCGGTTCGATGGTGAAGGTCATACCGGGCTCCAGCACGGTGGTCAGACTGGGCTCGTCGTGGTGCAGGACGATGAAACCGGAGTGGAAGGCTGTGTGCACCCCGTGGCCGGTGTAATCACGCACCACGCCGTAACCGAAGCGGGCGGCGTAGGCCGATATGACCCGGCCGATCACGCTGATCTGACGCCCGGGCCGGACCGCCCGGATGCCCCGCTCCATGGCCTCCTTGGTGCGCGCCATCAGGTCGGCCGAGGCCTGGTCCAGCGGGCCGCAGCCGAAGCTGGCGCAATTGTCGCCGTGGACGCCGTCCTTGAAACAAGTGATATCGATCTTGACCAGGTCGCCCGACTCCAGCGGGCGGGCGTCGGGGATGCCGTGGCAGATCACCTCGTTGACCGAGGTGCAGATCGACTTGGGGAAGCCCCGGTAGCCCAGGCAGGAGGGGTAGGCGCCGTGGTCGCAGATGAACTCGTGGGCCACGGCGTCGAGTTGGTCGGTGGTGACGCCGGGCGCGATGTGACGGGCCGTCTCGGCGATGGCCTGGGCCGCGATCCGGCCGGCCTGGCGCATCTTCTCGATCGTCTCGGGCGTCTGCACCGGCGAACCGTGGTACGGCCTGGGGCCAGGGCGCCCGACGTACTCCGGACGCGCGATGGCGGCCGGCACCGGACGGACGGGGGAGACCGGGTAGGGCTTGATTCGACTCACGTCGAATCATGCTAGCGGGGCCAGACCCGGAAAGCCCCGTCTCAGCCCGGAATCGACCCCGCCGGACGGGCGGCCGGGCCGTAATGCGCCTGAAACACCCGCCGGACAAGACTGACCGCCATGGATAAGCAGACTGAGTTCGTCTTGCGCGCCATGGAGGAAAGGGACGTCAGCTTCGTCCGGCTGTGGTTCTCCGACGTCCTCGGTTTTCTGAAGTCAGTCGCCATCTCACCGGCCGAGGTCGAAGGCGCCTTCGCCGAGGGCATCGGTTTCGACGGCTCCAGCATCGAGGGCTTCGCTCGGGTCTACGAGTCCGACATGGTGGCCCACCCTGACCCTTCAACCTTTCAGACCCTGCCCTGGCGCGATTCAGTCAAACCGACGGCGCGGATGTTCTGCGACATCCGACTGCCCGACGGCTCTCCCTCCTACGCCGACCCCCGCTTCGTGCTGAAGCGAGCCCTGAGCAAAGCGGCCGACCGCGGCTTCACCTTCTACACCCACCCCGAGATCGAGTTCTTCCTCTTCCAGACCCCCTTGGAGCCAGGCCGGCCGCCCCGGCCGCTGGACGACGGCGGCTATTTCGACCACACCACCTTGGGCCAAGGCTCGGACTTCCGCCGCAAGACCATCTCGATGCTGGAACAGATGGGCATATCGGTCGAGTTCTCCCACCATGAGGCCGGCCCTGGCCAGCACGAGATCGACCTGCGTTACGCCGACGCCCTCTCCATGGCCGACAACATCATGACCTTCCGGGTGGTGGTCAAAGAGGTCGCCGCCAGCCTCGGCATCCACGCCTCCTTCATGCCCAAGCCATTGGTCGACGCTCCCGGATCGGGCATGCACACGCATATGTCGCTGTTCGAGGGTGACAGCAATGCTTTCTTCGACGCTTCGGACGAGTTCCGGCTGTCCAGCTTGGGCCGCCAATTCGTGGCTGGCCTGCTGACCCACGCGGCCGAGATCTCGGCCGTCACCAACCAGTGGGTCAACTCCTACGTCCGGCTGGCCTCCGGCGGCGAGGCCCCGTCGTACATCTGCTGGGGCCAGAACAATCGCTCGGCCCTGATCCGGATCCCCAGTTACAAGCCCAACAAGGGAGCCTCGGCCCGCATCGAGCTGCGCTCGATCGACGCCGCCGCCAACCCCTACCTGGCCTTCGCCTTGATCCTGAGCGCCGGCTTGGACGGCATCGACCGCGGCCTGGAACTGCCGCCGGGGGCGGAGGACGACGTCTGGAGTCTGACCGACCACGAGCGCAAGGCCATGGGCATCGCGCCCCTGCCGCGCAATTTGGACGAGGCCATCACCGCCATGGAACGCTCCGAACTGGCGGCTGAGACGCTGGGCGAACACGTCTTCGACTATTTCCTGAAGAACAAGCGGGCCGAGTTCGAAGAGTACCGCCGCCAGGTCACGCCCTGGGAGCTGACCCGGCTGCTGCCCCTGCTGTGACCACCCCTGCGACCGTCCGGGTGGTGGCGGCCGTCCTGCGTCGGGGCGACCGGGTGCTGTGCGGACGCCGCCGGGCCGGGCTCAGCCAAGCCGGCTGTTGGGAGTTCCCCGGCGGCAAGGTCGAGGCCGGCGAGTCGGACCAGTCGGCCCTGGCCCGGGAACTGGCAGAAGAGCTGGACCTCAGAATCGAGGTCGGCCACCGACTGACCCGGGCCGTCCGTCCGACCGCCGATGGCCGTCTGATCGATCTGGTCTGTTACGAGGCCCGCCTGGTCGGGCCCGAGCCGCTGTCCAGCCGTGACCACGACGCCCTGACCTGGCAAGCGGTGGCCGACCTGGCCGACCTCGACTTCTCCGCCCCGGACCGCCCCACCGTGGACTGGCTGCGGTCTCAGTCCGACAGTGGGAACAGGTCGGACAGATCGGCGTGCGCCCCGGAGGCGTTCAAGCGGCCTTGAGCTTTGGCCTCGGCCCAGCTCTGGCGACCGGCGGCCAAGTCCAGCAGCGTCTCGGGGTCGGTCTCCACCACGGTCGGAGGCGTGCCCCGGTGGTGGGTCGGACCGGCCCCCGGGCCTTGGCCGCCGGTGCCGAGCTGGACCGCCGCCCAAGGCGGCACCCGCAATTCGACGCTACGACCGGGCTGACGATGGGCTAGCTGGCCCACCACCGCCCGCACCGCCAAAGCCAGGACCGGCTCGGCCACGGTCAGCCGCGCGGCCCGGGCCGCGCCGATCAGCTGGGCCAATTGGCCCGGACCAGCCGACGGCGCCGCCCGCCCCAGCCGGGCGGACAACTCGGCCACGGCCTGAGCCAGAGCGGCTCGTTGACGTTGGGCGGCGGTCGACACCGGGCCAGGCTATCGGGCCGGTCGTCCCTTCGACAGTGCCACCGGCGGCGTTAGAGTGAGCTGGTGACGACCGTGTGGAGTCGAGCCGACCTGGCCCGTTGGGGTTTCTTGGACCCCCAGCGAGCGCTGCTCGAAGCCGAGCGGGTGGTGACGGCGGCTCCGGACGGCGCCGCCGCCCTGCTGGCCGGTTGCGCCGCCGCGGCCGACCCCGACCAAGCTCTCAAGACGGTGGCCGACTTGGCCCAACTCAGTCCGGTCCGGGCCGGCCGCTTGGCCGACCCTGGGTTGGCCGGCCGCCTGACCGCTCTGGCCGGCGCTTCGGTCGAGCTGGGGCAGTGGTTGATCCGCCACCCCGAGGCTCTGGAGTCGCTGGTCCTAGAACCCGCCCGGCGGGCCCCCGAACTGATCCGAGCCGACCTGTTGCGAGCGGTCGGAGCCGATCCGGACCGGGCCCAGCCGGTGGCCGGGCCCGGTCCGGTCGACGACGCCCTCCGGTTGGCCTACCGCAGCCAACTGGTGCGGGTGGCGGCCCGTGACCTGACCGACCCGGACCCCGGCCAAGCGTTGCCCGACCTGACCGGCGAGCTGTCCGATCTGGCCGACGCCACCGTCGCGGCCGCCTTGGCCATCGCCCGCCGCGACCTGCCCGACTGGCCGGATGTCCGCTTGGCCGTCATCGCCTTGGGCAAGGCTGGGGCCCAGGAGCTCAACTACGTCTCCGACGTCGACCTGTGTTACCTGGCCGAACCGGCCCTGGACGGCTCGGGCCAGCCGGCTTGCTCGGCCGACCAGGCCGTCGAATTGGCCGGACGGCTGGTGGCCCGTCTGACCCAGGCTTGCTCGGCCCAGACCGCGGCCGGGTCGATCTGGCCCATCGACGCCAACCTGAGGCCGGAGGGCGCGGCCGGCCCCTTGGTCCGTTCCTTGGCCTCGATGGAGCGCTACTACACCCGCTGGGCTCACAACTGGGAGTTCCAAGCCATGCTGAAGGCCCGGCCGATGGCGGGCGACCTGGACCTGGGCCAGGCCTTCGTCGACCTGTTGGCCCCGCTGGTCTGGCAAGCCGCCCAGCGCGAAGCCTTCGTGCCCCAGGCCCAGGCCATGCGGCAGCGGGTCATCCAGCAGATCCCAGCCAAGCAGGCCGAACGGGAGATCAAACTCGGGGCCGGAGGCTTGCGCGACACCGAATTCTCCGTTCAATTGCTCCAGCTGGTGCACGGTCGGACCGACCTCAGATTGCGCCAGCGGGGCACCTGGCCGGCCCTGGCCGCCTTGGTCGAATTCGGTTACATCGGCCGGGTGGACGGGGCCGGACTGGACCAGGCCTACCGTTTCCAACGGCTTTTGGAGCACCGCGTCCAACTGCACCAGTTGCGGCGCAGCCACCTCATGCCGACCGACCCGGAGGGCCTCCGCCGGCTGGCCCGCTCGGTCGGTCTGAACGACCCGGCCCAAGTGGCACGGGCCTGGCGCGACTCCACCCGAGTGGTCCAACGGCTGCACCGCCGGGTCTTCTTCTCCCCCCTGTTGGAAGCGGTCGCCCGCATCCCGACCGCTCAGGTCCATCTGACCGCCGACGCCGCCCAGGTCAGGCTGGCGGCTCTGGGCTACGGCGACCCGGCCGCCGCCCTGCGCCATATCGAAGCCCTCAGCGCCGGTTTGACCCGTCGGGCCGAGATCCAGCGCCAATTGCTGCCCGCCATGCTGGGCTGGTTCGCGGACGGGCCCAACCCCGACCTGGGTTTGCTGGCCTTCCGTCAAGTGTCGGACGCCCTCGGCAAGTCGCCCTTCTATCTCCGGGCCCTGCGCGACGAGGGGGCCATGGCCCAGCGTCTGGCCCGCGTCCTGTCCACCTCGCGTTACGCCAGCAACCTGTTGCTACGCGACCCGGCCAGCGTCGAATTGTTGGCCGAGGACCGGATCGCCCCCAGCAAGGACCGGGCCAGCCTGGTGGCCGAGATGACGACGGTGCTGGGGCGGCACGAGGAAGCCGACTCCAGCCAAGCCCTCCGGACGGTGCGGCGCCGGGAGCTGCTGCGGGTGGCCCTGGCCGACGTCTTGGGCGAGATCGACCTGGACGCCGTCGGCCGCGGACTGTCCGACATCGCCGACGCCTCGGTCGAGGCCGCCTTGGCCACCGCCCGCCGCCGTCTGCCCCAGGCGCCCCAGCTGGCCGTCATCGCGCTCGGCCGCTGGGGCGGCGGCGAGATGTCGTACGCCTCCGACGCCGACCTCGTCTTCGTGGCGCCGGACGCAGTCGACTCCGAAGGCCTGGCCTTGGCCGGCCAAGTCGTCAGCTTGATGCGCGGACTGCTCAAGAATCCCGGGCCGGACCCCGACCTCGACCTGGACGCCGATCTACGCCCGGAGGGCAAGGACGGCCCGATCGTGCGCAGCCTCAGCTCGTACCAGGCCTACTACGCCCGCTGGGCCCAGACCTGGGAGGCCCAAGCCCTGATCCGAGCCCGCTGCGGCGCCGGCCAGGCCGAACTGGGCCAAGCCTTCCTCGAAGCGGTCGACCCTCTACGCCATCCGGTCGCCGGCCTCAGCCCGACCCAGTTGGTCGAGATCCGCCGCATCAAAGCCCGGATGGAGTCGGAGCGCCTGCCCCGCGGGGTCGACCCGCGGCAACACCTCAAATTGGGGCCGGGCGGTTTGGCCGACGTCGAGTGGACGGTCCAGCTGATCCAGCTCCAGCACGCCCACCGCTTGGCCGCCCTGCGCACCACCAACACCCTGGAGGCGCTCCGGGCGGCCGTCCAAGCCGATTTGGTGGCCGCCGACGACGCCCTCGCCCTGAGCGAGGCCTGGAGCTGGGCCAGCCGCGTCCGTAACGCCATCATGTTGCTACGGGGCAAGGCCTCCGACGTCATCCCCAACGACGCCGGCCAAGCCGGCCAGGTGGGACAGATGCTGGGCTTCGAGCGCGGCGGCGCCTCGCACCTGAGCGAGGCCTGGACCAAGCTGGCCCGCCGGGCCCGCCGCGTGGTGGACCGGCTCTTCTGGGACCTCGACTGAGCCAGGCCAGCGCAGTAGACTCCCCGCCAGGCCTCCCCTGAGCGGTGGGGCGGCCGCAGTATCGCCCGCGAACGCTGGCTCGGCCCCGGATCGGACCGCCGGTCGGGTCTGGCTCGACGATTGGAACCGCTATGTCCCGACCCACCGGCGACCCGGGCGTCATCGCCCTCTTCGGCGCCACCTCCGGCATCGGCCTGGCCATCGTGGCTGAATACTTGGCCCGGACGCCGGCCCGCGTCATCCTGGTCGGACGGGACCAGCCCAGCCGGGCCGAGGCGGCCCAAGATCTGTCCCGGCGCGGCGCCCGGGAGGTCACGACGGTCGACTTCGACGCCCTCGACTTCGACGCCCACCCGGCTGTCCTGGAGCGAGTCTTCGCCGACGGCGAGGTCGACCTGGCCATCATCGCCTTCGGCCAGTTGGGCGACGTCGACCGGCTCTGGCGCGACCAGCCCCGTCTGGTCGACTTCATCGGCGTCAATCTGACCGGGGCCGCCAGCGTCGGGGCTTTGCTGGTGGACCGTCTGTTGCCCCAAGGCCACGGCCAGCTGATCGTCTTGGCCTCGGTGGCCGGCGAGGTGGTGCGTCCGTCCAACTTCGTCTACGGCTCCACCAAAGCCGGCCTGGACGCCTTCTTCAAACACCTCGGCACCGTTTTGAAGCCGACCGGACTGACCATCACGGTGGCCCGCCCCGGCCGGGTCAAAACCAAGATGATCGCCCCGCTGGCCCCAGCCCCCCTCACCATCACGCCGGCTCGGGCGGCCGCCGACATCGTGGCAGCGGCCCGGGCCGGCCGGCCGGTGGTCTGGACCCCGGGCGCCTTCCGTTGGATCATGCTGGTCCTCAAGCACCTGCCCTGGTCGATCCAACGCCGCCTGCCCTTCTGAGCTGGGCCACGACGACGGCGCCGCCAGAGCGGGGACAGCCCCGCCCCGACCGCTGGGGCCCGAGCCCAAGGCGCCCGGCCGTGGGGCCGGGGCCGGTCATGACAGTTCGGCCAGCCAATCCCAGCGGGCCTTGGCCAAGACCACCTTGCCGTCGGCCAAGGGGCAGCCCTCGGCCGCCAACCGGGCCAAGGCCAGGTCACGGTGGCCGGGGGCGACCCGACCGGCGGCGTTGACCACCCGCCACCAGGGCCCGTCGCCGCCGTGGCGGGCCATCACCTGGCCGACCCGGCGCGCCGACCCCGGGCCGGGCCGACCCAGGGCGGCGGCGACGTCGCCGTAAGTGGCGACCCGGCCGGGCGGGATGGCCTCGACCTGGTCGAGCACGGCCCAGACCCAGTCCGACCACGGCTCAGGGGTTAAGGCCGGATCCGATGGCGCGCTTCCCATGCCCCTCACCGTACGCCGCCGGCGCGGACCCCTAGGCGTCCCGGTGGACGCGAACCGCCGGCGCGGCGCCCGAACCGGGCCCGGACACGACGGTGGCCGCCCACAGGCGGCCACCGTCTAGGAGAGGTTCCACACGTCCGCTCAGATGTCGTAATACATTTCGAACTCGTGCGGGTGGGGACGCTGCCGGATGGCGTTGATGTCGGCCCGCTTCATGTCGATCCAGGTCTCGATCAGATCCGAGGTGAAGACGTCGCCGGCCAGCAGGTAGTCGTGGTCCCCTTCCAGGGCGTCCAACACGGCGTCCAGCGAGCCGGGCACCTGGGACACCTGGGAGTGTTCCTCCGGCGGCAACTCGTAGAGGTCCTTGTCGATCGGGGTGGGCGGCTCGATCTTGTTCTGGATGCCGTCCAAGCCGGCCAGCAGACAGGCCGCGAAGGCCAGGTAAGGGTTGCTGGAAGGATCGGGGCAGCGGAACTCCAAACGCTTGGCCTTGGGATCGGAACCGGTGATGGGGATGCGGATGCAAGCCGAGCGGTTGCGCGAGCTGTAGACCAGGTTGACCGGGGCCTCGAAGCCGGGCACCAGTCGGTGGAACGAGTTGGTGGTCGGGTTGGTGAAGGCCAACAATGAGCCGGCGTGGTGGAGCAGGCCGCCGATGTAGTGCCGCGCCATATCGGACAGGCCGGCGTAACCGGCTTCGTCGTAGAACAGCGGCACGCCCTCGGACCAGAGGGACTGGTGGATGTGCATGCCGGAGCCGTTGTCGCCGAAGATGGGCTTGGGCATGAAGGTGACGGTCTTGCCGGCCTCCCAAGCCGTGTTCTTGATCACGTACTTGAACTTCTGGACCTCGTCGGCGGCCGCCAACATGGTGTTGAAGCGATAGTTGATCTCAGCCTGGCCCGAGGTGCCGACCTCGTGGTGGGACCGTTCGACCTCCAGGCCGACGGCGGTCAGATTGGCCACCATCGAGTCGCGCAGGTCGCAGAAATGGTCGACCGGGGAGACCGGGAAGTACCCACCCTTGTAACGGATCTTGTAACCCCGGTTGGGGCGGCCGTCCCCGTCGGCCTCGACGCCGGTGTTCCAAGCCGCTTCCTCGGAGTCGATGAAGTAATACCCAGCCGCCTGCTTGGTCTCGAAACGGACCGAGTCGAAGACGTAGAACTCGGCCTCGGGGGCGAAGAAAGCGGTGTCGCCGACGCCGCTGGAGACCAGGTAGGCCTCCGCCTTACGGGCGATGTTGCGGGGATCGCGGCTGTAAGGGGCCTTGGTCAGCGGGTCGTGCACGAAGAAATTGACGACCAGCGTCTTGGCCTTGCGGAAGGGGTCGATGAAAGCGGTCGCGGGGTCGGGCAGCAAGGCCATGTCGGATTCGTGGATCTGCTGGAAGCCGCGGATCGAGGAGCCGTCGAAAGCCAGCCCCTCGGTGAAGACCTCGGGGCCGAAGGCCTTGATCGGGACGTTGAAATGCTGCATCACGCCCGGCAAGTCGCAAAAGCGGACGTCGACGAATTCGACCCCATTGGTCGAGGCGTAGGCCAGAAGGTCGTCGGCACCTTGGAACATATTTCCTCCGAATCGGTCTGTCAGCGGTGGATCCACCGGCTCCGGCCGAGGCTATGACGGAGTGGTTGCCAGTCAGTTGCGCCGGTGTTTCGGACGTGTAACGCGCCTGATCCGACTGGCTGTTTCCACCGGCTCGGCCGGCCGGTCGGACTTCGGGCCTGCCGTAACCTGGGGGCATGACTTCAGCCGCGCCCGACCCAGACCGTCCACCGGCCCGCCTCCGGACCGCCCCGGACCGTCCATGAGCCATCTGTTGGGGGCCGAGTCCCTGCGTCTGGAGTACCCCACCCGGGTGGTCTTCGAATCCGTCAGCCTGGGGGTCAACCAGGGCGACCGGATCGGCCTGGTGGGCCGTAACGGCGAAGGCAAATCTTCTTTGCTTGGGTTGCTATACGGCCAGATCGAGCCCGACGCGGGCCGGGTGACGCGCCGGGGCGACCTGCGCATGGGTCTGTTGGCTCAGACCGACCAGCTGGATCCGGCGGCTGGCGTGGGATGGTCCATCGTGGCCGACCGGCCCCACCACGAGTGGGCCGGCGACCCCAAGATCCGCGACGTCATCGCCGGGCTGGTCCCCGACCTGGACTGGGACCAGCCGGTCGGCCAGCTCAGCGGCGGCCAGCGCCACCGGGTGGCCTTGGCCAGCCTGCTGGTCGGCCAGTGGGACGTCATCGCCTTGGACGAGCCGACCAACCATCTGGACATCCAGGGCATCACCTGGCTGGCCGGCCACCTGCGCGCCCGCTGGCCCAAGAACAGCGGCGGACTGCTGGTCGTGACCCACGACCGTTGGTTCTTGGACGAGGTCGCCACCGCCACCTGGGAGGTCCACGACCGAGTGGTGGAGCCCTTCGAGGGCGGCTACGCCGCTTACGTCCTGCAGCGGGTCGAACGCGATCGGCAGGCGGCCGCCATCGAGGCCAAACGCCAGAACCTGATGCGCAAGGAGTTGGCCTGGTTGCGCCGGGGCCCGCCGGCCCGCACCTCCAAGCCGAAGTTCCGCATCGAGGCGGCCAACCAATTGATCGAGGACGTGCCGCCGCTGCGCGACCGGATCAAGCTGAACCGGCTGGCGGTGGCGCGTCTGGGCAAGGACGTGGTCGATCTGCTCGACGCCGGCGTGTCCTTCGACGGCCGCGAGGTGCTGCGCGACGTGGAGTGGCGCCTCGCCCCCGGCGAGCGCAGCGCGGTCCTGGGCGCCAACGGGGTCGGCAAGTCCACCCTCCTCGGTCTCATCGCCGGCACGGTCGAGCCCACGGCCGGGCGGGTCAAGCGCGGCAAAACCGTCAAGCTCGGCTTGCTCGACCAACAGTTCCGTGAGCTGGAGGACATCGCCGACGACCTAGTGCGCGAGGTGCTCGCCCGCACCAAGACGAGCTACGTCGTCGACGGCAAAGAGCTCACTCCAGCCCAGCTCCTCGAACGCCTGGGCTTCGCCCGCGAACACCTGTCCGCCCGGGTCGGCGAACTCTCGGGGGGGCAGAAACGTCGCCTCCAACTGCTCCTCGTGCTGCTCTCGGAACCTAACTTGATGATGCTGGACGAGCCCTCGAACGACGTCGACACCGACATGTTGGCGGCCATGGAGGATCTGTTCGACTCCTGGCCCGGAACGCTCATCGTCGTCTCCCACGACCGCTACCTGGTGGAACGGATCACGGACCAGCAGTACGCCATCGTCGACGGCCGCCTGCGCCATCTGCCGGGTGGAATGGACGAATACCTGCGACTGTGCCAGACGGCGACCGCGCCGCCGGCGGTCGTCGGTCCGCCGACCGTTCCGCCTCCGAACGCTGCCCGCCGGGCCGCCGGGGCCGTGGAGCGGACGGCGCGGAAGGAGCTCAGCGCGACCGAACGCAAGCTGGAACGCCTGTCCGAACGGATGGCGCAGCTCCAGGCCCGCATGGCGGCCCATGACCAAAGCGACTACGAGGGCGTCGGGCGGCTGAACGACGAGCTGCGTCAGGCCGAGGCGGAGGCGACGGCGCTGGAGGAGCGCTGGTTCGAGCTGTCCGAGTTAGTCGGCTGAAACGGACCCGGGGGAGAGACTGCCGTTCGCTGGGCGCGAACGGCAGTGCGAGCTCCACTCTCGTTCCGACAGACTGCTGGCATGGCCGAGACGACCCGCTACCAGGTGAACGGAATATTTCTCGCTGTGTCGTCCAGTCGACCCGCCCGACCGCTCCATCCGCCCGTCGTGCTGCTGGCCGGAACCGGCAACGGCGCCGCCGACTGGGACAGCGTCGCCGCCGACCTGAGCCGCGACCGAGCGGTCCACGCGGTCGACCTGCGCGGCCACGGACACAGCGAATGGACCGGAACCTACTCGATCGATTCGATGGCCACAGATTTCGCGGCCGTGCTGCCTGAGATCGGCTCGGAAGTCGACGTCATCGGCCACTCGCTGGGCGGTCTGGTCGCCTGCCGCGCGTTCGCGGCCGACCCCGGCGGCCTGCGCCGGCTGGTTTTAGAAGATGTCGGAATGCCGTACCCCCGCGCCCCGGAGACCCCGGCCCGACCCGACGGCGACCTGGACTTCGACTGGGCGGTGGTCGAACAGATCCGACCGGAAATCGACCGCCCGGCTGCGCACTGGCCAGCCACGCTGGCCCGGATCATCGCCCCGACGCTGGTCATCGGTGGTGGTCCGGACAGTTTCGTGCCCCAGACCAAGGTGCTCGAGCTGGTCGCCCGCCTGTCGCAGGGACGACACCTGACCATCGCCGCCGGGCACAACATCCATTCCACTAAGCCGCCTGAGTTCATACAGGCGGTCCGCGGCTTCCTCGACGCCTGAGGCCATGTCCGCCGGCCCGCCGGCGGCGGCCGGCGGGCGCGCCTGGGCTTTCGGTCCGGCCCTGGTCTGAGGCGGCTGGGTTGAAGCCGGTTCACCGCTCGGACAGAGCCTGGTTTCGACGCCGGCCTGGGATAACCTTGCCCGCCATCGGCACGGTTTGATTTCGACCCGGCCGCCGACCGCCCAGACAGTGGTCTGGGACCACCCGCTCGTATGAGATGGAGAGATCCATGAAGACACCCAGACTGATGGTCGCTTTGGCGGCCGGAGTGGGCGCAGCGACCCTCGCCCTGGCCGGCTGCGGTGGCTCTAACGACCCCGACCCCGATTCCAGCGGCACCACCTCAGACTCTTTCACCATCGGCGTGGCCGTCATCGTCGACCATCCCTCGCTCCAGCTGATCCGCGACGGTCTGGCCGACTACCTGGCCGAGCAAGGCGTCCAGGTGCGGTACATCGACGAGAACGCCCAAGGCGAGACCTCCAACGCCGCCGCCATCGCCGCCAGCTTCGCCTCCAACGACCAACTCGACCTGATCGTGGCCATCTCGACTCCGATCGCCCAGGCCATCGTCCAGATGGAACGCGACCGTCCGATCGTCTTCGCCGGCGTGACCGACCCGGTCTCGACCGGCCTGGTGCCGAGTTGGGAAGCCTCTGGCACCAATGTCACCGGCACCTCCGACCTCAACCCCAACGCCAAGCCGATCGGCCTGATCCACGAGGTCCTGCCCGACGCCACCACCATCGGGGTGCTCTACTCCTCCTCCGAGGCCAACTCCGGCGTCCAAGTCGAGGCTTACAAAGCGGAGGCGGCCGAACTGGGCCTGACCATCCGCGAGTCCGCCATCACCAACTCGAGCGAGATCGCCTCCGGCATCCAGGCCTTGGCCGACGTCGACGCCGTGATCGTGCCGACGGACAACACCGTGGTGGCGGCCTTCGCCACCGTGATCGCCTTCGGCCAGCAGAACCAGCTGCCCATTTTCAGCGCCGACGCCGAATCGGTCAGCCAGGGCACCATCGCCACCCGTGGCATCAGTTACTACGAGCTGGGTCGCCACACCGGCGAGATGGCCCACCGGATTCTGGTCCAGGGCGTCGCCCCCGGTACGATTCCTCCCTTGGTGGTCCAAGAGACCGAGCTCAAGGTCAACCCGGAGTCAGCCGAGCTGATGGGCGTGACTCTGAGCCAGTCCCTCTTGCGAGACGCCACCGTCGTCAGTTAGAACGGCTGAGGCCAGGCCCCGGTCCGACCCGAGGAGAGAGGTAGGCGCCACGGCGTGCTGTCCGCAATAGATCTGGGGCTGATTTACGCCCTGTTGGCGCTGGGGGTCTTCTTGACCTTCCGGATCCTCAACTTCGCGGACCTGACGGTGGACGCCTCCTTCGTCACCGGAGGCGGGGCGGCGGCCATCTTGATCACCCACGGGGCGTCGCCTTGGTTGGCCACTGGCGCCGGTCTGGTGGCCGGCGCCGGGGCCGGCCTGGTGACCGGCCTGCTCCACACCAAACTCCACATCGACCCGCTGTTGGCCAGCATCCTCAACATGCTGGCCTTGTATTCGATCAATCTGCGCATCATGGGGGCGGGCAATCTGTCCCTGCTACGGGTCGACACCATCTTCACCGCCCTGCAACGGGACCGCATGATCGGCAGTTGGCTGTCGGTCCTGCTGCTAGGGGCCGCCGCCCTGGCCGTCAAGCTGGTCTTGGATTGGTTCTTGTCCACCGATTTCGGCCTGGCCGTGCAAGCCACCGGCGACAATCTAGGCATGGCCTCCAGCCTGGGGGTGAGCACCGACTGGACCAAGATCGTGACCTTGATGCTGGCCAACGGCCTGGTCGGGCTGTCCGGAGCGGTCATGGCGCAATACCAGGGCTTCATCGACATCGGCTCCGGCACCGGCTTGATCCTGGCCGGTCTGGCCTCGGTCATCGTCGGCAACGCCGTCTTGGGCACCCGTTTCATGTTCCTGGCCACCCTGGGCGTGGTGGTGGGCTCGGTGTTGTACCGTTTGGTCATTTTCTTCGCCCTCAAGTGGGAGTTCTTCCGGGCCCAGGACATGAAATTGATCTCCGCCGCCCTGGTCATCGTGGCCCTGGTGGTGTCGCAGTCCAAGACCCTGCGCAACTCTTTCTCCCGACTGTCGCCCTGGCGGCCCAAGGCCGACCTGCCGGAGCCGATGGGCATCCTGCCCACTCCCGGAGCGCCCCTGGCGGTGGCTCGGACCGATTCGCCGGTGGCCGCCAGACTGGCCGGCGGCGGTGCCGCTGAGGCCCCAGCGACCGATCCCGGCCGTCCCACCTTCCAACTCTCGCCGGGTGATTTGGAACGGCCCGAGCCAGAGGCAGGGGAGTCCTGATGCTGAGACTGAGCTCAGTGCGTAAGACCTTCTACGCCGGTACCGCCAACGAACGACGGGCTCTGCAGGGCATCGATTTGGAATTGGCCGAAGGCGATTTCGTCACCGTCATCGGCTCCAACGGAGCCGGCAAGTCGACCTTGCTCAACGTCATCGCCGGCAGCCTGCCGGTCGACGCCGGTCGGATCGAGATCGCCGGCCGCGACGTCACCCGGCTGCCGGAGCACAAACGGGCCAGCGGCATCGCCCGGGTCTTCCAAGACCCCCAGGCCGGCACCGCGCCCCATCTCAACATCGAGCAGAATCTGGCCGTGGCCCTGGTCCGGGGCCGCCGTCGCGGACTGGGCAAAGGCGTCACTCGGCAGCGGCGGCGCGATTTCCAAGACGAGCTGTCGACTCTGGGGCTGGGCCTGGAACAGCGTATGCGCCATCGCGTCGGTCTGCTGTCGGGCGGCCAACGCCAAGCCCTGTCCTTGCTGATGGCGTCTTTCACCCGGCCGCAGATCTTGCTCTTGGACGAGCACACCGCCGCCCTCGACCCCCAACGGGCCGAATTGGTCTTGAGTTTGACCGGCCGGGTGGTGGCTGACAGCTCGCTGACCGCCTTGATGGTGACCCACAACATGGAGCACGCCCTGCGTTTGGGCAATCGTCTGCTGATGATGCACGAGGGCGAGATCATCCACGAGCTGGGGCCGCAGCAGAAAGCCAAGGCCACCATCCGCGACCTGCTCGACCTCTTCGCCCGCTCCAAGAGTTCGATGACCGACCGCAACCTGCTGAGTTGAGGACCCACCCCGCCGGACGGTCGGCGGGGGATGGCCGCCGGAGCCAGGTCTGAGCCAGGTCGCTGACGCAGGGAGGGCCCCGACGTCGATGTCGAGACCCTCCGCGGTTATGTCATCTGTCCGAGCTCCAGCCGCCCTGGGCGGGGCCGGGACTCAGCCGACCGGGCCGAACCAGCGCCGGACGTGCTCGGCCACGGCCGATTCGAAGGCGTCGTCGTCGTGGTGGGCCCGCAGCCAATCGTCGAAGGAGCCCTCGACCGACTGATCCAGCTCGCGCCGGCAAGCCTCAGTGTCGGTGACGGCCCGCAGCAGCATGGCTTCGGCCTGGCCGGGGGTGGTGTAGAGGAAGGGGTACTTGGCCGGCAACAGCGCCCGGGCCCAAGAGCGGTCCGGGAAGACGCCGACCGCCCCGGCCAACAGAGCCTCGATGTATTCCAGGCCGTAGGACTCCTCTTCGGCCGTGGCCAGGAAGGCGGTGGTGTGGGACAGGGCGTCCCAGTATTCCTCGCGCGAAGGCTTGAGCGGGCCGACCGAGGCCCAGCGCTGACGGGACAGCTCCATGGCCGGTTCGCTGACCAAATGGGCCTCGGTCAAACGGGCCTCGACCTGGATCTCGGTCTTGCGCGCCACCTTGGTCACGACGTCGATGAAGAGACGGGGTTGCTTGCGGGCCGAGACATAGATGGCCGGGTAGAGCACGACCGGCACCTTGGGCTCGTGACGGGACTGCACCCGTTCCAGCCGGATGCCCAGGTTGACCCCGGAGATGCGGGCCCGCTCGGCCAGCGGCTTGACCGCCAGTCGGCCGACCAACTCGGCGATGGCGCGGGCGGTCCGCTCGGAGTTGGCGAAGGTGGGGAACAAGGCGCAGGACAGGGCCAGTTCGGCCTGCTCGACCTTGTCCCGGAAACGAGTGGTGTCCCACCAGACGAAGTTCATGATCCTCGGGCTGGCGGTTTGGGCGCTCAGGGTCCGCCAGGCGGAGACCGAGTCGATCACGTTCATGTTGATGAGCAAGGTGTCGTCGGCCGCCAACTGATCCAACGGCGCCACCTCGAAGTCGGGGTGGCGGGCGGGCTGTGAGCCGACCAAGATCGAGCCGGGGAAAACCCGCAAGAGTCGCTTGACGAGGTTGGTTCCGGCGTCGTGGCCGGAGATCTCACCATTTGGTTCAATGATCAGATCCTCGTGCCGAATCGCAATTCTCATTTGTTAATGCCCCTGTCTCGGTCATCGGTGGTCGTTTCAATGAGGCCGCGCCGCCTCGTTCACGAGTTAGACGATACCGCCATCGTCGGGGCCACGGCGCCGGCTCGCCCACGACGTGAGCACAAGCCGACCAGGGGCTGGACCACCGGGCTGGGCCGCCGGGCTCGCCTCGGCCGCCCGCCGCGAGCCTGGCCGGGGAGAGCTCCCCCTAGTCAGGACTGACATCAGACGGCAGGATGACCAGTGGCGCCAGGATCCGTCGCGACGGGCCGCAGCAGCGTCCAGTCGCCTTGACAAAGCTGGTGCCGCATCGAGCGGCCCGGATGGACCGGACCGGCCAGATCGGCGAGGAGGCCTGGCATGACATCGTCTCGAGCGTCGGATCCGACAGTGCCAGCCGGCTTGGAACCGAGCCAAGTGACCGACTGGTGGGCTGGTTTGGATCGGCTGGAACGTCAGGATTTCTTCGCCCGGGCCCCCGACCTGATCCGGAACTTGGACGGCATGCCGGCTTCGACCAGGAACCTGCTCAACCGTGAGGCTTTGCAGCGCGATGTGGAGTGGTGGGAAGGACACCCGCTGGGCCCTGAGCCGACGCCGATCCTGCCCAGCCTCAGCCCGTATCCCACCCCACCCGTGTTCAATCCTGACTGGGTGGCCTGGCAGGATCGCGCCAACCGCCGGGATGACATCATGGCTTTACGCGACGCCGTCGCGGCTGGAGGCGACCCGCCGCGCTACCTGCTCGAGTACCAGCCGACCTCGCTGGACCAGGACGAGCCTTACACGCTGTCGGCCATCGCCATCGGCAATCCCGACACGGCCGCCAACGTGGGCGTCTTCGTGGGCGGCATCACGACCAATCCACGGGACAAGATGGGGTCGTATTTGGAACAGATGGAGAACCTGCGTCAGAAAACCGGCCTCTGGGACGAGGACGACCAGACTTCCACCATCGTCTGGATGGGGTACAAAGCGCCTGAGTCCGGGGTGGACGGCCACACCTATCTGCAGTTCCGAGCCCGCGAGGGGGCGGAGGATCTGACCTATTTCACCCAAGGTCTGGCCGAAACCCACCAGGGCCCGCTGAACCTGACCGTGTTGGGACATTCCTACGGCTCCTGCGTGTCCGGCATAGCCGCCGAAGGACCAAATTACGGCGACCAGGTCGACCCCAAGATCGACAACCTGGTTCTGTTCGGGTCGCCTGGCATGGGCGGACCGGGTTCCAAGAAGGTGGTGCCCAATCTTTACAACGGCCACGAGAAGGGCGACAACTTGGTGGCTGGGGCGGCCGGCGTGACCCACTCCTTGGGATCGGACCCCGACAACGACGATGAGTTCATTCAACTGTCAACGGCCGCCACGGCAGTGGGACGAGTCGGCCACGGCCACTCCGGTTATTTGGAAGACGGCACCACTTTTCAATTCAACGCCGCCGCCATAGTGGCCGGGAACCCGAGCAAAATCATCCCCAAGGGCAGTTCTCTGGAGATCCGGCCGACCCCCAGCCCCAGCCCTGGGCCACCCCCGGTCCCCCCCGAAGTAAGCAAACAAATCGGTCGAATATCGAAAACTCAACCCACCGCCCCAGCCTCGTCTAATGGTGTCGTGGGAGCGGGGCTGCTGGGTTCCGACCCTCAGGTCTTGCAAGCGGTGGCGCGCGACTTCGACGGCGCGGCCGATCAGTTACGGGCCTCGGCCCGTCGGCTGAACCAGTTGGTCGGCCAACTGCCCTGGTCCGGCCCGGACGTCCAACGCTTCCGCTCCCAGTGGAACAGCGACCATCGTCCGGCCATGAACGCCAGCGCCGGTCTGCTGGACCAGATCGGGGCCAGCCTGCGCCGCGACGCCCAAGAACAGTTGACGACATCGGCTTGAGGCCGACCGGGTCGACCGTCTGCCGCGCTAGCCGGGGACCGGGCTGGCTGGGTCCGCCGCCGGTAGGGGAGTTCTCCCCATGGCGCTTCGACGGGAGCCGACCTAAGCTGACGCCAGTGGCCTCGATCCTTCGCCCAGTCCGCAGCCTGGGTGAGGCCACCAGCCTCTCCTCCCCCGGAGGCCACGCCGGGGACCGCTCTCTAGAGGCAGAGCGGTTCCCGGTGTGGTCCCGGGCTCTTTGGCGGCGACCGGGCCATTAGGGTAGGTGGCAGATCCATCGTCTTGAGAAGGGGTCTTATGCCCACCCAACGCGGTCTCATCCCACCCGGCGTCGTCGGCACGCCTTTCAGCCCCCGCGCCACCCGCGTCATGCTGTTGGGGTCGGGCGAGTTAGGCAAAGAGGTCGCCATCGAGCTGGCCCGTTTCGGGGTCGAGGTCGTCGCGGTCGACCGGTACGCCCAAGCCCCGGCCATGGCGGTGGCGCAGAGCAGCCATGTGGTCGACATGTTGGACGGCGCCGCTCTGGGCCGGTTGATCGAACAGGAACGGCCCGATCTGATCGTGCCCGAGGTCGAGGCCATCGACACCGCTTTGTTGGAGCGGCTGGAGGCCGAGGGGCGGGCCAGAGTGGCCCCGACCGCCCGTGCCACCCGCCTGACCATGGACCGCGAGGGCGTGCGTCGTCTGGCGGCCGAGGAACTGGGTCTGCCCACCTCGCCCTATTTCTTCGCCGACTCCCTGGGCCAGCTCGGCGCCGCCATCGACCGACTGGGTCTGCCCTGCGTGGTCAAACCGGTGATGTCCTCCTCCGGCCACGGCCAATCGGTCGTGCGATCGCCGGACCAGGTCGAGCCGGCTTGGGAGCAAGCTCAGTCCGGCGGCCGGGCCGCTCGCCAGGGGGCCAGCCGGGTGATCGTGGAGGGCTTCATCGACTTCGATTACGAGATCACTTTGCTGACGGTCCAACACCGCGACGGCGTCACCTTCTTGGATCCGGTCGGGCATCTTCAGATCGACGGCGACTACCGGGAGTCTTGGCAACCCCAGCCGATGACGGACCAGGCCCTGGCCGAAGCCCGTCGTATCGCCAGCGCCATCACCTCGGCCCTGGGCGGCTGGGGCATCTTCGGCGTCGAATTATTCGTCCGGGGCGACCAGGTCATCTTCTCCGAGGTCTCGCCCCGTCCCCATGACACCGGTCTGGTCACCTTGGTCTCCCAGGACCTGTCCGAATTCGCCCTGCACGCCCGGGCCGTGTTGGGTCTGCCGGTGCCGGCTGTGACCTGCCTGGGGCCGTCGGCCAGCCGCGCCATCACGGTCGAGGGCCATGGCGTGCCGGTCTTCCACGGCCTGGACCAGGCTTTGGCCCAACCCAGCGTCCAGATCCGTCTCTTCGGCAAGCCCAAGGTGGAGGGGCATCGTCGTGTCGCCGTGGTGGCGGCGCGCGGTCAGGACCTCGACCAGGCCCGCCAGCGTTGTCAGAGGGCGGCCGAGGCGCTGGTGGTGGAGTTGGAGCCCCGGCCTTGAACCAGCCGGGCTGACCGGGCCGGCGGTTCGGCGTCCCCGGCCCCTGGCCCGGCCGCCAGAGGCCGACTCGGCCCTCGTCGGCACCCGCCGACCCGCCGCCAGCGGCCCCCGGCGGCGTCTGTCCCAGCGCTCAGTCGGGCAGGCCCAACAGTTCCAGCATGGCGTGCCCGACGCCGGAGTCGTGGTGGGGGCGGGCCCTGCCGAAGCCCCGCTCCAGCAGCAGGGGGTGGGCGTTGTCCATGGCGAAGGGATGGCCGGCCAATTCCAACATGGACAGATCGTTCGGCATGTCGCCGAAGGCCGCCAATTGACTGGCTTCGAGGCCTAATTCGGCCATCAGATCGCGCAGGGCACTGCCCTTGGAGACGCCGGGGGCGGACAGTTCCAGCAGACCGGAGTCCCGGACGAAGGAGAAGGTGACGTCGAGCCGGCCGGCCACGATCGGCTCGACCAACCGCATCAAGGTCACCGTCTCGGTCCCCAAGCTGAGCACCAGCAGCTTGATGGCCTGGCCAGCCCGCAGCAGCTCACCCATGTCGTCGGCCTCCACCGTGGCCTCGGCGAAGTCGCCCTGTAGGGGGAAACCGGACAGCCGGCCCCAGCCATCGACGTATTCGAGGGCGAAGAGGAGGCCGGGCAGGGCCCGCTCGAGATCTTCCACCACCGCCGCAGTGTCCGCCGTCGGTACCTGGTGGGCGGTCGTGACCCGCTCCGTGAAGATGTCGTAGTGGACCGCCCCGTTGCTGGCTATGACATAGGGATGGACTGGCACCAGGGGTTCCAAGACGTCCAGCCAACGAGCCGGGCGGCCGGTCGCGAAGACCATGCGCACACCTCGCTCGGCGGCGGCGTGAACAGCTTTGGCGTTGAGATCGGACACCTGCCCATCGGCGTCCAAGAAGGTGCCGTCCAGGTCGGTCGCCACCAGGCGGACGGGCGGGCTCGGTCTGACTGTCATCGCCTCCACCCTATCGACTCCGTCGCTCGGGCGGCCCGGCGGCCACTTCCGTCGCCCAGCTCCAGCTAGACTCGACCGGCAGCGGCCCGTCGGGGGCGGTAGCTCAGCTGGTCAGAGCAGAGGACTCATAATCCTCCGGTCGCGGGTTCGAGCCCCGCCCGCCCCACGATCCACCTTCTGAGGCCGTTTCGCCCTCCTGAATGGGGGCTCGAACCCGAGAGGGCGCGAGCGTCAAGCGGGACAGCCCAGTGGGCTGTCCCGTAGCGAGCGGTCCGCCGACCGGCCGGAGGCCGGGCCAGGACGGCGACAGGCGCAGCCTGGAGCGTCGAGCCCCGCCCGCCCCACGATCCACCTTCTGAGGCCGTTTCGCCCTCCTGAATGGGGGCTCGAACCTTTTCCGGTCGGAAGGCTTGACCGTCTTCTGCCCAGGCCCGTGGGCGTCTGCCGCGATGCCCCGGCATGCGGAACTCGTGTCGAAGGAAGCCGACTGTCACTTCGAGGGCGGAGGCCAGGTTTTGAGCCATAGGCCAACTCAACCTAATCCACCCAGAAATAAGACTGATAACCGGGCTCGGCGACTTAGCCGACCAGATGGCATCAGAGGGATTACCTGACTTTGGATAGGAAAGTGTCGCCCTGCGCCGAGTTACTCGGGGGCACCGGCGCTCCCGAGTAACTCGGTTATGGGCGAATGCCCCCGCCTTCGCTACAGGTAGGTGATATCAAACGTTTTGTTAGTGATAAACAGGCACAGGACATCCTCGTCCTGGGCTCCGTGAGACATGACTTCGCCCTCTTTGAACCACACGAAGCTGCCTGGACCGAAGTCACCTCGGTGCGTGTGCAGCGTGCCCTTGAGCACGTACATTCCGTGCGCGCAGTTATGCCGGTGGGTTGCGGTGATGACTCCTTTTGGATAGAGGAACAGTTTTACGAACATGCCTGTGTCTTCATCGGAGACAAGCACTTTCTGGTATGTGACTGCGCCGGTGTTCTTACTAACAGTCCGATAATCCATGATGTCGATGTCGTCGCCATGTATGCCGATGAGCTCGTCCATAATTCTCCCCCTTTAGAATTGACGTGCCTCTTCAGCATACTCCGCGGCATGCCGGCCGCTGGTCGTTTTCCCACTCGAGTTCAGGCTCCAACAAGACTGAGTCTCGACCACGCCTTAGCCGCTGAAATACGAAATCCGCTGGCGGCTAGTGGCCCGGTCGACTCGACTCGGTCTTGGTCCGAGGGGAGGCCCGATCGGGCGGTCCTCGACCTCCCAGGAGCGCCCGTTCTCAGCGGTGGACGGCCCGCCCCACTTATGTATAATGAGAGTCGTTATCAATAACCCAAGAGTGGGGCCGCCCACCATGGCCCCGAGCGGCGGGCCGACGCGCCCCGCCTTTCGACTCGGACCGCCCGCTGCGGGCCGGTCCTCCCAACCGCCAACCACCATTCCAAGGAGCCCCGAATGCCCATTTCGCCCGGACCGATCCGAAAGCGCCGCCGCCAGGTCGCCATCGCCACCTGGCTGGCGCTGCTGGCCGCCTTCGTCTTAGTGCCGCTGGGAGGGGGAGTGGCGGCCGCGGCGCCGACGGCTCCCTCCGTCCTAGGACATCTGGCCGAGCGTTATCAGTTGACGCTGTTGGAGCCGACCAACGGCGGCTTCAGCTCCACCGCGCTAGGCCTGAACGAGCAGGGCGACGTCGTGGGCGTGACCCGCCCGACCAGTTCGGCCCAGCCCCAGCAGACAGTGTTGTGGGAAAAGCACGACGACCACTTCCACGCCCATGAGCTGGCCAACTTGGACGGTTCGCGGTTCTCCCGTGGGTTCGATCTGAACGACGCCCAACAGATCGTCGGGGAAGCCTTCAACGCCGCCGGTAATTCCATCCCCATCCGCTGGCAGGGCGAAGAGGCCCCTTGGACCGTGGCTTTGAACGAGGCCGGCACCGGCCTGCTGAACGACATCAACGAAGCCGGCGTCGCCGTCGGCACGGCCTCTGGCCGAGCGGTCGCGCTGAACGCCGACGGTTCGGTCCGGCTCCTCGACCCGCCCGGGCCGGCCGAGGCCACCATCAACAACCTGACCGCCACGACCATCGCCGAGGGCGACGTCATCGGCGGGCGCGTCTCGCTGACACTGCCCGGCCAAAGCGGCAGCGAGCTGTTCGCCGTGGTGTGGGAGGCCGATGGTCCGCGCCTGCTCACCACCCCGGCCGGGGCCAGTGCGCCGACCGTGGCCGGCGTACGGGCGGACGGAGTGGCCGTCGGCAGCGCGACCAGCGGCGGGCTGGAGATCGCGCTGCTGTGGGACTCCACCGGGAGTCCCCTCGAACTGGCCGCGGCTGAGCTGGCGGACTACCCCCACGCGGCCGCCAAAGCCATCAGCGGGGGAGTCGTGGTCGGCCAGAGCTCTAAGTACGCCGGCAACACCTCATTCGGAGGGGCGGCCATCGGTTGGGACTCCACCGGAGCCGTGGAACTCGCCAGCTTGGTGGTCGACCTGCCCGACGGGGTGGTCCTGCAATCCGCCTCGGACGTCAACCAGGCCGGCCACATCGTGGGAACGGCGACCACTCCCGCTGGCACGCGCGGATTCGTCTTGACGCCGGTTCCGAGCCAGCCCGCTCCGTCAGTCGAGATCGTCGACTTCCCAGCCCAGTTCGTGGACGGCGCGCCGACCACCTTGACGGCTCAGCCTGCGCCAGCGCTGCCGGGGGCTTCCTACAGTTGGGAGATCCAACCAGCCGGTTCGAGCGGGTGGCTGACCATCCGGGACGCCGCCGGTCCAGTCACCGGAGCGCAGCTGACCATCACCCCGCAGCGGGCTTGGGACGGCTACCTGGTACGGGTGGCGCTGCTGGACGGCGACGGCGACCGGCTGGCCGTGTCGGCGGCGCAGGAGATACGGGTGGCACTGGCCAGTCCGACCGAGCCGGGCCTGCACATCCTGGGACTGGCCGGGCACTACCACTCCAACGGCCCGATCAGTCTGACGGCGACCTTGACGCCGACTGAATTGGCCGGCGCCACCTACCGCTGGTCGATCGAACGGGCCGACCAGTCCCAATTCCAGACGGTGGACGGCGTCACCGGGGCGGAGCTCGTCCTGACGGCCGAGCAGGCCCTCGACGGCGCCCAGGTGAAGGTCGAATGTCTGCTGGACGGAGTGGTCCAGGCCGTCGCGCAGCCGGTCCTGATCGAGGTGGACGACCACGGAGCCGCCGCCCCACAGCAGCTGGCCATCAGCGGGGAGACGGAGTGGAGCGAGGGCGAGACGATCACCCTGACGGCCATTGTGACGCCGGCCACCATGCTGGACCGTTACCAGTGGTTCTGGCGGACCGCCGGCTCCGACGCCGCCGTTCCCATCCCCGGGGCCACCTCCGCGACCTACGCTTTCAGCGCTGGGGTCGAACTGGACCAAGCCGCCATCACCGTGGCCGTGGTCACCGAGCATGGCGCCATCGCTTACGGGACCTCCCCGGAGATCGTTTTGAGCGTGCTCAAAGCGGCCGGCGGCCAACCGCTCGACGGATCGTCGGACGGAACCCGGCTGGCCGGGACCGGTGGTCCGTCCCTGAGCCTGGGACTGGCGGCCGGCGCCGCCTTGTTGGTCGGAATCGCCCTGATCCGACGCCAATCGGGCCAACTGAAGAAGGCCCGGATCAGCTGACGACCCGCAGAGCCGGGCCGAAGTCGAGCGGCGCCGGCTGGCCCGACCTGGCCTGATCCGCCCCGGGTGGATCAGGCCAGCGGGTGAGCCGACCCGCGTCTATCTCAGAGGCCTGGCCGGCCGGCCGTCTCGAACCTGATGACCATCACATATTCGGGAGACACCACTAGCTGGGCCGACCTCAGCCGTGAGATCCCGGGACACCCTTGAGGAAGTCCCGGTACCACAGGGCCGAGTCCTTCCAGCGGCGCTCTTGGGTGGCGTAGTCGACGTGGAGCAGCCCGAACCGTTTGCCGTAGCCGTAAGCCCACTCGAAGTTGTCCAAGAGCGACCAGACGAAGTAGCCGATGACAGGGGCCCCGGCCGTCCGGGCGTCGGCCACGGCCGCTAGGTGCGCCCTCAGGTAAGCCACCCGGTCCGGGTCGTGGACGGACCCGTCCGGGTCGACCTGGTCGGCGCAGGCGGCGCCGTTCTCGGTCACCACCAGATCGAGGCCGGGGAAACGCTCGGCCAGACCGGTCAACAGATCGGTCAGGCCGCTGGGGTCGACGCCCCAGCCCAGGTCGGTGACGGCGCCGGCCGGGGGGATGAACTCGACGTCGCGCTCCCCCACCCAGGGAGTGGGCAGGGGAGTGGCCCCGGTCCGGGCCCGCACCTGGGTGACCGCGGAATAGTACAAGCCCAACCAGGTCAGCGGCTGACAGATGGTCTCCAGATCGCCCGCCTCGACGAAGGACCAGTCGCTGATCGAGGCGGTGTCCCGCAACAGGTCCTCGGGGTAGGCGCCGCGCAGCAGGGGACCGATCCAGACCTCGTTGCCGATGGCCTCGATCCGCCGCTTGGCCTCCTGGTCCGCCTGACTGGACGAGGCCGCCCGCACCACGTGGGGGTTGAGGGTGACCGAGACGTCGGCCCCAGGACCCAAGACGCCGCGGATGGCTTGGGCCGCCAGACCATGGGCCAGATTGAGATGATGGGCGGCGGCCAGGGCGGCGGCCTCGTCGCGCCGGCCGGGCGCGTGGACGCCGGAGGAGTAGCCCAGGAAGGCCGAGCACCAGGGCTCGTTCAAGGTGCTCCAAGTCTTGACCCGGTCGCCCAAGGCCTCGGCCATCAGCTCGGCGTAGTCGGCGAAACGCAAGGCGGTCTGACGGCCAGGCCAGCCGCCGGCCTCTTCCAGCGCTTGGGGCAGATCCCAGTGGTACAGGGTCAGGACCGGCGCCAGGCCGGCCTCCAACAGGCTGTCCACCAGCCGGGAGTAGAAGTCCAAGCCCTGTCGGTTGGCCGGCCCGCGGCCGTCCGGTTGGACCCGGGGCCAGGCCGCTGAGAAGCGGTAGGCCCGCAGACCCATCTCGCTCATCAGGGCCACGTCCTGGCCCATCCGATGGTAGTGGTCGCAGGCGACGTCACCGTTGTCACCGTTGACGATCGTGCCGGGCTGACGGGCGAAGACGTCCCAGATGCTGGGGCCGCGTCCGTCGGCGCTGGCGGCGCCTTCGATCTGGTACGAGGCGGTGGCAGCCCCCCAACAGAAATCAGCCGGGAAACGGCCGGCCAAAGCTGAGTCGGACATGGTGATCAGTCTCCTCTGGGATCGGGCTGGGCGAAGGACCGGGCGCGGGCCGTTCCAGCCTGGCCGCCCGGGCCGGCTGGTCGGGGACCGCCTTGGGCGACTGGCAACTGTTCCAAGGCCACCTGAGGCAGGACCAGGCGGCAGCCGTCCGGGCCGCAACGCAGAATTTGACGGCTGGACGTCAAGGGTCCCGGGGCGGTCGGCCGGGCCCCGGCTCCGGGATTACGCAGACACAAGGGATGGGCGCCGCTGGCGACTTGCAGGCGGATCCGGTGGCCGGCGGCGAAACGGTGCGCGATGGGTCCGATCAGAACCAAACCCCGGCGGAACCCCTCCTCGGACTGAGCGGTAGGACCAGCTTGGCGGGCGTAGCCGTCTCCCACTGTCCGGGAGACGCCCTTGGCGTCGACCTCGCAGAGGCGGACCGCCAAATCGACGGTCGGATTGGTGGATTGGAACCAGGCCTCGAACTCCGGCTCGCCCACCACCGTCAAATCCTGGCTCAGGACCGGACCGGTGAACACCACCACGTCCGACCGGGCCTCCCGGCGACGCTGGCCGCGGCGGCCGCTGTCGAAGGGGTCGAGGGCCCGGCCGCCGACCTGAGGGGTGGGATCGCGGGGGTCGTAGGTGTAGGCGACCTGTCCGGCCGCCGGGAGGTCCGGGCTCAGCCCGCCTGCCGCGGTCAGGTGGAGCGGACAGGGCTGGGCGGCCGGCGGCCAATCCATCAAGTCGCGCCAACCGCCGCCGCCGGTGACCTCGAGCCGGACCGGCGGCCCGCTCAACTCCTGCTCGGGCCGGCTGGGCAGGCGGAAGGTCTCGTGCGACGACCAGATCCCGGCCTCGCCGCCGTGGTGGGTCCAATCGCCGATCACCAAACGGACCGGCCGGCCGGCCTGGCGCAGGGCCTTGAAGTCGTCCACCTGGCCGCGCAAGAAGAGATCCTGCCAGCCGGCCAGCAACACGGTGGGTGGGACCTGGGCCGGGTCGGCGGCGAAGTGGAATTTCTGCCACCACGGGTCGCCGGGTTGGCTGTGCTCCACCCAGTCACGGAAGAAAGCGGCCGACTGGCCGGTGGCCGCCCGATCGGCTTCCGACGGGGGCAGGGTCACAGCGGCCCGGCGCAGGCGGGACCGGAAGCGGATGATCCGCCACAGCCGGGCCACCCAGGAGCGCTCCTGGGCGGCCAAGGCGATCAACCAGGCCAAGGCGTTGCCCATCGAGAAACCGTCGCCGGGGTAGATGATGGCCTGGTCGAAGGAGCGGGCGCTGAGCGAGATCTGCATGGCGTCTGGACCGGTGGGCCCACACATGGCCCACTGGGTCAGGCCCAGGTAGGAGAAACCCCAGGTGTGCACCCGGCCCGGGAACCAATCTTGGGCGCGCAGCCAGGCCAGGGTGTCGGCGCCGTCGGCGGCCTCGTCCAGGGGCGCGAAGACGCCGCCTGAGCCGAACAGGCCCCGACATCTCTGCACCACCACGTGATGCCCCCGCCGGGCCCAGGTCAGAGCCAGCTCGGCGTTGCCGGCCCGGCCGTAGGGGGTGCGGACCAGGATGGCCGGGCCGGTGGCGCCGCGGGCAGGGTACCAATGGTCCGCCAGCAGGGTGACGCCGTCGCGCATGGGCACGGGGACGTCCCGGGCCACCAGCACCTGCGGGCTGACCACCGGCGGTGGATCGGAGCGCTCGTTCAAACGCCGGTAGGCGGCCCGGGCCCGCCGCCCCAGGCGAGGGGCTGGCTG
>JAIRYW010000040.1 GCA_031267645.1 Propionibacteriaceae bacterium
TAATGTTTGAGGCTGGTGATGACCGGATTCTGCTGCAAGCCGACCAACTGCTGACCGGCCATGAGACCAGACAACAACGAATCCTCACCCAGGTATTCCGGCGTCCGTCCCGACAACGGGGTCCGGCCCGAGGCCACCCCCGGAGCCAGAACGCCGTTGTAACCCAAGGCGTAAGCCTCGGCCCCCTGGGCGTCGCCCTTGGCCAAAGCCAGATCCTGGTCCCAGGTCGCGGCCAAGCCGAGTTGGGAGGGGAAGGTGGTGGCGCCGCTGTGACGCACCCCCTCCGGGCCGTCGGTGTAATAGACCGTCGGCGTGCAAGGCAGAGCCGCCTCGTAGGTCACGCCGCCGGACCAAGTGGTCTGTTGGGGCAAATTGGAGGCTTGCTCGTTCAGCCAGCGCATGGTCTGGCCCAGCGTCGAATGCTCGAGCAAGGAGTCGGCCCGCTGGTCGGAGGTCAAGCTGGTGTCCATCCAGGGACACAGGTCGAGGTCGGGCGGATCGGCTTGGGCTGGCGGCGATCCAGCCAGTAGGAGGCCGGACCAGGCCAGGGCCAGGACCGGCACGAGGGTCAATCGGTGCAGTCTTTTCATCGGGTCTTTCCTTCGGTCGTCTTCGACTAATTGGGTTCGACAAATTGGGCGGGCCACCTCAGGCGGCCCGAGGACGGGTGGAGCCGGCGCGGGGAAGACAGTCACTAATGAAGCGCTCAAATGGCTGGCTGGACGGATTCTCCTTTCGGCTGGCGGTCAGATCAGGCGGACTCGACGCGATCGGCGGCGACCGCGTCATGGCGACGGGGATCGTGTGGGTTGACCGGCCGCAGCGGCGGCGGGTCCTGCTGGGCCGGGCGGCAGCTGGACTCGAAGTGGAACTGGCCGCCGCCGACGACCGGGCGCGGCGGCGTCGAGTCAGGCAGCCGGACCTCGGCCCTGACCCCGCTGGGCAGTTCGAGGTCGAGGCTGAAGCGGTCCTCTCGGCGCCGCCAAGAGACCGCGCAGAGTCCGTACGGGCTCTGATGGCTGGCCCGGCCAGCGGTCAGGCCGCCGCCCAGCAGCGGGGCCACCTCGACCGACCGATAGCCCGGCTCCAGGGGGGCCAAGCCGCCGATCCGGCGCTGCATGAAATCGGCCACCGCGCCCAGGGCGTAGTGGTTGAAGGAGGTCATCTCGCCCGGATTGATGCTGCCGTCCGGCAACATCGAGTCCCACCGCTCCCAGACCGTGGTCGCCCCCATCGTGATGGGGTAGAGCCAGGACGGGCACTCCTGCTGCAGCAGCAGGTGGTAGGTGTCGTCCGGCGCCCCGCTGGCCACCAGGGCGTCGCAGATCAAGGGCGTGCCGACGAAACCGGTCCGGATCCGGTAATCCCCCTCGCGCACCAGCTCGACCAGCCGGCGGCCAGCCACGCGGTACTGGTGGGGGGCGTCCAGCAAACGGAAGACGATGGCCAAGGCCAAGGCGGTGGGGGCGTCCGAGACCACGCGGCCGGCCGGCGAGACCCACTCCGAGCGGAAGGCGGCCGCCGCCCGATCGGCCATCAGGTCGTAATGGGCGGCGTCCTGGGGGCGGTCCAGCGCCTGCGCCACCCGAGCCAGCAGCCGGGCGGAGTGGGAGTGGTACGCCGTCGCCACCAGGTAGCGGTCGGTGCGAGCCCGGTCGGGCGCCTCCGGCGGGGCCTCCGGGTCGAGCCAATCACCCAGTTGGAAGCCGGACTGCCACAGGCCGGACTCCCCCGCCAGACCGGCCACTTGGTCGACCCAGGCCGTCATGGAGGGCCACTGCCGCTCCAAGACGCCCCGGTCGCCGGTGCGTCGGTACATCTCCCAGGGCACGATGACGGCGGCGTCGCCCCAGGCGGCGGTCGGCTCCTTGGGGAAACCGCACTCGACCCAGGGCACGAAATTGGGCACCGTGCCCAGTTCCGCTTGCTCGACCGCCAGGTCGTCCAACCAGTTGACCAACAACCCAGCGCAGTCGTACAGGAAGAGGGCGGTGGGGGCGAAGGCGGCGATGTCGCCGGTCCAGCCCAATCGCTCGTCGCGCTGCGGGCAGTCGGTCGGCAAGGAGGCGAAATTGCCCCGCATGGACCAGACCACGTTCTCATGCAAACGGTTGAGCAGGGCGTGGGAGCAGTCGAACCAACCGGTCCGCCGCATATCGCTGTGCAGCACCTCGGCCCGCAACCGGTCCACCCGGACGGCCGACCAGTCGGCCGCCAGCTCGGCGTAGCGGAAGCCGTGGATGGTGAAACGGGGCTCGAACTCGACCGTCTGACCGGCTTCCAGCCGTAGGGCGTCGACCGAGGCGGCCCGCCGCAGCGGACGGGTCGCCAGCCGTCCGGCCTCGATGGCCTCGGCGTGATGGAAGCTGACCAGGCTGGCGGCCTGGGCCGAGACGGTGGCCCGCAGCCGTCCGGCCAGGTTCTGGCCGAAGTCGAGCCGCAACCGCCCGTCTGGCATCAACCGTCGGCTGACCGGGGCCAAGGCGTCGGTCACCCGGATGGGGGGCAGGGTGGCTGCCACCGGCTGGCCGGGCAGGTCGCCCAACGGCACGGCCTCGGCCGTCCGCCAGGCCCGGTCGTCGAAACCGACCTGGGACCAGCCCGGCTCGATCAAGCTGGCCTCGACCACCTCGCCCTCGTACAAGCCGGCCGAGACGACCGCGCTCGGAGCCACCCGCCAGTCGGCCCGCGGCCCGATCAAGGCTTGGGGACCCTGCGGGCCGCTGGCCTCGAGCTGGAGCAGGAAGGCCAGATCACGGCCGTAGGTGGCCCGGCGCGCTCCCCCGTTGAAGCCCAGCTTGCCCCGGTACCAGCCGTCGGCGACGGTGACGCCGACGGCGTTGGGCCCGGGCCGCAGCAGTTCGCCGACGTCCAGGACGCGGTAGACCACGCGGTGGCGGTAGCTGGTCCAGCCGGGGGCCAACAGCTCGTCCGAGACGGCTCGCCCGTTCAACTCGGCCTCCACGATGCCGTGGCCGGTCAGGTAGAGACGGGCCGGGCCGGCCCCGGACCAGACGAACTCGGTCCGGGCCCGGTAGGCCGGCCCCGGTCCGGAGCGGTCGTCCCCCCGGCGGTCCACCACCACCCAGGGCACGGTCCAATCGGACGGTTCGAGCAGCCCGGCTTCGATCCGGGTCCAGCCGGACCAGGGCCCCGGCCCCTCCGCCTGGCCCCACAGCCTGAGCCGGACCTCGACCGCCTGCCGCGAGGCCAGGGGCGGGAAGGGCCAATCCAGCCAGAGCGAGGCGGCCGAGCGGACGGGCGGGCCGCTGACGACCCGGCCGTCCCGCCGACAAGCCAGCTGATAGGCCGTCTGGGCCTCCCCCGGCCGGCCGGCCGCCACCCAGCTGAGCCGGGGCCGGGCCTGGCCCAGGCCCAATCGGACCGCCCCGTATTCGACCCTCAGTTCGACCACACGCATCTTCTAACCCTTGACCGCGCCGGCGGCCATCCCTTTCATGACCCGTTGGTTGCAGAAGAGGTAGAGCGCCAAGGTGATCAGCACGTTGACGCAGATGGCGGCCATGGTGGGGCCGTATTGGACCGTGCCGAAGCGGCCTTGGAAGCTGAGCAGACCGACTTGGACGGTGGCCAACTCGTCGTGGCCGGAGCCGGCCGTGAAGGTCATGGCGATCAAGAGGTCGTTCCAGAGGAAGAAGAACTGGACCAGCCCGACCGTGAAGACGGCGTTGGCCAACACCGGCAAGGCGATGGACCAGAAGGCCCGCAGCAGCGAGGCCCCGTCCAAGGTGGCGGCTTCGAACAACTCCCGCGGGATGGAGCGGCAATAGGTCGCCATCATGAAGACGGTCAGAGGCAGCCCGGTGGCGGTGTAGGTCAAGATCAGGGGCCACAGGGTGCCGGTCAGGTGGGTTTGGAAGTAGACGCTGAACAAGGGCAACAAGATCATCTGGGAGGGGACCATGATGCCGGTCAGGAACACCAACAGGACGCCGGAGCGGCCTTTCCAGACCATGATCTCGAGGGCGAAGCCGGCGGCGGCCCCGAAGAGGACGATGGCGGCCAAGGCGGGGAAGACGGCCAACACCGAGTTGACCAGGTCGCGCGCGACGCCGGAGCGCCAGGCCTGGACGTAGTTGTCGAAGTTGAGCCAGTCCACCGGCAGGGCCCAAGTCGGCCGGTTGAGGAATTCGTCTTGGGTCTTGAGCGAGCCCAGGAAGAGCCAAAGCAAGGGGTAGACCTCGATCACCAGCAAGACCGCCACCACCAGCCCGATCGGAGTCCGCCGCCAGCCTCGCCAGCGGCGGTGTCCGGGCCCCGGGCTGGAGCGGTCGATCGGCCTCATGCGGTCGGGTCCTGCCGTGAGCCGCGGAAGACGGCCACCGTGACCAAGAGACAGCAGATGGTCAAGCTCAAGGCGATGGTGGCGCCGTAGCCGTAGTCGCCGTAGGCGAAGGCGGTGCGGTACATGTGCAAGGTCAGGGGCGAGGTCTGAGCTCCCGGCCCGCCGCCGGTCAGGGCGTAGATCGAGTCGAAGACCTTGAGGGTGCCGTTGATGGAGAAGATCAGGGCCGAGATCAGGACCGGGCGGGACAACGGCAGCACGACGGTCCGGGCCAGCCGCCAACCGCCGGCCCCGTCCAAACGGGCCGACTCGATGACGTCGTCCGAGATGTCGACCAGTCCGGCGTAGAGCAGCACGCCGTAGAAGCCCATCGAACGCCAGATGTCCATCAAGGCGATGACCAGGAAGGCCCGACCGCCGCCCCCGAACCAGTTGATCGACTCGGCCCCGAACAAGTTCATGAGGGAGTTGACCGGGCCGTCTTGGGGCACGATGGCGAAGAGTTTTTGGAACAGCAGCGAGACCGCCACCGTGGGCAGGACGACGGGGAAGAAGACCAGGGTCCGGATCAAGCCCGAGGAACGTTTCAGCTGGAAGACGTAGAGCAAGGCCAAGAGATAGCCCAAGACGACTTGGCCGATGGTCACGGTGACGGCGTATTTGATCGTGAAGAGCAGGGCCTGGCCGGACTTGGGGTCGTGCAGCAGGGTGTCGAAGTTGGCCAGCCCGGCGAAGCTGAAACCGCGGATCGGATTGCCGCTGAAGAGGGTGTAGCCGAGCGACCAGACCATCGGGGCCAGCATGATCAGGCTGTAGCAGATCAGAGCCGGGGCCAAGAGGACGGCGATGGTCTTGCGATCGCCTAAGACTTGTCTCATCGGTTCAGCCTCACGGATGGTGGTCTAGTCGCCGTCGGGCACTCGGGTGGTCGGGCGCCGGGTCGGCCCGGGCTGGTTCGGAACGGTCGGGCGGAGACCGTTCCGAACCGAGCCCAGGCGGCCGTGGTCAGCCGAGGTCGGCCTGGACGATGCTCATGAAGTCGGCCCCGCTGAGCGAGCCCTCGGCCAGCAGCCCGCCGTTGGTCTGCGCGGTGGTGGTGGCTTGAGCCGAGAAGAGGGCCTCGAACCAGAGCACCGAGCTGGGCGCGTTGGCGATGATGTCCTGCACCTCGGTGGTCAGCGCCGGCAGGTCGGCCACCGGGTCGAAGACCCGGAAACCGGTGATCTGACCCTTGTCGCGCAGTGCCAGCGTGCCGTAATTCTGGGCCAGGCAGCCCAGCCAAGCCTTGGCTCCGGCGTCGTAGCTGGCGCTGGACAGGGCCAGCGGCATGCCGGCGTTGGCCGGCACCTCGGCCGCCGAGCCCTTGCCACCGGTCACATTCGGGAAGGGCAGGAAGCCAATATTGTCATCCCCAATCTGGTTCTGGGTCGGGTCGTTGAAGGAGGCCAGGGCCCAAGAGCCCATGTAGTAGAAGGCCGCTTGGCCGGTCAGGAAGGTGTTCATGGCGGTGGCGTAGTCGACCGCCGTGGGGGCCGGGCCGAAATAACCGGCTTGGCCCCAGGCCGCCACGGCCTCGGCCGAGGCCAGGTATTCCGGATCGGTCAATTTGGCTTTGCCATCGGCCACCTGGCGCATGGCGTCGGCTCCCAGGCTACGGAAGATGTGGTTGCCGACTAGACGGGTCACGTTCCAGCCGTCGCCACCGGATCCGGCCACTGCGAAGGGCTGGACGCCGGCGTCGGCCAGTTTCTGGTTGGCGGCGGTCAGCTCGTCCCAGGTCGTGGGCTGGGCGATGCCGTGCTGGGCCAGGATGGCCTTGTTGTACCAAATCCCTTCGATGTTGAACTCGGCCGGCAAAGTGAACAGGTCACCGCCGTAGAGCGAGCGCAAGACCGATTCGGCCGCCGGCAGGATGGCGTCGGCCAGGCCGACCTCGGTCAGGGCTTGGTCGATGTCGACCAGGTAGCCGCCGTCGTGCAATTCGATCGCTAACGAAGGCGTGTTGGCGGCGAAGATCAGGCTGGGCAGGGCGTCGTTGCCGGCCAAGAGCTGGAGCTGTTGATCGTAGCTGGCTTGCGGTTGTGAGCTGGTTTTGAGCGGATAGTCGGCTAGGTCCGTGGCGCAGGACCCGGCCGCGATGGTTTGCAGGACGGCCTCGACGGTGGTGTTCTCGGGCATGCCCAAGAAGCTGAACTCAACCTGGTTCGACGCCGGATCGTCGGACGACGAGCTGTCGCCGCAGGCGCTCAGGCCGACGGCCAGACCCAGCACGCAAAGGCCAGCCAGGACGGTCTGACGGCGTTTGGGGGCGGTCTTGATGATCACTGTTCCTCCTTGAACGCGAGCTTCTATTGAAGCGCTTCAATTAGAAGCGTAGTGCCATACTGGCGCGTAATCGGGCATCCGTCAAGGGTTGGACCGAAAAGCGATCGAACTGAGACCGAGCCGCCGGACCCAGGCCCGACGGCTGGCCTATCAGCCGCGCCGACGCGACGAGTCGCGCACCACCAGCTGCGGCTCCAACACGATCTGACGGTGGCGGTGGCCCTGGCGGCCGGTGATCTCCTCGATCAGCAGCTGGGCCGCCAAACGGCCCATCTCCAAGCCCGGCTGGGCCAAGGTGGAGAGCGGGATGAGGGCGTTCCAAGCCGACCGGTTGTCGTCGTAGCCGATGATGGCGACGTCCTGGGGGAAGCGCAGGTCGGACTGGCTCAGGACGGTCTGGACGATGCCGGCCGCCAACAGGTCGGCCCCGGCGATGACGCCGTCCGGCCGCCAGGCCGTCTCCCGCTCGATGACTTGGCGACCGACCTTGACGCCGTCGCCGACCTGGACCTCACAGGTCGGGATCAGTTCCAGTCGGACCGCCCCGTTGGTCTCGGCCACCGCCCGAGCCGCCCCCGAGTAACGCTGACGGATGGGCGGCAAGGCGTCGATGTTCCCACAGAAGGCCAGCTGGCGGCAGCCTTGCTCGATCAGGTGACGGGCGGCTAGATAACCGCCGTGCTCGTTGTGGGCCAGGACGGCGCAGTGGTCGGAGGTCTGCGGGGCGGCGTTCAACAGCACCAGCGGCTGCCCGTGTTGACGGGCCCGTTCCAAGCCGGAGAACAGCCCCGGCAGCGGGGCCAGCAAGACGCCGGCCGTGCGCTGCTGGTCGAACAGGTCGAGATGGGTGTCCTGACGGGCCATGTCCATGTCCGAGTTGGCCAAGATGAGAGCGAAACCGGCTTCGGCGGCGGCCTGCTCGGCCCCCCGCGACATGTCCAAGAAGAAGGAGTTCGACAGGTCGATGATGACGAAGCCGATGGTGGTGGAGATGCCCCGGGCCAAAGACTGAGCGGCTCCGTTGCGGACGAAGCCCAACTCCTGGATCACCCGTCGAATGCGCTTGAGCGTGGCCGGCGACAGCCGGTCCGGATGGTTGAGGGCGTTCGACACCGTGCCCAAAGAGACGCCGGCCACCGCCGCCACGTCGCTCATCCGGGGCATGGCCTGGCCCTCCGGGACCCGGTCGTCGCTTCGCGCCACTTGGTTTCCTCCTGCCGGCCATCGTAGCGACTGATCGTCCCGCGGTCCTGGCCTCGACCGCCCCAGCCCGGCCGCCCCCAGGATCGCTCCGAACCAGCCCCGCGTCGGACCCGAGACCAATCCGCCAGCCACCCCGCCGGCCCGACGGAGGCTCGACCCGGCTCCCTGGGATCGGTTTATGATATGCGCATGTATGAAGATACGCAGATCACCAGATTAGAGGCCGACGACGACCACATCGCGCTGGCGGCCGAGGTCTTCTCCCTGCTGTCCGATCCCACCCGCATCCGCTTGATCCTGGCCCTGGGGTCGGGCGAGCGCTCGGTCGGGCAGTTGGCCCAGCAGGTCGGCAAGAAGCCGACCGCCGTCTCCCAGCACCTGGCCAAACTGCGTTGGGCCAAGATCGTCCGGACCCGGCCCGAGGCCTCCCACGTCTTCTACAGCCTGGTCGACGAACACGCCGCCGCCTTGGTCCGCCACGGCGTCCAACAGGCCGAGCACGTCTTGGACGACCGACCGGCCCACCACGCCGGCGCCGACTCGGACCGCCCGGCGTGAGCGGGCCGTCCGGGGCCGGCCCGGCCCCCTCCGACCGACCGTTCGACCGACCGGACCGACCGGCGGAGCCTGAGTCCCGACCGGCCCCAGCCAGCGATCCGACCAGCGGTTGGTGGCGGCGGATCGAGCGGGCCGACCTGATCCGCACGGCGGTGGTGGCGGCTGGGGCCGGGGCGGTCGGGCTGGGCCTGACCTGGCCCGACCCGCGCTGTCCGGTCGCGGCCCTGATCGGCTTGGCGGTGGCCGGCTGGCCGATCGTGGTCGAAGCTTGGCACGATCTACGGCGCCGCCGCATGAGCATGGAATTGTCCATGCTGATCGCGCTGGTGGCGGCGGCCGCCATCGGGCAGTGGCTGACCGCCCTGCTGATCGCCACCTTCGTGTTGGCGGCCGAGATCTTGGAGGACCTCTCGCTGGACCGCGGCCACCAGGTCTTGAGCGACCTGATGGCCTTCCTGCCCAGCTCCGTGACGGTCCGCCACGGCCAGCGGCTGGTCCAAATCCCTCTGCTGGAGGTGGCGGTCGGCCAGACCGTCCTGGTCTCCCCCGGCCAGCGCGTGCCGGTCGACGGCACGGTCTTGAGCGGGCGCTCCAGCGTCGACCAGTCCCAGATCACGGGCGAGCCCCTGCCGGTCGATCTGGAGCCGGGCAGTCCGGTCTACGCCGGCTCGATCAACTACCTCGGGGCCATCGAACTGAGGGCCGAACGGGTCGGGACCGACTCCTCCTTCGGACATATCGTCGAGGCGGTGCGCCAGGCCCAGTCCTCGCCCGCCCCGGCTCAGAGGCTGGCCGACCGCCTGGCCAGCTATCTGGTCTACCTGGCTCTGGCCGCCGCCGCCGTCACCTGGCTGGTGACCGGCCAGGCCACCAGCGCCATCGCGGTCGTGGTGGTGGCCGGGGCCTGCGGCATCGCCGCCGGCACCCCGCTGGCGGTGTTGGCCGCCATCGCCCGGGCGGCCCGGAGCGGCGCCTTCATCAAAGGCGGCCCCCAGCTCGAGGCCCTCTCCCGCATCGATCTGGTGGTGTTGGACAAGACCGGCACTTTGACCGAAGGCCGCCCCCGGGTGACCGCGATCCGGCCCGCCCCCGGCGTCGCGGCGGACGACCTGCTGGCCACAGCCGCGGCGGCCGAGCTCTACTCCGAGCATCCGCTCGGCCGCGCCATCGTGGACCAGGCCCAGGCCCGCCAGCTGGACCTGCGACCGCCGGACCGCTTCGATTACCGCCCCGGCTTGGGCCTGAGAGCCGACCTGGACGGGCGACAGATCCGGGTCGGCAATCAGGCCTTGGTGCCGGAGGCTCCCCCGACCGCCACCACCGACGGGGCCAGCCTGGTGCAGGTGGCCCGCGACCAGGTCTGGCTCGGCTCCATCCACTTGGCCGACACCGTGCGGCCCTCGGCCCGACGCTGCGTGGCCGACCTGCACGCCTTGGGGCTAAGGCTGATGATGCTGACCGGCGACCAGGCCGAAGCGGCCCGGGCGGTGGCCGACCAGCTCGGCCTGGACCAGGTCGAAGCCAGCCTGCTGCCGGAACAGAAGCTGGCTCTGATCGACGCCCAGCGGGCCCAAGGCCACCACGTCGCCATGGTCGGTGACGGCGTCAACGACGCCCCCGCTCTGGCTCGGGCCGATGTCGGCTTGGCCATGGGGTCCGGGGCCGACATCGCCCGTCAGAGCGCCGACGTGCTGTTGGTCGGCTCCGATCTGGCCGCCCTCAGCGCCGCCCTGACGGTGGCGCGGCGGGCCCGTCGCATCGTCTGGGCCAATTTCGTCGGCACCGTCTTGGTCGACTTGGTCGGGCTGGGGCTGGCCGCCGCCGGCCTGCTCACCCCGGTCTGGGCCGCCTTGGTCCACGTCGGCAGTGAGACCGCCTTCATCCTCAATTCAGCCCGTCTCATCCCCGGGCCGCGCTCCCGGACCCGAACCTGAGGCCGCCGGCGCGACCAAACCCAAGCCCGCGGCGACCGGTGGACCTGAGACCGAGACCGCCTCAACCGGCTCAGCGCAGGCCCTCGACCATGGCCCGCAGCTCTTTCTTCAGATCCGCCACCTCGTCGCGCAGGCGGGCGGCCAATTCGAACTGGAGCTGGCCGGCGGCGGCGTGCATCTGCTCGGTCAGGCGCTCGATCAGGTCGCGCAACTCGGCCAGAGCCGACTCGCCCTGCACCCCGGCCGCGCCAGGACGGGCGAAGGGCTCCTTCGGCTCGATCCGGGCCATCACCTGAGAGGTGTCGGCGTCCTCCCGGGCCAACATCTCGGTGATGTCGGCGATCTTCTTGCGCAGGGGCTGGGGGTCGACGCCGTGGGCCTCGTTGTAGGCCACCTGCTTGGCCCGCCGCCGGTTGGTCTCGTCGATGGCCTTGGCCATCGAGGGCGTGATCGAGTCGGCGTACATGTGGACTTGGCCGGAGACGTTACGGGCGGCCCGCCCGATGGTCTGGATCAAGGAACGCTCCGACCGCAGGAAGCCCTCCTTGTCGGCGTCCAGAATGGCGACCAGGGAGACCTCGGGTAGGTCCAAACCCTCGCGCAGCAGGTTGATGCCGACCAGCGCGTCGTACTCCCCCAAGCGCAGCTGCCGCAACAGGTCGAGGCGGGCCAAGGTGTCGATGTCGGAGTGGAGGTAGCGCGCCCGCAGACCGTTCACCACCAGGTAGTCGGTCAGATCCTCGGCCATGCGTTTGGTCAGAGTCGTCACCAACACCCGCTGGTCCAGTTCGGCCCGAGCCTTGATCTCGGCCATCAGGTCGTCGATCTGACCGGACGAGGGCTTGACCAGGATCTCCGGGTCGACCAGGCCGGTGGGGCGGATCAACAACTCCACCGTGCCTTCGGCCTTGGCCAGCTCGTAGGCCCCCGGAGTGGCTGAGAGATAGACCGTCTGGCCCAGGCGCTGGGCGAACTCCTCCCAGCGCAGAGGCCGGTTGTCCATGGCCGAGGGCAGCCGGAAGCCGTGCTCGACCAGGGTGCGCTTACGTGACATGTCGCCCTCGTACATGCTGCCGATCTGAGGCACGGTGACATGGGACTCGTCGATCACCAGCAGGAAATCGTCCGGGAAATAGTCCAACAGACAGTTGGGCGGGCTGCCCGCCGGGCGCCCGTCGATGTGGCGGGAGTAGTTCTCGATGCCGGAACAAGTGCCGATCTGACGCATCATCTCGATGTCGTAACGGGTCCTCATCTCCAGGCGCTGGGCCTCCAGCAGTTTGTCCGTCCGCCGCAGCTCGGCCAGGCGGGACTCCAACTCGGCCTCGATGCCGACCAGGGCGCGGGCCATCCGCTCCGGACTGGCCGAATAATGGGTGGCGGGGAAGACGCGCATGACCTCGTCCTGACTGACGACCTGGCCGGTCAGGGGGTTGAGGGTCGACAGAGCCTCGATCTGGTCGCCGAAGAACTCGACCCGCCAAGCCAGCTCCTCGTACATCGGGAAGACCTCGACCGTGTCGCCGCGGGCCCGGAAGGTCCCCCGGTTGGCGGACAGGTCGTTGCGGGCGTACTGGATGTCGACCAGGCGGCGCAACAACTGGTCGCGGCCGAAGTCTTGGCCCAGGCGCAGCTCGATGGCCCGTTCGACGTACTCCTGGGGGGTGCCCAGGCCGTAGATGGCGGAGACGGTCGCCACCACCACGACGTCGCGCCGGCTGAGCAGGGAGTAAGTGGCCCGGTGGCGCAGCCGCTCGACCTCCTGGTTGAGCGAGGCGTCCTTCTCGATGTAGGTGTCGGTCTGGGGGATGTACGCCTCCGGTTGGTAGTAGTCGTAATAGGAGACGAAGTATTCGACAGCGTTGTTCGGCAGGAGTTCACGGAACTCTGAGGCGAGCTGAGCGGCCAGCGTTTTGTTCGGTTCGATCACCAAGGTGGGCCGTTGGAGCTGTTCGATCAGCCAGGCGGTGGTGGCTGTCTTGCCGGTGCCGGTCGCGCCAAGCAGGACAACGTCTTTTTCGCCGGCTTGAATCCGCCGCGTCAGGTCAGCGATCGCTTCAGGTTGGTCGCCCGATGCCGTCAGCTCGGTTATCACTTCGAACGGGGCTACCGTTCGTGTCAGTTCAGTCATCGGCCGCATCCATCCAGGCTACAACTGGCCTCTTTGGGGTTAAGAAAACCACCCAAGGGAACCGTTTCGCGGGCCCAGGATGACCGCCGAGGAAACCACCCCAGGGAACCGTCTACTGGTCCAAAGATGACCACCAAAGGGACTCATTTCCAGGTGTCGGCCGCCACCCCAGTGATAGCCTTAGGAGCTTGCCGCGCGACAGGCTCTAAAGGGGGGAACTCTTGAGCATCATTGACCGGGTTGAAACGTTTTTGGTACCGCCACGCTGGTTGTTTGTTCGTTTGGAAACATCAGACGGCCTGATCGGTTGGGGTGAGGCGTCACTTGAAGGCAGCGCTGAGATTGTCCGCCAAACGGTCAGCCAATTTTCCGAAGTACTGATCGGGGCTGATCCGTCACGCATAGTTGACCTGCATCAAATCCTCAGCCGGGGGAACTTTTATCGTGGTGGGCCGATCTTCTCCAGCGCGATCGCTGGAATTGACCAAGCTCTTTGGGACTTGGCTGGCCGTCGCCACGGGGTACCGGTCTATCAGCTTCTGGGCGGGCCGGTCCGTGACCGGATCAGGGTTTACGGCTGGATTGGCGGTGATGACCCGAGTGAAATCGGCCAACAAATTGAGGGACGGGTTGAAGCTGGTTTCAGCGCCATCAAAATGAACGCTTCTGGCAGGCTTGGACCGCTCGCCACAGCGGCTGAATTGGATGAAATCGTCAGCCGGGCGCAGGCCGCCCGCCAAGCTCTAGGGCCGGAAAGAGATTTCGCGATCGACTTTCATGGGCGTCTGACCTTAGCTAATGCCAGGCGTCTGGCACCGCTACTGGAACCGTTGCGTCCAATGTTCATTGAGGAACCGGTCGCTCCAGAAAAGACCGCTCTGCTCCGTCAGATCACCTCCAGCACCACCATCCCTATCGCCACCGGTGAGCGCCTGTATCACCGGACCGAGTTTCGTCCGGCGTTGGAGGCTGGTGTGGCGGTCATCCAACCTGACCTGTCACATGCTGGCGGCATCACTGAGGTTCGTCAGATCGCTTCTTTAGCGGAGATTTTTGATGCTCAGCTCGCGCCGCACTGCCCGCTTGGACCGATCGCTTTAGCCGCCTGCCTGCAAGTTGGTTTCGCCACCCCGAATTATCTGATCCAGGAACAGTCAATCGGTATTCATTACAACCAGGGCGCTGAGGTGCTTGATTATGTGCTTGACAGTCAGCCGTTGGGTTTCGTTGATGGTTACGCCGCTCTGCTGAGCGGGCCTGGTCTGGGGGTTGAGATTGATGAGGCGGCCGTCAGGGCGGCGGGCCAGGTTGGACATAGTTGGCGGACACCGGTTTGGCGCACGGCTGATGGCGCCTTCGCCGAGTGGTGAACCAGTCGGCCGCTTCCAATTGGCAGGCCGCCTCTGGACGGCGCACCGCTTTGCTGGAAGCTATCCGGCGGCAAGGCGAAACGGTGGTCCAACCGTTAGCTGAACAGTTTGGTGTTTCGGCTGAGACGCTGCGACGCGACCTGCGTCACCTTGAATCACGCGGCGCCATCCAAAGGGCTTACGGAATGGTCCGGCCGGTTGAGTCGGGTGCTTTTGAGACTCCGCTGGACAGCCGGGTGCAGACCAATGTGGCGGAAAAGGAGCGGATCGCCTTGGCGGCGGTCGGCCAGTTGGGTGACGCCCAGACGCTTTACATTGATGAGGGTTTCAATCCTCAACTGGTGGCGCAGCATTTGCCAACTGACCGGGCCTTGATGGTCGCAACCCCGTCATTGCCGACCGCTGTTCTGTTAGCTCAATGGCCAAACGTTGAGGTCATCATTTTGGGTGGACGGGTGCGACACAACACTTTGGGTGTGGTTGATGAAACCGCCCGACACATGTTGAGCC
>JAIRYW010000049.1 GCA_031267645.1 Propionibacteriaceae bacterium
GAGAAACAGGCTTTGGTCGAGACGGTCCGTCAGGCGGTGGGCCGGCGGGCCCGGGTCCTGGCCGGGGTCGGCACCTTCGACACCGCCCACAGCGTGGCCCTGGCCCGCCAGGCGGCGGCCGCCGGAGCCGACGGCCTGTTGGTGGTGACGCCGTATTACTCCCGCCCGCCCCAGGACGCCCTGGTGGCCCATTTCCTGACCGTGGCCGAGGCCACCGACCGGCCGATCATGGTCTACGACATCCCCCAGCGGTCCGGCGTCGCGGTGGAGGAGGACAGCTTGATCGAGCTGTCCCGCCACCCGCTGATCGTGGCGGTCAAGGACGCCAAAGGCCAGCCGGTCAGCTCGGCTCGGGTCATGGCCCAGACCGGTCTGGCCTACTACGCCGGCGACGACGCCATGGCCCTGCCCTTGTTGGCGGTCGGCGGGGTCGGCCTGGTCGGCACCTCGACCCACTTCAGCGGGGTCGTCACCAAGCGGATGATCGAGGCCCACCTGGCCGGCCGGCCCGACCAGGCCTTGGATCTCTTCCGCCGTCTGCTGCCGGTCTACACCGGCGTCTTCGCCACCCAAGGGGTGATGTTGGTCAAGGCCGGTCTGGCCGCCCGTGGCTTCCCGCCCGCCGTCCTGCGTCCGCCCCTGCGCCCGGCCACGGCCGAGCAGGCGGCCCGTTTCGTGGCCCTGCTGGACGCCGCCGGGCTGTGAGCCCGGGCCGCCCGATCTAGCTTCGGCCTCCCACCCGGCCGGCCCGGTCAGGGTCGGGGCCGGCTCAGACCTGCCCGGTGGTGAGGGCTTGGGCCGGCGCGGTGCGGGCCACGCTGGCGCCGGGCAGGAGCGAGGCCAAGCCGCCGGCCAGGACCGCTCCCAGCCCGGTCAGGCCGAGTTGGACCGGGTCGACCGCCAGCAGGGTACGGCCCCGCGCCGTGCCTAAGAGGATCCCGACCCCGGCCCAGGCCAGGGCGACGCCGACGATAAGGCCGCTGAGGGCGGCCACGGCGGCCATGAAGACGCCTTCGACGGTCAGCATCCAGCGGGCTTGGCCCCGGGTCAGCCCCAGGGCCCGCAGCAGGGCCGACTCGCGTCGGCGCTCGATGACGGCCAGCGACAAGGTGTTGGCCACCCCGATCAAGGCGATCAGGACGGCCACCGCCAGCAGGCCGATGGCGACGGCGGCGATGGTGTCGAGCACACGTTCGTAACTGGCCCGTTCGATGGCCGTGCCCCGCAGGGCGGCGACGGCGCTGAAATTCGCCGTGTCGTCGATCAAACGTTGGACGTCGTCCACCAGGGCCACCGGGTCGGCTCCGACGGCCAGCCGGCCCCACAACTGCTGGGTGGCGGCCTGGGGCGCCAGTTGGGCCAGGCGGTCCGACGTCACCAGGGCCAAGGCCAAGTCCGACGACGAGCCCACCTCCAAACGGAGCGGGACCGCTGCGCCGTCGGTCCCGCTGACGGTCAGCTCTTGGCCCTGGCTCCAGCCCATCTGGTCGGCCACCCAGGGGCTGAGCAGGAGACTGTCGGAGTCCAAGCCCCGCAGCGGTTCCAGGGAGCGCAAGACCTGGTCGGCCCGTTCCAGGTCGACTCCCAGCGCGATCAGACGGGCCGTCCCGTCGGGGCCGGCCAGATCGAGTTCGGCCCCGGGCGCGGACAGGGTGGCGGTCAGCGAGTCCAAGTCCTCCACCCGCCGCAGCAGGTCGGCCGGGAGGGCGGTGGCCGGGTTGGGTTCGGTCGGCTGGTCCGGCTCCAGCCGGACGAAGTCGTGACTGGTCGCTCCCAGCGCCAGGTCGTAGGGCAGCTCTTGGTCCAGCAGGTCGTTGACCGAGCGTTTGAGGGAGGCCGCCCCCGTGCTCATGGCCGCCACCAGGGCCACGCCGACCAGCAAAGCGGTGGCGGTGGCGGTGGTGCGGGCGGGGTTGTTCCGGACGTTGGCCACGGCCAAACGGGCACCCGGACCGGTCCGCTCCAGGACCGCCCCCAGTCCGGCCACCAGTCGGGGCAGCCAGAAACAGGCTCCGATCAGGAGGCCGGTCAGAATCAAGGCGGCGCCGGTCAGGCCGGCCAACAAGGGGCCGTAGTAACGTCCGACGGAGGCTTGGGACGGGGTGGTCCGGCTGGCCACCAGGGCGCCGGCTAGCAGCGCCGCGCCGAGCCCGCTCAGCAGGATCGACCAGATCAGCCGGCCTCGACCGCCGGGACGCCGGGGGTCGGTCGGCGGCAGCGGGCTGAGAGCGGCCACCGGCGGCACCCGGGTGGCCAGCCGGGCCGGCGCCAGGCCGGCCGCCAGGGTCACCACCAGCCCGGCCAGCAGCGGGACCGCCCAAGTGGTGGGGGAGACTGCGATCCGGGCCGGCAGATCGGTCGACAGGCCGAAGCGGGGGGCCAGGGCGAGGGCGCCCTGGCCCAGGGCGCAGCCGACGCCGAAGCCGCCGGCGGAGCTGACCCGGCCGGTCAGACCGGCTTCGCGCAGGACCGATCGGGCCAGTTGGCTGGCGTCGGCGCCGACGCAGCGCAACAGGGCCAG
>JAIRYW010000055.1 GCA_031267645.1 Propionibacteriaceae bacterium
GTCGGGCCCGTCGGGCGCCGCCGGGGTCAGCACGACGCGCCGCGGACTGATCGGCGGCTGGTCGGCCCGCCGCCGCGCCACCAGGTCGGCCATGGCGAAGATCAGTTCTTTCAGGCCCCGTCCGGTCTTGGTCGAGATCGGGTAGACCGCCAGTCCGCGGGCCAGCAGGTCCGGGGTGGCCAGTTCGGCCAACTGGTCGGCGTCGGGGATGTCGACCTTGTTCAGGGCCACCAGCCGGGGCCGGTCGTCCAGGCCGCCGTGGGCGGCCAGTTCGGCCTCGATCACGTCGAGGTCGCTGAGCGGGTCGCGGCCGGGCTCCCAGGTGGCGCAGTCGATGACATGGACCAAGCCTTGGCAGCGTTCGATGTGGCGCAAGAAGTCATGGCCCAGACCCCGGCCCTGGGCCGCCCCGGCGATCAGGCCGGGCACGTCGGCCACGGTCAAGGTGACGTCCCCGGCCACCACCACGCCCAGGTTGGGGGTCAAGGTGGTGAAGGGATAGTCGGCGATCTGGGGCCGGGCCCGGGAGATGGCGGCGATCAGGGAGGACTTGCCGGCGCTGGGGAAGCCGACCAGGCCGATGTCGGCCAGGATCTTCAACTCCAAGCGGATGGTGCGGCTCTCGCCCTCCTCGCCCAGCAGGGCGAAGCCGGGCGCCTTACGGGCCGAACTGGCCAGCGCCTCGTTGCCCAAACCGCCGCGTCCGCCGCGCGCCACCACCAATTCAAGACCGGCGTCGACCAGGTCGCCCAAGATTTGGCCGCTCTCGACCTCCGTCACCACCGTGCCCAGCGGCACCGGCAGGACGACGTCGGCTCCGGCCGCGCCGTCGGCGTAGCTGCCCCGGCCCGGTTGGCCGGGGCCGGCCTGGCGCCGGGAGTGGCGGTGGTAGTCGATCAGCGTGGTCAGACCGGGGTCCGCCCGCAGCACGACCGAGCCGCCGTCGCCGCCGTCGCCGCCGTCCGGGCCGCCCAGGGGTTTGAACTTCTCGCGTTTGACCGAGGCGCAACCGTGGCCGCCCCGGCCGCCCGCCACCTGCAGGGTGACGCTGTCGACGAAAGTGGGAATAGCCATGGGCGGGACCTCGTCCAGTCAGAGAATCGCAGACCGAAGCTGCGCTGTCGGGCAGGCGACGGACCGCCCGCCCGCTGCGGCGCCATCACCGGCCGAGCCCCGGGGCCGGAGCCGGTCGGACGCCCTCAGCCGGCTTGAGCCGGCCGTCGGATCACTCGTCGGTGACGTTGACGACCCGTCGGCCGCGCTTGCTGCCGAATTGGACATGGCCGGCGGTGAGGGCGAAGAGAGTGTCGTCGCCGCCCCGGCCGACGCCGGCGCCGGGATGGAAGTGGGTGCCGTGCTGACGCACGATGATGTCACCGGCGTGGACCGACTCGCCGCCGTACCGCTTGACCCCGAGCCGCTGGGCGTTGGAGTCGCGGCCGTTCTTGGAGGACGAGGCGCCTTTCTTATGTGCCATGGTGAAGCCTCACTTGATGCCGGTGATCTTGACCTGGGTGTAGCGCTGGCGATGGCCCTGACGCTTCTTGTACCCAGACTTGTTCTTGAATTTGATGATGCGGATCTTCGGACCCTTGGTCTCAGCCAGGACCTCGGCCGTGACCGAGACCTCGGACAGCTTGGCCAAGTCGGCCGTGACCGTCTCGCCGTCGACCAACAGGATCGGGGTGAGCTGCAACACCGAGCCGACCTCGGCGTCGACCTTGTCGATCTCCACGACGTCGCCTTCGGCAACCTTATGCTGCCGTCCGCCGCTACGGACTACCGCGTACACGCCTGACCCACTTTCGTCTCGAAACATCTGTCCTCATGGGGCCCAGCCGACTGAGCGGCGGACCGTGGAACGTCGATGGGCGGCGCGCCCGAGCGCGCCAAGCACCGACGGCCCATCTTAGGCGATGCCACCGATGGCGGCAAACGCCCTCAGTCCCGGCCTTTCCGATGCCGGTGGCCGCGTTCGCCGCCATCGGCCGGGACCTGGTGCTCGACCGGCTCCGTGACTCGGATGTAACCCAGCCCGGAGCAGACCTCGCAAGGCTTGCTGAAAGCCTCGGACAGCCCGGAGCCGACCCGCTTGCGCGTCATCTGGACCAAGCCCAAAGAAGTCACCTCGGCCACCTGGTGGCGGGTCCGGTCGCGACTCAAGCATTCGATCAGACGTTTCAGCAGCAGGTCCCGGTTGCTGGGCAGGACCATGTCGATGAAGTCGATCACGATGATGCCGCCGATGTCGCGCAGACGCAGTTGACGGACGATCTCCTCGGCCGCCTCCAGGTTGTTCGACGTCACGGTCGCCTCCAGGGTGCCGCCCGAACCGGTGAATTTGCCGGTGTTGACGTCGATCACCGTCATGGCCTCGGTGCGGTCGATGATCAAGGTGCCGCCCGAAGGCAGGTGGACCTTGCGGTCGAGCGCCTTGGCGATCTGCTCGTCGATGCGGTAACGGGCGAAGAGGTCGCCTTCGGAGCGGTCCCAACGCTTGAGCCGGTCGGCCAGCGCGGGGGCGACGTGCTGGACGTAAGCCTCGACCGTGTCGAAGGCGTCGTTGGGCGAGCCGTTGCCGTCCACCACCAGTTCGGTGAAGTCCTCGGTGAACAGGTCGCGCACGATCCGCATGCTCAGGTCGGGCTCGCTGTACAACAGCTGCGGGGACTGGCCTTTGGCGGCCTTCTTGTCGATGACCTCCCACTGGGCCTTGAGCCGGTTGGTGTCGTGCACCAGTTCATCCTGGGTGGCCCCTTCGGCCGCCGTCCGGATGATGACGGAGGCCTCGTGGCCGACGACCTCGTCCAAGATCGACTTCAGACGGCTGCGCTCCGAATCGGCCAGCTTGCGCGAGATGCCGGACAGGTGCCCGCCCGGAGCGTAGACGACGTAACGGCCCGGGATCGAGATGTGCGAGGTCAGACGCGCTCCCTTGGCCCCCACCGGGTCCTTCGTCACCTGCACCAAGATGGTTTGGCCGGAACTCATGACCTGTTCCACCTTGCGCTCGCCGCCCTGGGCGCCGAAACGGTCCCAGTCGACTTCGCCGGCGAACAGGACGGCGTTACGGCCGCGCCCGATGTCGATGAAAGCCGCCTCCATGCTGGGCAGCACGTTCTGCACCCGGCCCAGGTAGACGTTGCCGATCAGCGAGGTCGCCTCGGCCCGGTCGACGTAGTGCTCGACCAGGATGTCGTCCTCCAGGACGGCGATCTGGGAGTAATGCTCGGCTTGGCGGATCAACATGGTGCGGTGGACCGATTCGCGGCGGGCCAAGAACTCGGCCTCGCTCAAGATGGGAGCGCGCCGCCGACTGGCGGCCCGGCCCTCCCGCCGTCGCTGCCGCTTGGCCTCCAACCGAGTCGAACCCTCGATGCCGGCCACGCCGTCGCGGCCGCCTCCTCGGGCCGACCGCGGTTCGCGCAATCTGACCACGACGTCTTTGGGATCGTCCTCGGCCTCGCTGACCTCTTCGCCCCGGCGGCGCCGACGCCGCCGCCGACGCTTGGAGTCGCCTTCGGCCTCGGCTGGGGCGCCGTCCTCGGCCTCGTCGGACTCGTCGTCGCCCTCGCCGGCCTCTTGACCGCGCTTATGCCGGCGGCCGCCCCGGCGGCGGCGGCGCCGCCGCGAGCCCTCGCCGGTCTCGCCGTCGTCGTCCTCCTCGCCCTCGTCCGGGCTGTCGGCCGGACTGTCCGACTCGGCTTCCCCGGCGATGGCGGCGGCCAAGTCGTCCAGTGCCCCGGCCGAACGGACCCGCCGGTTCCGGGTGGAGCGGGACCGGCTCTGCGACAGCTCGTTGAGGGCTTCGCCGATGGGATCGGCCGAACCGGCCTCGTCCTCGACGGCGTCGGACCCTGGCTCGGACCCGATCTCCGGCTCCGAGGCCGAGACGGCCGCAGCCGGCTCGTTCCGGGGCGAGCGGCGCCTCAGACGGCGCCCGGTCGGCTCCGAGGAGGACTGGTCGGCCGGATCCGCGCCCTCGGCCGCGGCCGGCGACGCCGGATCGGCCCCTTTCTTGGAGCGATCACGTTTGTTCTTGGCTGATTTGACCGAGTCGGAGCGATCCGCCGGGGCGTCCTCCGCCGGCGTCGGATCGATCAATTGGGGTTGGTCCGGCCCGACCGCCGAGTCGGCTTCGGCCGGTTGGGCGGCCCGGCTCCGGCGCCGCGGCGCAGCCTCTTCGGACGCGCCGGCGCGAGCCCGGCTGGAACGAGATTTGACCGGTTGGCCGGCCGTCTCGGCGGCGGTCTCGGCCGTTGGCTCGGCCGTCACGACGTCGGTCGCGGCCACTGGCTCGGCCGTCACGACGTCGCCGGCCGGTGCCTCGGCGGACACCGAACGGGTGCGCCGACGGGTCGGACGGACCGTCTCGGCCGGGGCGACCGGATCGGTCGAGGCGGCTGGGACCACAGTTTCGGAGTCGGCGGCGGGCTTGGCCGCGCTCCGACGCCCCCGGGTCTTGGGGGCGGCCTCGGCCGCCTCGGCCCGCTCGGCCGCGCTCCTCCGCTTGGCTTTGGGGGGAGCCGCCGGCGGGTCGCCCGCCTCGGCTTCCCTGGTCTGGTCCTCGACCGGCGCCCCCTTGACCGTACGCCGCCGCCGGGCGGTCGTCGGGGCGGCCTCCGAGGACAGGCCCGTCACAACTTGATTTTGTTCATCGGGCATCTTCTGCTCCATTCAACCGACCATGGGCCGGAATCGCAGTGGCGACGGGAAAACCCGCCTGCGCACAAAGTCTGGCGGTCACTCGGTCGAGCGATCAGTCCTCGCCGCGGTCATTCCAAATGGAAGGTCGCGGTCAGAACGGACTGCTGTTCGGGCCGAGCAGAGGCGCTGGTTGCGTCTCTGACCTGGGCCCAGTATTCCACACTCGGCCGCGGCCTAGGCCATCGCCTCGCCCGGGACGGCCGGCGGAGCCAACGGATCGCCCACCGTTCGGCCCTCCAGAGGCCCCTGGGCCAGGCGGCGCAGCCGAGCCGGCCAGTCGCGCCCGGACGGCTCGAACTGGACCAGCCCGGACACCAAATCGTCCGGGCGCACCAGCGGAACCTGATGGCGCAAGACAGTCAGCCAATCGTCCTGCCGCCAGCTCCAGGCCACCAAGGCGGCGCGGGCGTCGAAGGAGCGCGGGCCGTGTTTGGTCATACGCTCGACCAAAACCTGGTCGGCGGCCCAGAAGCGCTCCACCGCCGCCGACCGGGTCGAGCTGGGCCAAGCGCTCAGATCGACGCTCCAAAGCGAGGCCTGCAGCCGGTCGGCCAAGCCCGGGCCGCTGCGCTCGACCACGCGCAGGACGTCGAAGCCAGCCGGCAGAGCTTGATCCAGCTCGACTCGGACCCAGTCCGGGTCCAGGGCCCGGGCCAAACCCAGTTCGAGGTATTCGGCTTCGCTCTCGGCTCCGGTGGCGGCCGGGTTGGCGTATGAGATGCGGGGGTGGGGGGTGAAACCGGAGGAATAGGCCATGGGCAGGCCGGCCCGGCGCAGGGCCCGCTCGAAGGCGCGGGCGAAATCGCGGTGGGAGGCGAAGCGCAAGCGGCCGCGCTTGGCGTAACGCAGCAACAGCCGTTGGACCGGCGGCGGTTGTTGGGGCGGGGGACGGTTAGCCATCTTTGACCGCCGGATCCGGCCGGGGCCCGAGCGCCAACGGGACCAGGTGGCGACCGGTCGGACCGATCTCGATCCGAGTCGACAGTTCGGGACAGACGCCGCAGTCGGAGCAGCCGGCCCAGCGGCAATCGCCCACCACCTGACCGTCCAAGGCGTCCTGCCAGTCCTGCCACAGCCAGTCCCGGTCCAGCCCGACGTCGAGATGGTCCCAGGCCAAGACCTCGGACTGGTCGCGCCGCCGGGTGGTGAACCAGTCCAGGTCGATCCCCTGTTGGGCCAGGACCCGCTCGGCCTGGTCGGACCAGCGCTCGAAGGAGAAATGCTCGCTCCAACCGTCGAAGACCCCGCCGTCGCGCCAAACCGCTTCGATCACCTGACCCACCCGGCGGTCGCCGCGGGCCAACAGGCCCTCGATCAGGCCGGGGCGCCCGTCGTGGTAGCGCAGACTGATGGCTCGCCCGTGCCGACGGTCGGCCCGGATGGCGTCGCGCAACAGGCGCAGCCGGTGGTCGACCGTCTCCGGGTCGGCCTGGGCGGCCCATTGGAACGGGGTGTGGGGTTTGGGCACGAAGGCGCCGACCGACAGGGTGCAGCCGACGTCGCGCCGGCCCGACACCCGGCGGCCGACCTCGACCACCTGGCCGGCCAGGTCGGCGATGGCCAGGACGTCCTGGTCGGTCTCGGTGGGCAGCCCGCACATGAAATAGAGCTTGACCTGGCGCCAGCCGGCCTGGAAGGCGGCCGAGACGGTGGCGATGAGGTCGTCGGCCGAGACGTTCTTGTTGATGACCTGGCGCATCCGCTCGGAACCGCCCTCGGGGGCGAAGGTCAAACCGGTGCGGCGCCCGTTGCGCGACAGCTGGTCGGCCAACTCCAAGTTGAAGGCGTCCACCCTGGTCGAGGGCAGCGAGAGGGAGACCTGGCTGCCCTCGTAACGGTCGGCCAACTCCTTGGTCAGGGACGCGATCTCGCTGTGGTCGGCGCTGGACAGGCTGAGCAGCCCGACCTCCTCCAGCCCGGTGGCGGCCAGCCCCCGCTCCACCATCGCGCCGATCCGGTCCAAACTGCGCTCGCGCACCGGCCGGGTGATCATGCCGGCCTGGCAGAAGCGGCAGCCCCGGGTGCAGCCCCGGAAGATCTCGACCGAGTAGCGCTCGTGCACGGTCTCGGCCAGCGGCACCAGGGGGCGGACCGGATGGGGCCAGTCGTCCAAGTCGTCCAAGACGTATTTGCGCACCCGCTCAGGGGCCGCCGGCCGGTTGGGCCGAACGGCCGCCACGGCCCCGCTGGGGGCGTATTCGACCGCATAGAAACGGGGCACGTAGATCCGCCCGCTGGCGGCGCAACGCTCCAGCAGGCCTTCCCGCCCGCCCGGTCGACCGTCCGCCTGCCATTGCCGCCGCCAATCGGACAGGTCGAGCACGGCCTGCTCGCCGTCGCCCAGGACGGCGGCGTCGATGAAGTCGGCGATCGGCTCCGGGTTGCTGGCGACGTGCCCGCCCACCACCACCAGCGGGTCGTCCTCGCCGCGGTCGGCCGCCCGCAAGGGCAGACCGGCCAGGTCGAGGGCCTCCAACAGGTTGGTGTAGCCCAGTTCGGTCGACAAGGAGACGCCGATGAAGTCGAAGGCCCGCACCGGCCGGTGGCCCTCCAGCGTGAACTGGGGCAGGCCGTGCCGACGCATCAGACCGGCCAGATCGGGCCAGACGGCGAAAGAGCGCTCGGCCAGGATCCAATCGCGCTGGTTCAGGACTTCGTACAACACGGCCAAGCCCTGGTTGGGCTGGCCCACCGCGTAGGCGTCGGGGTACATCAGGCACCAGCGGACCTGGGCGGCGGACCACGGTTTGAGGATCGAGTTCTGCTCGCCGCCGACGTATTGGATCGGTCGGGCGACCTGGGCCAGCAAAGGCTCCAGGCGGGGGTACAACGAGGGCGGGCCGTCGTCGATCAGTTCGGTCATCGCAGGCCAGGTTAGTGTCCTGGGCCGGAAATGTCCCACGCCCGCAGGCGGGGGCGGGCCGGGCGGGGCCGTCCGGCGGCGCTGTCAGATGACCTGGAGCCGGCCTGAGCGGTGAACAAATGCCCAGCGGCCGGAGAATGTATGGGACCGGGGCTGACGGATCAGACCAGGCCGTGACAGACTCCAGGCATGAAGAAACTGATCAATGACGTCAGCGACGTCGTCAAAGATTCACTAATCGGCTTCGAGGCCGCCCACGACGACCTCATCCGAGTCGACCATCAAAACAAAGTTGTCTACCGTGTCGACGCTCCCATCGAGGGCAAGGTCGGCATCATCTCCGGCGGCGGCTCCGGCCACGAGCCGATGCACGGCGGATTCGTCGGTCTGGGCATGCTCGACGCCGCTTGCTGCGGCGAGGTCTTCACCTCTCCCACGCCCGACCAGGTGTTGGCCGCCACCTCCGTCGTCGACGGCGGGGCCGGCGTCCTCCACATCGTCAAGAACTACACCGGCGACATCATGAATTTCGAGATGGCCGCTGAGATGGCCGCCGCCGATCTGGGCGTGCGGGTGGAAGCCATCGTCGTCAACGACGACGTGGCGGTGCAGGACTCCCTCTACACGGCCGGCCGGCGCGGCGTCGGTCTGACCGCGTTGTTGGAGAAGATCGTGGGCGGAGCGGCCGAGGCCGGCGCCGACCTCGACGCCATCTTGGCCCTGGCCCAGCGGGTCAACGCCAACGGCCGCTCGATGGGCCTGGCCCTGACCAGCTGCACGGTGCCGGCGGCCGGCCAACCGACCTTCGAACTGGGCGAGGACGAGATCGAACTCGGCATCGGCATCCACGGCGAGCCGGGCCGCGAACGGCGCCCCTTGCCGACGGCGGCCGAAGCCGCTCAGCTGCTGGTCGAGCCGATTCTGGAAGACCTCGACTACCGGGGCTCCGAGGTCATCGCCTTCGTCAACTCGATGGGCGGCACCCCGCTGATCGAGCTGTACATCCTCTACGCCGAAGTGGCCAAGATCCTGCAGGCCAAGGGTGTGCGGATCGTGCGCCAGTTGGTCGGCCATTACGTCACCAGCCTGGAGATGGCCGGCTGCTCGGTCACCTTGTTGAAGGCCGACGACGAGATGATCAAGCATTGGGACGCTCCTGTCGTCACCCCCGGCCTGCGTTGGGGGAAGTGATGGGTCTAGACCTGGCTGGGGTGACCGCCTGGCTGCGCGACTTCGCCGATCAGGTCCACACCAACGTCGATCTGTTGACCGACCTGGACCGTCAGACCGGCGACGCCGACCACGGCTCCAACATGGACCGTGGCATGCAGGCCGTGGCCGCCCTCGACATGTCCAGCTTCGCCAGTCCGGGGGAACTGTTGAAGAAGGCCGGCATGACCTTAGTCTCGACCGTTGGTGGAGCTTCAGGTCCTCTGTACGGGACTTTTTTCCTGCGTCTGGCCGGGGCCTGGCCCACCACTGACGACGCCGCCGGACTCGGGGCCGCTCTACGCGCCGGACTGGACGGGATCCAGAGCCGGGGCAAGGCCATCTTGGGTGACAAGACCATGGTCGACGCCCTGCTGCCGGCCGTGGAGGCCTATGACAAGGCGGTCGCCGAAGGCGTCGCCAGCGCTCTACCGGCTGCCGTGGCGGCTTGTGCGGCTGGTCGCGACGCCACCATCCCGTTGGTGGCGAGAAAAGGTCGGGCGTCCTATCTGGGCGAGCGCAGCGCTGGCCACCAAGACCCCGGCGCCACCAGCTTGACCATGCTGTTGGAGGCCGCTGGTCGGACCTTGGTCTGAGACCTCGCCTGTCGATGTCGGCCCCGGCGCGGTATCGTGCCGGGGCAGGCATCTTTTTTGACGGAGGAGGGCGCCACTCATGATCGGCATCGTCGTCGTATCGCATAGCCGCGCCTTGGCCCAGGCGGCGGTCGAGTTGGCGGCCGAAATGGTTCCGCCCGAGGCCCGGCCCACCATCAAGGTCGCCGCCGGTCTGGACGAGCCGGCGGCTTTCGGCACCGACGCCATGGCCATCGCCGACGCCATCGGCGAGGCCGACTCCCCCGACGGAGTCTTGGTCTTGGTCGATCTGGGCTCCGCCGTGCTGTCCAGCGAGATGGCTCTGGAATGGGTCGATCCCGGCGTCAGCCAGCGAACTCTGGTCTGCCCCGCCCCCTTCGTGGAAGGTCTGGTCGCGGCCACGGTGACGGCTAGCACAGGGGCCGACCTGGCCACGGTGGCAGCCGAAGCCAAAGCCGGCCTGTCGGCCAAACTGGCCCATCTGGAGCCGGAGACCCCGCTGGCCCAGCCCGAGCCGACAGACGACCCAGCGGTCGAGGACGGCCAGGCTTTGACCTTCGAGACCGTGATCGACAATCCGCACGGCTTGCACGCCCGGCCGGCGGCCAATCTGGTGGCCGGATTACGCGGCCTCGACGTCAACGTCCAGCTGACTAATTCGACCCGGGGCAAAGGTCCCGCCCCGGCTTCCAGCCTGGCCGGTGTGACCACCTTGGGGCTGAGCCGAGGCGACACTCTGGCCGCTCGTCTGACCGGGCCCGACCGGAAGGCCGCCCTGGAACGGCTGCGGCAGTTGGCCGAGACCAATTTCGGCGAGGACGACGACCAGGACTCCCCGGTCCAGGCCGAGGACCCCGGTGAGACGGCCGCCCCGGTCCAGACCGGCCGTCAGATCGTGGTCGGACCGGTCGCCCATCTGACCACCACGATCGACCTGTCCGCCTACCGACCGGGCGATCCCGACGTCGAGCGGGACCGCCTCGACCGCGCCATCGCCCAGGTGGTGGAGCACCTCCAAGCCAAAGCCGACGCCTCGGGTCGGCAGGGCGGCATCTTCCGCGCCCAGGCCGTCATGCTGGATGACCCGGAGCTGCTGGCCGATCTCCGTTCGGGGGTGGCCGGAGGAGCTTCGGCGGTGGCCGCCGTGTCGGGCGACCTGGCCGCCGTGGCGGCCGAACTGGGCGCTCTGGAGGACCCTTACCTGAGGGAACGGGCCCAGGACGTGCGCGGCTTGGCCCGACAGATCACAGCCGAGCTGGTGGGCGTCAGAATCGACCTCTCCACAGTCGAGGGCATCCTGGTGGTGGACGAGCTCGACCCCCTGACCGCGGCCTCGCTCGATCCGACCCGCTGCCTGGGCGTCATCACCTGCAGCGGCGGGGCCACCGGCCATGGCGTCATCGTGGCCGGCGCCCGCGGCTTGCCGGTGGTGACCGGCCAAGCCGAGGCGGCCGACATCCCCGACCACACCGTGGTCGGCCTCGACCCGGTCGGCCAAGTCCTCTGGATCAACCCGACCATGGCTCAGCTGGCCGAGATCGACCGTCTGTCGGTCGAGCGGCGCAACGAGGCCACCTTGGCGGCCGAACTGTGCCACCGGCCGGCCGTCACCCGGTCCGGCCGGCGCGTCCTGGTGGAAGCCAACATCGCCTCTTTGACCGACGCCAAGACGGCCTTGGCCAACGGGGCCGACGGCTCCGGCCTGGTCCGCACCGAAGTCTTGTTCGCGGACTGGGACCACGCCCCCTCGGCGGCCGAACAGGCCGACGTCTACAAGGCCATCGGCCGAGCCCTGGACGGCCGCATGATCACGATCCGGACCTGGGACCCCGGCGGCGACAAGGCCCTGGCCTTCCTGCCTCAGGCGGACGAGCCCAACCCGATGCTGGGCGAGCGCGGCATCCGCGCCATGCGTCGCTGGCCCGACCTGCTGTGCGAACAGCTCAAAGCCATCGTCTGGACCAGCCGCCGCACCCCGGTCCGAGTCATGTTCCCGATGATCGTCGAACCGCAGGAGATGCTCTGGGCCAGCCAAATCCTGAGCCAGGCCCGCTCCGAGACCGGCGGCCAGGTCGCCGTCGGCATGATGGTGGAGACCCCGGCCGCCGCCGTCCGCGCGGCCGACTTCGTCGACCTGGTCGACTTCATCAGCATCGGCAGCAACGACTTGGCTCAGTACACCATGGCGGCCGACCGAGGCAACGGCGCCGTCGGACATCTGGCCCAGGCCGACCAGCCGGCCGTCTGGGACCTGATCGATCTGGCCGCCCGCTCCTTCTCAGGCCGGCCGGTGGCCGTCTGCGGCGACATCGCCAGCCGCCCCGAATTGACCCCGCGTCTGATCGAAGCCGGGGTGACCGAGCTGAGCGTCAGACCGCCCCTGATCGGATTGGTCAAACTGGCCGTCCGGACGCGCGCCTGAGCCGGGGCCGTCCGGCCCGCCCGCGGGCGGGTCGAAACTGGTCGGGGTCGGGCTGAACGAACCAGGACCGGACGGAACCGGGACTGACCAACCAGGGCCGGGCGGAACCGGGACGAACGAACCAGGACCGGACGAAGCCGGGACGAACGAACCGAAGCCAGGCGGAACCGGGGCTGACCAAGCGTGACCGGGCGGAACCGGGACGAACGAACCAGGGCCGGGCGGAACCGGCGCGAACGAACCGGAGCCGTACGGAGCCGGCGCGAACGAACCGGGACCAGCCGGAGCCGGGGCGAACGAACCCGGACCGTACGGAGCCGGGACGAACGAACCAGGAGCGACCGGGACCGGACCTGAGCCAGGGCCGCCCGCCGTCGGAGCGGCCATCGCCTGGACCGCCCCGGGGGCGGCCTGGCGCACCAGTTTAAGACGGCGACTGGCGTATTCCACCGCCGCGACGTAGACGGCCAACCAGACCAGCGACAACAAGGTCCAGGGCGATCCGACGCCCGCCTCGCGGTCGAAGATCCGCGAGAGGTCGGACCAGGGCAGCACGGCCTCGCTGATCAGGTTGTTCAAGACGTGGTAGGCCACGGCGGCTTCCAGACCGCCGCTGCGCTGAGTAACCCACCAGAGGCCGGAGGCGACGCCGAAGTAGTAGAGGTTGAGCCAGAGGTCGCTGGACATGTGCAGCCCCATGAAGACGGCGGACGACACCAGCCAAGCCAGGACCAGACCGACGCGCCGGCGCGGCCACAGAGCGGCCACGGCCCGGGACAGCAGACCCCGGGTGGCGTATTCCTCGGCGGCGGCTTGCAACGGCGTCGTCAGGAGCAGGCCGACCAACAAGACCACGGTGTCGGGCCCGGCCGCCAACTCGGGCCAACCGACCAGCGCGAAGTCCAAAGCGGATTGCCCGATCAAAAGGACGGCGGCCAAGCCGGCGCTGAGGGCCAACCAGCGCCAACGCATCCGACCGGTCACCGAGCTGAGCCAGCCCCAGCCTTGGCGGTAGACCAGCCAGCTGACCAAGACCACCAAGGGCAGCCAGGCGGCCAGGCTGACGTTGTTGAGCAGGAACATGTCCACCGTCGTGACGTCGGGCTGGTCCAGGCCGAGGTCGAGCCCGAGCATCAGTCCGCCGACCAGGATCACGACGACGGACAGGGCCAAAGCCAAGCCGGCGCCGCCGATGGTGATGAGAGACCACCACCAGGGCCGGCCCGGCGCCCGGTAGAAGTCGTGGTAGCCGCTCGGCTCGACCGGCAGCAAGATGGGCTTAGGCGGGGGGAGGACGGACCAGCCCGGCGGCGGCGCGGCGGGCCGACCCGGCCCAGGGACGGGAGCGGACCAACCCGATCCAGAGACTGGCTGGGGCCAACCCGACGGCGCGGCCGGCGGCCCGACCGACCAGACCCCGTCCGGGCGGCCCGACGGCGGGACGCTGGGATGGGGCCAGGGCTGGCCGACCGGCGATTGACTGGCGGGCGGCTGACCGACCGGGGGTGGGCCGACCGGGGGCTGGCTTGACGACATGGACTCAGTCTGACAGACCGGCCCAAGCGGACCGCCCCGGCTGGGGAACGGTCTCAGCCCAGCCGGACCGCGCCGGTCAGCACAGCGCCGCCGGAGGGGGTGAACTGGAGGCCGGCGATGTCGTCCCGCTGGGCCCACAGGCGGTCGATCCAGACCAAGGTCAGGCCGACCGCCAACTCGTTCAAGCGGTCCACCGCCTGATCCAGGACGCGGCCCTGGTGGCGGGCGTCGCTGGCTTGGCTCAGCGGCTCGGCCAGGCTGGCCAGGACCGGATCGTCCAGGCCGCCCCAGTTGGCCGTGCCGCCGGCCAGATAGAGCTGGCGGAAGATCTCGGCCGGGTCGTCCGACTGGTCGTAACTCCGCAGCAGAACGGTGAAGTCGCCGGCCCGACTCCGGCTGGCCAGTTCCAAAGGCGTCACTTCGACCAGTTCGAGGTCGAAGCCGGCCCCGGCCACCAACTGTTTGATGACCTGGCCGACCTGGATCTGGTCCGGGGTCTGGGCCACGGTCAGACTGAGGCGGATCGGCGGCGTCCAGCCGGAGGCCCCCACCAGGTCCTGGGCCAAGGCCAGATCGTCGCTCAGACAGGTCTTGGTCCGCTCGGTGGCGGCCGGGGAACGGGGCGGCACGAAACTGCAAGCCGGGGCGAATTGGCCGCTGTAGACCGCCCGATCGAGGCCGTCGCGGCTGATCGCGGCCAAGAAGGCCCGCCGCAGCTCGCCACTGCTGGCCAAGGCCGACCCTGGGTCGGTCAGGTTGACCGTCAGATCGAGCAACTCCCGGCCCGGCGCGCGGGAGGTCTCGACCCCGGGACTCTGGCCGATGAGGTCCAAATCGTGCGGCAGCAGGTGGACCGCCAGATCGACCTCCCCCTCGATCAGGGCTTGGTCCCGCTGCTCGGCGTTGTCGTAGAACCGATAGACCAGCTCGTCCAGGCTGACCTGGTTGGCGCCGTAGTACGACGGGTCGCGCGCCAGCACGACCGAGCCGTTCGACTCCAAACGGTCGATTTGGAAGGGGGCCACGCAAACCGGCCGGGGAATCGGCTGGTCGCCGGCGGCGGCCACCTGGGCCGGCGACAGCACCGCCCCGGCCCAGCCGGTCAGCCGGGCGGCCAAACCGTCCTCCCCGCCCCGGCTCGGACCGGGCAGGAGCAAGGCCACCACGTCGTCCTCCATCACCCGGACCTCGGCCACCCCGGCCAAGGCGTCGGCCCGAGGCGAGCCGGGGAAGCTGAGGTAACGGTCCAAGGTGGCTTTGACGGCGTGGGCGTCGAAGGGCGTGCCGTCGGCGAAACGGGCGTCGGTGCGCAATTCGATCTCGACCCAGGTGACGTCGTCCTGGCGGCTGCCGACCTGGGGCTCCTTGGTGGCCAGGCGGGGCACGATCTCGCCCTCATCGTCTTCGACGTAGAGCGATTCGCAGAAGTGGGGCAGCAGCTCCGCCGCCGCCCGGGTCGACGCCACGGTCGGGTCGAGCGGTCCGAACTCCTCCACCGTGCCGACCGTGATGGCTCCGCCCAAGCGGGGCTGGGGCGAACTCGACGTCGGGACGTCCGGCGACTCGCCCTGGCAGCCGGCCAGGCCGGCCAGACCGGCCCAGGCCAGGCCGAGCGCCAGAGAGGCCCGCGGCCAAATCGGCACCCGTCTCACCGTCACCTCCGCCTCCTCACTGGTCGATCGGCGCCGGCGGGCCGGACCGCCCCGTCCGGGGCCGATCCAGCCGTTCCAGCGCCGGTGCTCCGATCAGTCTGCCGCTCGACCGGCCCGTTGTCACCGTTCCGGCGCCAACAATTGGCGGGCTTGGCCGGCCAATCTGACCGAACCGGCCACCAACAGGCCGGCCGTCGGACCGGCCTGATCGGCCAATTCGACCGCCAACTCGATGGCGTCGGCCACCTGGGGCCGCACCAACACCCGGTCCGGACCCAACACGGCCTGGGCCAGCTGGCCCAAACGCTCGGCCGGCAGAGCCCGCTCGGCGTCGGTTTGAGTCGCCACCAGGATCGCCAGATCAGCCTCCAACAGACTCAGCACGGTTTCGACGTCCTTGTCCGCCATGGTGGCCCAGACCGCGATCAAGGGCGCGAAGTCGAAGGCCTCCGCGATCGTGGCCAAGGTGGCCTGGACCGCCGCCGGATTGTGGCAGGTGTCGATCACCACGGTCGGCCCGTGCCGGACCACCTCGGTCCGGGCCGGGGCCTCGACCGCGGCCAGGCCAGCTTGGGCGACCGCCGCGTCCAACCCCCTCAGACCGTGGAAGGCCTCCACCGCGGCCAGCGCGACGGCCGCGTTCTGAGCCATGGCCGCCCCGTGCAAGGGCAGCTTCAGATCGTCGATCGGACCGTTGGCCGAAGTCCAACGGATGACCTGCCCGCCGACCGCCAGCCGCCGGTCCAGCAGATCGAAGTCGACCCCTTGACGGAGGGCCTGGGCGCCGACCTCGGCGCAACGGCGCTCCAACACGGCCGCCGCCTGGGGCGGTTGCCGGGCCAGAACGGCGTAAGAGCCCGGCTTGATCAGACCGGCCTTCTCGGCCGCGATCTGGGCCAGGTCGTCGCCCAACAGGTCGGTGTGGTCGAGGGCGATGGGCGTGACCACGGCCACCGCCGCGTCGGCCACGTTGGTGGCGTCCCAACGGCCGCCCAACCCGACCTCGACCACCAGGACGTCGACCGGCGCGTCGGCGAAGACGAGGTGGGCCAGCGCCGTCATGATCTCGAAATAGGTCAGCCGACTACCGTCGATCCGAGCGGCGTCGATCAATTCGACCGGCCCGCGCAACTCGTCCCAGGCTCGGTCGAAGGTCTCCGGGTCGATCGGCCGGCCGTCCACCGCCACCCGCTCGACCGGGTCGACCAGGTGGGGGGAGCTGAAGCGGCCGGTGCGCAGGCCCTCGGCCCGCAGCAGGGCGTCGATCATGATGGCGGTCGAACCCTTGCCGTTGGTGCCGGTCAGATGGATCATGGGGGCGCTGCGCTGGGGATGGCCCAACAGGTCGAGCAGAGCCTCGATCCGGGCCGTGCCCTTGGCCACCTGCCGCTCGGGCCAGCGCCGTTCCAGCTCGGCCACCAGGCCGGCGTGGTCGAGTCGGGCTGGCACGGTCCGCGGTTCCTGGGGCATGGCACCTCAGCATATGGCCTCGGCCCAGGACCTGGAACCAACTTGACTGGCCCTAGCCCAAGTCTTCAGATCGGCCGTTGGAGGCGGGTGGCTATGATGGCGCCATGCCTTCACCCCATGGGGCCAGTCCCTGGCGCGACCCGTTCGGCTGGGTCAGCCTGGCTTGCCGTCTGGTGCTGGGCGTGGTCCTGTTCTGGGCCGGGGCCGCCAAATTGACCGACTTGGAAGCCTCGGTGACGGCGGTGCGGGCCTTCCAGATCCTGCCCTTCGACCTGACTCGGCCGGTCGGTTACGTCCTGCCGGTGGCCGAGGCGCTGATCGGCGCCGCCATCGTGATCGGGCTCTTCACCCGCTGGACCGCCCTGATCGGCGGGCTCTTCATGGTGGCTTTCATCATCGGCCTGGCCAGCGTCTGGGCCCGCGGCATCTCGATCGACTGCGGCTGCTTCGGCGGTGGCGGCGCGATCGCCGCCGAGCAGGCCCTCAAGCAGTACCCCATCGACTTGGCCCGCGACGCCGGGCTGTTGGCGACCAGCGCTTGGCTGGTCTGGCGACCGGGCCGTCTGGCCAGTCTGGACGCCTGGCTCTTCCCGCCCCTGGACCGCCCCCGGACCGACCAGGCCGCTTGAGGCCGCCGACCCAGACCCGACCCGGAACCCGAAGTCGATTGCGAGGATTGATTGTGACCGTCCAACCCCCACCACCGCCTGCCCCCGACACCTCCGGCCAGGCTCGTCGCACCACCGTGGTGGCCGTCGTGGCCGGACTGGCCGCCATCGGCCTGATCGTCGTCTTCGCCCTCTGGCCCCGCCTCAGCGCCGACTCGGACCCCCAGCCCGGGCCGACCAGCGACAGCTCGACGGCACCGGCTTCGGACCCGTCGACCTCGGCCCCGGCCGTGCCGTCGCAGCCGGCCCTGGCTCCGCCCCACGCCAACGCCGACTACTCCGGCGTCCTAGCCACGCCGGACGCCCCGGCCCAGGCCCCCCTGCTGACCATCTACCAGGACTACCAATGCCCCTGGTGCAAGATCTTCGACCAGTCCTTCTCCGACGTCATCGCCGAAGCCGTGGCGGCCGGCCGGCTCCGGGTCGAGATTCGGACCATGACCTTCCTGGACGACTCGCTCGGCAACGACTCCTCGACCCGGGCCGCCGTGGCCGCCGCCTGCGCCGACTTCTTCAACCTCTATTACCCCTTCTACAAGGCCGTCTACGCCAACCAGCCGGAACGGGAGGGCGACGGCTACAGCGACGAGTTGCTGCGCCAGACCCTGCCTGGCCAGCTCGGCCTGAGCGGGGACGCCCTGACCAGCTTCCAGCAGTGCTACGACACCCGCGCCACTTTGGAATTCGTCCAGGGGACGTATCAGAGCGCCGTCCAGTCCGGGGTCAGAGGCACTCCGACCTATCTCCTGGACTCCCGCGCCCTCGACCTCGACCCCAACGATCCCGACACCTTGCGCTCGGCCATCGATCAAGCCAACAGCTGACAGGCGCGACCTGACATAATCGGGGCCGAAGCTCAGCCTAGTTAGGTGTCCGATGGCCTCGTCCAAACGCAAGTCCCAGAACTCGTCCAACTCCGCCCGGGTCAGTCGACGGGAGCAGCTGGAAGCCCAGCGCCAAGCCCTGGCCCAGCGGCAGCGCCGCAACCGTCTGATCACGGCCCTGGTCGGCCTGGTCGGCGTCGCCGTGGTGGTCGGCCTGGCCGTCTGGGGGATCAACGCCAACGCCAACCAAGGCGGGGCCGAGGTGCCTCCGCACGCCACCGCCGACCGTCAGGCCATCTCCATGACCTCGACCGTGACGGACAGCTCGACGCCGCGCTTGGAGGTCTTCTCCGATTTCCAGTGCCCCGGCTGCAAGGGTGTGCACGACGTCCTCGAACCGGTCCTGCGTCAAGCCATCGACTCCGGGCTGGTGCGCGTCGAGTTCCGGACCATGACCTTCTTGGACGCCGCCAACTCCCAGATCGGGTCATCCAACCTGCGTTCCTCCACTCGGGCGGCCGTGGCCGCCGCCTGCGCCGACTTCAACGGGGTCTACTACGACTTCTACGGCGCCATCTACGACAACCAGCCGGAACGTGAGGGCGACGGCTACAGCGACTCCCTGCTGCGCGATCAGATCCCGGCCACGCTCGGTTTGAGCGGAGACGCCCTGACCAGCTTCCAGGCCTGCTACGACAACCAGTCCACCGGCCGTTTCGTGCGCGATGTGGACGAGGCGGCCGACAAGGACAACAGCGACGGCACGCCGCGGCTGTGGCTGAACGGCCAAGACATCACCGAGGAAGTCTTGACCGCCGCCAATCCGGCCAACACGCTCAAGCAGCTGTTAGGCCTCTGACGGCATGTCCCGCCGACGACGCCCGGGAGCCAAGACCACCCGTCAAATCCGAGTCGAGAGAGTCCGCCAGCGCCGCCGACGCACCTGGGCCGGGCTGGGGCTGACCGCCGCCGCGATCGGATTGGCCGTCTTGGTCTATCAAGTCTTGGCCGCCCTGCCGACCGATTTCAGCCGGCCGCCCCACGCCAGTCCGGACGGCCTCGGCATCTACCTCAACCAAGTCAGCCAGCCCAAGCACGAGCTGGTCATCTACAGCGACTACACCTGCGTCGGCTGCGCCGAACCCATGGTCGAGTTCTACGAGGCCGTCACGGCCGACGCCGCCAGCGTCGGAGTCAGGGTCGAGAGCCGCGACATCAACGGCCCCAGCGGCGATCCGGCCGCTCAGGCTCTGGCCCGCCGCGCCGCCATGGCGGCGGCCTGCGCCGACTCGACCATGGACTACGGCTTCTTCCAGATGACCGCCTACTACCACCAGCGCGATTTGACCATCCAGTCTTTGTCCAATCTGGTCAACCTCTTCGGCGTCGATCAGTCCGTGGCGACGGCCTATCGGGAGTGCTACGCCTCCGAAGCCAACGCCGCCTTCGTCGACGGAGTCGACCAAGCCGCCCGCCAGAGTGGCTTTCAGATCGTCGACTGGCCCATCGTGCTGCTGGACGGCCAGGACGTGACGGATCAGATGCGGACCCCGGAAGGCGACACCTCCGGCAGCTTCGACGCCGACGCCGCCCGAGCCCTGATCGGCCTGGCGCCCCAGCAGTGACGGGCGGCTCGGCTCAGACCTTGCTCCGTCCCAGAGCCGCTTTCAGATTGACCCGACCGCTGTAGGCGATGGAGCCATAGCGGAAGAGCCTGGCCCCCAGGGCCAGGACCAAAGCGGCCAGGACGTACAGCTCGACCACCGCCAGCAGACCTTGCCAGAGCGGCAGGACGCCCAAGGCGTTGCGCATCATGGCCGTGATCGGCGCCGACAGCGGGAACAGGGTCAGCCCGGTGACGATGCCCGAGCCCGGGTTGGTGGCCACCCAGACGACGGCGTACAAAGGCATGACGCAGAGCAGGACGACGACGCTGAAGGCCGGACTGGCGTCCTGGGCGGTCGGCATGACGGCGCCGATGGTGACCAGGCAGGCGGTGTATAAGGCCAGGCCGCCGCCCAATAAGAGCAGGCCCATGGTCATGGGGCCGGGCTGGAAGCTGAGCTGGCCCAGATCGAGGCCGGACAGGTTGAAGCCGTCACGGAAGTACAACAAGGCGGCCACCGATGGGACCAACAGGGTCAGCATCTGGGCCAAGCCGACCACCACCACGCCGATGACCTTGCCGATCAGCAGGCTGGTGGCGTCGATGGTGGTGAGGATCATCTCCGAGACCCGGTTCTCCTTCTCCTCCAGCGTGGCCGACAGCATCTGGTTGCCCAGCATGACAATGGCCATGAAGAACAGCACGATGTACAGCAGCGGGGCCACCACCTGGCCCAACCCGGCGCTGGCCTGGCCGTCGCGGTAGGCCGTGGCGTTGACCGGCGGATCGGTTTGGATGATGGACAGGACCGTGGGGTCGGCCACCTGGGCTGAGACCGAGGCCCGCAGCAGGCTGACGGCGACGGCGGCGTAGCGACCATTCTGGATGATGCCGACGTCGGCCCCGGACACCTCGGTGGGCTGCTGGGTCGGGTCCGCCGGGTAGTCGAAGAAGGCCTCGATCCGCCCGTTCTTGACGTCGTCCAGACCGCTGGCCGAGTCGCTGCCCAGTCGGCCGCCCAGTTGGGTGGCGATGGTCGGGTCGATCAGCCCGGAGGCGTCGATGTATTCGAAGCTGAACTGGGTGTCTTGTTGTTCAGCGATGGCGGTGTCGGCGGAGGCCGAGCTGAAGCCGGAGATCACCCCCACGGCCACGATGGCGATCGGCACCAACAGGGTGAAGATCCACAGGCTCTTACGCCTGAGGTGACGGTTGATCTCGAAGCCGGCCACGATGGCGATGTTGGATTTGGCCATGGTCAGTCCTCTTCCTGGGCGGAGCGGCCGTAGACCTCGACGAAGATCGAGTCCAAGGACCGGCGGCTGGGCGTGAAGGCGCTGACGGACACCCCGGAGGCGACCAAGCGGGCCAACAATTCGGCCAGGTCCTGCCCCGGCGGCAGGCCCAACTCGACGTGGCCGGACTGGTCCGCCGTCAGTTGGCGGCAGCCGGGCAACTCCGGCAGTTGGCCTTGGTAAGCCAGTTTGACGGTGACGCCGCCGAATTGCTCTTGGACCTCGGTCACGCTGCCGTAGGCCCGGGCCACGCCGTCCTTCAGCAGGATGACGCGGTCGCACAGCCGTTCGACCTCCTCCATCTGATGGGTCACCATGATGACGGTGGAGCCGGCCCGCTTCTGCTCGTCGATCAGGTCCATCAGCAAACGACGGTTGACCGGGTCGAAGCCCTTGGTCGGCTCGTCCAAGATGAGCAGTCGGGGCTGGTTCATGATGGTGACGCCGAGTTGGACCTTCTGTTGTTGGCCGCCAGACAACTTGTCCAAACGGATCAAGGCCTTGTCCGGCAGGCCGACCCGTTCAAGGTAGTCCATCGACCAGCGTTTGGCCGCCGCCGCCGACATGCCCTTGAGGCGGCCGAAGTAGACCATGGTGCGCAGGACGGGCTCTTTCTTGTACAAGCCACGTTCCTCCGGCAGGTAGCCCAGCTCCCGGGTCTGGCTGGGCCGGAAGGGCCGCCCGTCGACGTGCAGCAGGCCGGCCGTGGGCAGGTAGATGCCGAGCAAGGCCCGGATGGTGGTGGTCTTACCGCTGCCGTTGGAGCCGAGGAAGCCGAAGGTCTCCCCGGGGGCCACCTCGAAGGACAGGTCTTTGATCACCTCATGGTCGCCGAAGACCATCCGGAAATTCTCGACCCGGACCACGGGCTGGCCGACGGGGCCGGTCACGGCTGGTCCTTGGGGCGGCGCTGGCGTCCAGGCGTGACTGTCATTCGATCCGCTCCTAAGCTCAAGAATATGTGCTATCACATTAGCATGGAAACCGATCTGCCTGGCTGCGACGGACAGTAGTATGCACTGCATGACTTCAGCTGAGCCCTTCGCCGCCGCCCGCCCCGGCCTCGGCGCCGACGTCCCGGAGCGCCCCGCCTTGGAAGGCCTGGAAGCCAAATGGTCCCAGCGTTGGCGCGACCAGGGGACGTACGACTTCGTCCGCCCGGACAGCCGGGCCGAGGTCTTCTCGATCGACACTCCCCCGCCCACCGTGTCGGGCTCCCTCCACGTCGGCCACGTCTTCTCCTACACCCACACCGACCTAGTGGCGCGGTACCAACGCATGCGGGGCAAGCGCGTCTTCTATCCCATGGGCTGGGACGACAACGGCCTGCCGACCGAACGCCGGGTCCAGAACTATTACGGCGTGCGCTGCGACGCCACCTTGGCCTACGATCCCGCCTTCGAGCCGCCGGCCCGGCCCGACCCGAAGCGGCCGATCTCGATCAGCCGGGCCAATTTCATCGAGCTGTGTCTGCGCTTGACCGCCACCGACGAGCGGGCCTTCGAGGACCTGTGGCGCCAGCTCGGCCTGTCGGTGGACTGGCGGACTCTGTACTCGACCATCTCGCCCGAGGCGGCCACGGTGGCCCAGCGCGCCTTCCTGCGCAACCTGGCCCGGGGCGAGGCCTACCTGTCCCACGCCCCCACCCTGTGGGACGTCAGCTTCGGCACCGCCGTGGCCCAGGCCGAACTGGTCGACCGGGACTACCCCGGCTTCTACCACCGGATCGGATTCCACCGCCCGGACGGCAGCTTGTTGCACGTCGAGACGACCCGGCCGGAGTTGGTCGTGTCGGTCTGCGCCTTGATCGCCCATCCCAGCGACGAGCGCTACCAGCCCCTCTTCGGCTCGACCGTGCGCTCGCCCGTCTTCGGCGTCGAGGTGCCGGTGCTGGCCCACCACAAGGCCGAACCGGACAAGGGCGCCGGCATCGCCATGTGCTGCACCTTCGGCGACTTGACCGACGTGCAGTGGTGGCGCGAGTTGAACCTGCCCACCCGCACGGTGGTGACCCGGGACGGCCGGCTGCAGGCCGAGACGCCGGATTGGCTGGCCGACCCGGCCCCCTACGCCGAGCTGGCCGGCAAGACCACCTACTCGGCCCGTCAGGCCATGGTCGAGCTGTTGCGCCAGTCCGGCGACCTGGACGGCGAACCGACCCCGACCATGCGCAAGGCCAACTTCTACGAGAAGGGCGACAAGCCGCTCGAGATCGTGGCCTCGCGCCAGTGGTACATCGCCAACGGCGGCCGCGACCAAGCGCTCAAGGCGGCCTTGCTGGCCCGGGGCGAGGAACTGGCCTGGGTGCCGGAGTACATGAAGCACCGCTACGACGACTGGGTGGCCGGGGTGAGCGGCGATTGGCTGGTCTCGCGGCAGCGTTTCTTCGGCGTGCCCTTCCCGATCTGGTACGCCCTGGACGATCAGGGCGAACCGGATTTCGACCACCCCATCCGGCCGGACGAGTCGGCTCTGCCGGTCGACCCGATGCGCGACCCGGCTCCTGGCTTCGACCCCGCCCAACGCGACCAGCCGGGTGGTTTCACAGCCGACCAGGACGTCATGGACACCTGGGCCACCAGCTCCTTGACCCCCCAGATCGCCTGCGGCTGGGAGCGCGACCAGGAGCTGTTCGACCTGACCTTCCCGATGGACCTGGCTCCCCAAGCCCACGACATCATCCGGACCTGGCTGTTCTCGCGCGTCGTGCGCTCCCACCTGGAGCACGGCTGCGCGCCCTGGGCCCGGGCCGCCCTGTCCGGTTTCGTGGTCGACCCCGACCGTAAGAAAATGTCGAAGTCGCTCGGCAACGTGGTGGTGCCGAGCGACACGCTGGACCGTTTCGGCTCCGACGCCGTGCGCTGGCGGGCCGCCATGGCCCGGCCCGGAACCGACTCGCCCTTCGACGAGCGGCAGATGAAAGTGGGCCGGCGCCTGGCCACCAAGATCTTGAACGCCAGCAAGTTCATCTTGGGCTTCCCCGGCCTGGACCCGGCCGGTTGGAGCCTGGAGCAGGTGGCCGAACCGGTCGACCAGGCCATGCTGGCCAGCCTCAAGACGGTGGTCGAGCAGGCCACCGCCGCCTTCGAGGCCTTCGAGTACACCGACGCCCTGGAGACGGCCGAGCGCTTCTTCTGGACCTTCTGCGACGACTACGTCGAGTTGGTCAAGGACCGCGCTTACGGCGGTCGGGGCCCGGCGGCGGCCCAGTCGGCCCAGGCCGCCTTGGGCCTGGCCCTGGGCGTGTTGCTGCGGCTGTTCGCCCCCATCTGCCCCTTCGTGACCGAGGAGGCTTGGAGCTGGTTCCAGACCGGCTCGATCCACCTGGCCAGCTGGCCCCAGCCGGACGAGGTCGATCCTGGCTCCGTCACGGCTGAGGTCTTGGAGCAGGCTTCGGCCGCCCTGATCGCCATCCGGGGGGCCAAGAGCCAGGCCAAGGCTTCGATGAAGGCCGAGGTGGCCGACATCGTCTTCCGCGGCCCGGCCGCCAGCCTGGAGGCCTTGCGCCTGGTCCAGGCCGACCTCAAAGCGGTGGCCCACCTGGTGGGCGACTTCAGCTGGGTGGAGGCCGAAGGCGGGTTGGACGCCAGCGTCGAGTTGGCTCCGGTCGAGGCGGCCCCGCCGGCGCGGACCGACTGACTCGCCCCCGGCCCTGGCGGCTGACCGCCCGGACCGGCCGGCTGGGCGGGATCGTTCGGCTCTTGGCGGCGGCGCAGTTTACGATCCTGGCCGCTTCTTGGCTAGGGATTTGAACCGACGTGCAGAAAGTATCGGCCCAAGACGGCCTGAAACCCCGCCTCGGGAGCTTTGGATGAACGTATTCCCAGGCTCCGATCGGCAACTCGGACAAAGCGGCATGGGGCCGGCGCGTGGCGCCGACGTCGATTCACTAACGTAGAGCCTGTCTGAGACTGATCAAGGGAGCTTCGATGAGGAAGTTGAGCGCCGACGTCGTGGTGATCGGCGGAGGCTCGACCGGCGCTGGAGTCGTGCGGGACGCTGCCATGCGCGGCCACCGGGCGATTCTGCTTGACCGAGCCGATTTGGCCCAAGGCACGTCCGGGCGGTTCCACGGCTTGCTCCACTCCGGTGGACGCTACGTCGTGGCCGATCCGGGCTCGGGAGCCGAGTGCGCCAGCGAGAACGCCATCGTCTCCCGCATCCAAGCCCACGCCGTGGAACGGACCGGCGGCCTGTTCATCGTCGGGCCCGAGGACGACCCGGCCTTCGGCGACAAATTCTTAGCCGGCGCGGCCGAGGCCAAGATGCCGGTCGAGGAGATCACGCCGGCGCAGGCCCTGGCCTTGGAGCCCCGTGTCAACCCTGGCTTGAAGCGGGCCTTCCGGGTCCAAGACGGCACCATCGACGGCTGGCAGATCGTCTGGAGCGCGACCGCCTCGGCCCGCCAGTACGGCGCCCAGATCTTGCCGTACACCAAGGTCACGGCCATCCAACGGGCCGACGGGGCCATTCAGGGCGTCTTGGCCCTGGACCTCAAAACGGGCGAGGAACTGGCCATCGAATGCGGTTTCGTGCTCAACTGCGCCGGCCCCTGGGCCGGCCAGGTGGCCCAGCTGGCCGGCTGTCGGCCGGTCGAGGTGGTGCCCGGCCGCGGCGTCATGGTGGCTATGAGCCACCGCTTGGTCAACATGGTCATCAACCGCTGCGCCAAGCCGGCCGACGGCGACATCATCGTGCCCGACCACACCGTCTGCATCATCGGCACCACCGACGTCAAGGTGGACGACCCCGACCGGCTCGAGATCCCGCGCCGCGAGGTCCAGCAGCTGCTCGACGCCGGCGAGTCGCTGGTGCCCGGCTTCCGTCAGGCCCGGGCCGTGCACGCCTGGGCCGGGGCCCGCCCTTTGATCAAGGACGACCGGGTGTCATCCTCCGACACCCGCCACATGTCGCGCGGCATGTTGATCATGGACCACCAAGAGCGCGACTCTTTGAGCGGGATGTTGACCATCGGCGGCGGCAAGTTCACGACCTACCGGCTGATGGCCGAGCACATCGTCGACGCCATGGAGGAGAAACTCGGCGTCAACCACCCCTGCCGCACCGCCCAAGAGGCTTGCCCCGGCCAGGAGGACGCCCGCACTTACCAAGTCACCCACCGCTTGGCCGAGCGGCAGTCCAACCGCCTGAAGGACCAGACCATCTGCGAGTGCGAGCTATTGGGCCGTCAACAGCTGGTCGACTTGATGGCCGAGTTCCCCCACGCCACTTTGGACGACCTGCGCCGTCAGTCCCGGCTGGGCATGGGGCCGTGCCAAGGTGGCTTCTGCTCGGCTCGGGCGGCCGGTCTGGCCTTCGCCGAGGGCAAGGTCGACATCGAGCGGGCGACCGGACTGCTGCGGCTCTTCTTGGTCAACCGCTGGATCGGGCTGTGGCCCATCTTGCACGGCGACCAAGTCCGCCAGACCGCCTTGGACGACTGGATCCTGCAGGGCATCCTCGACGTCGACCATCTGCCGGATCAGACTCAGGAGGTCGTGTGATGACCGACACCATCGTCATCGGGGCCGGCCTCAGCGGTCTAGTCTCGGCCATCCGATTGGCCCAGGCCGGCCAGGACGTCACCCTGCTGGCCCAGGGCTTGGGCGGTCTGCAACTCAGCCAGGGCACGGTCGACGTCTTGGGCTACGCCTCCGAGCGGGTCTCCCGGCCTTTCAAAACTCTGGCCGCTTTGATCAAGACCGATCCCCACCACCCCTACGCCGCCATCGGGGCCGATAACGTCAAGTCGGGATTGACCTGGCTGTCCCAGGGGCTGCCCGGTCTGCTGGTGGGCGACCCGGAGCTCAACCGCTGCTTCCCGACGGCGGTCGGGGCCCTGCGCCCGACCTGCCTCTATCAGCCTTCGATGGCGGGAGGCGCGGCGCTGGCCGGGGCCGAGTGGGCCATCGTCGGGCCGCGTCAGCTGAAGGACTTCTACCCCGAGCTGTGCGCCGCCAACCTGTCCCGCAGCGTCCTGCCGGACGGCGGTCAGATCGAGGCCCGGCCCTATCGGATCGATCTGCCGGCCCGCCCGGGCGAGGCCGACTGCTCGGCCCTGACCTACGCCCGACGCTTGGACCAGGAAGACTTCAGGGCCCAGTTCGCCCAAGCCGTGGCCCAGACGGTGGGCGACGCGGCGGCCATCGGACTGCCGGCCATGCTGGGGCTCAACGCCGGCGACGGCTTGGAGGCCTGGCGCGACCTGGAGCGCCGGCTGGGCCGGCCGGTCTTCGAGATCGCCTTGGCACCGCCCTCGGTGCCCGGCCTGAGGCTCAACCAAGCTCTCACCGCCTTGGCCAAAGCCAGCGGCGTCCGGATGATCCTGGGCTCGCAGGTGATCGGCTTGATCAGCCAGGGTTGGCAGGTCCAGGGCGTCATCTTGCGCCAGGCCGGCCGCGACCAACGTTACGACGGGAGCCATTTCGTCTACGCCCCCGGCGGTTTCGAGTCCGGCGCCTTGCACCTGGACTCCTACGGCCAGCTCAGGGAGACCGCCTTCGGTCTGCCCTTGCGCGGCGGCGAGGCCGACGACCTCATCACCGGCGACTACTGGCAAGACCAGGCTTTGTTCAAAGTCGGAGTCGGCGTGGACGCCGCCATGCGGGTGATCGACGAGGTCGGCCAGCCGGTCTATCAAAACCTGCACGCCGCCGGCGGCATCTTGGCCGGGGCCAGCCGTTGGTCCGAGAAATCCGGCGAGGGCATCGCCCTGGGCTCCGCCATCGCCGCCACCGACGCGATTCTGAAAGGTCAGTGATGACTAACACCGTTCTTGAGTTGGCTGGTCATGAGTTGGCGCGGGCTAGTCTGGATCATTGTGTGAAGTGCACGATCTGTGAGACCCAATGCCCGGTCATGGAGGTCGACCCGGAGTTCCCCGGACC
>JAIRYW010000005.1 GCA_031267645.1 Propionibacteriaceae bacterium
CCTTAGTACGAGAGGACCGGGACGGACTAACCTCTGGTGTGCCAGTTGTTCTGCCAAGAGCACGGCTGGTTGGCTACGTTGGGAAGTGATAACCGCTGAAAGCATCTAAGCGGGAAGCATGCTTCAAGATTAGGACTCCCTCAGAGTTAATCTGGTAAGGCCCCCGGTAGACCACCGGGTTGATAGGTCGGATGTGGAAGTGCGGTAACGTACGGAGCTGACCGATACTAATAGGCCGAGAGGCTTAGCCATTCTTACAAAGGTGCTACGCGTCCACTGTGTTGTTCCCGAGATACGGTCGGGAATCCGATGACATCTCTATAGAGTTTCGGTGATCATGGCGAAAGGGAAACACCCAGCTCCATTCCGAACCTGGAAGTTAAGCCTTTCAGCGCCGATGGTACTGCATGGGAGACTATGTGGGAGAGTAGGACGTCGCCGGACATTTAACACCCCCGCGGGGCTTTCGAGCCACGCGGGGGTGTTTTTATTTTTGGTCCGGTGGTTGGATGTGGCTGGCCATTTCGGTGGTCACCGGAGAGTCGAAAGCTCCAGGCGAGAGTCTGGTCTGACGATTCAGGCGAATGCTAGACGTGTGGGAGGATGAGGGCCGTGAAGAATGGGTCCGGCAGTTCTGGTCGAGGTTGGAGTGGAGCCCGAGGCGGTGGAGCACACCGTCCTGGCTCCGGTGGTGCGCGCCCAGGGAGGTCGAGCCACTCGGCTGGCACTGGTCGGGCCGGTTGGCACGAACGGTCTGACCGACCTGATCGATTCAACCGGGACCAGCGCCGGAACGAGGGCGGATCCCCCCGCGACGAGAGGCCGACCGACTCGGGCCGACGGTTCGACGATCGATCGGATCGTCAGCGGCCCAGAGCTTGGTCGGACGGCGATCGAGCCGGACGGGATCGACCGAATCGACCGAACGGAACCGACGGCGCCCAGCCCTGGCGGTCTGGCTGGTCGGCCGATCGGCCTTCCGGGCCGAGAACTGGATCCGAGGGCGATGGAGCCCGTTCCTGGACCCCTCGAGAGTCAAGCGACGACCGTCGATCCGGTGGTGGACGCTCTGGCGGTGGTCAGTGGTCCGGTGGTGGACGTTCCGGTGGTGGACGTTCAAGCGAAGGCTTCGAAGGACGCCGCGACGGATCGCGATCATGGTCGGCCTCGGATCGGCCGGGATGGGGCGGTCCGCGGACCTCGGATCGAGGACGAAGCGAAGATGGCGCGGCCGGTCGGTCGAGCGATGGGCGACCGCGTTGGGGAGACTCAACCCGGGAGCGCAGCGGTGGCTTCGAGCGGGGGGCCCGGTCCGGATCGGATCGGGGTCACCCCTCAGCTGGCGCAACTGGTGACCGTAGACAGTCGAGCGGTAGGGCCTGGCCTAGAGACGGCCAATCCGACCGACGGCCGTTCGGGAGCTTCCAGCCCGGTCGGGATCGTTCGGCCGGGCCGAATCAGGATTGGCATTCCGGTCGAGATCGGCGGTTCGAGTCGAGCGGCGACGCTCGGCCGGCTCGCCGCGACCAAGATGGTCAGGGCGGTGGACGGACTGACCGGGCCGAGTCAGGTCGGAGTTGGTCGCGCGAACAACGCCCCGATCGAGCGGCGGGGTCGACTCGGCGCTGGGACCAGCCCCGATCGTCCGATCGACCGCGCTGGGAAGACCGGGATCGCTCCAGCCGTCCGGGCGGCGACCGCAGGTCCGCCTCGGGCTGGAGCCGGACGTCGGGCGCGGACGGCGAGCGGGGCTCGAACGAGCGAGATGGCTCTCGCCCCCGTTGGTCCGGCTCGGACGGTTCGACCGGTCGGAGCTGGGATGGATCTGGTCAAGGTTCGCGGGCGTCCGGGGGGTCCTGGGATCGCGACCGGTCGACTGATCGACGTCCCCGCCAGGGCGACGGATTCAAGGGTGGACGTGGAGCGGCTGGTCGGCCGCGGGACGGGGGCGGCTGGTCCAGTCGGACCTCGGAGCGGGGCGACCGCTGGACCGAGCGGTCTGATCGACGGCCGTCAGACCGGAGTTTCGACCGGTCCGATCGGCCGCGCTCGGGGACGGCCGGCGGCGGACGCTGGCAGGAGTCGAGCGGTCGGGACTGGTCGGGTGGTGGCCGCGGTTCGTCGGACCGGGGTCGATCTTTCGATCGGACTGATCGGCCGCGGTCGACGGAGACCTGGGGCGGTCGCTCGAAGACCGGCTCGGATGAGCCGGAGGACCGGACCTGGTCCGGTTCGGGGCGGACGGCTAGAGACGGTTCCCCGACCGGTTGGGGACGCCACCGTTCGGAGCGGTCCGCGGCCGAGTCCGACCATGACCGTTCAGACTGGTCCCTGACCGATGATCAGTCGCCGGCCGATCCGGCCGGGTCTGAATCGGATCCGTCGGGTGGATCGGAGTCGTCGGGTGATCAGGCGGGGCAGCCTTCGGCTGGGTCCGACCATGATCGTTCGGGCTGGTCTGTGACCGATGATCGGGCGCCGGTCGATCCGACCGGGTCTGAGTCAGAGCCGGCCGGTGGGTCGGATCGTTCGGCTGAGTCCGGCGACGATCGTTCGGGCTGGTCTGTGACCGATGATCGGGCTGCGGTCGATTCGGCCGGTTCCGACGGGGAGCCTGCGGGCGGCCGATCGGATCAGGCTCAGTTCACTGACGGGGCGGCAGCGGGGGTCCCGGCCCTGGGCCGCCCGGACAGCTCATCGGAGGAGGCCGGTCCTGGGACGGATCGAACCGTCCAATCTCAGGATCAGGCTGACCGCGGCCGAGACCAGGAGTCTGATCGAGGGCCGGCGGCCGCTCGGCCCGAGTCCGGTCGCCAGTGGCGTCAGGGCGATGGCGGGGGCGACCGTTCGGATCGCTCCGACCGTTCTGACCGTTCTGACCGCCCTCGTTCCGATCGTTCTGACCGGTCTGGTCAGTTTGGTCAGTCTGATCGTTCCGGTCGTTACGACCGTTCTGGCCAGTCTGATCGTTCCGGTCGTTACGACCGTTCTGATCGTTATGACGGCTCAGATCGTTTCGATCATTCGGATCGTTCCGGCCCTTCTGATCGGTCCGATGGCTCTGGTCAGTCGGGCCGTTATGACCGTTCCGATCGGTCCGATCGCTCTGGTTTCGATCGCTCTGGTCAGTCAGGCGGCTCCGACCGTCCTGACCGTTCCGGCCGCTCTGATCGCTTCGACCGTTCCGACCGTTTCGATAGGTCTGATCGGTCTGATCGCTCCGGCTATTCTGATCGCTCTGATCGTTCTCGGTTCGACCGTTCCGATCATTTCGACCGCTCAGACCGCTCCGGCGACCACGATGGCGCCCGACCGGCCGGGCGGGTCCAACGTTTCGTGCGGGACGCCTATCAGTCAGGACCGCCCAAGCCGCGTCAGAGGGATTGGGACAGGGAGTTGCCGCCGCCGGGTCTGGAACGGCCCGACGACGAGCCGGCCACTCCACCACTCGATCCGGATCAGACCATTCCCCGTGCCATGCGGGCCGAATTGAAGGGTCTGCCCAAAGAGCTGGCCGACATCGTGGCGGCGCACTTGATGGCGGCTGGCCAGCTGATCGAGACCGATCCGGTGTTGGCCCATCGTCACGCCGAGGCCGCCCGTCGGCGAGCCGCCCGCTTGCCGCTGGTGCGTGAGGCGGCGGCCGAGACGGCCTATGCGGCCGGACTCTACGAGGCCGCTTTGACTCAGTTCCGGGCCCTGCACCGGATGTCCGGCTCCCCGGATCTGATTCCAGTCATGGCGGATTGTCTGCGGGCCCTGGGCCGGCTCAGGCCGGCTCTGGATTTGATCGAACAAGGTTTGAGCGAGATCACAGATCCGTCCATGTTGGTGGAAGCCAAGATCGTCCAAGCCAGCTTGCGTCGTGACATGGGCCAACCAGCCGAGGCCGAGCGGCTATTGCGCCGCCTGCTCGACCGGCCACCCGGCCGCACCCCGGCCCCCGCGCTGGCTCGGGTCTGGTACGCCTACGCCGATTTGGCCGACGAAGCCGGCCGTCAGACTGAGGCCCGTCAGGGCTTCTTGCAAGCCGTCGCCCTCGACCCGCAGGGTCTGACCGACGCCTTGGATCGACTGGACGCTTACGACGGCATCCATCTGGAAGTCGATTTGGACGATTTGGACGATCCGGATGACTTAGGCAGCCCGGACGAGCCGGACGATTCAGATGACCCGGACGATTCAGATGACCTAGACGACCCGGATGGGCCGGACGATTCGGATGGTTCAGACGAGCCGGACGATTCGGACGATCCGGATGACTTAGATAGCCCGGACGAGTCTGGCGACTCGGATGGTTCAGACGATTCGGACGATCAAGACGACTCGGATGAGCCTGGCGATTCGGAAGGTTCTGATGGTCTGGATGACTCGGACGAGCTTGGCGAAGCGGGTGTTTCGGACGATTCGGACGAGCCTGATGACCTAGACGGTCCGGACGAGCCGGACGCATCGGGTGGTTCAGACGAGCCGGACGACCTAGACAGCCCGGACGACTCGGATGGTCCAGACGATCTGGATGGTTCGGGCGATCTGGAGGACCGGTCCGCGCCCGGACCTAGACCTGGAAGCGCTGAATCGGAGGAGCCCGACCCGTCATGACTGAGCAACTGGTCGACTCGTACGACGCCGTCGGCTTCGACCTCGACGGAGTGGTCTACCGGGGTCCGTACGCTGTGCCGGGCGCGCCCCAGGTGCTGGCCGAATTGCGGCGTCAAGCCATCAAGGTCGGCTTCGTCACCAACAACGCCCAAAGGCCGCCCCAGACCGTGGCCGACCATCTGGAGAGCCTCGGCATCGCCTGTCGGGTCGAGGACGTCGTGACCAGCGCCCAAGCCACCGCCCGGCTGATGGCCGACCAGCTGCCGGCTCAGGCGGAGGTTCTGATCGTGGGCAGTCCCGCGCTGGCCGACGAGATCGCTCTGGTCGGATTACGGCCAGCCTTCCAACGCAGCCCGCAGACGGCCGCCATCGTGATCGGCTACGACCCCGAGCAGCGCTGGGCCAATTTCAACGAGGCGGCCTACGCCGTCCAGGCCGGGGCCCGCTATTTCGCCTGCAACAACGACCAGACCCGTCCGACCGAGTTCGGGGTGGCCGTCGGCATGGGCGGCATGTTGGCCGCCATGACCCGGGCCCTGCCCGGGCTGGAACCGACCATGGGGGGTAAACCGGCCCGCGCCCTGCTGGACCAGACCGCCCTCCGCTTCGACGCTCAGCGCATGGTCTTCGTGGGCGACCGGCTCGACACCGACGTCGAAGGCGCCGTCAGAGCCGAGATGGACTCCCTCTTCGTCTTCTCCGGCAGCCACGGCAAGGCCGATCTAGCCCAGGCCGGTCCGCTCTGGCGGCCGACTTGGATCGGGGCCGACCTGGCCGCTCTGTTGGCCCCGCCCCGGCGCGTCCGACTCGAGTCGGACCAGGCGCTTTGTGGTGCGGCCCGGGCCCGACTGACTCCAAGTGGACTGGCTCTGGAGTCCGTGCCGGCGGACCGCGAGGGCCAACTCGACGCCCTGTGGGCCGTGCTCCAGCTGCTCTGGGTCGAGGCCGACGCTGGCCGCCCGCGCCCGGTCGCCGCTGTTCTGGACCGCCTCGACCTGGTGCCCTGAGGCTCGAGGACGGACGGTCCCAGCGCCTTGACGGGCCGTCCCCGGGCCGCTCACCGACACCTACACCTGGGACTTAAGGACGGACGGTCCCAGCGTCCTGGACGTCGTGGCGTCGATGACCAGCTCATCGGTTCGAGCTTGAGGCTCGAGGACGGACTGTCCCAGTGTCCTGGACCGCTTCGACCCGACGCCCTGGAATGGGCCGGAAGCGCGCTCCCAGGGCCGGCCCTGATCACCAGTGGCCGGGGGCAGGGTCGGAGTAGGCTGGCCGGAGCCGTCCGGCGTCGATCCCGCCCAGTCCGAGGAGCCCCCATGAGCCGTTCTCGCTCGCCCGTCCACGACGTCGCTTTGGTCGCGGTCTTCGCCGCCCTCATCGCCGCTTTGGCGCTGGCACCGGCGGTGCCGATCGGAGTCGGGGTGCCCATCACCTTGCAGACCCTGGGGGTCGCCTTGGCCGGGGCGGTGCTGGGGCCTTGGCGTGGCGGTTTGGCCTGTCTGCTCTACCAAGCGGTCGGCTTCGCCGGCCTGCCAGTCTTCGCCGGCGGAGCGGCCGGCTTAGGCGTGCTGGCTCAGCCCTCGGCCGGCTATCTGTTGGCCTTTCCCCTGGCGGCGGTGGTGGTGGGCGGATCGGCCCGAGTGGTCCTGAAACGATCACGGCGCTGGCGGCCAGCCAAACTGACCCTGGCCGCTTTGACCGGATCGATCTTGGTCATCCACCCGGCCGGTGTCGTCGGCATCGCCTTGAACGCCCACTTGGCTTGGCCCCAAGCCATGCTGGCCGATCTGGTCTACTGGCCGGGCGACCTGATCAAATCCAGCTTGGTCGGTTTCGTCGCGGCCGCCGTCCACCGCGCCTTCCCGGCCCTCCTGAGCTTGGTCCCGGTCCGCCCCGCCCCCCAGCTCGCCCTCGATTGAGGTGATCGTCTTCGACCGAGTGACCGTCGAGGTCGCCGCCGCTGAGGCCACCAAGGTCCTGTTGGACGATCTGAGCTGCCGGATGGACAGCCGGCGGGTGGCGCTGATCGGCGACAACGGCTCGGGCAAGTCGACTCTGTTACGGGCCATCGTCGGCTTGGTCCGGCCCAGTCAGGGCCGGATCGAGGTCGACGGACTCGACCCGGCCCGTCAGGTCGGTCAGGTCCGTCGCCGAGTCGGCTTCGTCTTCACCGATCCGATGGCGCAGCTGCTGATGCCAACGGCGGTCGAAGACGTCGAGCTGAGTCTGACTCGGTTGGAGCCCGATCGCTCGCGACGGGCGGCCCGGGCCCGACAGGCCTTGCTGGACTGGGGTTTGGATGAATTGGCCGAACGCAGTGTCTACGACCTGTCCGGCGGCGAACGCCAACTGGTGGCTCTGATCTCGGTCCTGGCCACCGAGCCGGCCGTCATTCTGGCCGACGAACCCACCACCTTGCTGGATCGGCGCCACCGCCGTCGCTTGGAGGAGGTCTTTGACGGTCTCGACCAGGACCTGGTGGTGGCCACCCACGACCTGGATTGGGCCAGCCGCTTCGAGCGGGTGGTCCTGATCGACCAGGGGCGAGTGGCGGCCGAGGGCGGGCCCCGGGAGACCATCGCTCACTACCGGCGCTTGACCGATGGCTAAGGCGGATCGGCTGCTGGGCGTCTATCAGCCCGCCGGATCGGCCATCGAAGCCTGGCCGATCCCCTTGAAATACGCCGTCGCCCTGGCCCTCAGCCTGCCGGCCTGCCTGCTCCAGCGCTGGTGGTTGACCCTGGCCTGTTTGGCGCTGGCCCTGGCCCTGACCCGGGCGGCCGGACTGCGGCCGGGTCGGGCCTGGGCCCTGCCGCCGGTCTTCCTGGGGCTGATCGTGGTACTGGCTCTGGTCCACGCTCTGACCGACGGCTGGCTGATCGGGCTGGTGGTGGTGGGGAACCTGGCCTTGGCCCTCTACGCCGCCCGGCTGGTGGTCATGACCACGTCCGCCCCCCGTCTGATCGACGCCTTGGTGCGGGCGGTGGGGCCATTGGCCCGCTTCGGCTTCCCCGGCCGACGCTTCGGCTGGGCTGTGTTGGTGATGGTGCGTTCGGTGCCCTACCTGGCCGGCAGTTTGGCGGCCGTGCGCGAAGCCGCCCTGGCCCGCGGCCTACGCGGTCGCCTGGGGCCGCAGATCAGCCAAGTCGTGGTCCGGGCGGTCGGCTACGCCCAAGCCACCGGCGACGCCATGGCGGCGCGGGGGCTGGAGGAGGGTGATGACTGAGCGGCGGCCGTTCCCAGTCGGCGGAGGACTAGGCTGAACCGAGTGAACGACGACTCTCTCAGCCCGGCCGCGGTCGAGCCGCCGCCGACCGGTGACGCCGTCATCGACGCCGCTCTGGCCCAGGTGGCCGACCTGTCCCAGGTCGATCTGCTCCAGCACCCGATCCGCTTGGCCCAAGCCCACCAGATTTTGCGGGCCAGTCTGCAGGGCGCGCCCCTGGACGACCTGGTCCAAGCCGGTTCGGACCAGTTCGCCGGCCCGGGGCCGGACGAGGCGCCCGGCCGGGGCGACGAGGCGCCCTGAGGTGTCTCTGACCGAGTCCGCCGTCCCGGCGACCGGCCGCCGCCGGACCATCCGGGGCGCCGCCGACCGATCGGCTCCGGCCGTCGCCCGGCCATGACGACGCGGCTGGACCGCGCCTTGGTCGAACGCGGCTTGGCCCGTTCGCGCGGCCAAGCGGCCGATCTGATCGCCCAGGGCCGGGTCTGGGTGGACGGGCGGCCCGCTCTCAAAGCCTCCGCCCCGATCGGGCCGGACAACCGCTTGGAGGCGGTGGCGGACCGTTACGTCTCGCGCGCCGCGCATAAATTACTGGCCGCCCTGGACCAATCCGGCACGTCGGTGCCGGAGCGCGTCTTGGACGCCGGAGCTTCGACCGGCGGTTTCACCCAAGTCCTGTTGGAGCGCGGGGCCCGCCGGGTCTACGCCGTCGACGTGGGCTTCGACCAGCTGGCCCCGACCCTGCGCGGAGACCCCCGGGTGGTCGTGTGGGAACGCACCAATCTGCGCCAGCTCGGCCTGGAGCAGGTCGAGGGCCAGCCGGTCGACCTGGTGGTGGCGGACGTCTCCTTCATCTCGTTGCGGCTCTTGTTGGATCGCCTGTTCGCCGTGGCGACGGCGCGAGCCTCGGCCCTGTTGCTGGTCAAACCCCAATTCGAAGTCGGCCGGGGGCAGCTGTCGACCGGCGGCCTGGTGAGAGATCCGGCCCAGCGGCGGCGGGCCGTCGACCAGGTGGCGGCGGCGGTCGCGGCGCTGGGCTGGACGGTGGACTTCCGTGCGCCCTCCGTCCTGCCTGGGACCAACGGCAACCAAGAGTTCTTCCTGCGCTGTCGCGCCGCGGCGCCGCCGCAGCCGGCGGAGTCGGTCGCGGGAGGGCCCGTCGGCGGGCCGACGTAGAGTAGTGCCGTGACCGAGTCGAAACTCTCCGTCCCCGCGGGGCGACGCCAGATCGCGGTCTGGACCCACAACAACCGTCCCCAGGCCGTCGAGGCGGCCAGCCGTTTCGTCTCGGCCATGACGGCTTGTGGCGTCGAGTGTTTGGTGCGCAGCCAGGTCCGCCCCATCATCGCCAGCCGAGTCGACGGCGCCCTGCTGCGCGACATCAGCCCCCGGCCGAACGGCCCGGTCGAGGTGGTAGTCGTCTTCGGCGGCGACGGCACCATTCTGCGGGCCGCCGAGTGGGCCTTGGAGGAGGACATCCCCTTGGTCGGCGTCAACCTCGGCCACATCGGCTTCCTGGCCGAGCTGGAGGTCTCCCAGTTCGACCAGCTGATCGACCACGTCCTGAGGCGGGACTATGTCCTGGATCGGCGTTTGACGGTGGCGGTGGACGTCTGGGAACCAGGTCAGAGCCAGCCCAGCTGGTCCTCCTTCGCCGTCAACGAGGTGTCCTTGGAGAAGGGCTCGCGCCAAATCATGATCGAGGTGGTGGCCAGCGTCGACCAACTGCCGGTCTCGCGCTGGTCCTGCGACGGCGTCCTGGTGGCGACCCCGACCGGCTCGACCGCCTACGCCTTCTCGGCCGGAGGAGCCATCATGTGGCCGGAGCTGGAGGCCTTCCAACTCGTGCCCCTGTCGGCCCACGCCCTCTTCGCCCGGCCCCTGGTGGTCGGACCCGACTCGGTGGTCAGATTCGATTTGGTGACCGAGATCCCGGCAGTGCTGTGGTGCGACGGCAAGCGCACCGTGGCGGTCGAGCCGGGCTCGCGGATCGAGGTCCGGCGCGGCTCCCATTGGCTCAATCTGGCCCGACTGTCGGTCCAACCCTTCACCAGCCGTCTGGTCAAGAAATTCGCCCTGCCGGTGGCGGGCTGGCGCGGACAGGGCGTGCACGGTGCTGACTGAACTGCGCATCGCCGACCTGGGAGTCATCGACCAGGCCGTCTTGGAGCCGGGGACCGGTTTGACGGTGGTCAGCGGCGAGACCGGCGCCGGTAAGACTCTGGTCGTGACCGGGCTCGGTCTGGTGGCCGGCCGGCGGACCGAGGCCGGCGTCGTCCGGCAAGGCCGGGCCAAGGCGGTGGTCCAAGCTCGTTTCGCCGGTTTGGGCGCCGGCCTGCTGGAACGGGTGGGGGAGTCGGTCGGCGAGCTGGACGACGACGGCGAGTTGCTGGTGGTGCGGCAGGTGGCCCCGGGGCGGTCCCGCAGCTGGATCGGCGGCGTCGGCCTGCCCGGGGCGGCGGCCGCTCGGGTGGGGGCCGAACTGGTCACCATCCACGGCCAATCGGAGCAGATCCGTCTGGCCAGCCCCCAGCGCCAACGCCAGATCTTGGACCGGGCGGCCGGTCCCGAACAAGCCGACTGTCTGCGGCTCTACCAAGACCTCTACGAGGTCCGGCGCCGGCTGAGCGCCGAATTGGACCAGCTGACCAGCCAGACCCAACAACGGGCCCGTGAAGCCGACCTGTTGCGCTTCGGCCTGGACGAGATCGGCCGGATCGACCCCCAGCCTGGCGAGGACGTCGCCCTGGCCGCCGAAGCGCGTCGCTTGAGCGAGGCCGACGACCTCAAAGCGGCCGTCTTCCAAGCCGTCTTGGCCCTGGCCGGCGACGACGCCGGACCCGAGTCCGGGTCCGTCCTGGTCGGTTTGGGGCAGGCCCGACGGAGCTTGGGCCAAGCCGCCGAACGTGACCCCGCGGCCCAGCCCCTGGCCGACCAGATCCACCAGATCCTGGCCTTGACCAGCGACTTGGCCGGTTCGGCGGCGGCTTATCTGGCCGATTTGGAAGCCGATCCGATCCGTCAGGAGCAGATCGCGGCCCGGCTGGCCAGTCTGCAAACCCTGACCCGCAAATACGGTCCCGCGCTGGACCAGGTCATGGCCTGGGCCGTCCAAGCCGAGCCCCGCCTGGCCGAGCTAGAGGGCGGCGAGGAGCGTATGGCCGAATTGACCGCTCGCTTGGAGGAGGTCGAGGCCAGACTGAGAGATTTGGCCGCAGCCTTGTCCGAGCGCCGCCAGACCACCGCCGGCGACCTGGCCAGACGGGTCGAGGCCGAACTGCGCGCCTTGGCTCTGCCCCAAGCCAAGCTGGAGTTCACCGTCCGCCCGGGCGACGAGCTCGGCCCGGCCGGCTGGGACCAGGTCGCCTTGATGTTCTCGGCCAACCCCGGAGCCGCTCCCGCGCCTTTGGCCAAGGTCGCCTCGGGCGGCGAGCTGTCGCGCCTCCGGCTGGGGCTGGAGGTCGTCCTGGCCGGGGTCGAGGACGAGACCACCTTGGTCTTCGACGAGGTCGACGCCGGCGTGGGTGGAGCGGTCGGCGTCGAGATCGGCCGCCGCTTGGCCCGTCTGTCCCGTCACTGCCAAGTCATCGTGGTGACCCACCTGGCCCAGGTGGCGGCCTTCGCCGACCGTCATTACGTGGTCTCGAAGGCGACCGTGGACGGCCAGGCCAGCGCCGTCGTCCGACGCTTGAGCGAAGAGGAACGCCTGACCGAACTGGCCCGCATGATGGGCGGGCTGGAACTGACGAC
>JAIRYW010000066.1 GCA_031267645.1 Propionibacteriaceae bacterium
GGCAACTCCGAAAGGCCACCCAAGCCCAAATCGAACACCCCATCTGGGCCCTCCACCAAGCCTACGGACTCCACTAAAACCACACCCCAGCCACACGAAACACCAACACAACCACAGAACCCACTGCCCCGACCGCAGACCCGCTGATCGCCTGGTTCCCGCCGCCATTGACTCCACCCCAGCGGCCGTATACGGTGCAGACAACTAGTCGGCGTCGATCCACAGCTATCGCCGCCGCCATGGCCTTGATGATGGGCTGACAGGCTGGAGTGAGATGGCTAGGCGTGTTCTGAGCCGAGTGGCCTTGACAGCCGGTCTGTTGTTGGCCACGGCGGTCTGGACTGGCTGCGCCGGTCCGCCACCCGATCCGACCAGCGGCGCCAACGGCTCATCCAGCGTCACGGCCAAGACCAAACCGCCCACCGTCGATTCCCGGTCAGCTTTCTGCCAACTGGCCCAGGGCATCGGGGACGACGACGTCCGACCCTTGGCCTATCACCAAGTGCGGACCACGACCGCCTTCACCTTGGACCTTTCCGCTGGTATCGAAAGAATCGGCGCCATGGTGACCTGCGCGGCGGCCGGACCCAGTTGGCGGGTCACTTTCAGCGCTGACCACGGCCTATCGGACCAGCCTTCGGTTTGGGCGGACTGCTTGGACGGCGAAGGCGGCGGCGGCCGAGGGGGACACATACCGGTGCCGAAGTCCTACGGCGACCAGGCGCTGGCCACGGTCACGATCACCGACCCAGGGAAACCGATCTTCGTGATGTTCTACGGCGCTTGGGCCCCGGCCAGCGCGCCTAGCGACCCGCTGCCCGACCCCTGCCGACCAACCTCCAGCGACCAGTCACAGTTCCTGCGCTCCGACCCCTGAGCCAGGGAAGCGCCCGCGTCCCGACTCGGTCAGAGCCGCGACCAGTCACCGGCCCAACGTTTATGTCAGCGTCGGCCAGTGATCTCCCGACTGAAACGACCGTCCTGACCCGCCGTCACGCTCTCGCAACCAGGGATCGGAACTGCCTCGCCGTCGGTCACACTGACCACACCGCCTAGCACAGCCGTGCCGGCGATCTCAGCCCCATTGGTCGAGCCAAGCGTCGGCAGGGAGGGCGGCGTGGACGGCAGGGGTCCGTGGGGTTGGATTCTGCGACTGCGCGCAGAATGACGGGTTGCGCCTCTCCGGCGCGGAATGACGGATCGTGGGGTCTGCGCGTGGATGAGTCGGGGTCAGGGCCGACGGCTCAGGCGCTCTTGCGCTCCGACTTGGTCAGTTTGACTCTCGGGCTGGTCGTCACCGGACGGCCCTCGCGGATGCTGGGGCCGTCCACCTGGACCCGGCCAACCTCGGACTGGCTGGGGGCCTCGAACATGACGTCGAGCAGGGTCTCCTCCACGATGGCGCGCAAACCCCTGGCCCCGGTGCCCCGGACCAGAGCCAGGTCGGCGATGGCCTCGATGGCGTCGTCGGTGAACTCCAGCTCGATCTCGTCCAAAGCGAACAGACGGTGGAACTGCTTGACCAAAGCGTTGCGCGGCTCGACCAAGATCCGAGTCAAAGCTTCCCGATCGAGCGGGGCGACTGAGGCGATCATGGGCAACCGGCCGATGAACTCGGGGATCATGCCGTATTTGTGCAGATCCTCCGGCCGGACCAAGGCGAAGGGGTCGTCCGACTTGGCGGTCTGCTTGACGTCGGCTGTGAAACCGAGCGGATGTTTGCCGACCCGGGCGTTGATGATGTCCTCCAGGCCGGCGAAAGCCCCGCCCACGATGAAGAGCACATTGGTGGTGTCGATCTGGATGTAATCCTGATGCGGGTGTTTGCGGCCGCCCTGGGGCGGCACCGAAGCCGTGGTGCCCTCCAAGATCTTGAGCAGAGCCTGCTGGACGCCTTCGCCGGAGACGTCACGGGTGATGGACGGGTTCTCCGACTTGCGCGCCACCTTGTCGATCTCATCGATGTAGATGATGCCGGTCTCGGCCCGGCTGACGTCGAAATCGGCCACCTGGATCAGCTTGAGCAGAATGTTCTCGACGTCCTCGCCAACGTAACCGGCCTCGGTCAAAGCGGTGGCGTCGGCCATGGCGAAGGGCACGTCCAGCATCCGGGCCATGGTCTGAGCCAGGTAGGTCTTGCCGCAGCCGGTCGGCCCGATCAGCAAGATGTTCGACTTGCCCAGCTCGACCGCCTCGCCGTCGCAGCCGGTCAGAGTGCCGCTGGACTGAGCCTGGATCCGCTTGTAGTGGTTGTAGACCGCCACCGCCAGGGTCTTCTTGGCCTGGTCCTGGCCGATCACGTACTCGTCCAAGAAAGCCCGGATCTGGACCGGCTTGGGCAGGTCGCCGGCCGGATCCAGCGACTTCACCCCGACCAGTTCCTCTTCGATGATCTCATTGCACAAGTCTATGCACTCGTCGCAGATGTAGACCCCGGGGCCGGCGATCAACTTGCGCACCTGCTTTTGGCTCTTGCCGCAGAAGGAGCACTTGACCAGATCGCCCGATTCACCGATACGAGCCATGATGAGCCTGCTTTCTTAAGGGAAGGAGGGGCGGACCGCCCCCGAGCAGCGGACTATTGCTTGAGCGAACCTAGGACTTCGTCGATCAGGCCGTATTCGACGGCCTCCTCGGCGGTCAGGTATTTGTCGCGCTCGATGTCGCGCGAGACCTTCTCCACCGGCTGGCCGGTGTCGTCGGCCAGCATCTGCTCCATCAAGGAACGGATGCGCAGGATCTCCTTGGCCTGGATCTCCAAATCGGAGGACTGGCCGTAGCCGCCCTCGGTGGCCGGCTGGTGGATCAAGATACGCGAGTTGGGCAAGGCCAGCCGTTTGCCCTTGGTTCCAGCGGCCAAGACGACGGCGGCGGCCGAGGCGGCCTGGCCCAGACAGATGGTCTGGATGTCCGGCTTGATGAAACGCATGGTGTCGTAGATGGCGGTCAAGGCGGTGAAGGAGCCGCCCGGCGAGTTGATGTAGATCGAGATCTGACGCTCGGCGTCCATCGACTGCAGGCAGAGCAGCTGGGCCATGACGGCGTTGGCGATGTCATCCGAGATGGGGGTGCCGAGGAAGATGATGCGCTCCTCGAACAACTTGGTGTACGGATCGACCCGGCGCACGCCGTAGCTGGTGCGCTCCTCCCACTGCGGGATGTAGTAGTCGGCCCTAGGCGCGAGGGGGGCCAGGCCGCCGGGCCAGCTGATCGGATTCATGGCGGTCTCCTTCACTGGTTGGGCGATTCGGTCAGGATCTGGGAGGCCCGCTCGAAAACGTGGTCGATGAAGCCGTAGGCCAAAGCCTCCTCGGCCGTGAACCAGCGGTCCCGGTCGGAGTCGGCCTCGATCTGGTCGACCGTCTGGCCGGTGTGCTCGGCGATCAGAGCCGACATGGTGCGCTTGATGTGGAGGGACTGCTCGGCTTGGATCCGGATGTCGGAGGCGGTGCCGCCCAGGCCGCCGGAGGGCTGGTGCATCATGATGCGGCTGTGCGGCAGGGCGAAGCGTTTGCCCTTGGCCCCGGCCGAGAGCAGGAACTGACCCATCGAGGCGGCCAGGCCCATGGCCACGGTGGCGACGTCGTTGGAGATCCACTGCATGGTGTCGAAGATGGCCATGCCGGAGTCGACCGAGCCGCCCGGCGAGTTGATGTAGAGGTAGATGTCCCGCTGGGGGTCCTCGGCGTTGAGCAGGAGCATCTGGGCGCAGATGGCGTTGGCGTTCTCGTCCTTGACCTCGGAGCCGAGGAAGATGATGCGGTTGGCCAGCAGGGCCTGGTACACCGCGTCGTTCATCGAAGCGCCCCCGGTCGGCGCCGCGACCGCTTTGGGCAAGTAAATCGAATTGTCACTCACGGCATCGAAGGCTACCCGCTGCGAGCGGCCGAACCGAGCCTTCGGACGCCGTGTTCGCTGACGGCGCAGCGCTTGGCCGGACTGCGACCGGGCCGATCGACCGCCCCGGGGCCAACTCTCGAGCCGGGCTCGACCCTTACCCGGACTGAGAACAGGGCCCGGGCGAGTCGGCCGACGAGGCGTCAGACCGGGCCCCGGACCCGACCGCCTCGGGGCACAGGCCAGCCCTCCCCCAGTCGCTGGCGCGGGATGGGCCACGCCGCCCCGGCCGCTTACTCGGCGCTGGCCGGGGAATCCGGCGAGTCGGCGCTGGCCGGGGAGTCGGCGCTGGCTGGCGAGCCGACCGTCACCGCTTCGGGCTGGTCGGGCTGGCCGAAGTCGGGCTTGGCGTAGAGGATGGCCAGATCGAGCAGGTCGCCGTCGGCGTCCCTGGCCTCGGCCTGGGTGACGATGTGCTCCAGGGCCTTAGAACGGCGGATGTCGGTCATCCACTCAGCCAAGTGGTTGTGCTCCTGCATGTGTTGCAGCTCCTGCTGCGGGCTGGTGCCGTTCTCCTGCGCTTTGCGGAAGAGCAGGGCGGTCAGGTCGGACTGGTCGACGTTGAACTTGACCTCGTCGGCCAGCTTGTCCAGCACCACCTGGGTCCGGATCGAGCGTTCGGCCGTCTGCTCCAGCTCGGCCCAGAACTGCTCCGGCGTGCGGGGTTGGTCGGAGTCTTGGTCCAAGCGCGCCAGATAGTCGGTCAGGCTCAGGCCGGCCCGCTGCAAGGACTCGTTGATCCGATCGGTCCGGGCGGCCACCTCCCGGGCCACCAAACCGGCCGGCAGCTCGAAGTCGGCCGCTGCCAAGACGGCCGTGACGATCTTGTCGCGGGCCTGGTCGGCCTGCTCCAGGACGGCCATCTGATTGGCCGACTCCCTGAGGTCGGCCCGCATCTCCTCGACCGTGTCGAAGCGGCTGACCAGCTGGGCGAAGTCGTCGTCCAGCTCGGGCAGGGTGCGCTCGGCCACCTTGGTCAAGTCGACCTCGATGTCGGCCTCCTCGCCCTCGTGAGCGCCGCCGACCAGGGTCGAACGGAAGCTGGCGGACTGACCGGCCGACAGCCCGCTTACGGCCTCGTCCAGGCCGTCCAAGAGCCCACCCGATCCGATCACATGGCTGACGCCCTGGGCCGAGCCGTCGGCCAGCTCCTGGCCGGATTGGCTGGCCTTCAAATCGAAGGTGACCTGGTCGCCGGCGGCGGCCGGCCGATCGACCTCGACCGTGCTGGCGAAACGCTCCCGCAGCAGCCCGACCCGCTCTTCGACGACCTGGTCGTCGACTTCGGCGTTGTCGACCGTGACGGCGATGGCGGCGAAGTCGGGCAGGTCGAAGTCGGGCCTGATGTCGACCTCGGCCGTGAACTCGACCGTCTCGCCGTCGACCAGCTTGGTCAGCTCGATCTCAGGCTGGCTGAGCGGGGCCAGGTCGTGCTCCACGATGGCGGCGCCGTAGACGTCGGGCAAGACGGCGTTGACGGCCTCCCCCAGGACGGTCTGACGGCCGACCCGTTGGTTGATGACGGCCGGCGGCACCTTGCCCTTGCGGAAGCCGGGCACGTTGATCTGGGTCGCGATCTCGCGATAAGCCCGGTCCAAAGCCGGTTTGAGGTCGGCGAAGGGGATGTCGAGGGTGAGCTTGACCCGGGTCGGGCCGAGGCGCTCGAGGCTGCTGGGCAAGATGGGCTCCTGGTTCGCTGACAATCGTGGCTGTGGTCCACGGCCCGCCGGGCGGGACCGGCCGTGAGCCACCTCATGCTACCCCGTCGTCTTCCCGGCGGCGAACCGCGCCGGGGCCGAGATTGGCCAGGCTCCGGCCGTCTGACTAAACTCCCTGGATCGGCCATCGGTCGATCGGGGCGTGGCGTAGTGGCTAGCGCGCCTGCTTTGGGAGCAGGAGACCGCAGGTTCGAGTCCTGTCGCCCCGACCGCCTGGACGACGCCGGGCGGTCGCGCCGGGTCGGTCGCCCGCCGCCGGGGTCCGCGTCCGCCCGGCCGGCGTCCGACGCCACGGAACCAGACGAGAGAGGTCTTCGAGTCCACCATGCGCATCTCCAATCGCCCGCTGACCGCCTTCTACCGGGTGGTCCTGGTCGCGGTCTGTCTGACCGGTTTGATCATGAACTTCTGGACCGCTCGTTTCAGCTCCCCGCTCCGGCTGCTGGCCTACTACACCATCCAGAGCAACGTCCTGGTGCTGATCCTCTTCCTCGGCCTGCTGGTGGCCCAGTTCGTCCAGCGGGACGGCCGAGGCGGTGACGACGTCCCCTCGCTCAAGGGCGCCGTCACCTTGGCCATCACCATCACCTTCTTGGTCTTCCACTTCCTGCTGCGGCCGGTCCTGTTCTCGATGACCCAGGACCCGTCGCCCACCCAGTACGAGTCGGACATGGGCTCGTACGGCCTGTCCTGGGCCAACCTGCTGGTCCATTACGTGACGCCGCTGATGGCGCTGGGCGATTGGCTGCTGTTCAGCCCGAAGGGGGTCTGGAGCCGGCTCGCCCCCCTCAAGTGGCTCATCGTGCCGCTGGCTTATTTCGGCTTCGCCCTGGTCGGGGCCCAGTTGTCCTTCTTCTCCGGCCCCAGCCGTTACCCCTACTTCTTCATCGACTTCGACCTCTACGGGAACCAGGTCTGGCTCCACGTCCTGCTGATCGCCATCGGCTTCGCCGCCCTGGGCTACCTGATGTGGCTGATCGACCGCGGCCTGGCCAAATTGGGTGCCCGCCTGGCCGCCTAGTTCGACTGCCGGCGGCGCGTCTTCTTAGCTTTGACCGCCTCCGCCTTCAGGCGGTAGACCTGGTCCACGCACTCCACCACCTCGGGAGAGTGGGTGACCACGATGACGCACTTGCCCTCGTCGGCCAGGTCGCCCAGCATGGACACGATGTCGTTCTGCGTCGCCAGGTCGAGGTTGCCGGTCGGCTCGTCGGCCAGAACGACCTTGGGGTCGAAGGACAGCGCCCGCGCGATGGCGACCCTCTGCTGCTCGCCGCCCGAGAGTTTGAGGACCCGCCGGGTGGCCAAAGACTCGTCCAGCCCCACCTTGTCGAGCAGCTCCATGGCCTGGTCGCGCCGGTGGCCGATCCGCTTGCCCGAGGCTCGCATGCCCAGCTCCACGTTCTCCACCGCCGTCAGATGGGGCAGGAGGTTGAAGCTCTGGAAGATCACCCCCACGTCGTGGCTGCGGTAGCGGTAGCGATCGAGCTTGGACAGGTCTTTCCCGTCGAACAGGACCGCCCCTTCAGTCGGGTTGGTGAGTCCCGCCACCAGCGATAGTAAAGTTGTCTTACCGGCCCCCGAGCGGCCGGTGACCGCGTACAACTTATGCTCGTCGAAGGACCAGTTGATGTCTTCCAGGACGCGCCGGCGCCCATCGTATGAATAGGAGACGTTGTTGAGCTCCAGTATGGACATTGAGATTCCCTTCTCGGTCAAAGGACGTCAGGAGCGGTTGGCCAGGATGGTGAGGGGTTCGTACCTCATGACGAACACGATGGAGACCAACGAGGCCACCAGCGCCAAGCCGAGGCCGACGCCCGCCATCTGCAGCACCACGGTCCAATCGAGAGTGGCGTTGATCTGGTCGATGTACTCCACGGCGTCCCGTCCCAATAGGTCGCCGAAACCGCCTCCGGTCTGGCTGGGCCCGCCCGGCGGCACAGCCGCCCCGCCGGCCGGCCGGCCGAAGTTGACGTCCACGCTCTGTTCCTGGGCGGTCTGGGCCGCGACTTGAGCGGACAGCAACCGGTCGGCCACCGGCACGGAGGCCACCGCGCCGAGGCCCAGGCCCACGACCAAGCCCAGGACGGAGATCAAGAACATCTCCACGACCAGTTGCAGGGCCACCTTGGGCTTCGAGACGCCGATGGCGGTCAGGACGCCCACTTCGTACTTCCGCTCGCGGATGGTGAGCATGGCGATGGCCACCAGCACGACCCCGCCGACCGCCAGGACGATGAGCAAGAGGGTGTTAGCGAAGCTGATCAGATTGTTTAGTGGAACTAAACTTTCTTGATACGATTCGACGTCCGTGCTGGTCGCGGAGTAGGCCTCGTCCAAACCGGCGGCGCGGATGGCGGTCGTGAACGCTTCGTAGTCGCCCGGACTAGCGAAAACGTAAGTGGAGGACGTCGTCAGGCTGAGCCCGGTGGAGATCTCCTGCCCCATCTGGTCAGTCGTGGTCGTCGCCACGGCTTGGGAGGCGCTCGAGATGGCCTGGACGGTGGGGTACGACGCGATGACGCGGTTGGCCGGGTCTTGCGAAGTGGAGAAGATCATCCCCCCGCCGTCCGTCTGACTGGCCGAGTCGTCGTGGTAGACGCCCACGACGGTCAGGACGTACGTCTCCTCTTCGGCCGCCGGGTTGGCCACCGTGATGGAATCCCCCAGGCTGAGGGAGTTGTAGGTGGCGAACTCATCGGAGATCAGACATTCATCGTCGGCCCCGGTCAGGTCGATCATGGCGCCCTCCACAATGCGTTGGGAGCCGGCGATGAATCCCGTCATGGCCGACTCCGAGCCGTAGCCGGTGACCTGCAGGTCGCCCATGGAGACGCCGCCGAAGGACATCGGGCCGCCGCCGAAGCCGCCCCGGCCCCCGCTGACGACCGAGCCGTTGGGGAACTGGGCCCCTTCCTCGTCACTCGAAGCGTCCGAACCGTCGTCGGCTGCGGTGGACTGGGTGGACACGGCCTCGACCTCGCCGGTGGCGTCCACCGATATCGACCCGGAGTAACGGAAATCACGCACCGTCTCCTCCCCCGCGTAGACCTGCAACTCGTCCAAGGTGAGCTCGGGATAGGCGGCGAAGGCGCCCTGGAAATTGGGACGGGCGCCGCCGGAGACGTCCGTCCCCTCGGCGTCGGTTTGGGCGGCGACCTGCTCCAAGAGCCTTTGCCGGTCCAGTCCTATGGTCGCGCTGATGGTCAGGTTAGCCAGGCCCGATTCCTCGGCCTTCGAGGCGGACGACTTGATGGCCAGCGCCACCGAGGCCGCCGCCGCGACACAGGCCACGATCAAGAACAGGAGGAAATTACGGCCCAGCGACCGCGTCAAAGACTTCCAGGCGTTAGTCAGTATGAACATGGGACCACCAAATCGGCTCCGCACTAAGGATCGGCTAATAATCGCCGGCCCCGGCCGTTCCGGGCGGTCGAAGTAGTCTCCCCGTCCGCCCAGGTGATCGCAGTCGGCTCCCCACTCGACCAAGGCGATCGCAGTCGGCTCCGCGACCGACCAGGCGCGCGTCACCCCGTCGCCCGGGCCTCAGCGCGGTCCGGCCCAGCCGGGCCCGGCTCGCCAACTCGCCCCTGCCCCGGAGCCACTAGACTGTCTGCCCGAGGCGGCCCCGGCCGCCCCACCGTCGATCCGCCCCCGGGCGGGACGACTGGCGGATGTAGCTCAATGGCAGAGCTCCAGCCTTCCAAGCTGGTCATGCGGGTTCGATTCCCGTCATCCGCTCCGCAGGAGAGGATGACGGGAATCGAACCCGTCAGGGCGCGAGCGTCAAACGGGACAGCCCGGTGGGCTGTCCCGTAGCGAGCGGCCCGAGGCCCGACCGAAGGGAGGGCGGAGGGCACTGGTCTCGCCACCGGCGAGACCAGAACGATTCCCGTCATCCGCTCCGCCGGCGAAGCTGACGGGAATCGAACCCTTCAGGGCGTGAGCGTCGCCCAGGGACCTGGTCAGACCGTCCGGCGGCGCAGGATGATCATGCCCCAGCCGATCAGGATCAACCCGACGGCGGCCCAGGCCAGGCTGAGCCCTAGCTCGGAACCGGTGATCGGCAGTGGTCGCTGGCTCGGCTGACCTGGGCCTGGGCCTGGGCTCGAGCCGCCCCCGGGGCCGGCCGTCCAGCTGGCCTGAAGCACCAGGTCGGTGGTGACCGGAGCGGCGAAGTCGTACCTGACGCCGTTCGACAGCCAACCCCCGAAGGTCGCGGCCCCGCTGGGAGGCGGCGGCGCACCCGGGTCGACCGCCTGGTCGCCGTGGACCACCAGTTGGGCCGGGAAGACGTCTCGACCGTCTTGGACGAATCTGACCGTCAGCTGTTGGTCTGGCGCCCACTTGGCGTACAGCACCAAATCGCCGCTCACCTGGTCGGCGTCGAAGTCCCACGGCAGCGTCAAGCCGGCGTCTTTGAACCAGCCGGCGAAATTGTGGCCGGGGCCCCGGGCCGGGTCGGCCGGTCGGGCGATGGTGGATCCGGTCGGGACGTGCAGGTAGGGCGTGCCCCACTGATGGACCCCGTCCACCTGGTGGTTGAGGTCGAAGTCCACCCGGAAGCGCTGCTTCTCCCAGACCGCCGTCAGGGTCTGCTTGGAGCTGAGCACCAGCTCCTGCGGCTGATGGATCGGGAAGTCCGACCCTCCGGGCGTGGTCGGCTGGTCGCTCATCCAACCCACGAAGCCGTAGTCCGGGTCCGGGTGGGCGACGGCGGAGCGGGGGAAGGCCACCAGGGTCTCCTGGGGCTGGGTGACCCGGTAGTAGACGATCGGATCAGCCAGACTCTGGATGGCGTCCGCCGGAAGGCCGGCGCTCCAGGCCCCGCCGGCCGCCACCCCGGGGTCGAACTTGGTCCAGTGGATCTCGACCGGCCCGGCGTTCGGGTAATGGTCGCGTTCGTAGCCGCGCACGTCCTGACGCACGCTGGCCACGTGATACGGGCCGGAGCCGTCGCGGTAGAGCTCGTCGGAGACCGGCGAGATGACATAGAACTGACGCTGGGCGCTAGCTCCGCTGGCCCCCACCGGGTCGCCGTAGCCGACCTTGGTCGGGCCGCTCCTCAACACCGGCTGACCCGATTGGTCCAAGTCCGCGTAGACATGGCTCGGCGTCACACCGGCCCCCGGAGCCAGACCGTCATTGCCGTAACCGACACCGGCCGTGTCCCTGTTGTCCCAACCGATATTACCGTTGTTCTGTAACGGCTGGGAGGGGTCCAGCAGGTCGGCGTCGGTGCCGTCCATGATGAACACATTCCCCGTTTTAATCCGAGACTTCCGCGCCCCGAGATACGATTTGAGCAAGTTGATCATGGACTGGCTGAGGGGATTGGCGATCTGATTCCCCAGGAAGACGTTGTTGGTGACCACTGGGACGGCTGGCAGATCGGCCGGGCTCTTGACCAAAGTCTCGTCGGTGTCCACCGCCACCGCGCCGCCGCCGCCCACCGCGCCGAGGTTGGTCACGGTCCCCAGCGCCACCCCGGTGATGCCGTTCTGGTAAAACATGTTGTGGGTGATCTCGGATTGGGTCATGCCGTAGTAGCTGACCGCCCCGCCGGAGCCGTCGGTCACCACGATCGACCGGCCGAGCAGCTTGGCGCCGTACTGCGCTCCAGCCACAGTGTTGCCCACAAAAGTATTATTGATCAGGCTGCTCTTGATGGTGGTCTGGGTGATCGCGCCTTCGACCAGCACCGCGCCGCCGTCGTCTTGGGCGAAGTTACGTTCGAAGTAGGAGTCGGCGATCACCACCGTGGCCGGCGCGGTCGCGTCGCACCAGCCGTTGCAGATCAGGGCGATGGCCCCACCGTCGATGGTGTTGTTCTTGCCTTCGTCGACGGCCCGCACCGCGTTACCGGTGAAAACCGACTGACCGATGACGATGTCCGCGTAATTGGGCGCGGAATAGATGGCGGCCCCCCGCGCGCCCCAGCCGGTCGCCTGATTCTGGTCGAAGTTGGAAGCGGTCACGAGGTGGGAGACCCGGGCCGAGGCCGAGCCGCCGTACAGCCTCAAGGCGCCGTATTCATTGCTCAGGAATGAGCTGTTTCGGATCTTCGAGCTGACGCCGTCGTACACTATGACGCCCCGTCCCCCGCTGTTGTGGCGGACGACGACCTCTTCCATTTCGAACGCGCCGGAGCCGCTGACGGCCAAGGCGGTGTTGGTCTGTCGCTCGAAGATGGAGTCGCGGACGATCCAATCCCCCTGGCGCAGCCGCACCACGCCGTCGCTCGACGACAGAGCGGGCGCCGGGCCGGCCTCCTGCGAGACATTCAGCCCAGTCAGAGTCACGGTCTGACCGGACGAGTTGGTCAGATCCAGCAGCCGCTGACCGGCTTGGGGCGTCAGCCGACCGGCGGCTGAACCGTCCAGTCGGACCGGGATCGAATGGCTGGCGTGGCTGGTGTACTCGGCTTGACAAAGGCCACTGCGCATACTGTCGGCGAAACTGGGCTGCAATCTCAAGACCAGCTCGTCCGGACCGCCGGCGATCGGATCGCTCAAGGCTGCGACCAGACCGGCGCAGTCCGACACCGGCTGGTCCAGACTGGCCGCCTGGGCCACTGGAACGGCGCCGAGGCCGAACCCGGTCAGAGCCAGGCTCCAGGCGACGCCCAGAGCCACTCCCCGGCTGATCCGGGCTCTTGAAGGCCGGCCCGCTGGAGAACCGCCAGAAGAGGAACTCAACATTCGAGATCGACCAACGGTAATTTTCCTGGGACTATTCACTCTCTCCACCGTAGGTGGACGCTTCGAGCCGATCAAGGACGCGGCCACAAGGTGACATTATGGTTCGTTTAGTCTCTCCTACCAGCCTGGGCCAGCTCGACCCAGTCAGAGTGTATGTTGTCGCTGGCTCGATGGCAGCGACGTCTTCAGATGGGCACTGTGGGCGCCATGATGGCAACCATCGACAAAGCTGGCCGGGTCGTGATCCCCAAGACGATCAGGGACCGCTTCGACTTGATCTCGGGAAGCGAGCTCGAGATAGTCGTTCTGCGAGACGCCATCCGACTCGAACGCCGCCGCCAACCCACCCGCGCTTTGGCCTGGACCGACGACGGCCGTCCTTTCTTCCCGTCCGTCCCGGGCCAAACGACGACCGACGCCGACGTGCAGGACCTGCGTGACGCCCTCCAGCGTTGAGTCCTCCGGCTGGGCCGTGGACACGAGCGTCGCGGTGGCTTTCCTCGACGCTGGCCACAGCGCGCACGAGGTGTGCGTGACGGCGCTGGACGGTCGCGTGGCAGCCCTCTCGGGACACGCGGCTTTCGAGTCTTATTCCGTGCTCACCCGCCTGCCGGAGCCTGGCCGATAGAGAAATTCCTAGACGCGGCGCGGCCTCAGGGAAGGCTGGCCGACGTCTCTTGGCCGTTCGGTCTCGCCCGCACCCTCAGGCCCGTTCGATGGCGTGGACCAGGGGCAGGACGGCCGCCCCCAACAGGGCGGCGGTCTGGTTCAAACGGGAGAAGCCGCACGACCTGTCCAGTACGGTGCGTACGCAATGAATCTACCTCGGTTCTATGGGGATGATCAGAGCTAGGTCGTTATCTGGTCCGGAAGTAGTGGAAGAGGTCCCGCTCCCGGATCAGCCAGGCTCCCAACAGGGTGCCGGAGAGAGCGGCCGCCACCGACCAAGCCACCATCCGGGCGCCCAACAGCCAGACCGCCTTGACCTGGGCGATCCCCAAGACTCTGATTCCGACCAAGTCACCCGCCAAAGCGACCAAGGCGCCAGTGGCGGCCCAGACCAGTGTCTCCAAGCCTGTCCCCAACAGCGCGTCTCCCCGGAGCTGCCCGGCGTGCAGGGCGGAGGCGTACTCCAGACGCCGCCGCCAGGAGGCCACGAACCCGATCATCAGCATGGCCAAAGGGGCGGCCCATTGGACATGCCGGGTGACACGCTTCTGGAACAACCGATGAGCGTCCAACTCAACGCCCAGGTTCTTATTGAGTTGGCCGATCTGAACCGCAGCCATCGACGAGGAGACGACCACGGTTGACCGCAGAAGCTGATCGTTGTCGTCCACCACCGGCCAGGCTCTGATCCAGCACTCGTCGAAGGCGACGTCGGGCACCCGGGGCACCAGGACGGCGAACCCGAAGCGGATGTCGCGTCCGTCGTCCGGCCAGGTGAAGACGGCGGCCACGGGCAGGTCGCCTTCGGCCGTGGTCAGGACGTCGCCGGGGGCGACAAGGAGGGACTGAGCCAGGCCGGCCTCGATCCACACCCCCAACGGGTCGGCGCCGTCCAGGCCGATGACCGACCCCAGCCCGACCGTGACCTGGTAAGCCGTCAACGGCGTCCCCGGCGCTTGTTGGACTTGGATCGGGTCGACCTCCCGGACGGCGCCAGCCGCCCCCACGGTTGGCACTCGAGCCAATCCGTCGCAGGCCGCCCCGTCGATCTGACCCGCTGCCGGCAACTTACGCACATCGGCGGCGGCGGCCTGGAAGGCCAGGGCTTGACGCTCGACATCGCGGATGGCGGCGGCGTCGACCAGCGACAGCAAGGTCAGCATGGCACCCGTCAGCACGGCCCACAGCACCGCCTTGGTCGTGCCGCTAGACACATTGCGCCAGACCTCGGACAGCACGCTCCGGATGGTCACGGCCAGACTCCCCTGGTCACAGCCAACCCCGCCGACGCCCCGAGCGGCGACCTCCGGGCGGCCGGAGCCAGACTGGCTCGACCACCCGGAGCGGCCGTTCCCACCGTCGCCGGGAGTTCTCGCCGAGCAGCCGCCGCCAGGTCAATGATCGAGTCACAGACGGCCTGGGTCTCGACGTCATGGGTCGCCACCACCACGATTGCCCCTTGAGAGGCCAGTTGTCTGAGGCTACGGTTGACGGCGGCGGATGAGCGCCGGTCCAGTTGGGCGGTCGGCTCGTCCACCAGCAACAAGTCTGGGTCACAAGCCAAGGCCCGGGCCAGCAGGAGACGCTGAGCCTCGCCGCCGGACAAATCCGAGAACAGACGGTCAGCCACGGGCTGGAGTTCGAACCGACCCATCAGACCGCGCGCCACCGCGTCGGCTCGACGTCGCCCCATCCCCTGGGCCAGCAGCGGAAAGGCCACATGGTCGACGGCAGGGCGGCGGGCCACCCCGTGCGGATTCTGGAAGACCCAGGCCACGGTCGTCACACCCGGCCGGGCGACCGCTCCCCGCCTAGGTCGTTCCCAACCCGCGATCAGCTTGAGCAGGGTCGACTTGCCGCAACCCGACGGGCCACACAACCCTGTGATCGTGCCAGTTTGAAGCGTGGCGTCGAGACGGCTGAACAACAGATCAGTGCCCGGGAACCAGTGACTCACCTGGTCCAGCCCGACGCAGCGGTTCCCAGCCCCGTCTGAGCCCCCCATCAGCATCCCGTCAGAGTGACGCCGGCCCCGAAGGCCACCTCGGCGATGGGTTCTTCGTCGTCGGGCACGATCAGAGTGCCTCCCAGGTCCGCCCCGACCAATGTCACCGGTCGTCCTCGACCATCGACTTGGAGGCAGGCCCGGTTCCCCGAGACGGCGAAGATGGCGGCGGGCGGCGCCCGGAGGACGCTGATGGGAGTCGCCAGCGAGAGATAACCCTTCGTCACGGGGGTGGTCGATCCCGACCGAATCTGGGTGAGATCGGGGCTGTTTTCCAAATCGCGCAGGAAATCAGCGGGCAGTCCGGCGGAGAGGTCTTCGATCTGGGTGGTCAGACCGAACACAGTCAGCGTGCGCGGCCCCTCCAGCAGCGGCCGGCCGTTCACGAAGTTCAAATCCACGCCAGACAAACCAGACCTGACACCGCCCACGGTCTCGCCGGCGCCGACCGACGTGCCCGCCACCGCTGACCAAGATTCAAGGGCGACACTGACAGCGGGCAGCCACAACACATCCGCCAGCTTCAACGCCCCCCCCCTAGCCGGAGCGATCCCACAATCCCGCGACAACTCGGCCCAACCCTGAGCCGTCTGCGCGGTGAATCGGTCTAAAGACGAATTCGGCCGGCCCAGCCGGGCCAACTCCTGATTCAAAGCGGCCACATCGCCACCCCGGTCACCGACCGCCAAATCACGGAACAAAGGCACGCCCGTGTGCAAAGCGACGACCGGCCGCAAATCGACCACCAAGGCCGGACGGCCAGAGACCAGAACCGCCGGCGACTGGAGCGGCCCAGTCACCACCCCGGAGGTCCGCAGCACCAACGGCACGGCCTCACCCATCTGAAAAACGACCTCGACCACCAAATCGTCCGTGAACTCCTGCCTGGCCACCGGCACGGTCGTCGGCCGAGCGGCGAGATCCAGATCAGCCGGCGGCGCCGGCGGAACCAGCATCAGACCGACACTGACACCACCGGCCGCAACCACCAACAAGGCCAACACCACCCAGGACGACAGAGAACTCCTCCGCCGGGACTTCCCCCGCCCAGCGTCCCGGATGACAGTTCCGTCGTCCGGGACACCGCCGCTCCCGCTACTTCGGCCCATCAGTCGGATCCTTCCTTCAGCCTCACGGCTCGACCTCGAAGTAGGCGATCCCGGTCACATACAAGCAGTCGCTCGGCCCGTCATCATATGGATCGAAAGGGAATTCATCCGCTTTCTTGTCTCGGTCGAAATCCTCGACGGTGTAACCAGTGTCCACAAACCCTCCCCTCTTCAAGCATTGAATAGCCAACAATCGATAATCAGCCAGGAGATCGGGGTTGGACTGCTGAATTCTGTAAAGAATCTCCACAATCATATTGTCGCTTGGGCACCCTAACGACGCCACATCCAAAGCTGCCATGTCTTCCACATCCACATTGGGTAACTCCACGTACACGCCATCCGCAGTCTTACGGAACATGGGATGAAAACCATGCTGAGCCATGCATCGCACGTAACGAAGATGGGCGGCCTCATAGTCGGCTGGATCGATCCGCCCCGTGGCGATCGCCCGTTCGATCACATCCCGCTCCACCTCCGACGGATTTAGAGTATCCAGTCCCTGCTGAAATAATTCAGATAAGTTATCAGCTAGTCTTTCGTTAGCCTCCTCGGAATTAGGCTCGTCGACTGAGCATCCAAATAAGCAAGTTGATAAGGTAGTTATAATTGTAACTGCTAGTAGTTTTAGCCTCATTCACAACTCTATTCACTCGACGTTTGACAAAGGCTCATGATCTCTCCTTTGTGACAAGTGAGCCGACAGAATTACCGCAGACGACACCCGTTCGCCCCTGAATCTTCGTTATACGTTGCCAAATACCAGATAGGGCGGGAAACGGAGGATGGCGTCTACCGCGTGGCTCACACACTAGCCAGCCCACAACCGTATGTCAATATAGAATTGATTCTTCACGCTTTTCCTCTTGTTGATTAGCCGGTCTGGCGATCCCAGCGGATGGACCCCCTGACCGCGCTCCCCAAGCGATACGTCCTACACCGGCCTCGATAGGGCCCTGAGCATGGTGTCGCCGAGCCTGCGGATGACCTAGCGGTTTGGGGGGCGCGGTCCTGCGTGCTGGGGCACCGACACCGCTTGCTGGCTCCGCTTCGCCCGAACCCTCAGGCCCGTTCGATGGCGTGGACCAGGGGCAGGACGGCCGCCCCCAACAGTGCGGCGGTCTGGTTCAAGCGGGAGAACTCGACCGTCGGTTTGGTGTCGGGCAGGGTGGTCTGGGCCTCGATTTGACGGCGCAGCAGACGCAGCAGAGGCTCGCCGCCGCTGACCACCTCGCCGTGCAGCAGGAAGCGGTCCAAGCCCATGGTGTTGGCCAGGTTGACCAAACCGATGGAGATGTTGCGGGCGTAGCGGTCCAGCAGTTGGTCGGCAGCCGGGGACGACCAGGCCACGATGTCGCCGGGCAGGGCGCTCTCCCAACCCGGCAGGCCCAGACGGCGGGCCTGCTGGCGCAGCCAGCCCAAGGCGGCCAGAGTCTCCCAGCAGCCGGAGCGCCCGCAGCGGCAAGGCTCGCCGTCCAGGTCCACCACCATGTGGCCGACCTCGGGCCAACGGCCCTGGACGTTGAACAACTTGCCGTCCACCATCAAACCGGCCCCGATGCCGGTGGAGATCTGGACGGCGCTGAAATCATCCAGGCCGCGGGCCTCGCCGAACCAACGCTGTCCGATGGCCAGGGCCCGGGCGTCGTCCTCCAAGAAGAGGTCGAGGCCGCAGGCTTGGCCCAAGCGACGGGCCAGGCCGGAGCCGACCAGGGTCGGGATCGGCGTGCAGGACAGCACCGTCGAGTCGACCGGGTCCCAGACCGCCGGCCAGGCCAGGCCGACGCCGGTCAGGGGCTCGGGGCTGGCGCCCAGGACCTGATCGGCCAGGCCCAGGACGGCGTTCTCGATGGTGGCGGCGCCCGGGTTGGGGGGGAAATCGATCCGGGTCAGGTCGTGGACCTGGCCCCGTTGGTCGACCCGGGCGCATTCCACGCCGGTGGCCTCTATCCGCAAGCTGCCGGAGTGGCCCACTTTGGGACCGAACCAGAGCGGACGAGAGGGTTTGCCCATCTTGGCCGGAACGCTGGCGGGCTCCTGTTCGACCAGGAAGCCGTCCTCGATCAGACCGGTCACGATGGGCGCGATAGAACCGCGCGGCACCTTGGCCTCACGGGCCAGATCGGAGCGCGAGGCCGGCCCCCGCCCGGCCAAGCTGTAGAGCAGGCCGACCCGGTTCGAGGCCCCGATCTGCGACACCGTCAACAGTCCGGTGGACAAGCCCCGGTCGATTCCGTTCGTCGTCACCGGCCGCCCTCCGCTCCGCCGCCGGCCCCCTCTAGCGGCCCGCCGACGCCCACCTCGGCGTCCCCGGCCTCCGCTCCGCCGACGGACTCCTCCAGCGGCCGGTTGGCTGGGTAAAGGGCGACCAAGGCCTCCTCCAGCCGCTCGATCGAGCCGGGGGCCAGATGGGCCGCGCCGACCTCGTAGCCCAGCTCGGCGTATTCCTCCAAAGGCGGCAGGTAGCCGAAGGCCTGGCCAGCGTAGGCCCCGACCAGCAGGTGCGGCGGGGCGGCCGGATGGCCCCGCAGCCGGCTGGCGGTGGCCACGAAGGCCTCCCCCGGCAAGGCGCAGAGCGCGCCGGCCGGGCCCAGTTCGATCAGGTCGGCCACCAACTCGACCTCGCCCTCGTGGGGGTCGAGCATGGAGGGCCCCGCCGCCGGCCGACAACGCAGTTCAGCCGCCCAAGCCTGCCCCAAGACGGCCGCCAGCCGGCGCTGCGGGACCGACGGCTCGACCCCCGGGGGCAGGTCGGAGGCGCCCTGGCGCCAGTCGGCCCGGGCCCGGGCCAGGGCCTCGGTCGCCCGCTCCGGTGGCAGCCGTTCAGCCGCCTGGGCCTTGACCCGGGCCTGGCGGCGTCGGATCGGACCGGGCGGCAGTTCGGCCAGAGGGGCCGGCTCGGGCCCCGGGAAGACCCCGTTCCAAGTCAGATTGACGTAGCTGGCGCCGGCGGCGTCGCGCAGTCCGCGTGCCGCCCGTCCCCCCACCGCCGTGGCCAGGATCAGCCCGGCCTGACGGGCGGCGGCCGGGCTGTGGGAAGTGAAAACCGGGTTGACGTCGCCGGCGCAGCCCTGCAGGAAGGTGACGGGCGCGCCCAGTAGCTGGCCCAGAATCTCGCGACAGTGCCCCGGGTAGTCCGGTGAGTAGAGCAGGTTGTCATGTTCCAACACGGTGGCGTGGCAGGAGAACTCGACCAGCGCGGCGATGGCCTCGGTCGGGTCCGAGGGCGAGCTGGCGATCCAGAAATGGGCCGCCAGAGCGGGCGCCCGGCCGTCGCGCCGATTCACGCCCAAACCCGGCACACGAGTCGAGCCGGCCCACAGTCGGGCCGGCCGCAGGTCGGCCAGAGCGGCGACGCCGGCCCGATGGGCAGCTTCCAGCACGGCCCGACCCGGCCCGTCGTCCGGTCCCCGCAGGCTGGGACCGGAGTGGGTGTGGGTGGCGCCGACCACGACCTCGACCACACCCGGCGCCCAGTCGGCCACGATCCGACGCTGGATCTGGGAGACCAGCTCGGAGTTGAGGTAGAGGACGTCGGCCACGACCATCACGACGGCCCGTCCGGCTGGGTCCTGACAGGCCCAAGCGCAGGCTCGGAGGGGCCGTTCGACGCCTTGGCTGACGCCTTGACGGCGGGCGTAGCCGGCCATGGGCAATCCCTCGGGCAAGATGATGTCTTCGGCGCCGGCGCCGACGCGCCAATGGGCTGTCACCGGAAAGCCTCCAATTGGATCCTGAAGCCGGACCTGCGCAAGAGTCTAGTCGCCGCCGGGTCGCCGCTGCCGGCCAAGGCCGCGCCGACCAGGGCGCTGGAGGGCTGGCATTGGGCCGGCCGGATCAGCTGGACCGCCCGGGGCAGGGAACCGGCCGAGACCGACTCCAGGGCGGCCTCGACCCGCCCGACGTAGAAGGCGGATCCAGCCAAGCCGCCGCCTAGGACCACGACCTCGGGCGAGAACAACCGGATCATCGAGACCAAGGCCGCTCCCAGATGGGTCGCCCCCCGTTCGACGATGGCGCGGGCCGGTTCGCGCCCGGCTTGGGCGGCCGCCATCAGAGCCGGACTGTCGCCGGCCCCGCCTCCGGCCTCGGCCCAACGGGCGACCAGGCCGGAGCCGGAGGCGACCGTCTCCAAACAGCCGCGCTGGCCGCAGGGGCAGCGGCTGGCCTCGGGCCCCAGACAGACGGGGATGTGCCCCAACTCGCCGGCTTGGTCGTCCGCCCCCGTGACCAGCGCTCCGGCGGTCACGAAACCAGAACCGATGCCGGTCGAGACGGTGACGAAGACGCCGTGGTCGCAGCCGCGCCCGGCCCCGCGGGCGAACTCCGCCACGGTGGCCGCCGCGGCGTCGCCCAAGACCGCCACCGGCAGGCCCAGACGCTGACTCAAGATCCGCCGCAGGTCGACTTGGCGCAGGGGCAGATTGGCGGCCTGCACGACGTGCCCGGAAGCCGGCCGCAAGGTGCCGGCGGTCGCCACCACCAGACCGTCGGCCGCCGGCCCACTCCGCACGGCCTGGACCAGCTGCTCGACCAAGCCGGCGGTGCCGGCCGAACGGCGACTGGGCTCGGTCCGCCGGTCGATCCAATCGTCGTCGCGCCACCAGCCCACTCTGAGGTGGGTGCCGCCCAAGTCGACGGCCGCGATCAGGCTCACGCCGGCCCCCGCCCTGGCCGCTCCGCCGGCCCTGGATCGAGGTTGGCCGAGCGGAGGGTGTCGAAGCCGTCGCGGCCGGCCAGCAGACTGACCACGGCGCAATCCAACAGCTGTAGGAGGAGGGCCCCCACCATGGTCGAGCTGGCGCCGGCCCAGCGCCCCGGCGCGACCTCGACGGCGGCGTCGCCGGGGCGGCCATGGTTGTCCAACACCAGGTCGGCCCAAGCGGTCAGCTTGGTCCCGCTGGGATGCCGGGAGGCGACCGCCGCGAGGTGGGCGCGCGCGACCAAGGCCACGACCAAGCAGCCGCTCTGGTGGGCCAACCGGGCCAGTTCCACCACGGCCTGGTTACGGCCCGAGTTGCTCACCACGATCAGGACGTCGCCCGCCGTCACCCGGTGGTGGGCCAACAGCGGGGCGGCCAGGGCCAGATCGCGCTCGGGGCCGGAGTCGGCCAGTTGCAGCCACTGGTCGCGGGCCGGGCCAAGGTCGGCCAGGCTCATCGCCACCACCCCGGGCAGCCCGCCGGCGCGGGAGCACAACTCGGCCGCCAAACACCAGGAGTGCCCGGCCCCGAAGGTCAGCAACCGGCCGCCGGCGGCCAGCCGCTCGGCCACCGCCTGGGCCGCCTGGGCCAAGGCCGCGGCCTCCTGGTCGAGGGCGGTGCGGGCCAGGTCGAGCAGGGTCCGGCCCCACTGGTCCAGCGGTCCGGGCCCGATCGACGACTCAGCCATGCTCAGAACTCCCGCACCGGCTCCGGGCGCCCCGAGCGCAAGGAGTCGTGCAAGGCCACCAGCAGGGCGGTGTTGGCCAGTCCGTCGCCCAGGGGATCACCTCCGGCCGGGGCCTCCAGACGGTCCAAGCTGTCCGATATCTGACGCTGGGTCCAGCCCAGAGTGCCGGGGTAGGCGTACTTGGCCGGTCCGGCCACGGTCACCATCTGACGGGTGGTGTCGACCGCGATCTGGCCGTCGTCGCCGTGCACGACGAATTCGAAGTCGACGATGGACGGCATCGAGGCCGGCAGCGTCCAACTGGCCTCCAGCAAGGCCGAGCCACCGTCCTCGTAAGTCACCAGGGCCTGGATCAGATCCCAGGTGTCGACGCCCAACTGGGCCAGCTTGCCCTTGACGCCATGGGCCAGCACGCTGGTGGCGCGCCAGCCGGTCAGCCAGGCCGCCAAATCGGCCGTGTGCGAGATCAAGAACCAAGCCACCGACGAGCGGGCGGCCCAGGACAAATTCTCCTTGGGATAGGTGAAGACGTTGGACAGTCGGGCGTAGACGCCCAGGGGCCGGCCGACCTGACCAGCCTCGACCGCCGCCTTGGCCTGGACGAAGGCCGGATTGATCCGGTTGGTGAAGTTGACTTGGGCCTGGACGCCGGCTCGGCTGGCCGCCTCTGACATGGCCAGGGCGTCCTCCAAAGTGGTGGCCAGGGGCTTCTCCACCAAAGTCGGCACCCCGGCCGCCATCAAGGCCAAGAAGGGTTCCTTGTGGGCGTGGTCGGGCGTGGCCTGGTAGACCCAGTCCAACTCCTGCTCGGCCAGCATCTGGGCGACGTCGTCCCAAGCCCCGGCCTGGGGCCCGGCCAGTTGGCGGGCCCGGGCCAGGTCCTGGTCGCAGACGGCCACCACCTCGGCCCGGAAGCGCAGATCGCTCTGCCGCAGAACCCTGGTGTAGGCCTGGCCCATGTTGCCGGCCCCGATCACCCCGACGCGGACGAGAGAGCGGGTCATTTCAGTTCTCCTTGTGCTAGTTGATTTGGATTAGTTAACCTTTGGTGGCTCCGGCCGCCAGTCCGGCCACCAGTTGACGTTGCAGCAAGACCACGACCACCACCACCGGCAGCAGAACCAAGCAGACGGCCGCCGTCATGGGACCCCACAGGATCGTCTTCTGGGAGACGAAGTGCGAGATCAGCACGGTCAAGGGCCGGGCCCGCTCCCCGCCCAGGACGGCGGCGATGAGGAATTCGTTCCAGGCGTAGATGGCGGTGAAGACGGCCGCCGTGGCCAGGGCCGGCCGGGCCATCGGCAGCACGATCCAGAGCAAGACTTTGAGCCGTCCGCAGCCGTCGACCAGGGCGGCGTCCTCGATCTCGACCGGCACCGAGCGTATGAAGCCCATCAGGACCAGGGTCGAGAAGGGGATCAACAAACCTGTGTAGACCAGCACCAGGGCCGTCCTGGTGTCATAGAGATGGAATTTGGCCACCGTCGAGTAGAGCGGGATCAAGACCACGATGGCGGGCACGGTCTGGGCCAGGGCGATCAGGAGCAGGACCAGTTTGGAGCCGTAGGCATTCAGCCGGACCAAGGCGTAGGCGCAGGGGAAGGCGACGGCCAGGACCAAGACGGTGACGCAGACGGTCACGATGATCGAGGTGACGGCGGCGGCGTGGAAGTCGGAGTCGGTGAACAAATCCGTATAGTTGGACAGTTTGACCTGTTGCGGCAGCAGCGAGGGCGGGTAGCGCTGGGCCTCCAACTGATTCTTGAACGATGTCGACACCGTCCACAGCACCGGGGCCAGGCTGATGACGGCGGCCAGGCCCATGACCGTCCACCACCAGACCCGCCTCAGGGTCGATTCGCGCCGCCTCACAGTTTGGCCACCTTCCGGTAGGCGAAGAAGGCCGGCAGAGCCAGCACCGCCATGGCCATGGCGATGGCGCAGGCCCGACCGATCTGGTAGTACTGCAAGCCCTCGAAGTAGGCCAGCATGGACAGGTTGCGGGTGGAGCTGCCCGGGCCGCCGTTGGTGACGGTGTAGACCAGGTCGAACATACGGTAGTCGCCGGCCAGCCGCATTACGCAGACGATCAGCAGGACCGGCGCGATGCCGGGCAGGGTGATGTGCCAGCGCTGCCGCCAACGGTCGGCCCCGTCCACTTCGGCGGCCTCGTACAACTCGTCCGGCACGCCCAGCAGGCCGGCCAGCAACATCAAAGTGACGAAGGGGATGTGGCTCCAAGCGCTGACGCCGACGATCAGGAGCAGCGCCCCGGTGGGGGAACCCAACAGGTTGGGGTGGGCCGACCGCTCGACCAAGGAGGCGATCCAGCGGATGAAGCCCAGGTCGGGGTCGGACAGGAAGCGCCACATCAGGCCGACCGCCACCGGGGTCAGCATCATGGGGATGGTCAAGATGGTGCGGAAGAGGCTGGTCCCGGGGATACGCCGGGACAGCCCCAGGGCCAGGTAGTAGCCGATCGGCAGTTGCACGGCCAGGCTCAGGACCATGATCGAGGCCGTCACCCCGGCGGCCCGGGCGAAGGTCGACGTCAGGACCCGGCTCTGGTAGTTCTTCAGACCGACCAAGTCGGGCGCGCCCGGTCGGGTCAGGGCCATGTCGGTGAAGGACTGGTAGAGGCCCACCGCCATGGGCAGGGCGATCACGATCAGCAGGATGGCCAGGGCCGGCGACAGGAAGGCCAGACCGGACAACCGGCGACCCCGTCGTTGGAGACGGCGGCGGGGGGGCGCGGACTCCCCCGCCGCTGGCGTAGTGGCCATGTCTACTGGCAGACGTCCGCGTCGGCCAGGATGGATTGGGCCCGTTGCTGGGCCTGGGCCAGGAAGGCGTCCGGCCCGGAGCCGTCGGCGGCTGCCTGGGACAGGGCCTCCGAGAGCGAGACGATGATCTCGGACATGACCGGGGTGTAGGGCAGGTGCTCGCCGAAGGCCGAGGCCTCGACCAGCAGGTCGACGTACGGGATGGCGGCCTGGGCCTGGGGCAGATCCCTCAGAGAGGTCCGAGCCGGCGGCGGCGCCCCCAGGTCGACTAGTTCGCCCATGGCCTGCTGGCCCAGGGCGAACTCCAAGAACCGCCAGGCCTGGTCCGGCGCGGCAGAGTTGGCGGTGACGCCGATCAACCAGCCGAACATCAAGGTGTGACGGCCGTCGGCCCCGGCCGGCGGCAGGGTCATCTCGAAGGACTCCGGCACCTTGGACTGCTCCGGGTCGGCCACGATGGAGTGGTAGCCGGTGGCGTTGACCATCTGACCGACGTCGCCTTGGATGAAGGCGTTGGTCATGGAGTTGCCGCCACCGTTGACGGTGGTGGCCGGAGTCAAGGGCAGCATGTCGAAGTAGAACTGGGCCGCCGCCTTGGCCTGGGCCGAGTCGAGGGCGGAGGTGCAGGTGCCGGGCAGGGTCAGCCGGCCGCCGTGCAGATAGACCGACTCCAACCAGTAGTAGGCCCCGGTGGTGGGGCTGAAGCCGGAGTCCGAGCCGTACGCCCCGGCCGCTGACAGGGCGCGGGCGTTGGCGACGTATTCGTCCAGGGTGTCGGCTGGCTCCAGGCCGTTGGCTTTCAG
>JAIRYW010000030.1 GCA_031267645.1 Propionibacteriaceae bacterium
GTCACCGACCAGACCCGCGCCCTGGTGCGTCGGGTGGCGGCCGAACTGGACTACGTGCCCTCGCCCAGCGCCGTCGCCCTGGCCTCGGGCCGCACCCGCAGCGTCGCCTTGGTGGCCCCGGCCATCTCGCGCTGGTTCTTCGCCCAGGTCTGCGAGGGGGCCGCGCGGACCCTGCGCCGGGCCGGTTTCGACGCTCTGCTCCACTTCCTGCCGGATCAGGTCCAGCCCCGGGCCACCTTCGACCCCGATCCGCTGCGGGGCCGGGTCGACGCCGTCCTGGTGGCTTCGATGACCTTCTCCGACCAGGAGGCCGAGCGTCTGCGCGAGTTGGGGCTGCCGGCCGTCTTCGTCTCCACCCATCAACCCGGCTTCCCCTTCGTCGGCATCGACGACGAGGCCGCCGCGGCCGCCGCCACCGGCCATCTGATCGGCTTGGGCCACCGTGTGATCGGACACGTCGGCGGCCCGCACAGCGACTTCAGCCCTCGGTCTCCGACCTGGCGCCGCCGTCTCGGTTGGCGCCGGGCCCTGACTCAAGCCGGCTTGGAGCAGGCTCCCGAGCTGGACGGCGCCGCCGACTTCAGCGCCCAGGCCGGCGGTCAGGCCGCTCTCGCTTTGAAGGAGCGCCGACCGGATCTGACCGCTTTGTTCGTGGCCTCGGACGAGATGGCCATGGGCGCCATCGCGGCCCTGGAGTCGAACGGCTGGCGGGTGGGCCGGGACGTCTCCGTGGTCGGCTTGGACGGCCATGACATGGGCTACCTGGTCGGTTTGACCAGCCTGGCCCAGCCGGCCCAGGCCCAGGGCGCTTGGGCGGCCCAATTCCTGCTCGACGCCTTGGCCGGATCCGACCCGCTCCAGACCGAACGCGTCTTCGAGACCGAGCTGATCGTGCGCTCCTCGACCGGCCCGGCCCCAGCCGAGAACGGCGTCTGAAGGCCCGTCCGCCACTGGCCGGGCCGCCCGCCCCTCGCGCAGTCCACCTTCAGCACGCGGTCAAGCCGTGGCGGGGCCTCGACAGCGCCATTGGCCCGGGCCGCCCGCGCCCTCGGAGACCACATTCAGGACGCGGCCAGGCCGGGTTGGGGCCGCCCGCCGTCGCTAGGGCGCTGGGGCCGGCGGCAGGTCGATCTCGACCGGGGCGCCCGGGGTGACTCGGACCGGGCGGCCGGCCACCTCCAGCTCCAAACCGGCTCCCTCGACCAGGTCGAGCCGGAGGCGGCCCGGGGTCAGAGCCACGGCCACGGTCTGGCCGGCCAAACGCAGACGGAAACCGAGACGGCTCCAGCCATCGGGCAGGCGGGGGTCGAGGCTGGGCCGCTGTCCGGAGTCGCGCAACCCGCCGAAGCCCTGGGTCAGAACGGCCCACACCCCGGCCGCCGCCGCGATGTGGACGCCGTCGCGGGTGTTGCCGTGGAGGTCGGCCAGATCGGTCAAGAGGGTGGCCCGGAAATGCTCCAGAGCGGCTCGGCCATGGCCGACCTCGGCCGCCACGATGGCTTGGACGGCGGCCGACAAAGTCGAGTCGCCCGTCGTCAGACGGTCGTAGAAATCGAAGTCGGCCCGCTTCTGACTCAGGCTGAACTGGTTGGAGCGCAACAGCAAGGCCAAGACCACGTCGGCTTGTTTGAGGACCTGATAGCGGTAGATGACCAAGGGGTGGTGGCGCAGCAGGAGGGGTTGGCTGGGCGGACCCAGCCGTTCCACCGGCCAAGGCGGCCGGCTCAAGAAGGCGGCGTCCTGGGGATGGACGCCGTGGGCGGCGTCCCAGAGCAAGGCCATGGCCTGACCGGCCCGCCGCCATTGGGCCGGCTCGTCTGGACCCAACGCCAGCCGGGCCACGGCGGCGGCGTGGTCCCCGGGGCGTTCCGCCTCCAGCCGGGCCAGGGTCCGGTCCGCCTCGGTCAGATTGAAAGCGGCCATCGTATTGGTGAAGAAGTTGTCGTCGACCAGGGCGCTGTACTCGTCCGGCCCGGTCACCTGGTGGATGTGGAAACAGCCGTCGTCCCCCCAATGGCCCAGGCTGGCCCACATCCGGGCGGTCTCGACCAGCAGGTCCACCCCCGGACCGGCCTGGAAAGCTTGATCGCCGCTGACGGCGATGTACTGGGCGGCGGCGAAGGCGATGTCGGCGTCAATGTGGTATTGCGCCGTGCCGGCCGGGAAGTAAGCCGAGGCCTCCTCCCCGTCGATGGTGCGCCAGGGGAACAGGGCTCCGGCCTGGTCCATGACCCGGGCCCGGCGCCGGGCCGCCGGCAACATGGCATGGCGGAATTCGAGCAGGGCGCGGGCCTGCGCCGGGTCGGTGTAGGTCAGGAAGGGGACCAGATAGATCTCGGCGTCCCAGAAGTAGTGGCCGCAGTAGCCGGAGCCGGACAGGCCCTTGGCGCCGACGCCGTGCCCCTCGGCCCGGGCGCTGGCCTGGGCCAGCTGGAACAAGGACCAGCGGACGGCTTGGGTCCAGCGGTCCGAGTCGGGCCCGGCCTCGAAGCTGACGTCGCTCCGTTCCCAGAAGTCGGCCAGCCAATCGGCCTGCTCTCGGGACAGGACCGCCCAACCGCTGGCCTCAGCCCGCTCCAAGCAGTCGGCGCCGGCGTCGAACAGGTCGTCCCAGCCCCGGTCGGGCTGGCCGGCCGGACGCAAGCTTCCCGCTTCGACCCCCAGCGGCGCCAGGTGATCCGTCTGATAGGTGACGTAGAGGTAGGCCGTCAGACTGCCTCCGGCCGGGACCGACCAGGGACCGCTCAGGCCGCCGACAGCCCCGTCTGGGTCCGGGCTCGGCTGCGCGGCGGACGGGGCCGGCCCACCCGGCGGACCGGTCAACTCGACCCGGAGCCGGCGACCGACCACCAGACGCAGTCCCGAGTTGCGGCAGCGGTACGCCCTCAGCTCCGTCCCGGCCCGGACCTGATCCTCGATTCGGATCAGATCGCCGGACTCGGCCGCCTGCCCCCGCCGGGGGTCGACCGTCTGATCGTTCGCTGAGCCGATCGCCCGGTCGCTCGCTGAGTCGACCGTCCGGTCATCCGCTCGGTGACTCGCCGGGTCGGCCGTCCGGTCGTACCCCGAGTCACTCGCCAGGTCCCCTGCCCGGTGGTCCACCGGGTCGCTGGTCCGGTTGTCCACTCGGTGGATCGCCAAGTCGGCCGTCCGGTCGTACGCCCGGTCGCTCGCCGGGTCGTCCACCGGGTCGGCCGCCCGATCTCCCACCGGGTCCCCCGGCGGCACGGCGTTTTCCTGCCAGAGCCCGGCTAGGTCGAGTTCCACGGCCTGGTCGCCGGGTCGGACCCGACAGACGAAGACGGCCAAGTCCGGTCGGGTGAAGGACACCAGACGGGTTTGGACGACTTCGACCCGGCCCTGCTCGGGCAGCCGCCAATCGGTCTGGCGCCGGCCCCAGCCGGCTCGAAAATCAAGACTGCGGCGATCCGACTCCCGCTCAGCCCAGTCGTCGGTCAGCTCACGGCCGCCCACCCGGACCACGAATTGGGCCAGATCGGGCACGCCTTGCGTCCATTGCTGGACCTGGGCCAGCCCGTGAGCCGGTTCGGGGTGAGAGATCCAGGCCGTCTCATGGAAGCCGTTGACGAAGCTGCCCTGGCCCAGACCGCGGCCCTCGGGCCCGTCGCCGCGCACTCCGACCCGGCCGTTGGCCAGGGCGAAGAGAGTGGCCCCGACCAGATCGGGGCCGGTCTCCGGGTCGATCCGCTCGTGCCAAGCCCAAGGGTCGACCGGGAATCGGTCCCGGTCCAACCGGTCGGCCCCGGCCGCTTGATCGGTCGGGTCGAGCTGGCCCGGGCGGTCCTCGCCTCGGTCCGTTCCGACGGCCCGAGCCGCCGGTTCAGGCCGGTCTCCTCCATTGGCTGACTCGAACGGGTCCAGTCGGTCCTCGTCCCGGTCCGTTCCAACGACCCGAGCCGCCGGTTCCATACGATCTCCTCCAACGGCCGACTCGAGCTGGTCCAACCGGTCCTCGTCCCGGCCCGTTCCAAAGGCCCGAGCCGCCGGCTCCAGCCGGTCCACTCCAGCGGCCGGGTCGGCCCGGCCGGACCGACCAGCGGCCTGGTTCGCTCCAGCGGTCGGCACGCTCTGGCCCATCCCCTCCTCGGAGCCGGGCCGGGCGGTCACGCCGGCCCCCCGTCGATCAAACGGTCCGCCAGTTCGGTCAGGTCGTCCACCACCAGGTCGGCCCCGGCCTCCAGCAGGGCGGCCCGACCCGCTCCCCGGTCCACTCCGACCACCAGGCCGAAGCCTCCGGCCCGGCCGGCCGCCACGCCGGAGCGGGCGTCTTCTACCACGACGGCCTGGGCTGGCTCCAGCCCGAGGCTACGGGCGGCGTAGACGAAGGTGTCGGGGGCCGGTTTGCCGGCCAGACCGACCCGGCTGGCCACCAAGCCGTCCACCACCAGCGGGAAGCGGTCGGCTAGACCGACGGCGGCCAGCACCGGTCGGGCGTTGGCTGAACTGGACACCACCGCCAAGCCGTACCCAGCCCGCCGCAAAGCCTCCGTCACCGCCTCGGCCTCGGGGTAGGGCTGGACGCCATGGCCGTGCAAGGCGGCCAAGAAAGCCAGGTTCTTACGCTGGCCCAGGCCGTGGACGCTGTCCCGGTCGGGCGGGTCGTCGGGCCCGCCCCAGGGCAGGTCGAGCCCGCGGGAGGCCAAGACGGCGGCCACGCCGTCCTCGCGGGGCCGTCCGTCCAGGTGGGTGAAGTAGTCCGCCTCGGTGTAGGGCGGGGTCAGCCCGGCCTGGGCGAAGACGGCCTGGAAGAGGTCGGCCCAAGCCTGCCGGTGCAATTCGGCGGTCGGGGCCAGCACCCCGTCGAGATCGAATAGGACGGCCCGCCAACCGCCTGTCCCCAGGCTCGAGGACGAATCGGCCAAGGGGGATCCGGCCGGATCGGGATGGGGGAACACGGCCGGCGCTGGGAAGGAAGACACCGTCGGACCGGGGCTGGGAAACGCAGTCGGACCAGTGGATGGTGACACGACCGGACCGGCGCCGGGAGACAGCGTCGGACCGGTGGAAGAAGACACGACCGAGCCGGCGGAAGAAGACGGGCCCTGGGCCGCGGTCGGGTCGGCCCCGGGAAGCGGGCCGGGGGCGACGGAAGCGGTGAAAGCCGTCGGGGCGGCGGTGGATGGCGGGCGCATGGCACTCCTGCGGGGCGGATGCGACGCCGTCGGGCGGCGGCGAGGGGCCGCCGGCGGCGGCCGGGGCCAGTGTAAGCGTTTACGTATTGGCTCTGCAAGCGTTTACATAGGCTGGTCGGCCAGCTGCTGGAAGACTCCCGTCGCGAACCTCAGACGCGCGACGACAGAGCGCCGATGACGACCGTGATGAAGGACTTGAGGGAATAGGGCAAGTCGCTCAAATGCCAGTCCTCGGGGGCTTGGTACCAATCCAAGGCGACGGTCTGGGAGCCGAACTCGGATTCGGGGGCGGCCAGAGCGGGCAGCCAGCGCTCCCATCCGCCCAGGACGACCGCGTACGGCAACACGGCCGAGACATCGGCCAATTCATGGCCCGGACGCAAGCGATCCGTCGGAACGCTGTGCAATTCGGCCGACAAGGCGCTCAGGCCGGCCACCACGGCGGCCCCGGCCGGGGTGCGGACCGGTTGGTCCTGCACCGTCAGCAGGCTCAGCAGCGAGACCGTCACCAAGGCCAGTCCGACCAGGCCCCAACTGGTCCACAGCATCAACCCGGCCGTCGCCAGGACGGACAGGCCCAGACCGACCCAGACCAGCGGGCTCCACTTGCTGCGCACACCGGGCAGCCGCGAGAACCAGCCGTCCGCGATGACCTGCTTGTACAAAGACTGTTGCATGCCGCCGATCGAGGCCGCCACCACCTGGACCAGGTCGGACACCCTGGTGGCGGCGTCCACCGGCGCCACCGCCTCCAGCAGCTGCCGCTCGTACTCAGCCAGCTCGTCGCCGCCCTGGTGCCGGGTCAACAACCAGTCGGGCACAGCGTAGACCGACTCGCGCGGCAACTCGGTGATACGCAGGTGGCCCCGCACGGCCAGGTCGAGCAGACTGGCCAGGATGTCGGCCGGATCGACCGACTCGTCGGCCAAGGTGCCGACCAGACCGGGCCGGATCTGATCCGTCACCACAAAGGCTATGTTGCCGTCGGAGTCGGTCTCGAAACTGGCCACCGTCTGGGGGGCGGGCGCGACCAAACCGGCCCGGCGACGGCGGAAGAAGCCGAACAGGAGCAGTCCGCCGACCACGACCACGCCGACCGCCGCACCGACCTGGGGCCAACCCAAGGACAAGGCTCGGCCGAGCGACCAGCTCTGGCTGACCCGCTCGGTGATTTGGACGGAACCGGGCGGGAAGACCGCCCCCACCGTCAACACGTCGCCAGCCTGGCGCTCCGTGTCGGTGAAGTCCATGTTGGAGCTGCCGTGGACGCCGCCGGTGTAGGTGGCGCAGGTCGTCATGGCGCCCGGTTGACCCGAGTCGCAGATGTAGTCGTCCGCCACCGCCGGCAGGGTCAGCCGGCCGCTGACCTGGGCCACGCCCACGGACAGGCCCTGGAGGGCGTCCCAAGCGAAACGGACCGAGCCGTCGGCGGCGGCGGCGGTGGCGCCCGAGACGGTGTAGCGCAGTGTGATGGGTTGAGTCGACCGGCCGGTCGCCAGACTCAAAATCTGGCGTCCGTCCTTGCTCTCGACGGCGACTTCGAGGGGCTGGTCGCCGGCGCTGGCGGAGATATCGGAGATGACGAATTCGGCGCGCACAGAGTCGCCTTGGTCGACCAGGCTGACGATCTCCTGGGTCAGGGTCTCGGGCGCGGCCCCTTCGAAGTCCAAGGTCTGGCTGACGCTGGCTCGGCCCTCCAAGGTCAAAGCGACGTCGATCTCGAGCCGAGCGGCGCGGTCGCCGGCCTGGGCCGGCGTCAGACCAGTCGCCCACAGCAGAGCCAGGGCGAACAGCCCGGCCGCTGTCATCTTGGTCGATCTTCTCACGGTACCTCCCCGCTGAGCCATGGCATCATGCTAGCGGTCCCGGAGCCTTCGCCCTCCCGGCAATGGGCGATTCGACCCCCACCCAGACCGGCGGCGGAGCGGGGCTGCGGGGATGGCGCCTTATTCTTGAGTCATGTCGAGTTCAGACGCCTGGCCGCCGCCTCCCCCCGGCGGCGGTTTCCAGCCTGGACCGACCCCGGCCTCCGACCAACCCCGCTTGAGCGAGAACCCGCCCCCGCCGCCGGTCAACCCCGTGCTCCAACCGCCCGACCAGCCCCCGACGGTCGGACCCGGCCCGGCCCCGACCGGCCCCGGGCCACTCGCCGGGCCGCCCCAGCCCAGGTACCATTCCCCCGCCGCCTCGGCCCCGTACCCGCCGTATCAACCGGCCGCCGCCCCGCCGGGCCAGCCGATGTACCAGACTCCACCGGGCCAACCGATGTACCAGGCTCCACCAGACCAACCGCCCCACCAAGTGTCTCCGGGCCAACCGACCTACCAGGTCCCACCGGCACAGCCGGCGTACCAGACCCCCTCTGGCCAAGCTCCCGCCGGCCAGCCGACCTACCAATCCCCGGCTGGCCAGCCGCTTCACCAAGCCCCACCGGGCCAACCGACGTACCAGACCCCCTCTGGCCAACCGCCAAGTCAAATTCCCGCCGGCCAACCGACCTACCAAGCCCCTCCAGGTCAACCGCCACACCGAACCAGTCCGGGCCAACCGGCTTACCATGCCCCTGCTGGACAACAGCCGCGCCCACCGGCCCACCAACCTCCGCCCGGACAACCGCTCCGCCAAACCGCCGCCGGCCAGCCGATCTATCAGACCCCCCCGAACCAACCGCCACAGCACCAGGCTCCAGGCCAATCGACCTACCAGACTCCCTCCGGTCAACCGACCTACCAGCTCTCCCCGTTCCAACCGCCGCGCCCAACCGCCGCCGGCCGACCACCACGCCAAGCCCCCACCGGCCAACCGACCCACCAGGCCCCCACCAACCAACCGCCACAGCACCCGACTCCAGGCCAACCGACCCACCAAACCCCCACCGGTCAATCGCCCTACCAGCCCCCGGCCGGACAGCCGCCAGGCCAAACTCCGCCGGGCCCACCGCCCCACCAAAGCGCCGGCCCGGGGCCGGCCCAGCCGACCGCCTCCAACCCACCGGCCCGACCGACCGCTCCTGGTTCGGCCGGCGGGACCAACTCTTACGGCCCACCTGGTTCTCCCCCCTCCGCCTTCCCCAGCCCGACTGGCTCGACCGCTCCTGGTTCGGCCGGCGCCCGCGCGACCGCTCCCCCCGGGGGGCCGCGCTTCGCGGCCCCCGGCCCGGCCGCTCAGCCGACCACCGGCTCGCCGGCCTCGTCCTTCCCCGCGCCGGGAGCCAATCCGTTCAGTCCGTCCGGCCCGGCCGCGCCGCAGTACCCCCCTCCTCGGACCCCGGCTTCCAGCCCACCGCCACGCCCGACCACCGGGCCGGCCGCCCCGCAATATCCACCGCCCCGACCGACCGGCGCTCCGACCGCTACCCCGCCTTCCGCCACCCTCGGCGCCGGATCCCGACCGGCTCCGGCCGCCCCGCAATATCCGCCGGCCCGGCCGGCCGGCCAACCGGGTCAGACGCCCCCGCAATATCCGCCGCCCCGGTCCCAGACCGCCGCCCCGCAATATCCACCGCCCCGACCGACCGGCGCTCCGACCGCTACCCCGCCTTCCGCCACCCTCGGCGCCGGATCCCGACCGGGCTACCCGCCGTCGACCGCCGGCGCCCACCCCGCCGCCGGGTCTCGACCGACCGGCGCCACACCGCCCGGCCCCCAAACCGGCGCCTCCGGCTATCCGCCACCCGGAACCCGACCAAGCGGCCCCTACACCGCCGCTGGAATCCGCCCGACCGGTTCTCCCACCACCTCCGGAGTCCGCCCGGCCGGCCCCACCGCACCCGGCCCCCAGGCCGGCCCCCCCGGCTATCCGCCACCCGGAACCCGCCCGACCGGTTCCTACACCGCCGCTGGAGCCCGACCGACCGGCGCCACGCCGCCCGGCCCCCAGACCGCCGCCCCCGGCTATCCGCCGCCTGGCGCCCGCCCGGGCGGTTCTTACGCCGCCGCTGGGGCCCGCCCGCCCGGATCGTCCTACCCCGCGCCCGGCCTCCGCCCGCCCGGCCCGAGCTACCCGCCGCCCCATCCCGGCCTCCGGCCCAGCCAGACCTGGCCCAGCCCGGCGGCGGGCCGCGGCCCCTTCGGCCCGGCCAGCGGCCAGAATCTTTGGCGCGCCCCCCAGAGCACCTTCGGCCAGACCCCGCTGGGGGCGGCCCGGCCGGCCTGGCAGCCTCCCGTTAGATACCCCCCTCCGTATCAAGCGGTCCAGACCCTGTCCCGCGCGGACCGTTGGGCCCCGCCCACCGGCCAGCCCTGGGGCGCCCCCACCGCCGGACCGGGCCAGTCTTGGGGCCCGCCCACCGGCTATCCGGCCGGCTACCCGACGTCTTGGGCGCCCGTTCCGCCCCCGCGACCGAAATCCGGCCGGGCCATCTTGATCATCGTCCTGGCCGCCCTGGTCTTCCTCGGCCCGACCGTCCTCGGCCTGCTGGGCCAAGCCCTCGACCCGCCGACCAAACCGGAACCGATCCCGACCCAGCCCGGGCCGACCCAGCCGAGCGACCCGCCGACAGTTCCGGCTCCGACCGGCCTGCCCTCGCTGCCCGCGCCCCGGAACCAGTCAGAGCAAGACACATTCCTGCTGAATAATCCGCTTTACGACCAGTCCCTCTCCGAGTCGGTCGATTGCCAGGTCGGCCAGATCGATCTACAGTCCTCCTCCCGCCAGCAAGTCGAGGACTACATGAACGGCATCGTGACCTGCCTGATGGGGACCTGGTCCGAACCGCTGTCCCGCGCCGGCTTCGTCATGCCCCAGCCGACCATCACGGTCTACACCGAGCCGATCAAAACCAGGTGCGGCAAATTGCCGATGCAAAACGCGGTCTACTGCTCAGCCGATCAGCAGATCTATTACGCCCTGGACTTGGCCCAGGAGTTCCCCAGTTCTTTGCAGGGCACCCGTTTCCTAGCCGAGTCCATCATCGCCCACGAGTTCGGGCACGCCGTCCAAGCCCGCAGCGGCATCTTGGTGTCCGAGATGATGATCGAAGACGACGCCACTTCCGAAGACGAGGCCAACCAGTGGAGCCGGCGGACCGAGTTGCAGGCCGACTGCTTCGCCGGTCTCTTCTTGCACTCGGTGGCTAACTCGACCGCGATGACGGGCGAGGAGGACACCGCCGTCCGCTCTCTCTTCTACGCCCTGGGCGACGGCCAGCCCGGTTCCGACCACGGCAGCCCGTCCCACCGCGAGCTATGGGTGACGACCGGTCTGAACTCCAACACCCCCGGCTCCTGCCGTACCTTCGCCGCTCCGGCCGACCAAGTCGAGTAGGCCCAGTCCCGGGCCTCGAGGGCGATCAGCCGAGCGGACCGCCGTCAGCCCGATTCAGGGCTTCGGTCCGGACTTTGAGCGCCGCGCCGACTCTCTGGCTGTCTTTCCGTAAGGACCCGATGGGGGTGAAAATGGCTAGCGCACCGGACAATTGGTCGGTTTGGGTGACGACGGTCCGGGGCGGATTCTGACTATCTGGCTGGAGCTGGACGCGGTGATCGTATTGGAAAATCCACCGGCCGCCCAGCGGACCTTTGCGCCAGCTCAGTTCGGCGTTCTCCACCCGGCTGGTCACATTCAGGGGCAGCAGTAGCCCGCCCGGATGACACTCGTCAAAACTAACTCTGCCGCCGACGGTCAGTTCGCCCCAAATGTGCCGTATGACTGGATTCCACCGCTGGTAGTCAGGGAGATCGGTCAACACCGCCCAGACCTCTTCCGGCGACGCCTCAATCACAACTGAAGTTGAAGACGACATCATGTCAGTTAGCTTAGTTGAGGAATCACCGGCCCAACCTCCCAGCCGACCAGTCCGAGTGCGACCAACCATACGGCGATTAGCTTCTGGCAACTCCCGAAAGGAGTCCCACCGACACCGACCCCGGCCGGAGCCGCCGTCAGACCGCTCGCAGCAGCACCGTGGCCAAGGCGGCCAGACCCTCGCCCCGACCGCTGAAACCGAGCCCGTCGGTGGTGGTGGCTGAGACCGAGACCGGCGCCGCCAAGGCTTGAGACAAGCCGGCTTCAGCTTCGGCTCGCCGGGCGGCCAGTCGGGGACGGGGGCCGATCACCTGGATGGCGACATGGTCGATCTCGAAACCGGCCGCCCGCACCCGGCTGGCCGTCTCAGCCAACAAGGTCCGGCCCGAGGCCCCGGCCCAACGTGGGTCGGTCAGACCGAAGATCGAGCCCAGATCGCCCAGGCCGGCCGCGCCCAGGAGGGCGTCGCAAGCGGCATGGGCGGCAACGTCGCCGTCTGAGTGCCCTTCCAGCCCGGCTGGCTCGTCCGGGAACGACAACCCGGCCAACCAGAGCGGCCGGCCGGCGCGCAGCCGGTGGGCGTCGAAACCGACGCCGGTCCTCAGCCCGCCGGTCGAAACCGGCCGAGCCTCCACGGCGCCGGTCGATCCGGCCGCTCCACCGGCCGTGGCCTCTCCGGTCCCTCGCACCGCCGCCTCGGACAGAACTTTCTCGGGCCCTCGCCCCACCGCCACGGACGGAACCTCCTCGGACCCCCGCACCGCCGCCTCAGACGGAACCTCCTCCGACCCTGGCTCCGCCGCCTCGGACGGGGCGGCCTGATCCGTCCGGACGGCCGCCAGTTGGGCCTCGGCCCAACTCAGGTCGAGCGCTTGGGTGATCTTGCCGGCCGCGACGTCGCCCTCGACCAGGACCACTGGATGGCCGGCCGCTTCCATGACGGTGGCGTCGTCGGTGAAGTCGCCCCCCACGGCCAGGGCGTGGGCGGCCCGGAGCGGGGCGGCGGCGAAACCCTGTGGCGTCTGGACCCGGCGCAGGTCGGCCCGTTCGACTGGCCAGGACCACTCGGGCCGGGCGGCGTCGATCTGGCGCATGGAGTCGACCGCCGGCAGCACCGGCACCACCGCCACCGCCCCGGCCCGCACGGCCGCGATGACGCGGGCCATGACGGCGACCGGAGTCAGAGGCCGGGCGGCGTCGTGGATCAAGACCACCTCGACCGTCGGCCCCAAACGATCCAGGCCCTGACGGACTGAGTCCGGCCTCTGTTCGCCGCCCGCCACCACTGTGACCCGGTCGGACCAGGCCGCCAAGTGGCGCCGGAAACGGTCCACGGCGTCCGCTGGGGCCACCACCACGACCTGGTCGGAGCCGGCCGCCAAAGCGGTCTCGACCGACCAAGCCACCATCGGGCGTCCGCCCAGGACGATCTCGGCCTTGGGCTGGGTCGCCCCCAACCGGGAACCAGAACCGGCCGCCACCACGATGGTGACGACCGGTCCCTCGATCATGTCAGGTCTGCGACGGATTGGCTGGGCCGAGCCGGCTCAGGAATCCAAGACCTCGTCCAACATGGACTCGGCCTTCTCTTCGTTGACGCGCTCGGCCAGGGCCAATTCGGCGATCAAATTCTGCCGGGCCTTGGCCAACATCCGCTTCTCGCCGGCCGACAGGCCGCGGTCGCGCTCGCGCCGCCAGAGGTCGCGCACCACTTCGGCCACCTTCAGCACGTTGCCGGAGTGCAGCTTCTCCAGGTTGGCTTTGAAACGCCGCGACCAGTTGGTCGGTTCTTCGGCGCAGGGCGTGCGCAGAACCGAGAAGACCCGTTCCAGGCCGTCAGCGTCGACCACGTCGCGCACGCCGACCAAATCAAGATTGCAGGCGGGCACCCGTACGACCAGGTCGGTCTGACCCACGATACGCAATACGAGGTACAACCGGTCCTCACCCTTGATGGTTCGAGTTTCGATGTCCTCGATCACAGCGGCCCCGTGATTGGGGTAGACGACGGTTTCTCCGATTGCGAAGGCCATTAGGGGATCCCCTTTCCAGCAGCTATCTTACCACGGCGCCCAAGCCCGACCGGATCTTCGGACCGACCCCCCAGGGGCAGCCATACGACCTAGTCAAAGCCCCTTCAACGGCTTCACAGAGAGCTTAACCGGCCAATTGAAATTGCCCTTAAAGGGCCTTCAGCGGGCCGCGGAAGAGCTTGTGGCTGGCGGCTTGGGCGACCGGTCGGATGACCATCCGATCGATGTTGACATGGGCTGGCCGGCTGGCCATCCAGGCGATGGCTTGAGCCACGTCCGACGCTGTCAGAGGCTCCTCCACCCCGGCGTAGACGGCGTCGGCCCGGGCTTGGTCGCCGCCGAAGCGGACCAGTGAGAACTCCTCGGTCTGGACCAATCCGGGGGAGATCTCGCAGACTCGGACGGGCTCGCCGTTCAATTCCAGACGCAGGGCGCCGGCCAACGAGCGAGCGGCCGCCTTGACCCCGCAATAGCCTCCTCCGCCCTCGTACGGCGCCTCGGCGGCGGTCGAGGTGACGAAGACGACGGTCCCCGCCGCGGCTCGCAACGCCGGCAATAGAGCTTGGGTGACACGAGCGGCGGTCATGACGTTGATTTGGTACATCTTCAGCCAGTCGTCCAAATCGCCGCTCTCCACCGGATCTTGCCCCAGAGCGCCACCGGCATTGTTGACCAGCAGGTCCAGGCGCGGCCCCACCGCCTCCGCCAAACCAGCCACCTGGGCCGGGTCGGTGGCGTCGCAGGTCAGGGCCCGTCCGCCGATGCGCCGGGCCAGGGCTTCGATCCGATCGGTCCGCCGGGCCAGACAGACGACTTGGTGACCGGCCTGGGCCAAAGCCTCGGCGGTGGCCGCGCCGATGCCGGACGAAGCCCCTGTCACAACTGCCACACGAGATGTCATGGGTCGAATTTTAGTGCCTTCGGCCGCCTCGGACCGGACCGGCTGGGACCACTCCTGGCCGCTCCCCGAAAAGCCGGGCGGCCGATCGGGGGCGTCCTCCGGGCTCCTGTTGGTGGCCCTGTCTATTCTGGGGCCATGGTCTCGCCCCCTGCTGTCTCGCCCTTGTCCTGGCTCCAGCCGCCGGGCCGGTCGGCCCCGCCTCGGGTCGAGCGGGCCGGACCGGACGACGCCTCGGCCCTGGCCGCTCTGGCCGCCGCCACCTTCCCGCTGGCTTGCCCGCCCGAGACCCAACCGGACGAGATCCTCTACCACATCACCCACCAGCTCAATCCAATCCGGGTGGCGAGCTGGCTGACCGACCCCTTGGTGGTGGTCCACGTCGGTCGGTTGGGCCAGATCTTGGTCGGCTACAGCCGCCTCAGCTTCGATCCGGCCGAGACCGATCCCGCCATCTGGCCCCAGCTCAAGCGCAGGCCGACCTGTCAGCTGTCCAAGTGTTACGTCCAGCCCGACTGGCAGGGCTCTGGCCTGGCCGACCAGCTGCTGGCGGAGTCTTTGGCGGCCGGCCGTCAGCGCGGGGCCAAGGGGATCTGGTTGGGGGCCAACCCGGCCAATCTGAGGGCGCGTGCCTTCTACGGCCGTCACGGCTTCCACGACATCGGTTGGCGTCACTTCGAGGTCGGCGGCCATCTCTTCACCGACTGCCTGATGGAGCGCGACTTAGCCGAGCCGTAGGATGGCTGCCATGACCGCCAAGTTGATCTTGCTCCGCCACGGCGAGAGCGAATGGAACGCCAAGAACTTGTTCACCGGCTGGGTTGACGTGGACATCAACGCCAAGGGCGTGGCCGAAGCCAAGCGGGGGGCCGAGCTGTTGAGCCAGGAACACCTGCTGCCGGATCTGGTCCACACCTCAGTGCTGCGCCGGGCCATCCACACCGCCTACCTGGCCCTGGACGGCTGCGACCGGCACTGGATCCCGGTGCGCCGGCACTGGCGTTTGAACGAGCGCCACTACGGCGCCCTGCAGGGCAAGGACAAAGCCCAGACCCTGGCCGAGTTCGGCGAGCAGCAGTTCATGCTGTGGCGGCGCAGCTACGACACCCCGCCGCCGCCACTGGCGCGCGACGACCAGTTCTCCCAGTTCCACGATCCCCGTTACGCCGCCCTGCCGACCGAGGCCCGCCCGGTCACGGAGTGCCTGAAAGACGTCGTGGTCCGCTTGCTGCCGTACTGGTACGACCAGATCGTGCCCGATCTGAGGTCCGGCGCGACCGTGTTGGTGGCCGCCCACGGCAACTCTCTGCGCGCCTTGGTCAAGCACTTGGACGGCATCTCGGACGCCGACATCGCCGGGCTCAACATCCCCACCGGCATCCCTTTGTTGTACGAGTTGGACGACGACCTGGCCCCGATCGCCCCCGGCGGCCGTTACCTCGACCCCGAGGCGGCCGCCGCCTCCATCGAAGCGGTCAAGAACCAGGGCAAGAAGTAGAAAACCCCCGGTCGACGGCTCTGGCCCACCGGTCTGAGCCGTCGACCGGCCGTCAGCTGACCCGCCCGATCAGACCGACCCGCCCGCCAGGTTCACAGGTCCAGGTCGTCGACCGGTTCCAGAGTCAGACGTTTGCCGACCCGGCCGTCGCCGGAGGACCGCCCGGTCAGGCGTCGGCCCAACCAGGGCAGCAGGAAGATCTTGGCCCAGTGGGCGATGTCCCGGGTCCGACGCCACCAAGTGGGCGGCGGGGCCGGGTCCAGGGGTTGGAGATAGGCCGGGTCGACCGCGCAGCCCAGAGCGGCCAGGGCGTGGTCGGCCATCCGCTGATGGCCCAAGCTGGTCAGATGGATACGGTCGTCGGCCCACATCCGGCTGTCGTGCAGGACGGCCAGATTCCAAACGTCGACCACGTAGCAGCCGTGGCGTTCCGCCACCTGCCACAGCCGGTCCGTCAGTTGGCCGCTGCGCGGGGCCGTCCAACCCAGCACGGCCGAGTCAGAGGCGTTGTAGGCGGTGGCCAGCAGGACGTCGCAGCCGGCTTGGCGCAACCGGCTCACGCCGCGTTCCAGCCGGTCGGCCAGATCGTCCAAGTCGGCCCGGGGGCGCAATGAGTCATTGCCGCCGGCCCAGAGACTGACCAGGTCGGGGCCCAAGGCCAAGGCTTGGTCCACTTGGCGGCCACAGACGTCGGCCAGCAAGCGGCCCCGTACGGCCAGATTGGCGTAGGCGAAGGGGGAGCCGGCGGCCTCGGCCCGGCCGGCCAGTTGGACGGCCAGCCGGTCGGCCCAGCCGTGGAAACGGCCAGGCTGGCCGGGCGCGGCGTCAGCCAGGCCCTCGGTCAAAGAGTCGCCCAGCGCGACATAGCGGGACCATAGCTTGGGTTCGGTCGCGACGGCCATCGGCTCCCTCCTTCGGAGCAGCCCCGGTCGCGGCCCCGGGGAGAGGCCAGGAAGGGGCGATCATCGACTGCCGGACCGGCGCCAGGCCCCTGGTCCGACCCCGGCCCGGGGTCGGACCCGACTCCGGCCCCGGCGGGCGGGGGCCGGCCCGGATCGGCATTTCCTTCAGCGGGCGCCATTCTGCCACAACCGGTGCTGCCGGATCGGCCATTCCACGCCGGCCCGGACGGACTCCGCCGCCGAAGAGCTGGCGTGATCGGATCGAACGGCGCCTTCAGCGGCTGGAGTCGCGGTAGAGGGCCACCAGCACGGAGCCGTCGCCGGCGGTGCTGACGTTCAGGACCCGCCAGCCCCGGGCCAACCGGTCGTTGACGGCGCTGTTGGCCTGGGCCAGCCGCTTGGCCGACCAAACCGTCAGTTTGACCATTTCGAACTCTCTCACGAAGGCCACCTAGGTGCGCCACGACCACGAGTTATTTTGATATCAGAATAGCGGCCGGCCCGGTCCGGCCGCCACCGTGCCGGGCGACCAGTTCCGCCGCGATCGGTCGGGCCCGAAATCGGCTCCGTTACCATGGGAGACGACCCTGACGCCCAGGGCCCTGAGAGAGGCTTCCGTAGATGGCAAACCCACTTCCTGGCTGGTACCCCGATCCGGGCGGCCAGCCTGGCATGTTCCGTTACTGGACCGGTTCGAGCTGGTCGGAAATCCTCTCGCCCACCCCCCAAGCCCCGCCGCCGCCCATCCGGCTGTCCAGCCAGGCCGGCGGGCCGGGGGCCTACGGCGGTTACGGCGGTGGCGTCACGCAGACGGCCCTGGCCCCGACCAAACCCAAACGCTCGATCGGCCCCGTCCTGGGCCTGGTGGCCCTGGTGCTGGCCTTGGCCGTGCTGGGTTGGTACCTCGTCACCCATGTCCTGGGCTCCTCCTCCGGCGGCGATCCCGACGACGATCCGGCCGGCAATCCCACCGTCACGGTCTGCCCGCCCCAATCCGAGTCGCCTCCGCCCACCCGGTCCCATCCCAACGACGGCCGGACGCACGGCGGCCGGCTGTCCTATCCGACCCTGGGCTCGCCCTGGGGCTGGGTCCAATCCGACGACCGTCTGCCCTTCGGGTCGGACGTCTCGGAACAGACCGTCCCCATCCATGAGTCATACGCCATCAACATGAGTTGGGTGGCCTCCCTGTTGGTGGGCGAGCTGCGGGCCGGCGACGGCTTCTACAGCCCGGAGGAGGGTTCCGAGATCGTCTTACGCTGCATCTTGGGCACCTTCTACGGCGACGCCGAAGTCACCCGGGCCGACGTCCGCGACCAGGCCATGACCCTGGACGGTTACGAGGGCTGGGTGGTCGAGACCAACCTCAGCTTCGACATCCCCAACCTGCCGACCAAGAGCGAGTGGGTCGTCGTCATCATCGTGGCCACCTCGGCCGAGTCGTCCAGCATCTTCTACTCCTCGATCCCGGAGGACTCACCGGACCAGGTCTTCGAAGACACCCGGGCCACCATCGACAGTCTCATAGTCGACCCCTGAGCCGACCCAGCCTCAGCCGCGCGCCTTGCCCCAGCGACGGGCCAGACCCCGGCCCGAGGCCCGGCGGCCAGCCGGGTTGGGCCCGGTCAGATCGAGTTTGAGCAGGGCGTTCTCGACCACCTCTTGCAGGCCAGGGTGGGGCCAGTACTGATCCCGCGCCATGGCGCCGGCGTCCAAACCGAAGGTCATGGCTTGGACCAGGGGTTGCAACAGCAGGGCGGCTTCCGGGCCGATGATGTGGGCGCCCAGGATTTGGCCGGAGTCGGGGTCGGCCAGGACCTTGGCGAAATAGGGGCTGGTCTCGGCCATGGCCCAGCCATAAGCCACGTCACGGAAGTCTTGACGGCCCACCCGGTAAGACCGGCCGGCCTGCTCCAAGGCCTGCTCGGTGGCGCCGCAACCGGCCACCTGGGGGCTGCTGAAGAGGGTCCAGGGGATGGGACGGGCGTCGAGTTCGACCAGGTCTTTCGGATGCTCCAGATTGTGCCGGACCACCCGCGCCTCCCGATTGGCGACGTGTTTCAACAGCTCCGGGCTGTCGACGTCGCCCAGGGCCCAGATGTGGGGGACGGAAGTGCGCAGGTGGGAGTCGACTTGGACCTGGCCGTTGTCGCGTACGACCACCCCGGCCCGTTCCAGGCCGAGGTCGTCGCTGTTGGGCCGGCGGCCGACCGCCAACAACAGGGCCTCGGCGTCGTAGTGGTATTCGATGCCGTCGGCGTCGACGGCGTAAAGGTCGAGACCGTCGGCGGCCGGCTGGACCTCGGTCAGAGTCTGGTTCAAGCGCAGCCTCATACGGGAGGCGAAGTCGTCGGTCAGCAGCTGGGAGACCTCCCGGTCGGCCCGGCGCAGCAAACGGGACGAACGCTGGACCACGGTCACATCGACGCCCAGGTTGGCGAACAGGTCGGCGAACTCGCAGGCCACCACGCCGCCGCCCATGACGGCCAGGGAGCGCGGCAGCCGGTCCAAGCGCATGACGTCGTCCGAGGTGTGGATCCGAGCGGCCACCGCGGGGTGGTCCAAGCCGGCCAAATCGGGGATGACCGGCCGAGACCCGGTGGCGATGACGAAGGAACGCCCGCTCACCTGGCGTTGGCCGCCGTCCAAGAGGTCGACCGAGACCAGGTGGGGGTCGACGAAGCGGGCGTGGCCCCGGATCAACTCGATGCCCTCGGCCTCGGCCCGGCTGGCCTGGCCGGCGGCGGCGATGGGGTCGATGCGCTGCCAGACCCGCCGCTGCACGGCGGGCCAGTCCACCTCGGGCGGGGCCTGGCGCAGGCCCAGCCGGGGGGCCTGGCCGATCAGATGGGCCACGGCGCCGACATGGGCCAGCATCTTGGACGGTATGCAACCTTTATTGAGGCAGGTGCCGCCGAAGGGCACGCCCTCGTCGATCAGGGCGACGCTCTGGCCGGGGAAGCCGCCACCGACCAGCGCGTTGCCGGAACCGGCTCCGATCACGACGACGTCGAACTCAGCTGTGGCCTTCATGGCGTCATTGTGTCAGATCGGCTGGGCGGCCCGGAGCTAGAACCAGGTCAGGGGGCCGGGCAGTAGCCGGTGGCGGCCAGCTCGGCCAAGTCGCCGGCCGGCTCGAAGTAGTCGACTGCGACCACCACGCCGTCGACCAGGCTGAAGCTGGTCAGCGAGGCCAACCGGCACTGCCGCCGACGGGGGTCGTGGACCAGGCTGCGGCCGGTGACGGAGCGCCGGGCCATCCAGATCGGCAGCTCGTGGGAGACGATCAGAGCCTGTCCGCCCGGGCCGGCGGCTTGGGCGGCCTCCCGCAGGGCGGCCCGCATGCGGGCGGCGATCTCGACGTAGGGCTCGCCCCAACTCGGCTTGAGCGGGTTGACCAGGTGGGGCCAGGCCGACGGGTTGCGCAGGGCGGCCAGTTTGGGGCCGAAGACCTGGCCCTCGAAGTGATTGGCCGCCTCGACCACGCGCTGATCGGTCACGACCTCGAGTTGGGGCCGGCTGGCCGCGATCGGCGCCATGGTCTCCTGGGCCCGGAGCAGTGGCGAACAACGCAGGTGGGTCAGCTCGGTCCGACTCAGGTGGTCGGCCACCCGCTGGGCCATGCGCTGGCCCAGGCCGGACAGTCCGAAACCGGGCAGGCGGCCGTACAAGATGTGATCGGGGTTGTAGACCTGGCCGTGCCGCAGCAGGTGGACCACGGTGGTGGCGGCCGGCTCCTGAGCCTTCATGGGCGGTCGGCCTGGGCGCGGCGGCGGCCGCGCCGTTGGGAGGGACGGGTGACGGTCTCGCCCCGGGCCAGCAGCTCGGCCCGGCGCTGGGCCGCGAAGGCGGCCAGGCCGTCGGCCAGGGACAGACCGGTCGGGCTCTGGGCCACCACGTCGACGTCGAGGCCATGAGTGGCGCAGGTGTTGGCGGTGGCCGGCCCGATCACCGCCACCACCGTGACCGGGTGGGGTTTGCCGGCGATGCCGACCAGGTTGCGCACGGTCGAGGAGGAGGAGAAGACGACGGCGTCGAACAGACCCCGTTTGATCGCCTCACGGGTCTCGGCCGGCGGCGGCGCGGCCCGCACCGTACGGTAGGCGATGATCTCCTCGACCTCCCAACCCAAGTCGACCAGGGCCTGGTTGAAGGCCTCGGTGGCGACGTCGGCCTTGGGCAAGAAGACCCGGTTGATCGGGTTGGAGGCCTCGTCGTACTCCGGGAAGCGGTCGGCCAGGCTGGCCAGGGTGCCATCGGCGGAGCCCACCAGATCCGGTTCGATGCCCCAGGCCTGCAAGGCCTCGGCCGTGGCGGTCGAAGCCGCCGCCACCTTCAAACCGGAGAAGGAGCGGGCGTCCAGGCCGTAGTCGTCGAAGCGTTCCCGCACCGCCCGGACGGCGTTACGGGAGGTGAAGACGACCCACTCGAAACGGCCCTCGACCAGCCCCCGGATGGCCTTGTCCAACTGGCCGGGGTTACGGGGCTGCTCGACCGAGATGGTCGGCACCTCCTCGACCCGGGCGCCGTGGCTGCGCAGGCGCGTGATCATGGGGTTGACGATGTCTTTGGTGCGGGGCACCAAGACGCGCCAACCGAAGAGGGGTTTGGACTCGAACCAGTCGAGGTCGGCCGAATAGTCGGTCACGGCCCGGCCGATGACGACCTGGACCTCGGTCGAGTGGTCGACCCCGGCTTGGACGTCGACCAATTGGGCCAGGTTGGACATGACCGTGCGTTGCTCGGTGGTGCCGCCGCCGATCGTCACCAGAGCCTCTTCGGCGCCGTCCCGGCCGGCCTGTCGGGCCACCTCGGACAGTCGGACCAAGTCCGCGGCCTGGACCTGCACCACCAAGGTCGGGATGTTCTCCCAATGCCGCTCGGTCTCTTCCCAGAAGCTTTCTTCCAGGGCCGACAGCAGACAGAGGCCAAGGCCGCCGTCCAACGGCACGCCAGCGTATTCCGGCAGAGCCGTCAAAGCCGACACCCCGGGGATGATCTCCAAATCGAGGCCGGAGCGGACCAGAGCGGCCGCCTCGTCCGAGGAGCCGCCGTCTAAGAAGGGGTCGCCCTTGACCAGCCGGACCACCAACCGGCCGCCGGTCTGGGCTTGGCCCACCAGGTCGGCCCGCTCGGCCGCCGTCATGGCGGCGCCGCCGGTCAATTGGTCGATGCTGGCCACCAGGGCCTCGTCGACCTGCAAGCTGGGCTGGCGCAGCAATTCGGTCATCTCGGCCCCATCGGCCAAGATGACATCAGCCTGGTTGAGGACCCTGACCGCCGCCAGAGTCAAGAGTTCGGGATCCCCCGGCCCAGCGCCGACGAAAACGACACGGCCTTTGGGGGGCATCAAGCCGGAAGCAGGAGGGTCGAAGGTGGTCAACTCCCAGCCCATCCTTTCCGCCCGGTTTACCTACCGGCGCGACGACGCTGAATGCGCGTCTTCTTCAGCAGCTTGCGGTGCTTCTTCTTCGCCATGCGCTTGCGGCGCTTCTTGATGACCGAACCCACTGTTGACCTTTCCGTTGTGAACGCGCCCGACTCCCCAGCCTGGCCTATTTCACTGTTTGAGAACCGCTCCATGACAGGACGGGACCCGGGGCCGGCCCAAGGGCCGACCCTGCCTGATCATACTGCCCTGGGCTCAGGCGGGCTAATTCGGTCGCCGAATCGGCCCGGTCGGGCCGCCCCGGCGGCCCAGGCGGGACGGCCCGACCGGGCCCGGGCCGGGATCCACCCGGCTCAGGCCGTCGGCTCAGGCGGGACAGCGACTGTGGCGCTGGAAGGGGAGCTCGGGCAGGGCGGGCCAAGCCGCCCGGCGGGCCGCTTGGTGGCGGTCGGCCCAGGCCTGGCGCGGGCCGGAGCCGCCGTCCAGACGGCCGGCCACCAGGGCCAGCAGTCGACCGGTGGCCCGGGCGTCGGCCAGGGCGGCGTGGGCCGCGCCGCGCTCGATCCGATGGACTTGGCAGAGGTGGTCCAGGGTGTAGCAAGAGGTCGGGCTCAGCCCCAGCCGACGGCACCAGTCGAGGGTGTCGAGGCTGAAGGAACGGCCCAGCGGCCGGCCGGCTTGAAGGCGCTCGAACTCCTGGTTCAGCATTCTGAGGTCGAAGTTGACGTTGTGGCCGACCACCACCCGGCCAGCCAAGCGGGCCACCAGAGGGGCGGCCGCCTGGTCGAAGGTCGGCGCCCCGGCCACGTCGGCCGGCCTGATGTGATGGATGTGCTGCGGCCCCAAGCTCTGGCCCGGGTCGATCAGAGTGTCCCACTCCGCCGTCACCCGCAGGTCCTGGTCCAACCAGACCACGCCGACCTCGATCACCCGGTCCCCCCGACCGAAGCCGGTCGTCTCGGTGTCGATGACGGCGTACCCAGCCGCACCAGAGCCATCAACCATGCCTGTGAGCATAGACCGCGGCTCGGACGCCCGTCCTTTGACGCCAGTCGGCCCGGAACGGCCGCGCTCGCTCAGCTCGGCTCCGGCCTGGCCCGGCCCAAGGCCTGGCTACGTTGGCAGGCCGCTTCCATGGCGTCCATGAAGGCGGCTTTGACCCGGTGGGTCTCGAAGGCGCGCAGAGCGGCCGTGGTGGTGCCGCCGGGCGAGGTCACGTTCTCGCGCAGGACGGTCGGGTGTTGGCCCGAGTCGCGCAGCAATTGGGCCGAACCGTAGACGGTCTGGATGACCAACTCGGTGGCCACGCCCCGAGGCAGGCCCAACATGACGCCGGCGTCGATCATGGCCTCGGCCACGAACATGACGTAGGCCGGCCCGGAGCCGGAGATGGCGGTGACGGCGTTCTGGTACCGCTCCGGCACCACCACCACTCGGCCGACGGCGGACAGGATGTCCGAGACCCGCCGCAGGTGGTCGTCGCCGGCCCGGGAGCCGGCCGAGATGGCCGCCATGCCCTGGCCGACCGAGGCCGGCGTGTTGGGCATGGCCCGGACCACGGCCGCTCCGACCGGCAGCCGGCTCTCGATGGTGGCCGTCTCGACGCCGGCGGCCAAGGACACGACCAAGGCGTCCGGAGCCAGGACGTCGGCGATCTCGTCCAGCACGTCGGCCAGGTCCTGGGGTTTGACCGCCACCACGACGGTGTCGGCCCCGGCCACGGCCTCTCGGTTGGAGCAGACCGTCACACTGTGGCGCTGGGCGATCTCGGCTTGGCGCTCCGGCCGGCGGGCGGTCACCTTGATCGTCTCGGCCCCCCAGCCCGAACGCAGCAGACCGGTCAGCAAGACCTCGCCCATCACCCCCAGGCCCAAGATGGCGGTGGTCATGGCCCGACCACCAATTCGGCCAGTTGGACGGCGTTCAGGGCCGCGCCTTTACGTAAGTTGTCGCTGGACACGAACAGGATCAGGCCGTGGCCGCTGCGGGCGGCCTGGTCGGCTCGGATCCGACCGACGTAGGACGGGTCGCGGCCGGCCGCCAGGCGCGGGGTCGGGGTCTGGGCCACTTCGACCCCCGGGGCCGAACCCAATATCTCGGTCGCCCGCTGGGGGCTGAGGGGGCGGGCGAACTCGGCGTGCAAGACCAGCGAGTGCCCGGTGAAGACGGGCACCCGGACGCAGGTGCCGGCCACCGGCAGGTCGGGCAGATGCAGGATCTTGCGCGACTCGAAGCGCAGCTTCTTCTCCTCGTCGGTCTCGCCCCAGCCGTCCTCGACCATACGGCCGGCCCAGGGCACGACGTTGAAGGCGATCGGGGCGACGTAGGGGGACGGGTCGGCCGGTTCGGCCGGGTCGCCCTGGCGGGACAAACGGCTGGGCTGGTCGAGAGCCGCGGTCTGGCCGGCCAGGGCCTCGACCCCGGCCAGGCCGGAGCCGGAGACGGCTTGGTAGGTCGCCACCTGCAACCGGATCAGGCCGGCTTGGTCGTGCAGCGGTTTGAGCACCGGCATGGCCGCCATGGTCGTGCAGTTGGGATTGGCGACGATGCCCTGGGGCGGGTCGACCAGGTCCTCCGGGTTGACCTCGGCCACCACCAGCGGCACCGCTGGATCCTGTCGCCAGGCCGATGAATTGTCGATCACGACCGCCCCGGCCGCCGCCACCTGGGGGGCGTACGAGCGGGAAGCGCTGGCCCCGGCTGAGAACAAGGCCAGGTCGAGGCCGCCGAAATCGGCCTGGGCCATGTCCTCGACCACCACCTCGGTCTGGCCCCAAGGCAGGAGCCGACCGGCCGAGCGGGCCGAGGCGAAGAAACGTATCCGACTGACCGGGAAGGCGCGCTCGCGCAACAGGTCACGCATGACGGCGCCGACTTGGCCGGTCGCCCCGAACACTCCAACAGCAGACATGGCGGCAGTCTAGTGTCCGACGTTGAAGCCGGCTCTGAGGCGGACGCCGACCCGGCTGAGGATCCGATCGGACGCCAAACCAACCGGTCAGAGCCAGGAGAGATGGGGTTTGAGGGCGGCGTAGCCGACGAAGGCGACCACGTCGATGACGGTGTGCGCCACCACCAAGGGCATGACTCGGCCCCAGCGCCGGTAGCACCAGCCGAAGACCAAGCCCATCACGATGTTGCCGGCGAAGCCGCCGAAGCCTTGGTAGAGGTGGTACGTGCCTCGGATCAGAGCGGACAGGCCCAGAGCCGGGCCGGCCCGCCAGCCGCAGTCGGCCAAACGGGTCAGCAGGTAGCCCAGCATGACCGTCTCCTCGACCAGGCCGTTGGTCAAGGCGGCCGCCAGCAGAGCCGGCACGGTCCACCACTGAGCCGACAGGTTAGCGGCTTGGACGGAGGTGTTGAAACCGAGTTCGCGGGCCAGCAGATAGAAGCCCAGCCCGGGCAGGCCGATGGCGGCGGCGATGGCCAGTCCCCGGCCCAGGTCGCGGGCCGGCCGGGTCAGGTCGAAGCCGATCAGGCGACGGGCCCGGCCGTGGGCCAGGTGCAGCAGGTACAACACCAGCAGGACCTGGGCCAGCGGCAGGACGGTGTCGGCCACTTGGTAAGCCAGGTCGAGCCAGGGCCGGTCCGGGGTGGTCGAAGTGTTGAGGGAGCTGGTCTGGCTGGACAGCGGCGTCCCCACGGTCAGGCGGTTGACGATGGCCAGGACGGAGTAGACGGCCGACCGGCCCAACCCCAGCCCCAGCACGATCAGGATCTCCCAGCCCGGCAAAGGCGAGCGGGCGGCTGACCCGGGCTCCGGGACGGCCGCCGACTCCGGGACGGCCCCGGCGGCGGCCTGGTTCGGGCTCACCGGTGGCCGACCGGTTACTTACGGCCTAGGAAAGAACGTAGGAAGAAGACCAGGTTGGCCGGGCGCTCGGCCAGACGGCGGACGAAGTAGCCGTACCAATCCGGACCGAAGGGGACGTAGACCCGGACCGTGTGACCCAGGTCGGCCAGCCGCTCCTGCTCGAGGGTGCGGATGCCGTACAACATCTGGAACTCGAAGTCGGCCTGGCTGCGGCCGCAACGGGAGGCCAGCTCCTGGGCGATCTCGATCAAGTTGGGGTCGTGGGTCGCCACCAAGGGCCGGCCCTGGCCCCGCATCAGCGCCCTTAGACAACGCACATAGTTGATGTCGACGTCGCGCCGGTCGGTGTAGGCGACCTCGGCCGGGGAGGCGTAGGCGCCCTTGCACAGCCGGGTGCGCGAACGCGGCCCGTCCAGACGGGCGCAGTCCAACTCGGTCCGTTTGAGGGAGGACTGCAAGACGCAGCCGACGTCGGGCGCGTCGGCCCGCAGGGCCTCGACCAGGGCGATGGTGGTCTCGGTGGTGCCGTGGTCCTCCATGTCGACCGTCACGGTGGTGCCGATCTGGGCCGCCCGCTGGACGATCAGACGAGCGTTGGCCAGGGCCACGGCCGGGCCGTCCGGCAGGCCCAGTCCCAGGGCGGTCGGCTTGATCGAGACCTCGACCCGGTCGGCCAGGCCCTCGGCGGCCAGACTGTCCAGCAAAGTGCTGTATTCACCCACCATGTGCTCGGCTTGGGCCAGGTCGGTGGTGTCCTCGCCCAACACGTCGACGGTGGCGCTGAGGCCACGCTCGACCAGGGCCTTGACCCGGGGCAAGGCCTGTTCCCAGTCCTGGCCGGCCACGAAGCGATCCACCACGGCGCGGGTGGCTGGCAGGGCGACCATCAGATCGCGGAACTTGAGGTTGCGCGACAAGGCCAACAGAGTCTGGCGCAGCATGGCCAATACCTCCTCGTCGATGGGATTGTGTCGCTCTGAGCTTAGTGGATGGATGTGACGCCAGCCGCCGGGCGACCAAGCCGGCTCAAGCCTGGGCTTCGGCCGCCCGGACGTTGGCTTCCAAGCGCCGGACCGCCCCCCTGAGGGCTTGGTCGGCGTCCACCCCGCTGGCTTGGGCGCGGGCCACCAGATCGAGCAGGTCCTGGCCGGCGCGCTCGGCCGTCAGAGGTTGGTCGGGCAAGGCCAAAGGGACCTGGTGGTGCCGGGCCCGGGACACCACCTTGACCGCCCGGGCCAGGGCCGACAGCGGCTCCGGGATGCCATCGACGGCTGACTGCCGGCCCTTCTCGAGCCGCTTGCGCCGCTCCCAGGAGCCCATCAGGTCGTCCGGCGTCTCGGCTTGGGCGAAGACATAGGGATGTCGCGCCACCAGTTTGTCCGCCACCTGGCGGGCCAGCTGGTCGAGGTCGAAGGCGCCGCGTTCGCTGGCCAGCTGGGCCTGGAAGACGATCTCGAACAACAGGTCGCCCAACTCCTCGCGCATGGCTTGGTCGTCGCCGGCCTCGACCGCCTCGACCACCTCGGCCGTCTCCTCGATCAGGTACGGCAACAGCGACTGGTGGGTCTGCTCGGCGTCCCAGGGGCAACCGGCTCGCAAAGCCTCCATCACCGCCAGCAGATGGGACAGGCCGGCCAAGCCCTGTGGGGTGGCGGGCGGCGCGGACGTCGGGTCGGCCGCTGGGACGGACGGGACCGGCGCCGGATCGTCCACCCGACCCGCCTCGACGGCCGGGTCCGGGGCGAACTGGCCGGAAGTGGACAAAGTCAGACCGCGGTGACGGGCTCGGACAGGCTGCCGGTGATCTGTCCGCTCATGCCGGAGACGGACAGCTCTTGCGCCACCCAGACGCCGTAACGGGGGCTGACCTGGACCGGGATGCCGACGATGAACTCGGACAGTTGGTCGGCGCTGGCCGGGAACAGGCCGTTTTGGACCATGACCTGGAACAGGCTGAGGTCGACCGGCCCCATCACCATGTCGCGGGTCAGCGGGTCAGACAACATCAGTTCGATATCGACCTGGCCCTGGGCCATCGTCTCCCGTTCCGCCTCGGTCAGTTCGACGCCGAACTGCCGCTCGACCGCGTGGGCGATCTGGGACTGGACGATCCAGGTCACGACCACGGAGCGCAGGTGCTCGACCGGCTCGCCCAAACCGCTCTCCTCCAGCAGCCGCACCACCGTGTCGGTGGTCAGGCTGACGTCGTGCTCGCTGATGGAGACGCCGTCCACCACGGCCGCCGCGCCGGGGCTGCCCGCGCCTTGAGCGCAACCGGACAGAGCCATCGCCGCCGCCACCGCCATCGCCGCCACAATCTTGCTCGTTCGCCCCATCCTGGTTCCTTCCTCGCCCGCCCCATCCTAGTGCCGTGCCCCCCAAGATATCCGACCTCCCGATTGGGACCGGTCCGGCCGGCCCGGCGGCGGGAGTCGGCTCCGCTCGAGCCCAGCCGGAGGAGGAGTCAGCCGGACCGCGCCGACCCGGCGACGGCGGGAGCCTGGACCGCTTAGGACCGCACCGCGCGACCGTCTGGGACAGCACTGAACAATGCTGTTCCGCGGCCCCCCAGGGCCTAAGCTCTGTCTATGACCCAGGACTACCCGGCCCGCGGCCAGTGGGGCGACCCGTCGGTGCCCTCGGGCGCCTCGGCCTCGCCTTGGGCCCGCCCGGCCGACCAGGGTCCCCCGAGCCAGCCCCCGGCCGAACCGGACCGCCTCAGCGGTCCTCGGACCGACCAGCCGAGTCCCGACCCCGGACCGACCCCACCGCTCCACCCGGCCGCCTTCGACCAAGTGACCCCCTTCGATCGAGCCGGCCCCGGACCATACGAACCGGGCCACCCCGACCCGAACCAGGCCGGCGGGACGGCCGGGTTGGCATTGGGCTACCCCGAACCGGGCCAGGCGGGCGAGACGGCCGGGTTGGCATTGGGCTACCCCGAACTGGGCCACCCCGAACCGGGCCAGGCCGGCGGGACGGCCGGGTTGGCATTGGGCTACCCCGAACCGGTCCACCCCGGCGCCGGCTACCCGAATCAGCCGTACCCCAACGCCGGACCGGCTTATCCGCCCTATCCCGCCGCCGGCTACCCGAATCAGCCGTACCCCAGCGCCGGACCGCCCGCTCCGGCCTACCCCGCCACCGGCTACGCCGACCCGGCCTATCCCCCGGCCACTGCCGTCTACCCTGGCCCGGCCGGCCCCTTCGACCCGTCTGGAGCCGCCACCGTGGCGCCGTACGTCGACCCGGCCTGGGCCTACGTCCCGACGCCCTCTCCCTATTACGTCCCCCAGCCGCCGGCCCCCCTGCCCAACACCCTGGGCCTGGTGGGCCTGATCATGTCTGTGGTCACCGTGGCGGGCGGGGTGCTGACCGCCTTCCGCTTCGGCGGCGGGAGCGGGTCCAACTACGATCCCTGGAACCCCACCTACAGCAACGACGCCGCCGTAGGTATCGCTTTCGCTTTCACCGGCTTGAGTCTGATCGGTCTGGCTTCCTTCGTCATCGGCATCGTGGCCGCCGCCTCCAAACGCGGCCGCGGCCAAGGCGTGGGCGCCATCGTCCTGTCCGTCTTAGGGCCACTGGTCTTCTTCCTGGCCCTGGGCATCGCCATCGAATCCAATCTTTGAGCGGTCCGGGCCCGGGCTGGAGACGCCTCTCGCCCGGCTGAGACGGCCGCTCGCGCCCCTGAGTCGACTACGGAAGCGCTAGCCCGACCCAACCCCGGTCCGACCCCGACCAGGACCCGACCGACCCCGGGTCCAGCCGACCTCGGGTCCGCTGACCCGAGTCCACCGACCCAAAATCCCCCAGCCAGACCCGCTAGCTCAGGTCCACCGACTCAAAGTCCGCCAGTCAGACCCGCTAGCTCAGGTCCACCGACCCAAGGTCCGCCAGTCAGACCCGCTGGCCCAGGTCCACCGACCCAAGGTCCACCAGCCAAACCCGCTAACCCGGGTCCGCCGCCGGATCCGGCGGGAAGATGGCCTGCACCAGTTGGCCGGCCCAGCGCAATAGGTCCGGGCCGACGACGGGCGTCCGGGGCAGGGCTCCGGTCTCGGGACGGGGGGCCAAGATCTGGCCCTGGGCCGCTTTGTAGACCGACCCGGGATACAACCGCCGCAATCGAAGTTGACGTGATTCGGGCAGCTCGGCCGGCTCGAAGCGGACGAACTTGCCTTGGGCGACGACCTCGACCAGTCCGGCCCGGCGGGCCGCCAGTCGGAAGGCCGCCACCTCGATCAGGGCCAAGGCCGCCGCCGGCGGAGGGCCGTAACGGTCGGTCAGCTCGTCGATCACACCGGCCAGGTCGGACTCCCGCTGAACCTGGGCGATCCGTTTGTACATCTCCAGCCGCAGCCGCTCGGAGCCGATGTAGTCGTCCGGCAGATGGGCCTCGACCGGCAGCTCGATCCGCATCTGCGGCTCCGGCTCCGCCCGCTGGCCCCGGAACTCCTCCACCGCCTCGCCGACCAGGCGCAGGTAGAGGTCGAAACCGACCTCCTCGATGTGGCCGGACTGGTCCGCCCCCAGCAGATTGCCGGCGCCGCGGATCTCCAGGTCTTTCATGGCGATGGAGAGCCCGGCTCCCAACTCGGCGTGGGCCGCCATGGTGGCCAGCCGGTCGTGGGCGGTCTGGGAGAGGTCGTGGCCGACCGGATAGAAGAAGTAGGCGTAACCCCGGTCGCGGCCCCGCCCGACCCGGCCCCGCAGCTGGTGCAACTGGCTTAGCCCCATGGCGTCGGCCCGGTCCACGATCAGAGTGTTGGCGGTTTGGATGTCGAGGCCCGATTCGACGATGGTGGTGCAGACCAGCAGGTCGGCCCGCCGCTCCCAGAAGTCGACCATGACCTGGGCCAAGGCCCGTTCGCCCATCTTGCCGTGGGCCACCGCCACCTTGGCCTCCGGCACCAGTTCGCTCAGCCGGGCGGCCACCCGGGCGATCGAGTCGACCCGGTTGTGGATGAAGAAGACCTGCCCCTCGCGGGCCAGTTCGCGCCGGATGGCGGCTCGGACCTGGCCCTCGTCGTACACCCCGGCGAAGGTCAAGACCGGGTGGCGCTCCTCCGGCGGGGTGGCGATGACGGACAATTCGCGGATGCCGGTGATGGCCATCTCCAAGGTCCGCGGGATGGGCGTGGCCGACATGGCCAGCACGTCGACGTCCAGGCGGAGCTTCTTCAGAGTCTCCTTGTGTTCGACTCCGAAGCGTTGTTCCTCGTCGATCACGACCAGCCCGAGGTCGTGGAACTCGACGTCGCCGGACAGCAAACGATGGGTGCCGATGACGACGTCGACCTGGCCGGTTTTGAGCCCGGCCACGGTCTGGCGCTCCTCGGCCGCGGTTTGGAAACGCGACAATGGAGCCACCGTGACGGGGAAGCCGGCGAAGCGCCCGGCGAAGGTGGCCAGGTGCTGCTGGGCCAACAAGGTGGTGGGCACCAGCACGGCCACCTGTTTGCCGTCTTGGACCGCTTTGAAGGCCGCCCGGACGGCGATCTCGGTCTTGCCGTAGCCGACGTCGCCGCAGATCAGCCGGTCCATCGGCGTGACCCGCTCCATGTCCCGTTTGACCTCTTCGATGCAGCTGAGCTGGTCGGGCGTCTCGATGTGGCTGAAGGAGTCTTCCATCTCGCGCTGCCAGTCGCCGTCGGGCGAGAAGGCGAAGCCCTGGGCGGACTGGCGGGCGGCGTAGAGCTGGATCAGCTCCTGGGCGATCTGACGCACCGCTTTACGGGCCCGAGCCTTGCGTTTGGACCAGTCGGCCGAGCCCAAACGGTCCAAACTGGGTTGCTCGCCGCCGACGTAACGGGTGACCAAGTGGAGTTGGTCCATCGGCAGGTAGAGCCGGTCGCCCGGTTGGCCCCGTTTGCTGGCGGCGTACTCGATCACCAGGTAGTCGCGCACCGCGCCGGCCACCTGCCGCTGGGTCAGTTCGACATAGCGGCCGACGCCGTGCTGGTCGTGCACGATCAGGTCGCCGGCGGCCAGTTCGAGCGGGTCGATCTGGTTCTTACGCCGGCTGGGCAGGCGGCGGGCCGACTTGTCGGGGGCGCTCTGGCCGGCCAGGTCGGCCGTCGTTACCAGCAGCAAGTCGAGTTCGGGCAGGAAGAAGCCGTGTCTGAACTGGCCCAGGGTGACGGTGGCCCGGCCCGGCTGGGGGACCCGGTCCAGCCGTTCGACGAAGTCGGTCGGCAAGCCGGCCTCGGTCAGCAGCTCGCGGTAGCGGGTGGCCAGGCCCCGGCCCTCGGCCGCCACCACCACGGTCTGGCCGGCGGCCAGCCGGCCGGTCAGGTCCTCGACCGCCTGCTCGGTCCGCCCCCGCCAACTCTCGGTCGGCCAGGCCTCGACCGTGATCGATTCGACGCCGCTCTCAGCCGCCCGGGCCATCCCCTGAGACCAGTCCGAGTCCGGGCCGGTCGCCGCCGAGACCGCACGGGAGGAGCCGGACCCGACCGACCCTGCCGCAGTGGCGGAGGAACCCGGGCCGGCTGAACTTGGGACCGGCTCACCGCCGGCCCGGGCCAGTTCTGGCTGGCTGGGCTGGTCGACCGCGAAACTGCTCAAGCTCCACCAGGCCAGCCCCCGGGACAGGGCCTGGCGGCGTACCTCGGCCAGGGACTGGTAAGCCGAGGCGCCGAGGTCGATGGGGGCCTGCCCGCCGCCGGCGGCGGCCGCCCAGGAGGCTTGCAGGAACTCTTGGCTGGTGGCTTGCAGGTCCTTGGCCCGCTGCCGCACCAGTTCGGGGTCGGCCACCAACACCAAGGTGTCGTCGGGCACCACGTCGGTCAGCAGTTCCAGGCCGTCGACCAGGGCCGGGGCCAGCGCCTCCATGCCTTCGACGGCGTGGCCGGCCGCGATCCGCTCCAACATGTCCGACAGCTCCGGATGGGCCGCCATCAGCTGGCGGGCCCGCTCTTTGACCTGGTCGGTCAACAACAGCTCGCGGCAGGGCGAGGCCAACACCTGGTCCCGGGTCTGGTCGGTCGAACGCTGGTCGGCCACCGCGAAGGCCCGGATCTCCTCCACCTGGTCGCCGAAGAAGTCGATCCGGACCGGCGCCTCGTCGGTCGGGGGGAAGAGGTCGACGATGCCGCCCCGGACGCTGAACTCGCCCCGCTGGGTGACCAGGTCGGTGCGGATGTAGGCCGCCGCCACCAGGTCTCGGGCCAGGCGTTGGATGTCGTAGTCGTCCCCGACCCGGAGCCGGACCGGCGACATCTGGCCCAGCCCGGCCACCTGGGGTTGGAGGATGGAACGGACCGGCGCCAGCAGGACGCGCGGCGGCGGCAGTTCGTCGTTGCCGACCAACCGGCGCAGCACGGCCAGGCGCCGGCCGACGGTGTCGGAGCGCGGGCTCAACCGTTCGTGCGGCAGGGTCTCCCAGGCCGGGTAGAAGGCGACCTGGTCCGGCTCCAACAGCGACTCCAAGGAGCCGGCCAGCTGCTCGGCCTCGCGGTAGGTCGAGGTCACCAGCAAGACCGGCCGCGCCGACCCCTCGGCCAGGGCGGCGGCTAGGAAGGGACGCAACTCGGCGATGGCGGTCAGATCGGCCGCCGACCGCCCGGTGGCGGCCCAGCGCACCGCCTGGGCCAACCCCGCCAGGTCGGTCAGTCGCCGCACCAGCCCATGCCCACTCACGATCGACCAGCTTAACGCGGCCCCGAACCGGCACCCGTCATTCCACCGCCAGGCCGAGCGACGAACCTCTCTCCACTGGCTCTGACCCACCGGCGGTCTGGGCATCGTCCACGCTAAGTGGCGGCCAGCGCCCACGCCAGCCCCCGCCCGTCATTCTGCGCGGAGCGCCAGCGCAGTCGCAGAATCCATCCCTACCCGCTCCCTGCCCCTGTCATTCGGATGGACGTTCTGATCGTTTCATCACATCGTGGGAGAATGGTGGCTGGCCAAGAAGGAGGCGCCCGTGTTAGTGCGATACCCGGAAATGGCCACCTGCCTGCCGGGATGGATCGTGATCCACGATCTGGACGACCTCCGCGGCCCGACCAGTGGGCACGTCGAACTGCCGATAAACCTCTACTGGGGGCCGTCCCGGCCCTTCGACTTGGATGATCCAGATGACTTGCGCTGGTGTTACGTGAACGTTCTGCGTGAGGCTTCCGACGAGGCCACTTTGGCGGAGTTTCTGAACCGATGCGTCTTAGAGCGGGAATGGAACAACGTTTTCCTTCCGCTGTCGTTGCGGCGGGCCTGGACCGAGGCCCATCCCAGCCTCGCCTCAGTGGCGGCCTGATGCTGACCCCGATGCAAGCCCGAGTCGCGCAGGTCTTGTCTGAAGCCGTGGCCGATCTTGGATTCGCCATCGGCGGCGGCGCAGCCCTCCAACTCCATGGCGTCGTCGATCGGGACAGCACCGATATCGATGTCTACGCGCCCTCATACGATCCGCAGGTTTATACGGCGGCCGAAGACGCTGCGGTCGGCGCGCTGGCCAGCATCGGGTACAAAGTCGAGGTCCGCCGCCGACTGGACTGGTTCCGTGAACTGATCGTGACCGATCCGCGATCCGGCGAAAAGGTCGGCGTAGATCTGGGCGTCATGCCTCGGACCCAGCCACCGATCATCATCCCGCCGGCCGGGCCGGTGCTCACCATCGCAGATCTGCGCCAGGGCAAACTGGACGCGTTGTTGGATCGACGGGCCGGCCGGGATTTCACAGACGTCGACGCCATGCTGCGAAGCGGAGACTGGAGTGTTCGGGATCTGGTCGAGAGCGTACGGTCGCGGCACCCGGAACTCGTTCTTGGCGCACTGTCTGAGACGTTCCGGGCCGTCCGTTCAGTCAATCGCCTGGAGTTCGCCGCGCTCGGTGTCGACGGGCCTGGAATCGAAGAACTCGCCTGTCGGTTCGACCTCTACGCCACGGAAATCGACGGACTAACCAACTCAGACCTAGACGCCACACCCGCTCTGACCCCACCGACAGTCCGACCATCCTCCACCTAGGGAGGGGCCGGACAGCAGACCTCTCATGAGATCGCGGCTGGACCGGTGTGGGCTGCCCGTCCGGTGGAGGGGGCGGAGGCGACGGCTCCGGTGACGAGGCCGAGCCTGAAGCGGACAGACGGAGAGGCCCGGCTGGAACGACCGGCCCCAAGTCCTCAGGAGTTGAAGCGCTGCTGGGTGGCCTCCAAACCCTGGCTGATTAGGACTTCGACGGCGTCAGCGGCTAAAGCCACCAGTTCGTCGCGGGCTTCGCCCTGGGCCCGGCCGAAGTCGCTCAGGACCCAGTCGACGACGTCTTGGCGGCCGGTCGGGCGGTCGACGCCGCAGCGCACCCGGTAGTAGTCGCCCTGGCCCAGCCGGGCTCGGATCGATTTGAGACCGTTGTGGCCGTTGTCGCCGCCGCCGAATTTGACCCGCAGCTGGCCCAGGGCCAGGTCCAGCTCGTCGTGCACCACCACCAGGTGGGACGGGCGCAGCTTGGCCTGGCCCAGGACGGCTTTGACCGGGCCGCCGGACTCGTTCATGTACGACCGCGGGCGGGCCAGTTCGACCCGCTCCAGGTCGGGGCCGACCGCGCCCGTGCCGGTCGGACCGACCAGGACGTGGGCCAGGTCGGCCCGCAGCAGACGGTGGGTCCGCCAGTTGGCCCGGCCGCGCCGGGCCAACTCGGCCACCACCATGGCGCCGATATTGTGCCGATTGTCGGCGTAGGACTGACCCGGATTGCCCAGGCCGACCACCAACCACTTAGCCATGGTCACAACCGACCGGGATCGGTCACTCGGGGTCGGCGGCCGCCTCGGCCTCGCCGGCACCCTCGGCCTCGGCCTGGCCCAGGTCCTGGGCCTGCGGGGCTTGGATCGACAGCATGAGGTCTTCCGGGTCGCCGGGGAAGACCACGCCTTCCGGCAGGGGCAGGTCGCGGGCCAGCACCTGGTCGCCGATCTCCAAGGCGCTGATGTCGATCTCGATGCTGGACGGGATCGAGGTGGCCTCGGCCTCGACGGTCAGGGTGCTCTGGTCGGTCACGATCATGGCCTCGCCCTTGACCTCGCCCACCACGATCAACGGCACCTCGACCGTGACCCGCTCGCCCCGGCGCACCATGATCAGGTCGACGTGCTCGATGACGTCGGAGATCGGGTCGCGCTGGATCTGCTTGGGCAGGGCCAACTGGGGCTGGCCGCCGACGACGTCGATGGTGAGCAGGGCGTTGGCTTGGCGCAGGGCCAGCTGGGTGGCGTGGGCCGGCAAGGAGACGTGGACCGGATCGGCCCCGTGTCCGTACATCACCGCCGGGACGCGCCCGGCCCGACGCAAGCGGCGGGACGCCCCTTTGCCGAACTCGGCGCGCGGCTGAGCTTCCAGCTTGATTTCAATGGCCATCGCGGTTCCACCTCTCAGTCTTGGTCCACGACGCCAGACGAGGCAGGTCCCTGCGCGACCGGGTTCCACCCGGTCAGGGCCTTGTCGATCACGGGGACGCGTCCGCGCCCCCCTCGCCAGGCAACCCCGGCAGCCTACCCGATCAGATCTCCGGCCCGGAAATCGACCGCCCAGACGCCCCGGGCGACCCCGCTGTCGGGGACTGGCTCACAGGTCCAAGGGCGGGGCGATGGTCAAGGCCTCGGCCGCCCGGTCCTGCAAGCGCTTGGCCCGCTTGTGCTTCTCGCTCATCAAAGCCGCCACCGAACTCTCGCAGAAGACCGCCTCGATGGCCTCGGCCAGCATGGGGGCGATCGACAGCACCGTCAGTTTGTCGATCTGGGACTCTTTGGCGATGGGCAAGGTGTTGGTCACGATGACCTCTTCGAAGACGCTACGTTGCAGTCGTTCGGCCGCCGGGCCGGACAGGACCGGGTGGGTGGCAGCGGCCAGCACCCGGCTGGCGCCTTTGAGCTTGAGAGCGTCGGCGGCCAGGCAGATGGTGCCGGCGGTGTCGATCATGTCGTCCACCAGCAGGCAGGTCTTGCCCTCGACCTCGCCCACCACCTCGTGCACGGCCACCGTGTTGGCCACCTCGGGGTCGCGCCGTTTGTGGATGATGGCCAGGGGGCAGCCCAGCCGGTCCGACCACATGTCGGCCGTCCGGACCCGGCCGGCGTCGGGCGAGACGATCACGATGTCGCCCAGGTCGTACTTCTGCTCGACGTAGTCGGCCAGGATGGGCAGGGCGTAGAGATGGTCGACCGGGCCGGAGAAGAAGCCTTGGATCTGAGCCGCGTGCAGGTCGACCGACATGATCCGGGTGGCCCCGGCGGCGGCGAAGAGGTCGGCCACCAGCCGGGCCGAGATCGGCTCCCGGCCGGCGTGCTTCTTGTCTTGGCGGGCGTAGGGATAGAAGGGGCAGACCACCGTGATGCGCTTGGCCGAGGCCCGCTTGAGGGCGTCGACCATGATCAACTGCTCCATCAGCCAGTCGTTGACCGGCGCGGCGTGGGCTTGCACCACGAAGGCGTCGCAGCCGCGCACCGAAGCCTCGAAGCGGACGTAGATCTCGGAGTTGGCGTAGGTCACCATGCGGGCCGGCACCGGGGTGCGGCCCAGCAGCTGGGCGATCTCGTTGGCCAGTCCGGGGTGCGACCGACCCGCGAAAAGCATCAGTTGCTTATCATCTTTGCTGGTCAGGTCGCTCATCTGTCTCCTAAAGTTCGGAACCGGTCGATGGCGCGCCGGAGTTGGAGTCGGGTTCGGCGGCGCCTTCTTGCCGTCGCCGGGCCACCCAGCCGGGGATCTCGGCCTGCCGGCCCCGGGCCACGGCCAGGGCGCCGTCGGGCACGTCGTCGGTGATGACCGACCCGGCCGCCACGAAGGCGTCGTCGCCGATCTGGACCGGCGCCACCAGGACCGAGTCCGAGCCGATGAAACTACGCCGCCCGACCGTGCTGACCGACTTGGTGGCGCCGTCGTAATTGGCGAAGATGACGCCGGCGCCGATGTTGGTGGACTCCCCCACCACGGCGTCGCCGCAGTAAGTCAGATGGGGCACTTTGGCGCCAGCGCCGATACGGGCCTGCTTGGTCTCGACGAAGGCGCCGACCTTGCCCGCCGCCCCCAGTTCGGTGCCGGGGCGAAGGTACGAGAAGGGGCCGACTTGGGCGTCCGGCCCGATCACGGCCAGGACCGCCTCCGAGCGCACGACCTGGGCCCTAGGGCCGACTTCGACGTCGGTCAGGCGGGAGTCCGGCCCGATCACGGCCGCCTCGCCCACCGTGGTGGCGCCGCGCAGGATGGTGTCCGGCCAGATCTCGACGTCCCCGGCCAGGGCCACGTCCCGTTCGATCCAAGTCGTGGCCGGGTCGACCACGGTCACCCCGCGCAGCATCCAGTCGCGCACGATGCGCCGGTTCATCTCCCGGTTGACGGCGGCCAGTTGGACCCGGTCGTTGACCCCTTGGGTCTGCCAGGCGTCGGCCTCGATGAAAGCTCCGACGCGCTGGCCCTGGTCGCTGGCGTAAGCCACCAGGTCGGTCAGGTACAGCTGCCCCTGGTCGTTGTCGGAGCGCAATTGGGCCAGGCCGGCCCGCAGCAGGTCGGCCTGGAAGACGTAGATGCCGGCGTTGATCTCGCGCAGCCCGAGCTGATCGGCGTCGGCGTCGCGGTGTTCGACGATGGACGTCACCTGGTCGCCCCGCCGGACCACCCGTCCGTAACCGGTCGGATCGTCCACCACGGCCGTCAGCACGGTGATGGCGTTGCCGTCGTCGCGGTGGCTGGCCAGCAGGTCGCCCAGGGCGCGGGGGCTCAGCATGGGCACGTCGCCGTAGGTCACGACCACCTCGCCGGTCACCTCGCCCAGGGCCTCCAGGCCGCATTGGACGGCGTGGCCGGTGCCCAGGGGGCTGGCTTGGAAGGCGCGCACGGCGCTGGGGGCGATGTCGTCCAGGTGGGCCTCGACCTGGTCGCGCATCTGGCCCACCACCACCACCAGGCGTTCGGGCTGCAGGCTGACGGCGGCGTCCAGACACCACGACAGCATGGACCGGCCGCAGATCGGGTGCAGCAGCTTGGAGGTGCGCGACTTCATACGGGTGCTGGCCCCGGCGGCCAGGACGATGACGGCTGCCACCCCAGCGGCGCGTACCTCAGTCAACCCTGCTCCTCATAGATCGCGGCGCTCCCCGGGTAGGAGTCGAACCTACTGCGCTAATCCTGATTCAAAGTCAGGCGGGCCCTACCGAAAGACCAACCGGGGACCGGACGTGGCTGGCGGCCCGTCCGGACCATACTCTACGACGGTCTGGCGATTTGCACACGTCGGGTCGGCCCGGCCGGTCCGGCTCAGGCCATGACCTGGGCGATGGCCTGGACCACAGCCTCGATGTTGCCGTGGTTGAGGGCGGCCAGGCAGAGCCGGCCGGAGTCCAGGCCGTAAACGTGGAAGTCGCGCCGCAGCCGTGCCATCTGGGGCTGGCTCAGCCCGGAATACGAGAACATGCCGGTCTGAGCGGTGATGTACGACAGGTCGCCGGGGACCCCGGCCCGTTCCAGACCGGCCCGGAGCAGGGCCCGCATGCCTTTGACGCGGTCGCGCATGCCGGTCAGCTCGTTCTCCCACTCGGCCCTCAGACCACGGTCGCCCAAGACGGTGGCGACCAGTCGGGCGCCGTTGGTGGGCGGGTTGGAGTAGAGGGCGCGGACGACCACCTTGGCCTGGCTCAACACCCGCTCGGACTGGTCGGCGTCGGCCGTCAGGCAGCTGATGGCGCCGACCCGCTCGCCGTACAGGCTGAAGGACTTGGAGAAGGAGCTGGCGACCAGGAAGGGCCGTCCGGCGAGAGCGAATTTGGTCACCGCGTCGGCGTCCTCGACGATGCCCTGGGAGAAACCCTGGTAGGCCAGGTCCAAGAAGGGCACCAGGTCGCGCTGGCCGCAGACCGCCACCACTTTGTCCCAATCGGCCGGGGCCAGGTCGTACCCAGTCGGGTTGTGGCAGCAGGCGTGCAACACCACGATGGAGCCGGCCGCGGCCCGGCCCAAGTCCTCGACCATCCCGTCGACGTCGATCCGACGGGCGGCGGCGTCGAGGTAGCGGTACGTGCCGACGGCGAAGCCGGCCCGCTGGAACAAGGTCTGGTGGTTCTCCCAGGTCGGGTCCGACACCAGGACTTGGGCCTTGGGATCGACCAGGGCCAGCAGCCCGGCTCCGATCCGTAGCCCGCCGGTGCCGCCCAAGGCCTGGACGGTGACGACGCGGCCTTGGGCCACCAGGTCGCCGGAGGCGCCGAAGATCAGTCGTTTGACGGCTTCGTCGTAGGCCGGCAGGCCGCTGATGGGCAGATAGCCGTAGGGCCGCGGGTCGTCGGCCAAACGGGCCTGGGCCTGGCGCACCGCGTCCAGCACCGGCACCCGCCCGTCCTCGTCCTGGTAGACGCCGACGCCGAGATTGATCTTGGCCGGAGCCGGGTCGGCCAAGAACGCCTCGGTCATCCCCAACACGGGGTCGCGTGGGGCCAAGGGCAAAGACGAGAATACGGACACTTGCGGTCCTCCTCCGTGGTCGCGGACGACTTCAATCCTAGGCGAGGCGGGCCGCGGACGCGGACCGTCGCCCGGTCGAACGCCTGGCCGACGGCGGCGCCCAGAACCGTCTCTCCCGGGCCAGCGCGCCGCCAGCGCGGAATCGGTCTGGGCCGGCCGCGCCCGCCGGCGGGGCTAGATCCAGCTGGGGAACCACATGCGCCAGATCCAGTGGCTGCGCAGCAGGACTTGGTCGCTCAGGATGGGGTAGATGAAGGCGAAGTCGAGGATGGCCAAACCGACCAGGGCGCCGGCGATGATGGTGCCCTGTTGTCGGCGTTTGTCTGGTCGGGCCGGGCCCATCAGGACTCCTAGGAACATGGCCAGGCCGATCATCAAGAAGGGCTCGAAGGTGATGGCGTAGAAGAAGAAGAGGGGCCTGGAACCGACCGTCAGCCAGGGCAGCCAGGTGGCCAGGACGCCGAGCGAGCTGACCCCGAAACGCCAGTCGGCGCCGGCCAGCCACCAGACCAGGCCGATCAGGGCGGCGGCGGCGGCCAGCCACCAGAGCAGGGGCGTGCCGGTGCAGGAGATCACCCGCAGGCATTCTTGGCCGCCCTCTGGGCAGCCGTCCGTGCCCGCTGGGATGCCGTTCTGGGCGTCGAAACCGATCGGGCGGGCCAGCACGAACCAGCCCCAGGGGTTGGAACTGTAGGTGTGGGTGGTGTTGGCCATGTAGTCGCCGGAGTGGAAGTTGTAGATGTCGACGTGGTAGCGCCAGAGCGAGGCCAGGGCGCGCCCGAACAATTGGACCGAGCGGTCGTCGGGGTGGTCCGCCCCCCACTGGCGGCCGTAGCCGCCGGAGGTGGCCAGCCAGGAGGCCCAGCTGGCCAGGTAGACCCCGGCCGCCACCACCACCAGGCTGAAGAAGGCCGGCAGGCCGTCCAGCCAGAGGGCCGACCAGCGTCGTCGCCGGGCTCCGGCCAAGCGCCGGGCGGCCACGCTCCAGACCACCGTCAACACCCCGAAGACGGCGACGGCGTAGACCGAGTTCCACTTGGTGCCGCAGGCCAGGCCGAAGGACAGACCGGCCGCCAACAGCCAGGGTCGGAAGATGAAACCGCCCGAGCGGCCGCCCAGGTCGCGCCCACCGCCGACTTCGACGCGGTCGGCCAAGCGGTGGCGGAACCAGTCCCGGTCCACCACCAGACAGCTCACCGCGGCCAGGATGAAGAAGGCTTGGAAAGTGTCCAGCAGGGCGATCCGGGACATCACGAAATTGAGCCCATCCACCGTCACCAACAGACCGGCCAGGGCGCCGATCATGGTCGAGCGGGAGATCCGGCGGGCCAGCCGGATGGTCAAACCGACCATGAGCGACCCGAAGACCAAGGCGGAGAAACGCCAGCCGAAGGAGTTCAGGCCGAAGAGGGCCTCGCCCGCGGCGATCAGCCATTTGCCGACCTGGGGGTGGACGATGAAGGCGGGCGAACTCCCCAGGCCGGAGGCGTCGCCCTGGGCCAGGGCCGCGTTGGCGTCGTCCGACCAGACGCCCTCGTAGCCTTGCTGCAGCAGCGACCAGGCGTCTTTGGCGTAGTAGGTCTCGTCGAAGATGATGCCGGCCGGCTGTCCCAGCCCGACCAACCGGACGCCGAAGGCGATCGCCACGATGACGGCGGTGACGACCCAACTCAGCCACCGGTCCGGGGGCGGGCCTTCGCGTAGCCGGGAGACCGGCTCCAAAACCGTCGGAGCCGGGGCCGAGGCCACCGTCCAACGGTCCAACCGGGCCAACAGGCGCTGCCGCAGGGCCGGCCGGGCCGGCGCCGGCCAGCCCGGGTCGGGCGGAGAAGAATCCAGGACCTGGCCTGAGTCGTCCGCGCCCGGCTCGGGCGGAGGAAAGTCCACGACGGGCTGGCCTGAGTCGTCCTGGCCCGGCTCGGGCAGAACTGACGGAGGGTCCGGAGGAGTGTCTGAAGAATCCGGCCTGGCGGCTGGCGACAAAGCGACGGGCTCCGGGAGCGGTGGTTCGACCTCAGGAACCGGGGCGGATCGCTCGGGCGACTCCGCCCGCTGGTCCTCCGGTTCCGTCACGCCCCCAATCCTAAGCTCTACTAGCCGAGCAGCCGCCGCACCGGGGCCGGCGAACTGGCCACCGGCCCCAGTCCCCACAGAAGCCTAGACGCGTGCTACGGGCACCGCTCAAAGCGGCTCGATTCTGACGCGTTGCTTGGCTTCGGAAGGAACGCCGTGAAGGCGGAAGGCGGTCGGCGGCGTCTCTGTGCCAATGCCCTCCAACACGTACGACAAGCCCGCCACCACAGCTGCAGTTTCCAGAGCCAACCCTTTGAGCCCGCCGAACTTAGGGCTGGGCAGACCAACCCAATGTATTCCCTGGTCCCTGAGCACGGCCCGTTCAGTCGGATCGTCTAACTGCCTCACGTCCCGAGTCACGATCACACTGAATTGAGCGTCTCCCATGGCCTTGAACAGGTCGACGTCGGGCAGCCCCCGCCATTTCTGATCGGACACCGTTGAAAATGAGTGATCGGCGTATATCGAACGCAAGGCTGTGACCGCCGTGACATTGACATTCTCATCGATCAGGAACTTCATATCAGGCTGTCCTTCGGACTCTGCCGCGCACTTCGGCGTCGAAGTCGATGGCGTCACGAATAGCCTCGACCGTCGACCCCGGATAAAACTTGGACACGTCCCTGGCAGACAGGGCGTCACCAGCGGCGGCCGTCGCGATCACGTCATAGCCGATCCGTGTGTTCGCGAGCACCGGCCAGCCACCCACCTTACGGGCGTCGACTTCGAGATGAGGACGAGGGTGACGGAAATCGACGACCGACGTCCCATATTTAGTGACGAACGGCTTGTAGATGTCGGACATCCGAAACAGCTCGTATTGACCGTGATTTTTCACCAAATCAAGCCAACCGTCGTCTGTCCAAACTGCGATGGATTGGCCGTGGACGGCGAACCGGTAATTTGAAACGTGGTCCGTCAGATCGTATTCGGTGAGTCGACCGAATGCCCGCCTGATCCGCTGCAGAGAGGTGTCCGCACGAAGGCGCACCACGACGCGCAAAGCGACCACGTCTCGGAAGGAATAGAGCGGCGGGCGCGTTGACCTGGTTTCCGGCACTAACAGTCCAGTTCTTCGCCATCGATTGAGTTGAGACACGGACGCGCCGGACAGGACGGCGGTGAGACCAATCGGGAAAATCATTTCGCCCCCTTTCCCATCCTTCGGCACAGTCTGTCAGATGGAGACTACGACCGTGTCGCCCCATCCGACCGTGTCGTGGTCATCTTGACTAATTCAGTCTGGCGCCAACCTACGACAGTGGCCCCTGACTTCGGATCCCCCGCGACCGGTCCAACCAGGGCCACTGGGCGGACCGGCCGGCGCCGGCGCTAGCGGCGTAAGGGCATAATCGACCCTGTCGGGGTGGCTGGAACAGGCGGAGGTCGATGGTGGACGAGGGTCTATTGGTGTTGGCGGGGACGCCGATCGGCGACTGGCGGCAGGCTTCGCCGGGGCTGGTCGAGGCGCTGCGCCGAGCCGACCTGATCGCGGCCGAGGACACCCGACGGCTACGTCGACTGGCCGACCGGCTCGAACTGGAGCTGACCGCCCCGCTGGTGTCGTACTTCGAAGGCAATGAGACAGACCGCACCCCGGGGCTGGTCGAAGCCCTTCAGACCGGCTCGACCGTGGTGCTGGTGACCGACGCCGGCATGCCGTCGGTCTCCGACCCCGGCTATCGCCTGGTGCGGGCGGCCATCGCGGCCGGGGTCCGGGTCACGGCCGTGCCGGGGCCGTCGGCCGCCCTGACCGCCCTGGCCGTCTCCGGCCTGCCGGTCGACCGTTTCTGTTTCGAGGGCTTCCTGCCCCGCCGGCCCGGCCCGCGGCGAGCCCGGCTGGCCGAGTTGGCCGCCGAACCGCGCACCATGGTCTTCTTCGAGGCCCCCCACCGCTTGGCGGAGTTCTTGGCCGACGCCCGCGACAGCTTCGGGCCCCAGCGGGCGGGCGCGATCTGCCGCGAGTTGACCAAGACTTACGAAGAGGTCGTGCGCGGACCGCTGACCGAATTGGCGACTTGGGCCGAAGGGGAGGTGCGGGGCGAGGTCACCGTGGTGGTGGCCGGCCTCGACCCGGATCAGGCCGACCCGGCCGTCGCCCTGGCCTGGGCCGAGCGACTGGTGGCCGACGGGGCCAAGCCGGCCGCCGCCGTGGCCGAAGCCGCCCGCCGCCACGCGGTGGACCGCCACGACCTCTACCAAGCCCTCTTGGCCCGCCGCGCCCAGACCCGGCCGTCTTGAGGCGACCCTTCGACCAGGCCCGCCGAGAGCGCTCGGCCCGGTCTCAGGGTGGCGTTGACGGGTCAGATCGGAGAGTCTAGCCTCGTAGCGCCTGCCCGGCCTCATCGGTCGGCCCGCCAGCGGCTGTCTTCCCCGCGCCGCCCGGATCGGTCGACTCGGTGGCGCCAGGTCGGACCTTGTCCATAGGAGACCTCACGATGACCCAAAAAACACATTGGCTGTCTTTGGCGGCCGTCGTAGGCTTGTCGGCGGCCATCCTGACCGGCGCCTCCCCGGCCTGGGCCGACGACAGCCCCGCCAGCTCCGGCCCGGCCTCTCCGACCACAATCGTCTCCCCGCCCACTTCCAGCCCGACCGCGGCCTCCCCGACCGTCTCCGGCCCAGTCCCCTCGACCGTCTCCGGCCCGACCAGCGCCAACCCGACCAGCGCTCCGGCCGCCTCCGGCCCGGCTTCCCCGGCCACCAGCGCCGCCCCGGCCTCCCCGACTAGCTCTCCTCCGACCACCGCTCCGTCCGGCGGCACGGCTTCACCGACCGCTTCCCCAAGCGGCTCCCCGACGCCTGACCCGCTCGATCCGGCGGTCGAGCCGAGCCTGACCTACCGGGCCCACATCGAGGACGTCGGCTGGGCCGAGGCCGAGCGTTTCGGCCCTTACGCCGGCACCGTCGGTCAGAGCCGGCGCCTGGAAGCGTTCAGCGTCGACCTCGACCCGGGCAGCTACGAGGGGTCGATCCGTTATCAGATCCACGTCGAGAACCTGGGCTGGCTGAAGGGGGACGACTCTTGGTACGAGAACGGCCAGGTGGCGGGCACCACCGGACGGTCGCTGCGCTCCGAGGCGGTCAAGATCGAATTGACTGGTGACCTCAGCTCGACCCACCAGGTCTACTACCGAGTCCACAGCGCCACCTTGGGCTGGCTCGATTGGGCCCACGACGGCCAGATCGCCGGCACCACCGGCTTCGGTTTGCGGGCCGAGGCGGTCGAAATCCGGCTGCTCCCGGCCGGAGCCGCCGCGCCGGGGCCGACCACCCGTCCCCAGGTCGTCTACCGGTCGGCCCAAGTCGGCTACCAGGTCCACGGCCAGGACTACGGCTGGAGCCAGACGCCGGTGACGGACGGGGCCATGGCCGGCACGACCGGCCAGTCCTCGCGGATCGAGGCCCTACGGGTGACGGTCGCCGCCCCTGGTCTCAGCGGCGCCGTCCGTTATCGCGGCCACGTCGAGTCGATCGGCTGGCAGCCCTACGTCCAAGCCGGCGCCATCGCCGGCACGACCGGCCAGTCTTTGCGGCTGGAGGCGGTCCAAATCGAGTTGACCGGTCAGTTGGCCGAACAATTCGACGTCTACTACCGGGCCCATGTCGAACAAGCCGGCTGGCTGGGTTGGACCAAGAACGGCGGTGTGGCCGGCAGTTACGGCGCCTCCAAGCGTTTGGAGGCCTTGGAGGTCATGCTGGCGCCGAAGTCGTTGCCGGGGCCGGCCGAGTCCAGGGCTTACCGCACGATCGAGGACTTCCCGTCCGTCACTTCCTACCATTCCGGCATCTACCATCCCGGCAACTGGGTCGAAGTGGTGCTGAGCCAGCAATTGGTCATCTTGCACAACGGATCCAGCGACCTGGCCGCTTTCTCGGTCTCGACCGGTCTGCCCAGCACCCCGACCCGCCCCGGCGTCTTCCGGGTCTACAGCAAGAACCCCTCCCAAACCATGAACGGACCAGGCTATTCGCTGCCCAACGTCCGCTGGAACAGCTTCTTCGACGGTGGCATCGCCTTGCACGGCGTCTACTGGCACACCAATTTCGGCCATCCGATGTCGCATGGCTGCGTCGGGATGCGCGAGGCCGACGCCAAGACGGTCTACGACTTCGCGCCCATCGGCACCCTGGTGCACGTGCACGACTAGGCCGAGGCCTGAGGCTTCGGAGGTCCGCCGGCCCCACGTTCCGCGCCGGCTCCCGACGGGTCCCCGAGCGCGGGATCTGCCAGACTGAGCGGGTGAACCAGCCCGCCGCGCGCCGCCCCGACCAGCCGTCCCCGGCCCCGCCGGCCAGTCTGGAGCGGGCGCTGGCCCGGATGACCGAGTTGGGGCTGCCGCCCCTGCCGGAAGCCCTGCCCCAGCCGACGATCGACTCCCACACCCATCTGGACGCCGTGCGGGAGAACTCCGGGCTTGACCCTGAGGACGCCTTGGCTCTGGCCGCCGCCGTCGGAGTGGACCGGCTGGTCCAGGTCGGCTGTGACGAGGCCGACTCGGTCTGGGCGGCCGAGTTCGCGGCCGGTCACCCCCAGGTCGTGGCGGCCGTCGCCCTGCACCCCAACGAGGTCGCCCGTCATCCGGAGCGGGTGGCGGCCGGACTGGCTCGGATCGAGCGCTTGGCCCAGGGCGGAGGCCCGGTCCGGGCCATCGGCGAGACCGGCTTGGATTATTTCCGCACCACCGACCCCCAGGCCCAGGCCCGCCAGCGGGCCGCCTTCGCCGCCCACATCGAGTTGGCCGCCGCCTACGGTCTGACCTTGGTCGTCCACGACCGTGAGGCCCACCTCGACGTGCTCGACCGGCTGGCCCAAGGCCCGCGCCTGGAACGAATCGTCATGCACTGCTTCTCCGGCGACGCCGAATTGGCCCGACTCTGCGCCGAGCGCGGCTACTGGATCAGCTTCCCGGGGCCGCTCACGTACAAAGCCAACGCCGGCCTGCGCCAGGCCCTGGCCGAGGCGCCCCCGGAGCTGATCCTGGTCGAGACCGACGCACCGTATCTGACGCCGGTCCCGGCCCGGGGGCGGCCCAACTCGACCTACCTCGTCCCCCACACCGTTCGTTTCCTAGCGGAACAACGCGGTTGGGACTTGGACTACGCCTGCCAGCGCCTGACCGCCAACACCGTCGCCGCCTTCGGCGGCGATTGGGGCCGCGGCGCCGACAACGGACCCCGGCCTGGCCCAACCGCCCCCAGCCCGGCCTGGTCTGGGAGCGACCCGGCCCCCGGTCATACACTCGACCCGACCGCCACCATCCCGGCCTCACCCGGAAACGACCGCACCCCCGACCGTCCGCCCAGCCCAGCCGCTCCTAACCCCGCCTGGCCTGGAAACGACCCGGCCTCTGACCGTACGCCAGGTTCGGCCGCCCCTGACACCGCCTGGCCTGGGAGCAGCCCGGCCCCCGACCGTCCACTCGACCCGACAACTGGCCGCGCCCCGGCTGTCCCGGCTGACTGGGAGCGGACCGATGTCTGACGGCCTGCTCGACGCCAGCACGGTGCGCCGTTGGGCCGATCAGGCCGGCCTGCGTCCGAGCAAGCGGCGGGGTCAGAATTTCGTGGTCGACGCCAACACGGTGCGCCGGATCGTGCAGGCGGCCGAGATCTCCCCCGACGACGTGGTTTTGGAAGTCGGCCCCGGCTTGGGGTCCCTGACGGTCGGTTTGTTGGGAGCGGCCCGGGCGGTGGTGGCGGTCGAGATCGAACCGGTCCTGGCCCAGCGCCTGCCCCAGGCCATGGCCGAACGCCGGCCGGACCGGGCCGACCGTTTGACCGTGTTACAGGGCGACGCCCTGGAGCTGACCGACCTGCCCGGACCGCCGCCGACCCAGTTGGTGGCCAACCTGCCCTACAACGTGTCCGTGCCAGTCTTGCTGCACGCCTTGGCCGAGTTCCCCAGCTTGACCGGCGGCCTGGTCATGGTCCAGCTCGAGGTGGCCGAGCGTCTGACCGCCCCGCCCGGCTCCAAGGTCTACGGCGTCCCCTCGGCCAAGTTGGCTTGGCACGCCCAGGCCAGCCGGGTCGGCGCGGTGCCGGCGTCGGTCTTCTGGCCGAGGCCCCAGGTCGAGTCCGGTCTGGTCCGCCTACGCCGTCAACCGCACCCCAGCGGCCCCGCCAGCCGGGCCGAGGTCTTCGCCGTCATCGACGCCGCTTTCGCCCAACGCCGCAAGATGCTGCGTTCCGCTCTGGCCGCCCGCTGGCCGTCCTGTCAGGTCCAAGCCGCCCTGGCCCAAGCCGGCATCGACCCGGCCGCCCGGGGCGAGACCCTGGACGTGGCGCAATACGCCCGCCTAGCCGCCGCCCTCGGCCCCGTGCCGCCGCCGACCGCCCCGCGCCGCCCGAGGGACTGAGCCGGCGTCTGCCGCACTCCGCCCGCACAGAGCCGTTTTCCTCCGTCTCGGACCGCCGCCGGGCTCGCCCGTCAACCTTTCGGCTGGCATTCTGGGCCGATGCCTATGGTCATCCACACCGCACTGTCCAATGGTTTCCCGCAGGCCACGCACCACCGCCCTCGGAACAATTCGGCCGGAGCGACGTGGTCGGTGGAGGCGGCCTCGATGGTCGGGTAGACGCTCGCCATCGCCTTGAACAAGCGGGGGTGGCCCGCGCCGATGGCAGCGTGTAATTCTTCGGGCGTGCGGGGCGGCCGAGTCCGAGTGCTTGACATCATCCTCAGCGCTTTCTCGTACGCTTCCGGACCCGTCACAGCCGTCATGAAAACATCTGGGTGCACTGCCGACAGACCTGACGCCACTAAGTCCAAACGCCCGAAATCACGGACGTTACGTGTCACCAACAGCCGTATCCCAGCGGCGGCTGCGGCGCCCAGCACATGACGGTCTTCGGGAGAGGTGTCCTGGAGCCGTTCGATCCGCTCCGGCGCAGACTCCGGCACCAGGACATTGGTTCCCCAGTCGAATCGCCGCCTCAACTCGCTGAGGCGTGTCTGTCCTGGCCGCAACGCCCGGTCGGCTTCCTCTTCGACCCTGGCACTCCATCGGAACACGAATGACGACCCCACTTGGAGGGACACCGCCACGATCAGGGTTCGCGTCAGGGGCGACGCCAACACGTCGGCGTCCAGGAAGACGAGCCGGCGTGGCTTAGAAGTCATCGGCCATCGCTGTCACCGTGTCTGCCCACATTTGACGCCGGTAGCGTTCCAACTCTGATTCGGCGATGCGCCAGCGACTCCCTCGTTTGGTCGCCTTGATCGCGCCTTCTTCGATCCGGCGTCGAATCGTCATTCTCGACACGTCGGCCAAATCGGCGGCTTCCTGTGGAGAGTACAGGCGCTCGTCCACGCTGATCGTGACGGTCTTGCCCTCATCCGAAGCCCGGCGCACGAACCCGTACACCGCCCGACCCCAGTCCGACTCCCAAGATGGGTTCAACGCCACCGAGGCAGCGGGAATGACGATCTGTTGAGTGGCTGCGGTGGTGCTCTGAAGCGTCGACATGGCGTTAGTTTAGTCAATTTGGGCAGATGTTTGAATCATCTGCTCATAATTGCCCTAGCGGTCCCGTCCTTCCAGACCAGGGCGCCCCGGGATCTGTCCTGACCGGCTCGGATCGGGTACCTTCTTGACGTGCCTCGTCCCACCGTCCCGCCATCGGCCCCCGTCGTCCGGGTCCGAGCGCCGGGCAAGATCAATCTGGCTTTGAAGGTCGGGCCCCGTCGCGCGGACGGCTACCACGAACTGGCCACCGTCTTCCAGGCCGTCTCCTTATTCGACTCCGTCACAGCCGAAGCGGGCCGCGACGGCCGGATCGAGGTCGCCGTGGCCGGCCCGGGAGCCGACGCGGTGGGTGCCGTCGAAGACAATCTTGCTTTCCGAGCGGCCGATCTGCTGCGGCGCTGGGCCGGCCGGCCCGAGCTGGGCGTGGCCCTCCAGGTGGACAAAGCCATTCCGGTGGCCGGGGGCATGGCCGGGGGGTCGGCCGACGCCGCCGCCGCCCTGCTGGCCTGCGCCCAGCTGTGGGGGCTGACGGTCAGCCGGGACGATCTGCTGGAGTTGGCTCGCCAGTTGGGGGCCGACGTACCTTTCGCCCTGGTGGGCGGTTGCGCCGTCGGCCACGACCGGGGCGACCGGTTGACGCCGGCCCTGCAGCGCGGCCTCAACCATTGGGTCCTGGCTCTGGCCGAGCAAGGCCTGTCGACGGCCCGGGTCTTCCAGAAGTACGACGAGCTGTCCCCCGCCGGTGACCCCGGATCGGCCGGCCCGGCGCCGCTCGACCTGATGGCCGCCTTGGCCAAGGGCGATCCGGTCCGCCTGGGGGCGGCTTTGGTCAACGACTTGGCGCCGGCGGCCCTGGCTCTGGCTCCCCACCTGGGCCGAGTGGTCGAGGCCGGTCGCAGCTTGGGCGCCCTGGGCACAGTGGTGTCCGGCTCCGGCCCGACCGTCGCCCTGCTGGCCCGCGACGGCGCCCACGCCATCGACCTGGCCGTCCAACTGTCCAGCCTCGGGTTGGCCCAGCGCGTCCTCCGCGTCAGCGGACCGGTCCCCGGCGCCCACCTGGTCCCGGCCTGAGACCGCCCGTCCCGAAGCGGCCCAACCAAACGACCCTGGGAACAGGACGGATCGAGGCTTCCTCTCTCGCTTTCACCGAACTTCGTCGAGCAGAGCGATCACCGCCGAGCGGCACCCAAGAGATCTCTGTGTCCAAATTGCCTATCGTTATGAATTATGTAACGATAGGCCACGTGGATATAACATCCATGGCCGCTTCGGCGACCGCGCCGCACCTGGCCGATTGGGCACTGTCACATGGCTGGGACGCGCTGACCACCTCTGAAGTCGCCGAATTGCTAGGTGTGCCGGCCGGCCAAGTCAGGGTCCGGCTACGCGCTCCCTCTCGACGAGGTGAGTGGATCAGCCCGGCCAAGGGATTGTGGGTGCCGGTCCCTTCACAGCATCGAGGACAGGGCGGTCCTCCGGCCATCGAATACATAGCCGCTTGGATGCGGCATCTGGAGGCTCGCTATTACGTCGGTTGGCTCTCCGCGGCCGCCATCCATGGAGCCGCCCATCATGCTCCCCAGGTGTTCCAAGTGGCTTGTTCGAAGACAGTCGCCGATCGGCGGATCGGGCGGTCCAGAGTCGAGTTCTACCGTCGTTCCTTCGTCACGTTAGTTCCGGTCGTACCGCGCCGCGTCGCAGCGGGCGATGTGCCGGTCTCGTCGCGTGAGACCACCGCACTGGACGTGACAGCTGAGCCGGATAGGGCAGCGGGCATCGACAACGCCGCTAATGTCATCATCGAATTAGCCGAGAACGACGGCCTCGACATCGCCCGTCTGGCCGAGACGTCGCGGCTGTACCCGGCCGCCGCGGCACGGCGGGTCGGCTGGATTTTGGCCCAGCACTCCGACGTCACCGACCTGGACCGTCTGCGAGCGGTCGCCACCGACCGCAGTCCGACGCCTTCATTGTTATCTCCACACCACCCCCGCAGGGGACGGATCGATCCGAACTGGAACATCTGCCTCAACACTGATTTGGAACCCGACGTATGATCCCTCTGAACGCCGTGCACGAATGGGCCGTGACCCACCCCTGGAGTTCACCGTCACAAGTTGAACAAGATCTACTACTCACGCGGGCGATCTGTGAGATCGCGGCACACCCCTACCTAGGTCGAGAACTCATCTTCCGGGGTGGCACCGCTCTCCACAAGTTGCACCTAGACAAGCCGTTCCGTTACAGCGAGGACCTCGATTATGTCCGCTCCACCGCAGGCGGTATCGGTCCTCTGGTCGACGCTCTACGCGACGTAGGGACTGCCCTCGGCTTCCAGACGGCGAGCCTCATACGTGAACATCCGAAGGTGGTGTGGAAGACCACCACCGACGACGGTCTCCCGCTCAAGATAAAAATCGAAATCAACACCCACGAACGTTCGCCAGAGTTGCCCGTCATTGCCCTGCCTTTCCAAGTCGAATCCCGCTGGTGGACAGGTCAGGTTCGAGTGCGCACATTCCAGCCACCTGAACTAGTCGCAACCAAAATCCGAGCGCTCTACCAACGCTGCAAGGGTCGCGACCTGTTCGACCTGTGGCTCGCCCTGACCAAGTTAGGGCTAGATCCCGAGAACATCATCACCGCCTTCACTCCCTACCGTCCCGAAGGGCTCACCGCCTCTTTGACCATCGCCAACTTGGAAGAGAAATTAGCCAACCCCAAATTCAGAGTCGATCTTGATCAGCTAGTCACTGATATGCCCACTGACTATGACATCGACCAAGCCGCCGACCTGGTCATCCAGAGACTCCTGCGTCATCTGGACGATTGACCGACCAATCGCCCGCACCGCCTGGCCACCGACTTCGTTTCCCCGCCCCCACGGCCGATCGCCCATCTCTTCTGTATGGCAAATGGCGGAAGAGTCGGTCTCGACGACCGAACCCCGGTTCTGGACCTCGCACACCTCAGAGGTGGCCTTGGCTCTCCAAACGGCGCATGGCCAGCCAGCCCAGGGGGATGCGGATCCAGTAGGTGGCGACGCGGAAGATGACCACCACCGAGGCTGCCACGCCGGCGTTGACGCCGACCGAGACCAGAGCGGCTGACTCGGCGATCTCGATGGCGCCCATGCCGCCGGGGGTGGGGGCGGCCGAACCGGCCGAGTTGCCGATCAGATAGACGATGGCGGCGCTGAGGAAGGGCACTTCCTGACCGAAGGCCATCAGGGCGGCTTCGAAGCTGGCGGCGTAACCCAACAACATAACTAGGTTACCGCCGATGCCCAGGGCCAGACGGCCGGGGTTGGAGAACAACTCGACCAACCGGGGCCAGGTCCGTTTCAAGATCGGCATGATGCGGTTGAGGATCCAGCCCCTGGTGCGGGGCACCGAGAACATGGCGCCGATCAGCAGGGCCAAGGCCACCACCACCACCAGCATGGCCGGGGTGACCTGGAAGGGGGCGGCCTGGTTGGAGCCGGTGGCCAAGGTCAAGACCACCAGGGCCAGGACCGTGATGGTGATCTGGGAGACCTGGATCAAAGCGGCCGTGGCGGTGGCCAGGGTCGAGTTGACGCCGCGTTTGGTCAGGGCCCGGAGGTTGATGGCGGCGGTGCCCAGCCCGGCTGGGGCCGCCACCGCCACGAAGGAGGCCGCCAGCTGGACCTGGCAGGCCAGTGACAAGCCGATCTTGACGGGCGAGAAGGCGATCAGGATGAGCGAGGCTCCGACCACGCCGACCAAGCCCAAGCCGAAGCTGGCCAGGGCCCAACGCCAGTCGCTGGCCCCCAGGGCCTCGCCCACTTGGGGCAGGTTGAAGGTGGTCAAGATGACGATGACGGCGACGGCCGCCAGCACCACCGAGACCAGGGTGCGGGCGCCGACCCGGACCAGCTGCTGGGGTTCGGCCTCGGCCGCCGGAAAACCCTCGACCAGGCGTTGGCGCAGGTCGTTCAACAGGTTCTTGTCGCCGTGGATCTGTTCCCGCGTCTGCCGCGGCAGAGCCGGCAGCTGCAGCACGGTGCCGAGCGCCCGTAACTCGTCTTGGCTGAGGGCTTGGACGGCGGAGGCGACCGCCCGCTCGGAACCGACCTTGAGCGCCAACAGGGCCAGCGTCTGAGCCAGGTCGATGCTCTGGGCCAGCTCCGAACTGGCCACGTCGCCGGCCTCCCAGCCCAAGATCCAGAGCCGTTCGACGCCTTGGTCGTCGATTTGGACCAAGAAGGCGTCGCTGACCAGGCCGCGGTGGACGATGCCGGCCCGGTGGGCCTTGTGCAGCTCCGACCACATGGCCCGGACCAGGCCGTCGTCGATCCGGTCCGGCTCCAGGTCGGTCAGGCAGACCGACGCCGGCGTCGGCTCCCGGATCAGCAGCATCGAGTCGTCGGCCTCGGACATGGCCAGCAGGCCGGGGGTGCGGACGCCGGCGGCGCGCACGGCGTAGGTCAGCAGGGCGGCCCGCTCGGCCGCCTGGCGCAGGGAACGGATGCTACGGGAGTCGACCGCGCGGGAGCGCAATTGCCGCCACCAGCGGGCCAGCCGTCCGATGACTTGGCGGTCGCCGTCCAGGACGATGACGTCGTAGACCCGCCGGGTCACCGTCGTCATGCTGTAGAGGCGGTGGTCGGCGAAGAACTGGGGGGCACGGCGGCCGATCCGTTGCCCGGTGGCCAGGCCGGCGGCGGGCTGGGTGACCCGGTCCAAGGCGATCGGCTCGAAGCCGGCTCGGCGCACCCCTTCGATCAGGGAGTCGCCGTAGGCCCGCTCGGACGGCACGCCGGCGATGTAGCGCACGGCCAGCCCGACCATGGCGCCGACCAGCAGGGACAGACCCATGCCGGGCAGGGAGGCGGCCGAGGTGATGACCAGGACGCCGACTGTGATCCAGAGCAGGGTCCACGACCAGGTCACGGTGCGGCGCCTGGTCGGTTCGGCCGCCGCCGTCAGGAGGGCGGCGATGGCGGCCACCTGGCCGGGCATGGTCAGCACCGACTCGCCCCGTTGGTGGATGGACAGCCCGCTCAGCAGGGCTTCGGAGGCGAACTTGGCCAGCAGCAAATACAGTCCGGCGTTGACGATGACGCCGGCCAGGCCGGCCGCCAGGGTCTGCGGCACCAGGGGGGCGTGCCGCCGGATGATCTGTTCCAGGCTGACGGCGATGGGCGGGAACAACACCACCACGATCTCCAGGAAGGTGACCGGCACGAAGAGCAGACGCTGCAACAACCCGGAGAAGGCCCGGACGTCCTCGGCCACCCCGGCGGTGGTGTTGTGGGCGTAGATGACCAGGACGCAGACCAGCAGCAGGCCGACCAAACAGGAGATGGCGCCGAGCAGGTCGGAGGGGTAGCGCAAGCGGGTGGCCGGACTGTCGACCACGCCGACGTCGGCCGGAATCGACTGGATCGGGCCGGACAGCTCCCAGCGCGCCAGCGCCGCGGGGGGAGCGGACGGCGGCGAGTCAGACACCACGGCCGGAGACTCCACAGCCGGAGACGCCATGGTCGGACCGGCCAGCACAGCAGCCGGACCGCCCGGGGTCGGGACGGCCGGGGCGCCAGTGGCCTCGTCCACCGGCTCTCGGTCGGCCAGCGGCGGGAGCGGACCGGGCGGGGTCGGGCCCGGGTCGGCGGTGCTGGGATCGAATGTCATCGTCTTCAGAGCTTAGCCGGGCCAGGAATTTCCAGGACTCGGCGCCGGCCCGTCCAGTCAGTCCGAGGCCGGTTCAGACGGGATCGGCGGCGCTGACGGGGACGCCGGCTCCGACGAGCCGGCAGCGGCCCGCGAGGCGGCCGCGGCGGACCGGGACCGGGGTTGGAGCGGGGCTGAGCCGGACGGGGCGGGCGAGACTTGGAAGTCGGTCTGCAAGCGGTGCAACCCGTTCCAGGCCAGGTTGACCAGGTGCGAGGCCACCTCGGTCTTGCTCAGGTAGGGGTTGTCCAGCCACCACTGCCCGGTCATGGCGACCAGGCCGGTCAGGGCCTGGGCGTACAACGGCACGGCTTTGGAGTCGATGTTGCGGTTGGTGAAGACCGGCACCAGCAGGCCCTCCACCCGCACGATGACGTCGTTCAGGATCGAGGCGAAGGAGCCGCCGCCGGTCTCGGATGAGTCGCGCATGATGATCTGGAAGCCCTCGGGGCAGGACTCCATGTAGTCCAGCAGGGCCAAGGCGCTCAGTTCGAGCAGGCGGCGCGAGCCGGCTTGCGGGGTCTGGATGGCGCCTCGGATGCCGCTGAGCAGGACTTGCACCTCGCGGTCGACCACGACGGCGTAGATGCCCTCTTTGCTGACGAAGTGCTCGTAGACGACGGGTTTGGAGACCCCGGCCCGGTGGGCGATCTCCTCGATGGAGGTGCCGTCGAACCCCTTCTCGGCGAAGCAGGCCCGAGCCACCAGGGCCAGTTGGTCGCGCCGCTCGGCGCTGGTCATACGGACGCGCCGTCGGCGCCGCTGCACGGGCTCGCTCACGGGATCCAGTCTGACAGACTCCGGCCGTCAACCCGCCATCCTGGCCTCCGCCGCGGTCGGCTGGGCGGCTCCGCGCAAGCCGGTGGCCCGGGGTCAGGACCCCGGGCCACCGCGCGTCTCGATCCCCTGACGGGGAATGTCAGTCAGTCGATCTCGACCAGGCCTTGGCCGCCTTGGACGGCTTCACCTTTGGCCACCAGGACGGCCGACACCTTGCCCGCCTTGGGGGCGGTGATCTCGGTCTCCATCTTCATGGCTTCGAGCACGAGCACGACATCGCCTTCGGCCACCTCCTGGCCGACCTCGACCAGGACGCGGTTGACCGAACCGGCCAACGGAGCCACCACGGCGTTGGCGGAGGCCGCGCCGGCCCCCGCGCCGCCGCCGGACGGGGCCGCCACGGTGACGGAGCCGCCACCGCCGATGACGATGGCGCCCAGGGTGGCCGACTCTTTCTCGGCCACCTCGACGTCGATCTCGTAGGGGACCTGGTCCACAGTTACCTTGAGTCTCATGTGGTTTCCTTCCCCGCCGTCAGCGTGCGTACAGCGGATGGTGGGCGTGCTGGGCGCGCCGGGTGTTGGCGCTCCATACCGGACTGGCAGGGAAGCGCGGCTGTCGGCCGGTGCCCTTCTCGCCGAGGTAGGCCGCCACGGCGGCGGCGATGGCGACCAAGTGTTCCTGGGGAACGTGCTTGGTCTTGGTGTCGAGTCGTTTGATCTCGAACTCCAGGCCCTTGACGCGGGCGGACAGCGCCTGGACTAGATCCGCCAATTCAGCTTCTTGGGACATCGCCCCTCCTATACCGGGTTCAGCCCATGCTTCTTGGACGGACGCTGTTTGCGCTTGTTGGCCAGCAGCTCCAAGGCGTTGGCCAGCTTGATCCTGGTCTCGCCCGGGTCGATGATGTCGTCCACCAGGCCGCGGGAGGCGGCCACGAACGGGGTCGAGAAGGCGGCCCGGTATTCCTCGATCATCTCTTCGCGTTTGGCCACCGGGTCGGCGTCGGCGTCGATCTCTTTCTTGAAGACGACCGAGGCGGCCCCTTCGGCCCCCATCACGGCGATCTCGGCGGTGGGCCAGGCGAAGACCCGGTCGGCTCCGAGGTCGCGGCTGGCCATGGCCAGGTAGGCGCCGCCGTAAGCCTTGCGCAGCACGACCGTGATCAGCGGCACGGTGGCGGCGGAGTAGGCGAACAGCATCTTGGCCCCGTGGCGGATGATGCCGCCGTGTTCCTGGGCCACGCCGGGGAGATACCCGGGCACGTCGACCAAGGTCACGATCGGAATGTTGAAGGCGTTGCAGAAGCGGATGAAGCGCGAGCCCTTGTCCGAGCAGTTGATGTCGAGCACACCGGCCATGACCGAGGGCTGGTTGGCCACGATCCCGACCGAGCGGCCGTTGACGCGGCCGAAGCCGACCACCATGTTGGTGGCGTACGAGGCCTGCACCTCAAGGAAGTCTGCATTGTCGACCAAGCGCAGGATGACGTCCTTGACGTTGTACGACTGCTTGCCGTCGACCGGCACGATCTCGGCCAGGCCGGGGTCGTATTCGATCGGCGCGCCGGTGTCGACCAGCGGAGGCATCTCATCGTTGTTCTGGGGCAGGAAGCTGAGCAGCTTCTGCGCGATCAAGATGGCCTCTTGGTCGTCGTTGGCGACGAAGTGGTTGACGCCGGAGACGGCCTGGTGGGCGTCGGCGCCGCCCAGGGCCTCGCCGGAGACCTCTTCGCCGGTGACCTCTTTGATGACCTTGGGCCCGGTGATGAACATCTGGGCTTTACGGGTCTGGATGACGAAGTCGGTCAGGGCTGGCGAGTAGACCGCGCCGCCGGCGCAGGGCCCGCAGATGATCGAGATCTGCGGCACCACGCCGGACAGTTTGACGTTGGCGTAGAAGACCTGGCCGTAGCCGGACAGGGAGTCGATGCCCTCTTGGATGCGGGCGCCGCCGGAGTCGTTGATGAAGACGAAGGGGGTGCCGTTCTCGATCGCCCCGTTCATCATCTCGACGACCTTCTTGGAGTGGATCTCGCCGGCCGACCCGGCCATGACGGTGAAGTCTTGGCTGGCGACGTGGACCGGGCGGCCCAAGACGGTGCCGGTGCCGGTGACGACGCCCTCGGCCGGCATGTCGGCCTTGTCCATTCCGAAGCTGGTGGTGCGGTTGCGCCGGAAGAGGGAGACCTCGTGGAAGCTGCCCTCGTCCAGGAACTCGTTCAAACGCTCGCGCGCGGTCAACTTGCCTTGGGCGTGCTGCTTCTCGACCCGGGCCTGGCCGCCGCCGGCTTGGGTCTTGGCGCGGGACTCTTGAAGGTCCGCGATGCGCTTCTGCATGGAGATTGGTTTGCTCATGTCAGCTTCCTCACGCCGGCTCGACCTGGACGGTGTGAGCCCGTCCGCCGAGGGAGACCTTGTACTTGATAGGCCCGGTCACCGCGCCGGCTTGGGCCTCCTTCTCGGCCTTCAGCTGCGCCTCCGTCTTGGCGACGGAGCGCGGGCCCTCGTCCCGGGTCTGGAAGAAGCCGGGGGCGACGGTCGGGAACATGGCGAAGGTCAGGACGTCCTCGTCGGAGCCGTCGTTGCCCTCCAGCTTGGTGGCCTCTTCGACCAGGGAGTCCCATTCGGGCGGCAGCAGGTCGGCCGGCCGGACCGTGATGGGTTCTTTCTTGGTCTGCTCTTGGGCGATCTTGATCACTTCGGGGTCACGCGGACCGATGGTCTCGCCGTAATAACCCAGCATGAGGTCGGCGAACTCGCCGGACAACCGCTTGTAGGGGCCCATCAGAACGTTGAAGACGGCCTGGGTGCCGACGATCTGGGAGGACGGGGTGACCAGCGGCGGGTGACCGGCCGCGGCCTTGACCAAGGGGACCTCGTCCATGACCTCTTTGACCTTGTCGCCGGCGCCTTGGGCCTTGAGCTGGGACTCCAGGTTGGACAACATGCCGCCGGGGATCTGAGTGCGCAGGATCTCGGTGTCGACCAGGACGGCGGACTCGAAGGCGGCGTACTTGGGCCGGATGGCAGCGAAATGGTCGCGGATCTTGAGCAGCCGGTCCATGTCCAGGCCGGTCTCGTAGCCGGTGCCTTCCAGCATGGCCACCAGCGACTCGGTCGGGTTGTGGCCCGGGCCCAGCGAGAGCGAGGAGATGGCGGTGTCGACCGAGTCGGCCCCGGCTTCGATCGCCTTCATCAGGGCCACCAGGGTGACGCCGGAGGTGGAGTGGCAGTGCACGGCGATGTGGATGTCCTCGCCGTAGGTCTCTTTGATGCCCCGCACGATGTCGTAGGCCGGCTGCGGTTGCAGCAGGGCGGCCATGTCTTTGAGGCAGATCGACTGGGCGCCCATGTCGAGCAGCTGGCCGGCCAGGCGGACGTAACCCTCGGTGGTGTGGAGGGGGGAGATGGTGTAGCAGATGGTGCCTTGGGCGTGTTTGCCGGTCTTGGCCACCGCGTTCATGGCCCGGGCCATGTTGCGCGGATCGTTGAGGGCGTCGAAGACCCGGAAGACGTCCATGCCGTTCTCGGCCGACTTCTCGACGAACTTGTCCACCACGGTGTCTTCGTAGTGGCGGTACCCCAGCAGGTTCTGGCCGCGCAGCAGCATCTGGAGCCGCGAGTTGGGCATCAACTCGCGGAAGGTGCGCAGACGGACCCAGGGGTCTTCATTTAGGAAACGGATACAGGAATCAAAGGTAGCCCCGCCCCAACATTCGACGGACCAGTAGCCGGCTTGGTCAATGTCCTCGCAGGCGGCGACCATGTCTTCGGTCGCCATGCGAGTGGCCAATAGGCTCTGATGTCCGTCGCGTAGAACGAGCTCCGTCACACCGATTTTTCGCGGACTCATGAGGTCCATCCAACCATTAGCCCGGAGCAGACCCAAACCGGGGTGATGATGTCTTTGCCGGGCCCGCCCTCCTAAGTCATCCTGCGTGTGGCGGCTCGGAGAAGTCCGTCATACCGCGCGGAGCTCACCCCGTCACCCTGCGCGTAGCGGAGTGGAGTCGCAGGATCCATCGCTCCGGACCCGCCGTCACTCGCCTTCGACAAGCCCTAACCCAGATTTCGAGGGGAGTGAATTCCAGATCTTAATCGACGGTCCGCCGCCTGAAGGCTCGGCTTTAGCCAAGATTCAGCAGAGGGACCAGGAGACCGATGACGGGTTCGGTCATTCAACCAGCCCGAGTTCGTTCTGCAACTCAGCCAACTCGGCCAGGGCGGCTTCACGGCGCTGACGCTGCTCGACCAAGTATCGCTTCATCTCGGCCACCGGGATGCGGTGATGCGCGCCGACCATGCGGTACGGCAGGAGTCCCCTGTCCATCAGTTTGCGGACTTGGGGACGAGACAGGCCCATCAAGGCGGCGGCCTCAGCGGGGCTGACTTCCTCGAATCCACGCGTTATCACGACCTCCTGCCCCGCTGCCTTGGCCTTCGCGACTCGGGCGAGGAACTCCACGGTCTCACGGGACAGGGTCACGTCGACACGCTCCCCTCCAGCCAGTAGGGACCGCTCCAGAGCAGCGACGTCCTCGTGTGCCACGGTCACAGCCACCATCCACTCCTATCTGCTCCAAGTGTTGATTAAGTGATCCAAATATACCCCAGCCGCCCAGTCCGGACGCCGCTGGGCCGTCAGGCCTTAGCCACGAACAGAGTGACTACAATTAGGACCATGTCCACGGTGCATGTCGCAGAAGCCAAAGCCAAGCTGTCTCAGTACGTCCTCTCCGTGCAGCGGACCCATGAGCGGGTGACCATCACCCGGAACGGCGTGCCCGCGGCGGTGATGGTCTCGCCGGAGGACCTGGAGTCTTTGGAGGAGACCCTGGCGATCATGTCCGACCGTGGCCTCATGGCGGAGATCGCCGAGGCCAAGTCGGAACTGGACGCCGGCCTGGGAGAGGCACTGCGGGAGTTGCCGGAGCGCCGCTGATGGCCCACGCGGTCATATGGTCGCCGACGGCCCGCCGGAAGCTGACGGACACTCTCCCCGAGTCGGTGGCGGCGGCCGTGTGGGAGTTCGTCAACGGCGCCTTGGCCGAGGACCCCAGGCGAGTCGGGAAACCACTGCGCTACGACTTGGAAGGGCTTTGGTCGGCCCGTCGCGGCGAATACCGGGTGTTGTACCAGATCGACCAACAGACCGTGACCGTGTTGGTGGTCACCGTGGACCATCGGCGCGGCGTCTACCGGCGCCACTGACCCGGCCACGACGAGGCGGGTTCCCCTCGACGTCACCATGGCTCTAACATGCCAACGTAAGCCCATGATTTGACTAATTACGCCGCCATCTGGCCTGAAGACGCCACGATGGCGTATCGTAACCCCATGCTGGTGTCATTCTCGGTGAGCAATTACCGGTCGTTCCGCGACCAGGCCGTGCTCGACCTGCGCGCCCCCCACGGACGGGCTTCCGGAGCCAAGCCCTGGGACGGCAACATCCAATCGGTGGCGGCGGTCTACGGGGCCAACGCCTCGGGCAAGACCTCCCTGTTCAACGCTGTCAAAGCCATGGCCGACCAGGTGTCGCAGTCCTATCGCAGCCGAGTCCAGCCGAGTGAGCCGTTCGCCTTCGACGAGGTCAGCCGGACCCGACCGACCGAGTTCTCCGCCACCTTCATCGCGCCGGACGGCATCTGTTACGCCTACGGCTTCGGGTTGCTCGGCGGTTTGGTGGTCGACGAGTGGGCCGAGCGTTACTCCACCGCCCGACCGACCCTGCTGTTCCAGCGCGACCAGATGGGCGTCAAATTCGGCAAAGCGCTCAAAGGAGCCAATCAGGCGGTTGAACGTATCATGCGGCCCGACGCCCTGTACCTGTCGGCGGCGGCCGCCGCAGAGCACGATGGTCTGGCCCCGCTCTATCAGTGGTTCGCCGGCCGGCTGCTGCTCTTCCCGGCCCTGATCCACCGCCAGTTGATCAACCAAGTCCTGGCCGTGTTGGACAAAGACCCGGCTCACCGCCAGAGGGTGACTGACATTCTGATCAGGGCGGACCTGGGCTTGGTCGGCGTCGAGGCGACCAGGCGTGAGTCGTTCGACTCTGATCGGCGAGAGGACCAGACGCTCTTGAAAATGCTGTCGCAATTCGTCGGCCGGAACCTGTCGATGGATCCAGCGGATGACGACGAATTCGAGGCTTTCGCCACCCACGTCGCGAACGGCCAGACCTACCGCCTGCCCTTGGACCTGGAGTCGGACGGCACCAGGGCCATGCTGTGCCACGCTTACATCATCGACCTGGCTCTGAGAGAAGGGTCCACCCTCGTCTTCGACGAGCTCGACACCAGCCTGCATCCTTTGCTGGTGCGCGAATTGGTCCGCCTCTTCCAAGACCGACGGTCCAATTCGGAGCAGGCCCAGTTGATCTTCACCACCCACGACGTCTCCCTGCTGGAGGCTGGTTACGGCGACGGGGCCCAGCTCGGCCGCGACGAGGTTTGGCTGACCGACAAGGACGACAGCGGCCGATCTAGCCTGACGCCGTTGGCCGACTTCGGTCCGCGCACCCGGGAAAATCTGGCCCGCCGTTACCTGTCGGGTCGCTACGGCGGCGTGCCCGATCAGTTGGACCTGTTCGACCCCGCACTGGTCTGAGACCCTGCCATGGGCAGATCACCGACCGGCGGCGGACGCCGTGTGCCGGAACAGTCGCCTCAGCGTCGCCGCTATCTGATCGTTTGCGAAGGCGCCAAGGAAGTGGCGTATTTCAAGTGGTTAAGCAGCCAATTGGGTGGCAAAGTCAGACTCGACGCGGTCAGCGATCACTCCGACCCTGAGCGTGTCCTCGCTCTGGCCCTGAGCAGGCGGGAGGCGGACCGCCGAGCAGCCCGAGCAGCCAAGGATTCCAAGGACGTCTACAACGACGTTTGGATAGTGGTCGACGTGGACCAGCACGCCCACCTGGAGAAGGCCTTGGCCGAAGCCGAACGCCAGAATGTCAAGAGCGCAGTCAGCGTCCCCTGCTTCGAGGTCTGGCTCATCCTCCACTTAGACGACCGGCGAGCAGCTTTCGCCAGTCCCCAAGCCGTCAAAGCCCACTGGGCCAAATTGATCGGACCAGTCACTCAGGCGCAGGAGTTCGACCGCCTCAGCGCCCATCAAGCCACAGCCGTGTCGAGCGCCAGAGCCCTCCTGGACCGTCACCGCGGCGACGGCGTTCCCCGCACTCGGCGCAATCCGTCGACCGAGGTCGGCCAACTGGTCACCGCCATCGCCGACGGATCGTCTCTACCGACCAGGAACTGACTGACGAACCTCAGCGCCGCCCCTTACGGAGGAAAGTCCTCAACCCCCGGGCCGAAGCGGCCACCGAATGCATGCGAATCATGCATGCACAACCCGGTATGATGCTGTCCTGGTCAGCGAAGGCGACAGGCGCAACCACGTCAGGGCCGTTCCGGCCGCGATCCGAAGGAGCGCACATGCCGAGTGTCATCACTGTCCGCAACCTCGACCCCGAGGTCAAACAGCGCATCCAGGACCAGGCCCGACAGCATGGCCGGTCGATGGAGGCCGAGATCCGCTCGATTTTGGAGCAGGCCGCCCGCCCAGAACCGGTGACAGCCGACTTGGCCTGGGCGGTGGAGCGTTTCCGCGTCACCATGGCGGAATTCGACCCGGCGTGGGAGCCCTTCGAGTTCGAACGGCCGCCCAGCCCGGACGCCACCGAGTCGCGTGTCTTGGCCGTCTGGCAAGGGCAGGGCGAAGCGTGATCATCCTGGACACCAACATCGTCTCTGTTCTGGTGCGCCCGGAACCGCTGCGCGACCCGGTGGTCACCCAATGGCTGACCGGACTGCCCGTGGGCGAGACCCACATCACCGCCGTCACCCGAGCCGAACTGCTCTACGGCCTGGCCGTCATGCCCCCGTCCCGACGCAAAGACGCCCTCATCTTGGCCACCAGACGCCTGCTGGAGGCGCTGGAGACGTTGACCGAACCCTTCGACACCCCCGCCGCCGACCAATACGCCCAGATCGTGGCCCACCGCCGCCGCGCCGGCCGCCCGATCAGCGTCCACGACGCCCAGATCGCCGCCATCGCCCAAACCCGCTCGGCCAGCCTGGCCACCCGCAACCTGAAGGACTTCGACGGCCTGGGCCTGAGACTGGTCAACCCTCACGATCGGGAGAGTTGGACCTGACCAGGCCCTCCGCCCGGAGCTGACCTCTCGACCTGGGATCATGGAGCAGCGCTGTCACGCGCTGGGCAGTACGACTGGGAAAACTGCCCAGCAAGGCGTAGTGTCGCGGCGGTCGCCGCTGTCCTGGGGCAGTTGGCCGCCGGCTCGACCGTTGATGAGTTGCTCGCAGATTATCCGTCGCTCGCCCGGGAGGACGTGTTGGCGGCGCTCGCCTTCGCAGCGCGGGTAGTGCCGCAAGAACGCCCCTTCGTCGCCGCATGAGGCTCCTCGTCGATGAGAACCTCTCGCCCAATGTCGCGCGCTTGCTCTTGCTGGCCGGCCTGGATGCCGTACATGTGCTGGACCAGGGATCGGGCGGCACGCCAGATGAAGAGGTGCGCGCGGCCGCGGCCGCCGGCGGCCGAATCATAATCTCGGCGGACTGGCCCAGCCGAACCCGGTCTCGACTCCGAGCAGCGGACAAACTCATTCGGAGAGGAGGTCCCAGCCCGTCGGCCAGCCACGCCGGGAAGACAGACCACAGAGCACCAATAGATAACGACTCGCCCCTCCATCTTGATCAGACCGGCCTCATGGGGATAACTTAACTTCCTGGCCATATGCAGCCTTCGTCCGGCCTCGGTGTGACTGCGCCAGGGCTGGTACGGCTCGGCGGGGCCGTCACAGCATGGTGATCGTCCTGCGCCGAGGCCCGTAGTCGGTGGTCCCGTCTTGGCCGCATGACAGAAAGGGGGACGGGGAACAGTCCGTCTGTGGCCCCCCGATAGACCCATGTGCCGACGTGTTCTCGTCACTGGTGGAGCCGGTTTCGTCGGCTCCCATTTAATCAAACGTCTACTAGCCGACGGCGACGAAGTCTTATGCGTCGATAATTTTTTCACCGGCAGTCGCAAGAACATCGAGCCCTTTTTGGGCCATCCGTCGTTCGAACTGATGCGCCACGACGTCACCTTCCCGCTCTACGTCGAGATCGATCAGATTTACAATCTGGCCTGTCCGGCCTCCCCCATCCACTACCAGCGCGATCCGGTGCAGACGACCAAGACCAGCGTCCTGGGCGCGGTCAACATGTTGGGCATCGCCAAGCGCCTGGACATTCCCATCCTGCAAGCCTCGACCTCGGAGGTGTACGGCGACCCCGAGATTCACCCCCAGGTCGAGAATTACGTCGGCCACGTCAACCCGATCGGGGTGCGGAGCTGTTACGACGAGGGCAAGCGGGTGGCCGAGACCCTGTTCTTCGACTACCGTCGGCAATATGACCTTGACATCAAGGTGGCGCGCATCTTCAACACTTACGGTCCGCAGATGCAAGTCGAGGACGGCCGGGTGGTCAGCACCTTCATCGTCCAGGCCCTCAGAGGTGATCCCATCACGATCTTCGGCGACGGCTCCCAGACCCGCAGCTTCTGTTACGTGGACGACCTGGTGGACGGCCTGGTGCGCTTGATGAACACGCCTCACGAAGTGACGGGCCCGATCAACCTGGGCAATCCGGGCGAGTTCACCATGCTGGAACTGGCCCAGAAAGTGATCGCTTTGACCGACAGTGGATCCGAGATCACGTACAAGCCCCTGCCCCCGGACGACCCGACCCGGCGCAAACCCGACATCTCATTGGCTCGCCGGGTGTTGGACTGGACCCCAACCGTGGCGCTCGAAGAGGGTTTGAAGCCGACGATGGCGTACTTCCAACGGACTTTGGCCGACCGGGCCGTCCTTTGCCGTTCACAGGACGGCCTTGAGGCTTAGTTCGGAGGATGATCTTGAGGGTTGGTTCAGTGAATGATCGAACCTTGTCGTTCGCTGCTAACCTGGTGCCGGACTGCACTCCGTCAAAGGTCCGGGGTTCTTGTGCCGTCCTCCCCTTGGGACCCCCGGCGGCGAGCGTAGAGGTCCGCTTCAGATGACAATCACGGACGGACGGCCCATTCCGCGGGACGGTGTCGCGTCAGGCCTAGATGTCGGCTCCGGCAGTGCCGCCCAGACCGCGAGCACAAGATCTAGCGTCGACTCTTCTACCGGGACACCCCTACTGACCCCTTGGAAGAACGATTGGTTCCCCGGCTTCGTGCGTCGCCTCGTCGTCTACGACGTGGTCGCGATCAGTCTGGCGGTGGCAGCCGCGTTGACCTGGCGATTCTGGCTGCCCAATCCCTTCGCCACTGGACTGAACATCTTCCGACATATCGGTTTGGGGGCTATCTTGGTGGTGGCCTGGGTGACCGCCCTGGGCTTGGCCCGCACTCGGAGCCGCCACACGGTCGGGGTCGGGATCAAGGAATACCAGCGCGTCATCATGTCCAGCCTGTGGGTCTTCGGGCTGGTCGCGATCGGCTCTTATGTGTTCCAGGTCCAGCTGTCGCGCGCCTTGGTGATCGTGGCGCTGCCGATCGGTGTCTTCCTGGTGTTGGTCGGCCGCTGGGCGGCTCGACGGGGCCTGCACCGGCGTCGTCAAATCAAGGGCGAGGACTTGACGCCGACCGTGGTGGTGGGCGACGTCCACGAGGTGCGCCGCATGTTGGACGACCTGGTCAAGGTCTTCGGAGCGGGCTATCAACCGATCGCGGTCTGCGTCACCAACGACCCGAATGGGCACGAGGACTGGGACGATCTGCAAGTCTTGACTCCGGAGCAGCTGGAGGACAGCGCGACGGTGGAGAGCTTCGGCGCCATCATCGTCTTGAAGGGGCTCAGCGGCATCCGCCTGCGCCGCCTGTCATGGCTTTTGGAGGGTAAATCCGCCGAATTGCTGGTGCAGCCCGCTTTCACCGACGTGGCTGGCACCAGACTGATCGCCCACGCCGCCGAGGGTCTGTCTTTGATGCATCTGGACATGCCCCGTTACGCCGGCTGGCAGGTCTTGGTCAAGCGGCTGTTCGACATCGCCTTCTCGACCCTCGCGCTGATCTGCCTGTCGCCGATCCTGCTGGTCATCGCCATCTGCATCAAGATCGACGATCCCAAAGGCCCGATCATCTTCCGACAAGACCGAGCCGGCTATCAGGGCAAGGTCTTCAAGATCCACAAATTCCGCACCATGTGCGTCGACGCGGAAGCCAAGCAGGCCGCTCTGGAGCAACATAACCAAGCTGAGGGTCCACTTTTCAAAATCGACGACGATCCTCGGATCACCCGTGTCGGCCGAGTGTTGAGAAAGTATTCTCTAGACGAACTGCCCCAGTTCTGGGACTCCCTGATGGGTTCGATCAGCGTGGTGGGCCCCCGGCCGCACCCGCTGCGCGACGTGGCGCAGTATTCCGACGTCGACAAGCGCCGCCTGCTGGCCAAGCCAGGTATCACCGGACCCTGGCAGGTGATGGGCCGATCCGATCTAACCTGGGACGAGAGCATCCGATTGGATCTGCGTTACGTCGAGAATTGGTCCCTGATCGGTGACATCGTGATCATCGTCAAGACTGTCTTCGTCATGCTGCGGGGGTCTGGGGCTTATTAACTTTTGACGAAACTCCCGGATACTAGATCTCGTAATGCAGATGCGTATCCCTCATTGACTTGTTCCCATGTGTAATGCGTTCGCGCTCGCGCCTGCGCCCTATCCGATAGTGATTTCTGCCTGTCAGAATCGGTCAATAATTGGGCTATAGCACTCCGAATTGCTTCAATTTGTGGTGGTATGAAAATTGCACAATCGTCTAAAACCTCACGTGTGAATACGGTGTCTCGTGCTACTATTGGAGCTCCACAAGCCATTGCCTGTACAAGCGAAGGATTAGTCCCGCCGACGCTATGACCGTGGAAGTACGCGCCTGCATGCTGCCATAATGAATCAAGACGGCGATCATCGGAAATGTGACCAAACCAATGAAATCGAGAGTTTGTCTTTGCCAAGTCAGCCACTTTTGCGTCGATTTCACCACCGTACCCAGATGATCCGACCATCACCACGTCGTACTGCTGGCATAATACCTCTGCTGCCATGAGAAATTCGAATACAGTGTTCTCAGGCACGAAACGAGCCACAAAGAGTGCGTAGCCACGATGGGTGAGACCGGGCTCTACGGGCAGTTCTTCGACCGGTGGCTCGCCGCCGTACGGAATGATGACGCCATCACGCTTGAACTCTCTCCGCCATCGGTTTGCAATAGCAGCCGCGTCGAAGACTAGACCGGTCGAGAAGTGTGCCGAAAGTTTGGCACCGGTGTAGAATACCCTCTTAGCTAAGCGGCCCCACTTTGCTCGATCCCACTCAATACCATCGACGTTTGTCAATATTGGGATGCCACGCCGTCTTAGTATGGGCAGCCAATAGCCGTTAGCGACGTTCATGACTAGAGCAACGTCGACGGGGTGTCGAAATATATCAAAACAAGCAGTCATGCCATAACTAAGGGTGCTCAATGACTTAGATTCTCGTCCCCACGTGAACACAGTACGTACCCTAGAATCCCGTTCCAGATCGTCAAGGTGAACGAAATCAGGTCGACTGTATACACGAACTGCCCAGCCCCTATCAGCTAGGTAAGGGGCGATATGGCGCACAGCGGTCTCAAATCCACTGTAGTAGCTTGGATATCCACGGGTGCCGATAATAGCAACTGTTCGATTAGTCATAGTGACTTAGTCTACTAGCTGAAGCGGTTCGCAGGAACCGCCCAAGGATGCATAGTCCAAAAACCGTACTAGTTGAGTATGCTCTGATACAATAACTAAACAAGGAATGATCGGGTTGAGATAATCTCGATTATACATTACTTTTTAAGTTAGCTGAGTATATTAAACCAATAGCTATACAGTATGGTCCTGCGGAGTTTGGACTCATTGTGACTTCGTTAAACATTGAATTAAGAACTAAGCTCCATACTAATGTGAGGCCAAGGACGCGAGTCCGCCCAGACGTTGAATCTCTGACTGCTTTGTACAAGAAATAGTATAAGCTGATTAGGACAATCAATCCACCTATCCCAAGTTGCCCGATAACAGTTCCAACTGCACTCTCGCCAACTTCAGTATCTACATTACTTGAAAATAGGCCGGCGAGTATCCCACTATTACCCAACCCGGATCCAAATGGATTTTGAACAAGACTAGCAAATCCTGCGGTAAACCCAGAAATATGCCGAAATAGGCTACCTGATGCATTTTCCTGACTCCAGAATACGAACCCGAGCCCGAGGATTAGGCTAAAGACAGGAACCAATAGTTTCAGGATTGGAGATCGCGATCTCCAGGCCAAGACGGTTAAAAATACAAGACATGACAGTAATGCCCCTTTACTAACCGCTAATACCGCGCCTACTAATGCAGCACCTCCCACAAACCACCGTCGCGAAAACCATGCAATTATAAATGCGGCGAATAGCAATGCGCCTAGATTAACGGGGTCAGCAAAAGAGGCAACCATCCTTCGAACAGGTGATCCATTAATCAATTCAGCCGAGTACCAGTTTGCAGGAATTCCAGAAGTCGTTTTGATTCCGATCCCTTTACTAATCCACAACTCACCAACACCAATTTCGATCCATATTCCTGGGAAGAATAAATCAATAACTCCGAATGATAAGACGCCTGCTGCAGTTGCGAGAAAAAGTGTGCTGAATCTATGTATATTAGTCTTAACCGTATTTAAGCCAGCCATCGCGGCGACCATAGTGAAAATAAAAGGAGTTGAAAAATTCCTATAAGCAGCAAACGCCGCCAGGGGTTCAGCGCCTCGCACTAATGTAATTACGCATATATATGCCGTCGCCATGCAAAGTATGGTGAACAGGGTTTTCACCAATGGTGGGATCGAGTCCCGAGAAGTATTAACAGCAAAGGTTATTACTGCAACTAGACACGTGAGGTAGTTCAATATTAACGTCATCTGAATTAATACTGCGGGAACGTGCGAAGCCACAGGTGCAAGATAGACATTTTGGAATGCTGATAAAATCACTGGAATAATTAAGTATCCACTCACATCAAGGCGGAATTGAATTCGGAAAGTTAAACCACAAAAAAGGAAACCAATGCGCTTACGATCGCGATTCCTAATAATGCAGCACTACCACTCAAGCATCCCAATACTGGCAGAAATACCATCCAAACTAAGACCAGTATGGGACTAGTCTGAATCGAGTAAATTTTCGATTGGCGGTCCGCTGCATTACTGCGGTTCGGGGTGACATGGATAAATCCATGCCGGGATTGCGGATTCATGGAAACCCTTCGCTTATCACTCCAGCATGGAGTCTACCATACTATGGTGCTAATTAATCAAATTAAGACTAAGCTAAGACCTAACAGTATCATTTTCGACGTTGGTGCTACTTAGATGGATAACGGTAAACACGAACGTGACGACGACGAAGTACTTGCCGTCAAGATTATCGATACGGGTGAAGATATCCAGAAATTATTTAATTCGATGGAAGGGTCGTCTTGACTTCTGCCGCTTAAGTGGCTCTTCGTAGTTGAGGGGTAGCTGGTTGGGGCAGATCAATGGTATCGGTTAGGCGTTTCGATAACTGGTTGAGAGTCGAGGTCTTCCGATCATAGAAGTTCCTAAGTTGCCCTTTTGGAAAACATAGACGTGTACCACGCTACCTTCGCTGCCCCTGACTTGACTATGTTTTACCGTCTTGATGCTCTTGGCTTGGTCGCTGTGGGACGGCGGATCGAGCCGGGGCGGGCGGTGATCGAGTGTCGGGCCGCGACGCGGGCCCCGTGGTGTCACCGTTGTGGGTCTGATACTTCGTCACGGGGCACGGTCACGCATCAGCTGGCGGATTAGCCGTATGGCCACCGGCCCATGCTGACCTTGCCAAGGGTGCGGCGGTAGCGACGCGGCGGTGGCGGATGGTCATGGGGAGGACGCTATTTTGGCGGCGTCGGACGACGCGAAGTTATTTCTCGGCGGGATGCGGTGGGCGTTGGAGGTTTTCATGGTCCACTGTCTCAGCGTGGCGGCGCTACTGGTCTGGCGTATCTTGGCATAGTGCCAACACTGCGATCCTGGCCGATGAGCGCCGGCGGTTGATCGATAACCCTGGTCGGTTCGACGGTGCGCCGGTGATCGGCGTGACGAGCATATCTGGCGGCACACCCGGGTCGACGACAAGTACGTCCCTGTGATCATTGATCACACTCCGGTCCGTGACATGACCGGGCCGGCCAGGCCGCTGGACATGGTCGAAGACCGTTCCAAACAGTCGTTCAAGACGTGGCTGGGTGGGTGGCCGCCGGCCTGGCGGAACCGCGTCGAGACTGTCGCCACGGATGGGTTCACCGGGTTCAATACCGCCGCCGCCGAGGAACTACTAGACGCCGTCGCTGTGATAGACCCGTTCCACGTCATGCGTCTGGCTGGCTACGCGTCAGACCGCCGCCAACGCGTCCAACAGGAAATCCACGGACATCGAGTCCTATCCGGCAACTCCACCACGCCGGTGAGGTGTTCTCACCAATAGACAACAAGCCCGACTGGTGGTGTTGTTCACAGCCGATGAACATACCTCAGCCGAGGCGACCCGTGACATCCATCAGCACATCATCGCCGCCTACCGCGAATCCGACGAAAACAAACCCGAGACCATGATGCGAGCCGTCATCGCCGCGGTCTCCGGCGGTGTCCCCACCTCTCTGACCGAACTACTCCGCCTAGGCTGGACACTGAGACTACGCGCCGCCGACGTGCTCGCGTTCTTCGACCGCCCCGCACATCGAACGGGCCAACAGAGGCAATCAACGGTCGCCTCGAAGACCTCCGCAGCACCGCCCTCGACTACGGCAACCTCACCCACTACATCGCAAGATGTATACCCGAGACCGGTGGCTCCAAACCCCACCTACACCATCGACTGCGATGAGCCAGTTAAAGACGTTTTCATACGAGACGACAAACTCTTTCGTCACCAATTCGCCGTCGTCATTTACTAGCTCTCACTGCCATTTAACTACGTAATGTCAGCATACCCTTGACCGAGGAGGTGTTAACTCAACAGCAGTATCTAAAAGCATGATCAGTGGAATGAAACAACCCCCTTCCCATGGGAGTATGCGCATAGGCGACACTTCTTCTACAGCGCAGCGAACAGCCAATACCACCGCATAGGCGGCTATGTAGGGGGCGTAGCGATCTACTCGAACTGCTCGAACCAAACACACACAGAGGACTAGCATCATCGCGATCGCCATGATAGGGCCGTCTCTCATCATCTCCGTAAGGAAAGTGTTATGTGAATGCCCAAGCTCAACGAATCCTATTTCTTGCATTAAAACTGGATCGCTGCCATAGACCCCAGAGCCAAAACCAAAGAATGGCTGGTCACGTCCATACATGTCCAAGGATGAACGCCAGATCGCACCCCGCCCTGTTCCATACCCATCCGACAGTCCTAAAAATGGAGGTACTATAGATAGCATAAATAGAAAACATACAATGGCAGATCGTGTAAAACGACCTAGTTTGATCTTATGTACTAGAAGGCCGAATAGAAGTCCCCCTCCCCCCCCGATCATTGCCGTTCTTGATGCTGACCACAACAGAGCAATGATTATCAGCCCGATGATGACCGATTTAATAAATCGATTTCGCAGACGGAATGCGAATGGAACGCCCAACGCCATAGCGATACCCAAATGGTTCGGATGCATGTATGGACCGGCTAAAGCGTGCGTTCCAAAAAGTGACTTATCTATTCCATGCTCCCAGTTATCAACAATGCCTGACCCAGAAACTCCTAGAGTGAGTGCAATTATCGCAGTAATACCCGTAAGAATTCCAATAGCTCGTAGACTGCTGTCTGTTATAGTTTGAGATAGGCACCCAAGTGCGATGATCAGGGCCACGACCAACTGTGGTTCCAGATCACCTCTAGCAAACGATATCGTTAACGCGGCTACCGCCAGGATAAGGAAGGCGAACTGTATAGGTAAGATGGTTCTCTTGTTAAGAAATGTACGCGTGAATGATATCATGCAGAGGCAAATTAGTATAGCGAGGATACTGTACTCTACGATTATATATAGCGTACCCTTATAGACTAAATGCCTACCTTGCATAAGGCTATCAATTGGTCCATAAATTGCAAAACTCAAAGCAGACGGAATGACTGTGTAAGCCCACGCAGCAGCGATTATAACCGTCGACCAGTCATTCCTGGGGGCAAAGCCTCCGGGTTCGGGGGGCACTTGACTCACTGCTTGAATATTATGTGGCATACGAAGACTACCTCCCCCAATCCAAGCGAACGCGTATTGAATTGATCACCGATAGACACCGTCTATCCTTTTCGCCGATAGTTACAAAATTGATAAAGATAGTTTACGTAATTGCATTCACGCATGGCAGTCGCTGCCCAACATTCGAGTGTATTCATACATCCAATCTTAGTCCATATGAGGCCATATTGTATCACCGTGTCGCTTAGAGTGGAGATCTATTCCATCTGTCATATATCAACGATATTGGAAGCATACTCGCTGCTACACGTTGAACTAATTTACAAATTGATTTCACCTCTGATGATAATTTGTCCAGCGTTTAAAATTTTATGCGTTCGACACTAACGAAGTAGTTTTACTACGGATGTGATGGAACCCTTCGACGTTACTGTGCGTTTTTCGATCTAAGTGTGTCTACACTAATATCTGGTTTGCTTGTGGTCGGATGGTCGCATTGAGATCACACGGGAACAGCTCGCGTGTATTTAGGGTCGTCTATCCGTCCAGCGCGGCAATGCGATGATACGAAATTCCACATTTCTAAACACTTTACCGGGGACCGTGTGGACTGGATACCATTGGCGCGACCCACTCAAGGTGCTCGGCAATTTATATTCGTTGTGACAGAGATTCTCCCGCTGGGCCAGGTTCGCGGCATAGCAGGAGTAACGGCCTGATCTGGTTCTGTAGTGCAGCCACTTCTGTTAGTGGTCGCCGCTGGTTTGGACGGCTTGGTGGGCTTGATTACACCTGGCTTCGGTTTCGGTGGGCGGCTGGTGGTCGATGGCGGCGTGGAGCCGGTGGTGGTTGTATCTAGTCGACCCATCCGGCGGTCGCCAGCCGGACCTCGCCGACGCCTCGGAACGGGCCGTCCTGGTCGACGCGTTCGGCCTTGTATGGCCGTTGACGGCCTCGGCGAGGGCGTTGCCCAAGGCGTCGCCGACGGCCCCGAACGACGGAGTGACGCTAGCCAGTCGGTGTTGTTCGCCGTACCGGATCGACGTGTGTTGACTGCCATGATCTGAGTGGAGGGCCAGGCCGTAGGTCGGTGACCGGGTGGCCGGCCCGCAGTTCGCGGCCGCCTATGGGTAGTGGCCTCCGCCCCGGCCTCGGGACCAGGCCTTCCATGACCTGTCGACGCGTCAGGCGGCCAACCCGGCCCCGGAGACGGCCCAACCGCCGCGGCGCAACAAACGGGCTATCTTCCGCTACCCAAAGAACCATTTTCGGAGTAGACAGCCATACCCCGGTCAGTGGTTTCCCGCGGTCCCCGCATACGGGCCACCAAAGCGGAGTTCGGCCGCGCGTTAGGCGCGTGCCGTGATCTCGATGCCTTACTCGGTGAGCATCAGGCAGACCTATCCGACTCGGTAGCCCCGAGCCCGCATCTTGCTGATGAATTCGATCACCTACGCTTGTTCCGGAGGTTGAGCTCCTCGGCGAAGAGAATCGAGGCCGCCTTCAAGATCTCGTTGCCTTCCTCCAAATCACTGACCTTCCGCTCCGGCTCCCCGATCCACTTCTACTTCATCTTGGCAGCCTCCGCCGCATCCCCTCCGGGCCACCCTTCAACAGTCCCTCGGTCATCCAACGGCGCAACAGCTCCGCGCCGACCCCGACCTTCGGGCAGATCACCCTGGCCGTCTCATGAACCGTGTCGCACTCCTCAAAATGCGACAACACCATCTCCTACCCGATCCCGTACCTTCCGCTGACACCTCTTAGACACGACGCCAATCCCCCCAAGAAGAACGACTCCAAACCCGTACCAGCTCACGTCGGACGCTCCGTCGAGGCATGAGGGGAAGCCTGTCGAGACGTCGTTCGCTGTGTTGTTCTAACCGCAGGTGCGGGCGCTGCTCGTGGCGTTCACTGACCTGCCGGCCACAGTGATCTGCGAGCTGGTCGGCTGGACGGGGTCAATCACTTGGTTCCGGGAAAACGTGAAGCGTTACGGCCCGAGTCAACCGACCACGGTTTCGTAAAGGGTCGGTTATCACATGGCCGACTGGCCTTCCGTTTGGTCATGATGGTACTGGTTCTCGTGTTCTGTTCCGGTGGCGTATCGGATCGAGGAGCAGACCCAGTTGCAGGTCGCCAGTTCCAACTACCCGACGTTTTGACGGACAGTCGATCGGGACGCATTCCGTCTTGTACAAGCCATCACAGACTCGGTCATGGCATCGTCCGCGCGAGAGCCGCCACCGAGCCGACCGCCCCCGACCTCCTCCAACCGCCCCCCATGGCAAATAGACGTGTACTAGATGCCGACGTCCGAGTGATGGGCGACTCCGGCCACCGACCAGCCCTGATAAGACCCGACCCACAACGCCATCCCACGAAGCGTCCAAGTGCACGTCGACCGGCATCTGGTCGGCCGTGCCCCCGACCCACGATCCGATGCGAGCAGGCGTCCACCCGCAAACCCCGGTTGCCACAGGCCCTGCCAAGTCGGTACGTAAATGAAATCGACCGGAATCCGAACGCCGTCGCCACTGGGTCGGATTTGACTGCGCTCTCCACTCTCCTCGCTTAGACTGAGGGTCAGTATCAATAGAGGAAGGATTCGCTGAAATGGAAGATACGGCTGATGGCGGTGATCGGGAGTCAATACTGGCTATGGTGACGGATGCCCGCCTTGATGAGTTCCGTCGTGTTGGTTCCGCTTTATCAGGAAGGAATGGTCCTTACGGAAATACTGACACACCGGTGCGTAATACCGCCCATTGGCTCATGAGTTTAGCGTATCTTTGGGAAAAGACTGGTCGGGAGTCATACCTGGAGGTTCTACACATCTTTGCGCGTTATTTGCGAGATGAATGGCGTGGCTCGTCTGGAGCTATACAGTGCATGATTGATGCACGGTTCGGATATATAAACGGCGCAATCGGTCAGGCCTGGGTCATAGAAGCGCTTGTCCGAGCTGCACAAGTATTGAAGGATGAGACCTTTTTCCACGCTGCCGTGCAACTATTTCTCACCCAACGATTCATTGGTGACGTTGGTCTTTGGTCGAAGGTTGAGTTAGATGGGAATGACGATGGCATCGATCCAGTCTTCAATCATCAGCTTTGGTTTGCGGCCGCCGGGGCACAAATCTTGTCCTACCGTCCTCAATCCGACGTTTGCAATTATTTACGTATTTTTTTAGCACGTCTACCCATAAATTTTCGTATCTATCAGTCAGGTCTCATCAGACATTTTGTGGACGCTCCTTGGCTCCGACCCCTGCCTCCCCGACAGCGGGCCAGACTCACAGTACGAGAAGCAAAGCGAACGGTTGTAGCCCCTCTTGGTCTGTTTCACGATAAGTATCGACGTCTTCGCTTTGAGGAAGGTTATCACTGGTTTAATTTACTTGGATTCGGCATTATCCACAACGTGTTTCCCAAGGATCCATTCTGGCGTTCTGACTCATTTTTGCGAGCACTTGAGTATGGCTTGAATGAAACTCGAGTACGACTGGCCTGTAGTCTACCCGATGCGGATAACATGGCCGTTCGGGCCAGCCATCCTCTAAACCCGTATCTTTATGGATACAACTCTCCCGGTTTTGAATTCTCTTCTATACTCCGCCTTTTCGGTCTCTCAGAGAACCGTCTTGAGGAAGATCTTTGGCAACGTTCACTAACTCTTGGGTTAGATAGGCACAGTATGATGTTCTCTATCAATACATCCGACCCAGAGACTCTGACAGCCCGCCTCTATGAGATGACGTACGGTTTTTTGGCTAAAAGTTAGGTGTCTCATATACTAATCTAATGGCCATATATCTTTTATTCTCCCGTTCATGGCCACTATTCTTCGGTGACATCGGCAGTGCGGACTTGTGCAATGCTATATCATCAAATAAAAAGTCGGTTTAGTTTTCGCCCGATTCTGGACTGATGCCACCGGACAACGGATTCCGTTTATTGATTCGGAGAATTCGACGTAAATACTTTTTGATTGATGGATTCCGCATAATAGGTAGACCGTGTCCGGCGTAAATCTTACGTAGCCTCCATACACCAATTGGTCCAGCCACATTCAAAGCCGCTTTGAGATATGGACCCGTGAATGGGGTGACGCGCCTGAGGGTTTCCTTTTGCAATCGTGCACAGAGAAAATCTCTCACTTCGACTTGAATCTCCGCTCGAATCATTAATTCATCAAGAGAATGGGTATGGTTAAAAAGAGAGTTCTGTCGCACAACGCGTTCATATATTGGAATATTATCTATGGTTGGATTATGCGCATGCGCGAACGCCGTAACGGAGAACATATAGTCGTTTGACAGCAGAGTCTCAGAACATCTGATTCCGTTTTCGATAATCATAGAGTGACGAAAAAGTTTCGATATCATCGGTGCGATTGAATAGCCCACTTCTTCTAGAATTCCACGATCATAGGTCGATTCGTACTCTTGAGTGCGAGTCGCGTGCAGACTATTCGCTTGGGTCATAGGTCGGAACATGACGAGATCACTCTTAGAATCAAGATATGTGTCCAAAGCAGCGGACAATCTCGACGTGAAAATGTCATCGCTGTCCGCAAAGAGTAACCAGTCACCACTGGCTTCATCAATGCCGACATTTCGCGCCGCGCCGGCACCTCTCTTTCCGGAATTGGATAATATAACCGCGTTCGGGAAGCATCGTTTTAACAGAAGGTCTCGCGTCAAAGATAATTCATCAGCGGAGCTGTGATCGTCAATAACAATTACTTCCGTATCATTTCTGTCCGGTATGGAAAGTAACAGGGGTTCTATATACGATGACGAATTGTGAGTTGGAATTATTATTGAATAGCCGATATGTTTCACATTTACCCTCTTCCTGATTTAGCTAATTAGCGCCCATCAGGATCCCTTGCAGATCTTACGTAATCGTAACCACAGAGAAACATTCTTAACGAGAAACACTATTCCAGTGACTCCGACGACACCAACACCTGACCCTAATTTAGCACCCAATGGCATGACCCCTAAGAGTAGCACTCCGAAGGTCACTCCATTAGTTGCGACAAATTTGTCGTCATTCTGACCCTGTAGAATTGATCCTAAAGGAGAGGAAAGAGCAATTATAGGAAAAGTGGCTAGCGCCGTAGCTAATATACTACCTGCGGCTTGGTACTCCCTACCCATAAGAGCCACGATGATAGGAGTTGCAAATACTGCGGCGGTACAACTTAACGCTAATAGTACTCCGTAGAATGCTACTACTTTCACGCTCAACCCGAGGGCTTGATCACGGGATCGTTGAGCTGAATTTGGCACGAGAACCTGCCCTAAACTATTCGAAATTAGCCCGAATGGTCCGATTAAACGAATAGCTGCTGCGTAAAGACCACCTTGATATGTACCAGAGATTATACTTACTACTGCCGAGTCTAAGTTGCGTATCGTTGACGATATCGTAGCCAGCGCGAAAGGCCAGAGATCCTTAACTAGTTGCCGCCAAGGACTAGCGCCAGTGCTGTTAATTCGGTTCCGGAGAGTGACACGAGCGTGAACTTGAGCTAATACTGCCCCTGCAAGAGTGGCCAAGCAATAGGATGAAATGGAGCTGAGTCCTGTATTATGGGTTAAAGCTATGAGGCCACCTAATCCCACGAAGCGTCTTAGTAATAGGGAGGCGGGGGATACCCATATACGCCTATCAGCTATTGACACCGCTAAAGTTGTATCTGTATTTTTTTCTAAACTCAATGCAACTGCCAGTAGAATTATTCCCCATGGCAAATTTCCCACCAAAAAGAGAATGAAACAAATCAAACTCCCAACGCTTCCCATGAGACAGCTTGTTAGTAAGTTTAGACGTAGAGATGAGACGACGTTAGCATCGTGATGCCGAGCTCTCTCCCTTAAGATAAATGTGGACATGCCAAAATCAGCCGTAATACTTGCGTATGTAAATATCCCAATCGTCATACCTAGCACACCATAAGCAGTGACTTCCGACGCACGAGCAACTAATATCAACAGTATTGTGTTAGTTAGACCCGCTATCCCTCGTGCGCTAAGCAATACTACGTACTGGCGTTGCATTACTCCTTAACCTCTTCCATCGACCTAATACTAACCGCTGAAGCCGATTGGACACTGTGGTAGGTAGGTAGCGCATCGAAGATCCATCGTCTCCAAACCTGAGCGAAGTCTATTCGCATAGTGCTCAGGCCACTGTCTCCATCTCGTGCTGTACACATCTGCGCATCAAATTTCATACGATTCCTCGCTTATACCAGACATGACAAATAACGCGTGCAGGTCACGTCCTCGATCTAATGGCTGCCGCATCATCCTCCCAACTGTATGCGTCAAAAGACAGCGTCCGCATCCTTGAAGCTCCTCCCTGTCACATCAAACAGCATCAGCATAGGTGCAGGTGGCAGGCACTCGATAGACACGACATGGATGGACTAGATATGCCGCTGGCTAGACAGATCTCGGGGTCTCCTGACCCGAGCTGGGTCAAACTGCCGAGCTATCCAATCCGCCAGGCTCGGATTATGCCCGGAATATCCCATGGCCGAGTGATTAGCTGACGAGCCTTGCCTGCATGGAGCAATGGAATTCTTTGACCACGATAGATTCTAATTACAGTACGTAACCCAGAAATTCCGTAACTCAAAAGAGCCTGTAGCAAATAATGTCCTTTTGTAGGTGCGACTTTGCGATAGAGTCGAGTGTCGAGTCGACTTGAGAGAAAATCAGCCACCTCGACCTGAACTGCGATTCTCTCCGTCAAATCCACTATCGTGTGACGGCGGCGGGATAGTGACCCTGGACGTATAGACACCTCATAGACAGGCATCGGATCTAACTTATACGAGCGGGAGAAGAAGAATGTTTGAACAGCGAATAAATAGTCATTCAGATGCATTGTTTCCGAAAAGTGGATACCGTGCTCTAATACAATGTCACGCCGGATAAAACGCGACCAAGGTGAAGCCATAATATATCCGAGTTCTTGAGACCGACGCTCAACGGATAATTTTTGTAATGAGGCTATGAAGCGATCATCGGGTTCATTGGGCGACGCTTTGGGGGGGAATAGTATGGTGTCCCATTCTGAATTCTCATAGCGCGACATGGCGAGACTGATGGCCGGAGTGAAGATGTCGTCGCTGTCTGCAAAAATGAGCCACCTTCCGCTGGAGTGCTGAATTCCCAAGTTGCGAGCGGCTCCAGCGCTATTGACTCCAGTGTTGTGTTCAAGTAGACCGTGAGCAAAACCGGCCTCATTGAAATAGGTCTGCAGGAGGTCGAACTCATGGGGATCGCTGTGGTCATCAATGACGATTACCTCAAGATCCGGGTAATGCTTCGGGATACTATCCAAGAGTCGCCGAACGTACCTAGAAGAATTATGCGTGGGAATGATGATCGAATACAGGATCGCATCATTCGACGTGTCTGTGTCACCGGGCATTCTTTGGGTCAACTCCTTGCCTTACATGAATCGCAGTGATACGAGTCACTTTCACTACGGTCATCCCTCCGGCCCACTTTGCGACATGTTCGCCGAAGCCGCAGTTTCGGTCGTAATCATACCTGTGGACTATCGTCACCGCAGCCACAACCCACTTAAGGCAGCCAAGAGGACCTCAAGTCCCGGTACAGGCTGGCCTGACCCCCATTTTCCGTCCAGACGACGTAAGAGTCTTGGCCCCTCGAGGGGAGAATGGTTCGATCATGATGGTCGGGAAACACCCTCTCGGCAGGTCGTCCTAAAGCCGTCAGGTTCCCGCCGGATCGGCGATTTAACCGTGTCTTACACGTCGAGCGGTCGACCTTAGCAGCGTTGGACATGGCTGCCTGGCAGCCGGAGCCGACCGGACAGCCCATCGCAGAGACCAAGGATCGGATCGCATGTCGAATATACGGATCGAGTCACCCTGTTGGAGGCCGTCCTTTCGACGGGACTGTCGGCGATTCGTTCGACGATGCGCTTGCCGAGATAATGGACGGTTTCTACAAGACTGAACCGAGATATAGCACTGACGGCGCTGGAAGCAGTCCAACGGGTCGAGCTGGCCACTCTGAGATGGGTCGGTTGTTAGAAACCACCGGAGGCTCCCCACCAAGCTTGGGGCGCGCGCCTTGATGGAGGCAGAACAGGACTACCAGCATGCACACCAGACGACGCAGAGACGCGATCATTGAAGCGCCCTATCCAATCGCACCGCTCCGTCCGAATGGGCCGCGAAGGACTGGTTCGCGACCGAGTGGGAGACTGCATATATCAGAGGTCGTGCGCCTCTAAGAGCCCGCATGTGCTGAGTCCATGCTTTTTCTTGATTACGCCGTCGAGATTCGCCGGCTGATCCGCACGCCCGACGCCATCGAATCGATCGACGCCCGAGGCCGCAGCGTTCAAGTGTTTGTGTCTCGTTACCAGATCGTCCGACCCCACCGGCGAAAGTCGGGCACCCCGGGTGACTAGGTGGAAGGCAACGCTGTACGCATTCGCGATCACCTTAACCGGAAGGTTCAAGAGTCATTCACTACTGAAAACCACCGGACCTCACACACCCTTTATTGCATAGCCCTAACATGAGTGGATATTTAAGGCTTGTTGTATGAGACTCTCTGAGCGGCCCATACCCGCACGGCCACGCGGCAGCGTCAACAGTGACTATAATCCCCCCCGTGCGTATCTCCGTCATAGGCTGTGGTTATCTCGGCGCTGTCCATGCCGCCAGCCTGGCCAAGCTCGGGCACCAGGTGATCGGTGTCGATGTCGATCCTGTCCGCTTGGCGGCCCTGGAAGCTGGCCGGGCGCCATTCTTCGAGCCCGGCTTCGACACCCTGCTGGCCGAGGTCTCGGCTACCGGACGGCTGAGGTTCACCGGGAGCATGGCCGAGATAGCCGACTGCGAGCTTCACTTCCTCTGCGTCGGCACACCACAGAAGCCCGGCTCCGGGGAAGCCGACCTGTCCTACGTCGATGCGGCCGTCAGGGCTCTGCGCGACATCCTGGCTAGCCCCGACATCGCCTCCGCCGTGGTGGCCGGGAAGTCGACCGTCCCGGTCGGCACCGCCGAACGGCTGGCTGACTTCTTCGCTGACAGCGGGGCTAACGTCGCCCTGGTCTGGAACCCGGAGTTCCTCCGAGAGGGCTTCGCGGTCCAAGACACCCTGGAACCGGACCGGATCGTCTACGGCCTCGCACCTGGCGAAGCCGGACGACGAGGAGCAGCGGCCTTGGACGAGGCCTACGCCCCCATCCTGCATCGCGGGACGCCCAAGATTGAGACTGACTGGGCCACCGCCGAACTGGTCAAAGTAGCCGCCAACTCCTTCCTTGCCACCAAGATCTCGTTCATCAACGCCATGTCCGAGGTCTGTGACGCGACCGGGGGCGACGTCCTGGCCCTGGCCCGGGCCATCGGGTTGGACGAGCGCATCGGCCCCAAGTTCCTACGGGCCGGAGTCGGATTCGGCGGCGGTTGCCTGCCCAAGGACATCCGTGCCTTCGCCGCCCGCGCCACCGCCCTGGGCGCCTCCGGCGTGGCTGCCCTTCTTACCCCGGTCGATGCCGTCAACCGCCGCGCCCGCGACCGTATGGTCGATCTGATCGCGGAGAGTGTGGGCTGGGTCGTTTCCCCAGGCTCGGTTGGCCAGAGCCAGTCGGCGGAAGGAAATCACCCGTCGGAGGCCGGGCTTCAGCCGGAGTCTAACCCGCCTCGCCTGGCCGTGTTGGGCGCCGCCTTCAAACCCGACAGCGACGACACCAGAGACTCACCCGCCCTGGACGTGGCCCGCCGCCTAGCTGCTCTGGGAGCCGACGTCCACGTCTACGACCCAGCCGCCGGATCCATCGTTTCCCGACTGACCCCCGAACTGACCGTGGCCCAATCACTGTCCGAAGCCGCCGAAGGAGCCCAGGCGCTGATCGTCTTGACTGAATGGCGTGAGTTCATCGACCTCGACCCCGACAGCGTCACCCCACTGGTGGCCCGCCGGGTCATGATCGACGGACGCTCCGCTCTGCCCGCCGCCCGCTGGCGCGACGCCGGCTGGGACTTCCGAGGACCAGGACGCCCCTGAACCCCACCCAGCCGAACTATCGCCGCTGCTGGAACGCCTCGTGGGCGACTTGGGATCCGCGATGACCAGCGTCCGCTGAAGCCTTCGTCTCGATGTTGCCGCGAGACCTCGTCCTGCCTGCTCACCATCGCCGTACGTCCCATCGCCGTACGTCCCGATCATGGCAGCCGCAGGCAGATCTAAAACGGGACCCCGTCAGACCACCCCCCGACGACCGACCACAGATCGAGAACGCGCTATCCCCAACACCAACCAACCCGAACCGACCAAACCCAACCACACCAACCAACCAGGCGCGGTGGAACCAGCCGCCGGCAAACCACCCGCCGAAGGCGTCCGAGCGACCACCAACTCGATCGGACCGCTCACCCCGCCCACGAAATCGGCCGTGAACGCATAGGACCCGTCCGGCAAACCAGCCAAAACTTCTCCCCCAGCACTATCCGGGTGCCAGACGACACCGCATATGAATCCCCAGGCACCATCTGGCCGTCCAAAGCCAAACCGGTGAACGAAGCACTATCCGCCTCCACCACCGCCACCGCATCACCCGAACCGGCCCAAACCCCGAACGAAGCCGTCACCGAGAAAACCACCGTCGCCGAAGACGGCGTGAAATCGGCCGTCAAAACCACCTCCGCCGCCGGCATGGTGAAAGTGGTCGTCGCACTGGACGGATCAGCCAACCCGCCCCCGCTGGAAGACTTCCAACCCGCGAAATCGAAACCATCGCCCGGCACAGCCACCACCTCGACCACAGCGCCGACCTCGACCGTCCGAGACCGATGCGGCTCAGGCACATCGCCACCCGACCCAGCCTCCAGCGTCAAAAGGAACGAACCACCCGACGGAACCTCGACCCAGACCAACTCGACATATCCGTAATCCGAAGACGGCACGAACGGATGATCCGGCTCCCCCGGGCCGTACTACACGTAATTCCCCGCCGGAGCAGACGACCCCACATTCGTCTTGTACTCATACGCCGCCATCTCCACAACGACGGAAGCACCACGGACCGCTGTCGCACTTGACGCGACCACTGTGCCGCCCCCGATCACGACCGAGCCACCGGAAGCCATGAGTGGCCACCGATCCCCGGGCTAGCCCCACCGCCGGTCGCCGTCACAACCCCGCCATTGACCACGACCGAACTGTCAGCGCCCCGCTACCAAACCCTGACACCCAATCGCAATCAACAATCTGCTCCGGCCCGGCCCGCCGTAGCCGTCCCTCCGCTCGACGCCGACCCGGCCTGAGACGACTATCCGAGCGGGTGTAATTTGTTGGCCATGCCCGAAACATCGGCACGCGGAACAGCCGGCCCCTGGCCGATCCGCGCGCAGTGTCCGCTTCGATGAAGACCTTCCACCAGGACCGAGGGAGCCCCATGACCGAGAGCACACCCACCCAATCGACCAACGTCCCTTACCTCGATGAACACGGCAAACCACAAACCGCTAAGAACGTCACCGTATTGAACGGCTCAAGCACCCTGTTAGACGAAAGCCAGGGCGGATGGTACGTAGCCATTGGCGTATTCACAATCCCCAACCGAATCAAAGTCAAAGGCAACGTCCACCTGATCCTGAGCGACTACGCCCGCCTACTCGCCCAGCAAGGCATCACCGTGATCGCCCACTACGGCGCCGCGTCCGACAGTCTGACCATCTACGCCCAATCCACCGGCCTCGTGATGGGAACCCTGGAAGCGAACGGAGACATGGGCCATGGAGACAAGGACCGCTGGGCCGCCGGGATCGGCGGCATCATCAACGAAGACGGGGGCGGCAACCAGAGTGGGAAGATCACGATCAACGGCGGAAAAGTGACCGTCGTTGGAGGTCATTTCGGAGCCGGCATCGGCGGCGTCTACAGCGGTAGCGGCGGAGAGATCACGATCAACAATGGAATTGTCACCGCCACCGGCGGCACACTGGCTTCCGGCATCGGCGGCGGTCATCTCGGCGACGGCGGAACGATCGTGATCAACGGCGGCACGATCAACACCACCGGCGACTACAACGGAGCCGGGATCGGGGCCGGTCGACAAAACTCCGGCGGGAATGTCACCATCACCGGCGGAACAGTGAACGCCACCGGCGGTCACCAAGCCGCCGGCATCGGCGGCGGCCAGTTCGGCGCAAACGGCGGCACGCTCGTCATCACCGGAGGGACCATCACCGCCGCCGGCGGCGACTTCGGAGCTGGAATCGGCGGCGGAGTGGCCTACGAAGACGGACAAGGCATCGGTGCGAAAGTCACAATCAGCGGTGGAACCGTCACAGCCACCGGCGGCAAAGAAGCCGCCGGCATCGGCGGAGGCTCCAAAGGCCCCGGCGGAACCACCACCATCACCGGCGGCACCGTCACAGCCAGAAGCACCAGTGGCGGCACCGGAATCGGCGCCGGCTTCCACGCCTTCGGCGGCGAGACCACCATCGCCGGCGGAAACGTCATAGCCTCAGGCAATTGGGCCGCCATCCTGAGCGACGCCGCCGCCCTGACCATGAAAGCCTACAAATACAAGACGAACACTGAACCGCGCGTTCCGCCCGGGGACTACACCTATTACCACGCCGGTGGCACAGACAAACCGCTAGTGCTGTCTCCCTACTACAGATACACCGAAGTGGCCCAAATCACGGACTAGAACCGACCACCGACACCGGCCAGATGACAGTCAGCCAGCCTGCCGGTCGACGATCAGGTTCCGTCCAGCCGACGCCAGGCACTGGCGGGAATCGTCGAACTGCTGTCCGCTGAGTCCGTCACCGTCCCCGACATCCGCCAGGGCCTGGCCGTGTTCGTCGACGCGCTGTTGGCCAGGCCCCTCGGTGATGTGGAGTGCCGCCTCTCTCCCTGGTCTGGTCCACTAGTTTGGTCTGGTGACTATCCAAGCCAACATCCAAGAGGCCAAGGGCTATTTATCGCGAGCAAGGTGGCGAAGTCGCTGTCTGCGGAGATGACTACCGCGCCGGTCTCTGCCGCGAAGGCCGAAATGTCGCCGTCTGATGCGCTGACCAGCCCGACGTCGCGCACATGGACGGCACCGAAACCGGCTGCGTTGAGAGCGGCTGAGACAGTCGGCGACAGATTCGCGTCGACCAGATACCTCATGCCGCTACGAACGGAAGCTCGCGCTGCACGCTGTCAGCGGCGAACGCCAACACAGCGAGAATGTCGTCACGCTCGAGATACGGATAGTCCTCGAGCACCTGCTCGACCGAGCGACCCGCGGCGAGCTGCCCCAACACCGCCGTCACCGTCACCCGCGTGTCACGCACGGTCGGAGCCCCAGCCATCCGCGACGGGTCGATAGAGATGCGGTCGATCACCACGGACGTAGTCTAGGCGCGCCGACGTCCCCTGCCCAGATCCTGCCGGCGCCCATGGCGTCACAACTCCCACCCAAGCGGACGCGCCCCCAACTCGGTCAAGACCAGACCGGCGGGGACACCCACGAGGAGGTCCCCGCCAGGGAGTGAACCGTCACCGCCCATGCCCCCGGCACGTCGAACACGATGGAGCCATCGCCAATATTTATCACCCCATGTGTGGCTCTCATGCTCAAGTGGCCACCAGTGATGACGATGTCGCTGGGACGGCCGGACTGACCGTAGAACCCGACCTGACTCGTCACAGCGATGTCGCCGCCGTTGATCCTGATCGTCCCGGCGCCACCGCCCTCGCCGCCGCCGAACCCACCACTGGACAGAAAGCGGCCACCACCGCTAAACCGTAGCCAGACCGAACTTGACCGTCCGATTGCCCACAAACGCAACAACCATACCCCCGGAGGTACACCATCAAAGATGGTCCGTCCTCAACGCCCCCTAGCTGTCCCTGTCGGTCCAACTCGGCGGCGTCGAGCGTCAGGCGGTGAGGATGCGAAGGGTGTCATGCCCCGCTCGCCCGAGGGCGTCGGGCAACGCCACCCAGGCCGGGTGATATGGATCCGCCAATGCCTTCGTCAGACTGAGCAGACGCTTTCGGTCGGAGCCGCGCATGCGCCCACGGTCGTTGGCATGGTCGGTGACGAGAGCCGCCAACAGGGCGGCGTCCCCCAGGTGTCGGCCACTGTCTCTGGTGTCAGCTACGGCGGCAGCCGCTTTCAACACCAGGCCGCCGAGCAGATCAGTCGTAGTCAAAGCTCCCACTCCATGATTGGTTCTATACCCGACTGACATTGTTCGAGCTAGCGCCTGGGCGCCACCGTCTATGGACATCACCGGGCGACGTGTCACACGAGGGATCGCGTGTCCGGGCAGATGGTCGGCAACGAGCACATCGACCACGTCATGGCCTCGGCGGGTCCGATGGAACGGAGCTCCGGGCCAACCTGGCTCTTCAGCTTTGAATCCGATGTTCCGCAGCGACGCGACCACCGCCTGAGCTGATCCCCTTCGCACGACTGTGTCGATAAGCATGTCCACGTCAGTGGTCACACGCGGCGGCTCCAGTCCCGCCAGCAGGGCGTGGACTTGCACCATCAAGCCACCTACTAATACCCAGGAACCCACCGGGGTGGCCTGGGCGACCTCGAACAGAACAGGCCAAGGCGGCGCCCAACCCCCGGCCGGTGGAGACAGCACGGGAACAGTCACGCCAGCATCTCCTCCAACCGGTCGCGCCCCAGGGAGCGCTGCCTGGGATCAGACGACTCAGCCAGGTCGACTCCGACCACGGCCGCTGGCATCGCGCCCGTCCAAGCGACGACCGGAGCGAAATCAGTGACCCTTAGAGTCACATTCCCTTTGGGGTCGCCGATCAGGAAGAACTCGGACACCAACTCCGCCCGCTCTGTGGATGTGCAATATCCCTCTACTGCGTTCGTGGCCGCCATCAGACCGCCTTCCGGACCGATCGCGTCACCACCGGTCAGCCTGACCCGCCGCCGCAGCCCGTCCAAAAACGAGTCGCTGGCCCGGCACCGAAACACCTCTGCGCGCTGCCGACAAGACCACATCAGAGCGTCGACGGGGGACTCGGCCAGCCGTCGGGCCAGCCGTCGGCGCCCTTGGGCGTCAAGCCAGCTGGCTTCCAGCCCGGACAGACTCCACAACGCCGCCCAGGCCGTCTCGACCGCCCAAGGCCGGCCCGGCGCACGCCGAGCCAGACGGGAATCGGTCACTTGAGAAGCGTCGACCATGAACGCTCGCCCCACTGTGCGGCTGCGCATGATCCGTCCGGACGCGACCATCCGCTGCACTTGACGCTGCGAGATCCCCAGCCGCGCCGCGATCTCGACCGTCGTCATTTCCATGCGTCAATATTAGACGCACGAGCGACCCAATATGCTAATCCAGGGTCTGGAGACCCCTAGCTGTCTCACACGGCTCGGCAGCCACGGAACCGTCGCGCCCGGGCCAGCACCAGCCCGCCAGAGCCGATCAAACCCAAAGCCACCCACACCAACCACACCGAAGTCGATGGTGATGTCGCTCCTATCAACGCCACCAGGCATGGAACCGATCCCCACCTGACCTCTGACGGTGACGATGCCACCGTTGATCGTGATGACACCACCACCGATCCCAACCCCCTCAAAACCACCTTCAGCGTCCACCCTGCCGCCATTGATCGTGACCCTCATGTTCCGAGCGTCCGCACCGACGCCGCCGATCCCCGCGTTGGAGTTGCCACCGGTCGCGCTCACCACCCCACCATTGATCACGACCGCCCCCACGCCGCCGATCCCCGCGATGTTGTTACGCCCAGACGGCTCGGAGAAGCCGTACGCCTGCATGGCCCCCATCTCGGATCCCACCGACTGGGCGTAAACCGTCAGACTGCCCGAGGCCCACCCCGAATTTGACCGCCCGACTCCCCATAGACGCACTGTCACACCCCCGTAGGTAGACCATCTGAAACCGCTCGTCACATCGGCGCCGGGCTGGCCCAGCTGGCCCGCCAACGAAAGGCCAAGTTGGCCCCTTCGACCAAGGCGCCGCCGCCCCGCACCGTGACGTGGCCTGGCTCATCCCCGACCGACTGGTCGACCCCGCCCGCTGAGAGCCTGTCGTCGCGCCGTCGGCGCCGCCCTCAACACTTAACAGATATTAGACGTATGATACGTCGTATGTATGATATGTCATATGTCTGATAATACGAGCGCCTTCTTCGGGCGTCGCGCCCTGCTCGCCACGCTGACGGAGCACAAGGACGCGGTGGCGGCATCCGGTCGGGGACGACTGCTGGGCTTACGCGGCCGCCGGCAGGTGGGCAAGTCGACCGTCGTGGAGCGCTTCGTCGAGCTAAGCGACACACCGTACGTCTTCGTCACCGGGTTATACAACGCCACCACCCGTCAACAACTGGACCAGGCGACTCGAGCGCTGGTCGAGTCCCAGAACCTTCTTCCGGACGCGGAAGTCATGGCCCAAACTCCCGCCACCTCCTGGCGGGACTGGCTGGGCCGGCTGGCCTTGACCGCCCGCTCCGGGCCGGTCGTGGCGGTCTTGGATGAGTTCCCTTGGCTGGTCCGGGCCGACCCATCGCTGGAGGGGGAGCTCCAAGCTCAGTGGGATCGGACCCTCGAGAAGCTGCCCGTTCTACTGATCCTGATCGGTTCTGACATGGCGATGATGGACCGGCTGGTCCAAGCCGACCGGGCGCTCTTCGGCCGCGTCCGCCACCTGGCCGTGCCCGCCCTCGACCCGTCCGAAGTCGCCCAAGCGTTGCCCGACCGGGACCCGGTGGCGGCCTTCGACGCCTACCTCGTGACCGGGGGCTATCCCCGCTTGGTGGCCGACTTGGCGGCGAGCGGCCGCCCGGTCGAAGATCATGTGCTAGCCAACCTGGCCGACCCTTACGGCCCCCTGGTGGCGACCGCCCGGCTCAGCTTGGCCGCCGAGTTCCCCGACCCCGGCGCCGCCTACAACGTGTTGGCCGCCATCGGAGCCTCCGACACCGCTAGGCCCGGCTTCAACGACGTCCTGTCCGCCATCGCGGATCCGGCCGAGAGGACACGCGCCCAAGCCGCCCTCGTCCGTAGCCTCAAGACCCTGACCGAGGCCAAGGGACTGATCGAGTTAGAGCAACCAGCCTGGGCCCCGCCCACCTCGAAGCTCCGCCGCCACCGGATCACCGACCCCTATCTCCGGTTCTGGTTCCGCTACGTCGAACGCCACGTCGAACACATCTCCCGCGGCCGGGCCGACCTGGCCCAGGCCTTCTTCGGCCGCGACTGGCCGGTTTGGCGCGGACACGTCATGGAACCCGTCGTCCGCCAAGCCCTGACCCGCTTGGCGGCCGACGACCCCGCCTTGGCCGGGGTCGAGACCGTCCAGCCTTGGTGGACCCGCGACGGTCGGACCGAGGTTGACTTGGTGGCCTCCACCCCCGACCGCAGCGCCGTGGTCGGCGCCATCAAGTGGGGTCCGTCCGGGCGCGTCAGCGACCGGGATATGGACCAGCTCCGCCGCCAACGGGAATTAGTCCCGAGAGCCGCCACGGCCCGACTGGCCGCCGTCAGCCCCACCGGCGCCGCCCCGGCCGGAGCCGACCTGGCCTACGGCGCCGCCGACCTTCTGGCCGCCTGGGGCTGAGCCGGACGGGTCACTCGACGCCGACAGTCAATGGAGCAGCTAACACTTCAAGGTCCTTCTTGCACCAGAGATGCTGACACGTGGCTATTTTCGTCGAATATTTACAAAATCACTAGTCTGTCAACGTCTTCATGGCGTAACATGACCGTATGCTGATCCGGTTCGAAGTCTCCAACCATCGTTCGATCAAGGAGCCCGTCGAGTTGTCGATGGTCGCGGTCGACGTCGACCGAGCCGAAGCCCGGGCCGAGGCTCACTTGGGAGTCAGCCTGCTGCCCGTGGCCGCCATCTACGGACCCAACGCCTCCGGCAAATCTAACCTGCTCGACGCCCTGGCTTGGCTCAGGAACGCCGTGACTTTCTCCCTCAGAGCATGGGAGCGCAGTATCTCTGTGGAGCCCTTCGCTTTCGGCGGCACATCGGAGAATCCCACTAGCTTTAACTTAGAGATGTCCATCGACGGGATCAGATTCGACTACCTGCTCGACCTTGATCACAAGCGAGTGCTATACGAAGGGTTATTCCATTACCCGGAGAAGAAGCGCCGCCGAATCTTTGAAAGGGACAAAGAGGGCCTGCGGATTCAACGTGGATTAGGAGCATTGTCAGGCGTGCGTAAGCTGATCAATGATCGGACTCTGGTGCTGTCCGCGGCCCGTAAGTTCGAAGTGCCGCTGGTGAGCGACTTCTCCGACGAAGTCGAGAGCATACAAACAATCGGGACTGCGATATACACAGGCGGAGCAAGCAGAATACCGCGCGTCAAAGGATTCGACCTGGTCTCTCGTTCAACCATCGATTGGTTTGATGGATCATCCGACGGAGGACCACACGACCTTTCCCACGTCGAAGCGACCGCTGATCCGAAACAAAACCAAGCCTTGGCACTATTACGTTTGGCGGACTTCGGCATCGCAGGGGTGACCATTGAGGAGAAGGAGTTCAACTTTACAGGAGAAACGCGCACCGAACGCCTCGCCGTGCTCCTGCACGACTCCTCTACCGGACCGACGCCGTTAGATTTCCTCGACGAGTCGGATGGAACAAAAACTTGGTTCAAGCTGGTCGGGCCAGTGCTCCAGGCTCTGAACGACGGCACACTCGTGCTCCTCGACGAACTCGACGCCAGCTTACATCCAGTCTTGTCGACCGAGTTGATCCGTCTCTTCCACAGCCCGGTCACCAATCCCAAAGGAGCCCAGTTGGTCTTCACCTCTCATGACACCAGCCTGCTCAACCACCTCAATCGAGACGAGATCTGGTTGACGGAAAAGCGCCCCGACGGTTCGACCCGACTGGGCTCCCTGGCTAAGTTCGCAGGCGAGCGGGTGCGCAAGTCGCAGAACCTGGAGAACGCCTACCTGCACGGCCGCTTCGGCGCCCTACCCCAGATCAACCAGTACGAGCTGCTCCGCGCTTTGAACCTGGTGGGGTGACCGTGGCGAAGCGGCGCGGCGGCAAGCCACTCAAACGGGAAACGGGAACCCTACCCGAGCTAACGACGATAGTCGTGTTCTGTGAAGGGAAGAGATCAGAGCCGGATTATGTCGCTGCCCTCAGACGTCTTCCTGAAGTGAGGTGGAATACCTCGCTGCAGATTGAGATCGTTCCTCAGCCAGGCGTGCCGCTGACGCTGGTCCAACGTGCCGTCAAACGCGCCCGCGATCCCGAGGTGAATCAGTGCTGGTGCCTGTTCGATGTCGAGTGGCCGCAAAACCATCCCCATCTGGCGGAGGCCATGCGGACCGCCGCCCAACGAGAGGGCGTCCATGTCGCAGTCTCGAACCCCTGCTTCGAACTGTGGCTGATCCTCCATCATCAAGACCAGACGGCCGGCTTAACCACCGCCGAGGCCGTCGCTGCGAGCGAAGCGCTGGATGGTCGCCGCGGTAAGCGGTTGGACGGCAGCGTTTACATGGAGCCTATGAGGCGAAAACAGGCCATCGCCTACGCCAAGCGACTCCACGCCATCCACCAGAGCAGCGGCACTCGTTTCCCCCACGACAACCCTGGATCCGGCATGTACCTTTTCTTGGAAGCCATCGGGGCCTGCCCGCCGGAGGACTGAGGATAACCCGCCTCAAGCCTCTTGAGCCATCCCCAGGCACCATCCAACCGTACTGCGGGAGACCAGGAGGTCATCTATCAGCGGGAGGGCGGCTCCGCCACCCAACCCAGTCTCCTTCGACCGCCCAGCGCGGAATTCCGCCTCACCTGGACACGGCCGGCGACCGGTCCCAATCCCCCACCAGTCGCCGCGCCGGGCCGGGCTGCTCCCGTATCCGGCTCGCCCCGGGCATGATGGTTCAAGCTCCGACCGCCGCTGGCGACCGGGCCGTCATCCGATCTCAGCCTCAGGAGGGGTGCTCATGCCTGGTCCGATCCGTTGGCCGGCTTGGTTCGGCGATCTGACGCCGGTGGCCTACGGGGCCGACTACTACCCCGAGCAGTGGCCGGAGGAGGTCTGGGCCGATGACATGGCCTTGATGGCCCAGGCCGGGGTCAATCTGGTGACGGTCGGGGTTTTCGCCTGGGCCAAGCTGCAGCCGACCCCGGACAGCTGGGACTTCGGCTGGTTGGACCGGGTGTTGGACCTGCTGGCCGAGCACCGGATCGCGGTCGACTTGGCCACCGCCACCGCCTCGACGCCGCCCTGGTTCACCACCCGCCACCCCCACTCCGCCCTGGTCACGGCCCAAGGCGTGCGTCTGACCCACGGCTCGCGCCAGGTCTGGTGCCCCTCCTCGCCGGCTTACCGGCGGGCCTCCTTGGAACTGGTCGAACGCCTGGCCGCCCGCTACGGCGACCACCCGGGCTTGGCCCTGTGGCACGTCTCCAATGAACTGGGCTGCCATAACGCCGTCTGCTACTGCGACCAGTCCGCCACCAGTTTCCGGGCCTGGCTCAAACTCCGCTACGGCACCCTGGACAATCTCAATTGGGCCTGGGGGACGGACTTCTGGAGCCAGCGTTACGGCGCCTGGGAGGAGATCCTGCCGCCTCGGGCGACTTCCAGCTTCGGCAATCCGACCCACCAGCTCGACTATATGCGTTTTAGTTCGGACGAGCTGCGCGGGCAACTGGCGGCCGAAGCCGGCCTGCTGCGCCGGCTCACCCCTGAGATGCCAGTCATGACCAATCTGATGTTGCCTAGCGCCTGGGGCGACCTCGACTACGCCCGCTGGGTCGACCTGGTCGACGTCGTCGCCAACGACCATTACACCGACTCGGCCGACCCCCGCCGCCACGTCGGCCTGGCCCTGGCCGCCGACGCCAGCCGCGGCCTGGCCGCCGGCCAGCCCTGGCTGTTGGTGGAACACTCCACCTCGGCCGTCAACTGGCAACCGATCAACCGGGCCAAGGGCCCCGGCGAGCTGAGACGCGACAGCCTGGTCCACCTGGCCCGGGGCGCCGACTCGGTCCTCTTCTTCCAGTGGCGGGCCAGCCAGGCCGGGGCCGAACGCCACCATTCGGCCATGGTGCCCCACGCCGGGCCCGACTCCGAACTCTTCCGCCAAGTCCAGGCCTTGGGGGCCGATCTGGCTCGGCTGGCCCCGCTGGTCGGCTCCCAGACGGTGGCCCCGATCGGCCTGGTGGTGGACCAGCCCTCCTGGGCGGCCAGCCGGTTGGACTGTCTGCCCAGCCACCGGCTCGACTTCGAAGCCGGCCTGCGGGCCTGGTACGAGGCCTTGTGGGACGCCCATCTGACCTGCGACGTCATCCCCTCCAGCGCCGCCTTCGACCGCTACCGCCTGCTCATCGTGCCCCACTGGAGCTTGATGGACCTGGTCCAGGCCGAGCGCCTGCGCGACTACGTCGAAGCCGGCGGGCACCTGGTCGTGACCTTCTTCTCCGGGGTGGCCGACGCCAGCCAGCGGGTCCACCTGGGCGGCTACCCCGGCGCCCTGCGCGACCTGCTGGGCGTCCGGGTGGAGGAGTTCCGGCCCCTGCTGGACGGTGAACGGGTCCAATTGTCCGACGGCGCGGTCGGCACGATCTGGACCGAGCCGGTCCAAGCCGTCGACGCCACCGTGCTGGCCCGCTACTTGGACGGCCCCTCGGCCTCGTACCCAGCCGTCACCCGGGCCGAACGGGGCCGCGGCCTGGCTTGGTACGTCTCCACCCAACTCGACTCGGCCGGCTTGGGCGAGCTGGTCGACCGGGTGGCCGAGCAGGCCCAGGTGCCGCGCATCGACGCCCCGGCCGACGTCGAGATCGTGATCCGACGCGGCCCCACCGCGCAATACACCTTCGTCATCAACCATTCCACCGAGGACGTCGGCCTGCGCTTCAACGGAGTCGACCTGCTGACCGGCGACCGCGGCCCGGTCATCGTGGCCCCGGCCGGCGCCGTCCGCGTGGTCGAGCAGCCCCTGGGCTAGTCGCGCTCCCGCCCGCGGAGTCCGCCCCCACGACGCCCGATCGCACCGTCCCCGCCCGCTCGATCCGCCTTCTGAATTCAATCGCCACTTCAACCCATTCAGTGAACATGTCTTGAAATCGTCGGAGGGACGGGAGTCCGTCCGAGCCCCGGCGGCCCGCCTCTACCGGGATCGGCTTTCTGGGCCTAGGCTGGGCATCCAGCCGTCCGGACCGGCCACCCGCCGCCGGGACCTCGTGCGGTCAATGGCGGGAGCCGGTGGCTGGGCTGTCGAGCCGCGACAGGATCTTGCGCGGCGCGGCCCTGGCCACGACCGGACCTGAACGGACCCGACTCCATCGTCGCTCGGAGTCGAGACCCGGACTTGAAAGGTGTCAAAATGCGCCACGAAGAATTGGTCCCCACCTTGGCCGGCTGTCTGGCCGACCCCGCCCAGGTCCGTACCTCGGTCATCGAGCTCAGGGCCAAAGCCCACGACGCCTCCCACTTCCTGCTCCTGCCCCAAGCCGTCGTCATCCCCGACGACGCCGCCCAAGTGGCCAGTCTGCTGCGCCAGGCCAGCGCCTCCGGTTTCGGCGTCACCTTCCGCTCCGGCGGCACCTCGCTGTCCGGCCAAGCCGGCGGCGACCAAGTCATGGTCGACACCAGGCGCCGTTTCACCGGCCTCGAAGTGCTCGACCAGGGGCTGCGGGTCAAGGTCGAACCCGGTCTGACGGTGGCCCGGGTCAACGCCCATCTGGCCCCCTACGGCCGCAAGCTGGGCCCCGACCCGGCCAGTGAGACCGCCTGCACCATCGGCGGGGTGGTGGCCGACAACTCCTCCGGCATGGCCTGCGGCACGGTCGAGAACAGCTACCGCACCATCGAGTCGATGGTGGTCGTGCTGCCCTCCGGCACGGTCTTGGACACCGCTCAACCGGACGCCGACGCCCAGCTGCGCGCCCTCGAACCCGACCTCCACGCCGGCCTGCTGACGCTGCGCCGACGGATCTTGGACCATCCGAGCTGGGTCGACAAGATCACCCAGCAATACTCGATGAAGAACACCATGGGCTACGGGCTCAACTCCCTGGTCGACTTCGAGCGACCGGTCGACATTCTGACCCACCTGATGGTCGGCTCCGAAGGCACCCTCGGCTTCGTGGCCTCGGTCACCTTCCGGACCGTGCCGATCCGGCAGCGGGCCAGCTCCGCCCTGTTGGTCTTCAAAGACCTCTACGACGCCAACCGGGCCCTGCCCGCCCTGGTCGCCGCCGGCGCCTCGACCTTGGAGCTGATGGACACCACCTCGCTGCGGGTCGGCCAGTCCTTCGCCGACTGTCCGGAGTCGATCCGGCGCATCGAGATCGCGGCCCAGGCCGCCCTGCTGCTGGAGTTCCAGGCCGTCGCGGCCGAAGAGTTGGCCCAGCTGACCGAGCGGGCCCGGCCGACCTTGGCCGACCTGCCGCTGAGCGACCCGGTCGAGCTGACTTCCGACCCTCACATCCGGGGCCAGCTGTGGAGCTTCCGTAAGGGCCTGTACACCTCGGTCGCCTCGGCCCGTCCGCCCGGCACCACCGCCCTGCTGGAGGACACCGCCGTGCCGGTGGCCTCCCTGGCCGACACCTGCGTCGACTTGGCCGGCTTGTTCGAGCGTTACGGCTATCAGGACGCCGTCATCTTCGGCCACGCCAAAGACGGCAACATCCACTTCATGTTGACGGACCGTTACGAGTCGGACGAGGCCATGGCCCGTTACGCCGCCTTCACCGAGGACATGGTCGAGGTCATCTTGGGCCGGTCCGGCTCGCTCAAGGCCGAACACGGCACCGGCCGGGTCATGGCCCCGTACGTCCGTCGCCAGTTCGGCGACCAGCTCTACCAGGTCATGGTCGAGCTCAAGAACCTGTTCGACCCGGCCGGGGTGATGAATCCGGGCGTGCTGATCAACTCCGACCCTGAGGCCCATCTGCGTCATTTCAAGATCGCCAGCCAGGTCGACTCCGACATTGATCGTTGTGTCGAGTGCGGCTATTGCGAACCGATCTGCCCCTCGCGCGATCTGACTCTGACCCCGCGCCAACGTATCGCCGTCTACCGCGAGATGCACGACGCCCGCCGGCGGGGCGACCTGGCCACGGCCGAGGAGCTGCAACAGGACTACGTCTACGACGGCATCCAGACCTGCGCCGTGGACGGGCTGTGCGGCTTGGCCTGCCCGGTCAAGATCAACACCGGCCTGTTGGTCAAGAAGTTCCGCCGCCGCACCGTGCCGGGCTACGCCGGCCTGGCCTGGAGCACGGCGGCCAAACACTGGGGCGCCACCACCGGGCTGTTCAGCGGCCTGCTCGACCTCACCTCGCGGCTGCCCGGCCCCCTGGCCGGCGGCTTGATCGGCCTGGACCAGGGCGTCCGCTCGGTCCTGGGCCACGACGTGGTGCCGTTGTGGAGCCGGGAGCTGCCGGCCGGCGGCCAGCGCCGGGCCCGGCCCCGGCCGGAGTCCGAGCCGGTGGCGGTCTACTTGCCGGCCTGCGTCAACACCATGTTCGGCCCGGCCGCCGGGCCCGGCGTCCAGGTCAGTTTCGAGCGCCTGTGCGCCCGGGCCGGCCTCAGCCTGATCGTGCCGGAAGGGGTCGACGGGCTGTGCTGCGGCACGCCTTGGACTTCCAAAGGCATCGCCAAGGGCCAACGGGCCATGGCCGAGCGGGTGCTCCAGACCCTGGCCCAGGCCAGCTCGGACTGGGCCCTGCCCATCGTCTGCGACGCCTCCAGCTGCACCGAGGGTCTGATCCGGATGATACGAGAGGAGGCCGGTCTGAAAGCCGAGATCGTCGACGCCGTCCAATTCGTGGCCGACCGGGTGCTGCCGGCGCTGGGCCCGATCGACCAGATCGACTCCGTCACCTTGCACCAGACCTGCTCCTCGACCGAGATCGGCCTCAACCCGGCCCTGGTCCAGGTCGCCCAGGCCGTGGCCCGACAGGTCAACGTGCCCGTCGCCACCGGCTGCTGCGCCTTCGCCGGCGACCGCGGCCTGCTCCACCCGGAGCTGACCGCCGCCGCCACCGCCCCGGAGGCGGCCGAAGTGGCCGCCCTGGCCGCCTCGGCCCACGCCTCCTGCAACCGGACCTGCGAACTGGGCCTGACCCGGGCCACCGGCCAGCCCTACCGCCACATCCTGGAGCTCCTGGCCGAACAGATCGCCTGACCCACGTCATCCTGCGCGAAGTCGCAGGATCCACACCGTCACTGACTCGTTCCGCCTCAGAGGGGGCGGCCTCAGCCCCTGGCTCGACGGCACCCGGCCCCGTCTGCCCAAGGCCGGGCGAGGCGGAGGATCTGGCGGTGACGGCCGGGGCGCCGGGTCACGGGCGGCCGCTCAGCCGACCGGGAAGGCGCCACGGTCCGCCGAGGCGCCGAAGGACCGCAGAGCGGTCAACGGGATGGACACCCAACTGGGACGATTGCGCGTCTCGTACTCCACTTCGTAGATGGCCTTGTCGATCTCGTAGGCGCTGAACAGCGCTGGGACTTGGCCCTGGTCCGTGTACCCGTCCAGGAAAGCGGCGCGCGCCCGTCTCAGCCATTCGGAATTCGTTTCGCCGGTCGGCGTCGGCGGCGCCGCATGGGCCGCGTAGTCCAAGGACCGGGTCAGCCCGGCCACGTCCCGCCACACCGAGTCGGGGGCGATCCTCTCCTGGGCCGGCTTCAGCGGCTCCCCCTCGAAGTCGATGATGGTCCACCCCCGCGGCGATATGAGCGCCTGCCCCAGGTGGAAGTCCCCGTGCAGACGTTGGATCGGCACCTGTTCCGGGGGCAGGTCGAGGGCCTGGTTCAGGCGTTGGCGCAGCGGCCGCAGAGCCGGCAAGGCGGCGGCGGCCTGGTCGAGGCGGGCCCGCATGACCGCTCCGATGCTTGTGCCATCCGTGCTCCAGGCGCCGTAGGCGGTCCGCATGGCTCGGTGGAGGCTGGCCAGGGTGGCGCCGAGAGCGCGCATCTCGTCAGTTATGGGCTTCCCCTCGGAACAACTGCTGGTGGCGTAGGTCCACCCGTCGGTGGCCCGCTCGATGCGCTCGCAGAAATATCCCAGGTCCCACCCCCCGCTCGACCAGGTGCCGACCAGACGAGGCACGATGCCGGTGTGGGCCAAGTCGAGCAGTATGCCCGGCTCCGGGCTCGGTTCGTTGGTGAGCTTGCGGTACACCTTGAGCAGGACCGTGTCCCCGATGGCCACGGTCGTGTTGGACTGCTCCCCCAGGAAGGCGGCGGTCTCCGACTGTGGGTCGGGCGGGCGGTCGTGCCAGGCCAGACTGGGGAGACCGGCGGCGGCTCGTAGGAAGGCCCGCATCGCGTCGGGGGAGCGCGGCACGTCGATGACCTCCACCTCCCCCAAACCGGGCAAGACGGTCGTGCCGATGACGGCCGAGTCTTGGGCGGCCGGGTGCGGCGGGCTCGCGGCGGCGGGCCCCTCCGAGACGGAGCCGGATCCCCCCGGCCGCGACGGTGGGGCGGAGTCGCGTCTGGTCGGCTGCCGCTGGCTCTCCGGGGCGGCGCCGGATCCCCCCGGCCGCGTCGGCCGGTAGGCCACCAGCAGGTGATACGCCTCCCGCCTCGTCCCCACCTCGACGCGGGCCACTTCGGAGCGTAACCACAGCTCCGGCCCTTCGACGTACCAGGGAAGGCTCGAGATGGCTATGGCCCCCATGGCCAAGCCCTTGGCCTGAAACCAGCGGGCCGACGCCATGTGTTCGGCCCACAGTCGTTCAGTGCCCACGGCCACATCCCTTCCTCACACCTCGAACATGAGGATAACGGTTTGGTAATGATTCCGAGCTGCCCGGTCCCTGGAGTGGCCAAACCAGCCAGCACGTGTACGCTTCATCTTAACCGAGAACGTTACCGGTAACGGTCTCGGATTTCTCATATGTCCAGGAGGGCATCGGTGCTCTCCCCAGCAGGAAAGAGGGATCATGAGAAATATGACCAAGCTCGCCGGTGTGGCGATAACCGCAGCACTGGCCCTGACCGCCGCCGGGTGTGGCGCCGGAGGCTCCAACTCCGGAGATGGCGCCGGTTCGGTGTATTTCTTGAATTTCAAGCCCGAAGTGGCCGATGTCTACAGCAGAATCGTGGAGGCTTACAAGGCTGAGACCGGCGTCGAAGTGAGGGTCGTCACAGCCGCCTCCGGGACGTACGAGCAGACGCTGACCTCTGAGGTGGCCAAGTCCAATCCCCCCACCATCTTCCAGATCAACGGCCCGGTGGGCTACGCCAACTGGCGGGATTACACGGCCGACCTGAGCGGCTCGGACCTGTACAACCACCTCACCGACAAGTCCCTGGCCGTGTCCACCGACGACGGCGTGTGGGGCGTCCCCTACGTGGTCGAGGGCTACGGCATCATCTACAACGACGCCATCATGAAGGCCTACTTCGCCCTGGCGGACAAGAAAGTCTCCATCTCGTCCACCGAACAGATCACTTCCTTCGATCTGCTCCGGCAGGTGGTCGAGGACATGACCGCGCACAAGGCCGACCTGGGGATCCAGGGCGTCTTCTCCTCGACCTCGCTCCAGCCGGGCGAGGACTGGCGCTGGCAGACCCACCTGGCCGACGTGCCCTTCTACTACGAGTTCGAAGACGACGACGTCGATCTGACCCAGGGCACCCCGGCCGAGGTGCGCTTCTCGTACGGCGATCAGATGGGCCAGCTCTTCGACCTGTACATAAACAATTCCACCACGGACAAGGGCCAACTGGGTTCCAAGACCGTGGACGAATCGATGTCGGAGTTCGCCACCGGGCAGTCCGCCATGGTCCAGAACGGCAACTGGGGCTGGGCAGGGGTGTCCGGTTCGGCCGGCAACGTGGTCAAAGCCGAAGACGTCCACTTCCTGCCTCTGTACATCGGCGCGCCCGGCGAGAGCGCACAGGGCATCAACATCGGCACGGAGAACTACTTCGCCATCAACTCCCAAGTCTCCGAGGCCGACCAGAAGGCGTCCCTCGACTTCTTGTACTGGCTGTTCTCATCTGAGACCGGCAAAGCCTTCGTGACCAACGACCTCGGCTTCATCGCTCCTTTCGACACCTTCGCCGCTGGCGAGGGCCCGAGCGACCCGCTGGCCCAGGAGGTCATCAAGTGGATGGGCGAAGATGGCGTGAACTCGGTGCCGTGGTCCCCCTTCCAGGTCTTCCCGTCCCAAGATTGGAAGAACGGGTTCGGAGCCGATCTGCTGAGCTACGCCCAGGGCAAGATGGACTGGGACGCGCTCGAAGCCGACGTGATCGCCACTTGGAAGACCCAAGCCGCGGCCGCCGGGTGATATAGAAGGAGTCGAGACGGGCGCGGGGGCTGCCTCGCGCCCGTCATCCATCAGGAGCTGCACATGAGAGTTTCCACGTACATCAAAAAGTGGTTCCCTGTTTTCGCATTGCCGACGTTCTTGGCCTTCACCTTGGCCTTCATCGTTCCCTTCGGCATGGGGATCTACCTGTCTTTCACCTCTTTCCGCACCGTCACCGACGCCAGGTGGGTGGGTGTGTCCAATTACGTCACGGCGTTCACAGAGAACTCCGACTTCCTGCACGCGCTGTGGTTCACCGTCCAATTCACGGTCGTGTCAGTCGTGCTGGTCAACGTGTGCGCCTTCGCCTTGGCCTTGCTGCTGACTCGGGCCATCAAAGGCACGAATATATTCCGGGCGATCTTCTTCGTCCCCAACCTCATCGGCGGCATCGTCTTGGGGTACGTCTGGCGTCTACTCATAAACGCCATCCTGGGCAAATTATTCGCCCAGGACATCACTTACTCAGCGGCTTACGGTTTCTGGGGACTCGTGGTGGTCGTGAACTGGCAGATGATCGGTTACATGATGATCATCTACATCGCGGCGTTGCAAAATGTGCCTGGCGAGGTCATGGAGGCGGCTGACATCGACGCGGCTGGCTTCTGGGCCAAACTGTTCCACGTCACCATCCCGATGGTGGTCTCATCCATCACGATCTGCACCTTCCTCACCTTGTCGAACTGCCTCAAACTGTTCGACCAGAACCTGGCGCTGACCAATGGCGCGCCGCAGAATGAGACCGAAGGCCTGGCCTTGAACATCTTCCGGACCTTTTACAACGTCCGCAATCATCAAGGCGTGGGGCAAGCGAAAGCCGTGGTCTTCTTCGTCTTCGTCGCCGTCATCGCCTATCTGCAATTACGTCTCACCCGGTCCAAGGAGGTCGAAGGGTGAACACGCGTCAGAAGACGTTCAACGTCATCGGCTTCATAGCCTTGCTGCTCGCGGCCATCCTGTGGCTGGTGCCGCTGCTGTTGGTCGTCATGAACTCCTTCAAGGGCAACCTGTTCATATCCCAGTCTCCCTTCGCCTTGCCCGACTCGGACTCCTTCATGGCGGCAGACAACTACACCTCCGGCGTGTCGCGCACCGGCTTCTTCGCCGCGGCGGGGTGGTCGCTCTTCATCACCACCTGCTCGGTGGCTCTGATCGTCTTGCTCACGTCAATGGCGGCGTGGTACATCGCCCGTGTCAAAGCCTGGTACACGTCGGTGCTCTACTATCTGTTCGTGTTCTCCATGATCGTGCCCTTCCAGATGGTCATGTTCACGATGTCCAAAGTGGCTAACACCACCCATTTAGATAATCCTTTCGGCATCATAATCTTGTACGCGGGATTCGGCGCTGGATTATCCATCTTCATTTTCGTGGGCTTCATCCGCTCGATTCCCATCGATATCGAGGAGGCGGCTATGATCGACGGGGCGAACCCGTGGAAGGTGTTCTTCACGGTCATATTCCCCATCCTCCGGCCGACAGCGGTCACCATCGCCATCCTCAACGCCATGTGGATCTGGAATGATTACCTTCTACCCGTGCTCGTCATAGGGTCGGAATACAAAACCATCCCCATCGCGGTTCAGCAGTACATGACGGGTTCTTACGGACAGAAGGACATGGGCGGGTTCATGGCCATGTTGGTGCTCGCCATCGTGCCCATCGTGGTCTTCTACCTGAGCGGTCAGAAGCACATCATCAAGGGCGTGGCCGCCGGCGCGGTCAAAGGCTGATCGATGATCACCATTCGTGACATCGCCCGGGAGGCTGGTGTCTCCGTGAGCACCGTCTCCCGGGTTCTGTCCGGAAAACCTGACGTGTCCCAGGCCACGGCTGTCCGGGTCCAGGCCGTCATCGACCACCACGCCTTCGAGGCCAATCGGAATGCTCGTTTTCTTAAACAGGCCGACACCTCCACCATCCTGGTCGTCGTCAAGGGCCGTCACAATCTACTGTTCGCCTCCATGGTCGAGTCGGTGCAGGCGGCCATCACCGAGGCGGGGCTCTCCACGGCGGTGAGCTACATCGACGAGGACGGCGACGAGGTGGCCCACGCCGAGAGGCTGGTCCCCGAGCTCAAGCCCCAGGGGACGATCCTGCTCGGCGTCGACGCGGGACACCTGATGAGGTCGGGCAAGCGAGTCGGAGTCAGTCTTCCCACCGTGCTCCTGACCAATGTCGTGCGCTCCTCCACTCACCCTCTGGTGTCGTCCGTGGCGACTGACGACGTGGCCTCGGGGGCTGAGGCGATCACTTACCTGGTGTCGCGCGGGCACCGGGACATCGGTGTCGTGGGCGGCGATCCAGTCACGTCCGCCATCTCGGCCAACCGCCTCGACGGCGCTCGGAGGGGATTGTCCGATCAGGGTCTGAGCTTGGAGGACCGCTGGGTAGCCACCCGCTTCTCCATGTCCTCCGGACACGAGGCGACGACGGCTCTGCTGAGCGCCCACCCTGAGCTGACCGCGATCTACGCCATGAGCGACATCATGGCTCTGGGAGCTTTGCGGGCGCTCCACGATCTCGGCCTGCGGGCACCGGGCGACGTGTCGGTCATCGGGCACGACGGAGTGGAGCTGGCGTCTTACGTCGTCCCCAGTCTGGTGACCCTGCGCCAGCCCCAAGACCAGATGGCCCGGCGTGGGGTGGACATTCTGCTCGCCCTGATCGCGGGCGGGGAAGCCGTCCATGAGGTGCTTCCGGTCGAACTGGTGCCAGGAGAGTCGGTGCGCGACTGGCGCTGACGAGCCTGGCGACACCCGCCGTGTCATGTCCGGCGGAACGACCCGACGACCCACCCCACGCCGTACGACCAAAGCAGACAACCCCAGGTCATCCTGCGCGCAGTCGCAGGATCCACGCCATCGTCGATGGATTCTGCGACTCCGCTACCGCTACGCGCAGAATGACGGAGAAGGGGCGACCCCACCGAACGACGGGAGACGAGCGCCCCCCGCAGGACGACGGAAGACGAGCGACCCCACCCCCAGAATGACGGGAAGGACGACCATCACCGCACAACGGACGACGCGAGGGGACGGTTAGACCCGCTCAGGGGCGCAGGCGTTCGGCCTTCTCGGCCAGGCGTTGCTCGAAGCGCTCCCGGTTGAGGATGGCGCGGCGGTGCTGGCCGACGCTGACCACGGCTTCGTCGTCGCTGATCGTGACGGCCACCACGACGCTGCGCGGCTCGACCGACAGGACTTGCAGTTCGGCCGTCAGTTTGGCGCCGAGGGGGCTGGCGATGGTGTGCGTCAATTGGACGTCGACGCTGACGCTGAACTGGCCCGGGTCGAGGTGGCCGTCCAGCAACTCCAAGCAGGCCTGCTCGACGAACCCGACCAGGGCTGAGGTGGACAAGGCCAGGGGCAGGTCGGCGAAGGCGGCGAACTGGTCGGCCAGGGACGGGGCCACCATGGCCGGGCCCACGACCATCGTGCTGACTCCGGTCAGCCCCTGACACAGCGACGGTTTCATGCCACGACACTACCACCGGCGCTGTTCCAGGCCCCGGGAGCCGGGAGCCGGGGCCAGCCCCAAGTGGCCTCCGACTGGGGGGAGTGCCAGACTCTTGGCATGGACTTCGCCTCGCCTTCCAGCCACGGTTTCGTCCGGGTGGCGGCCTGCGCCCCGCCCGTCCGGGTGGCCGACCCGGCCGCCAACGTGGCCGCCGTCATCCAGGCCGCCCGAACCCTGCAAGACCAGGCCGTGGCCTGGGCGGTCTTCCCCGAACTGGGTCTGAGCGGCTACGCCATCGACGACCTGCTGCTCCAAGACACCTTGCTGGAGGCGGTCCGCGCCGCCCTGGCCGAGTTGGTCGAGGCCTCCCGCCAGCTCAGCCCCACCCTGGTGGTGGGAGCGCCCCTGGTCTGGGGCTCCCGTCTGCTCAACTGCGCCGTGGTGTTGTCGCGGGGGCGTCTTTTGGGCGTGGCCCCGAAGTCTTACCTGCCCTGCTACCGCGAGTTCTACGAGCGCCGCTGGTTCGCCCCCGGCGACGACGTCCACGGCGTCGTCGAACTGGCCGGCCAGACCGTCCCGATCGGCCCCGACCTGCTCTTCACGGCCAGCGACCGGCCCGGTTTCACCGCCCACGTCGAGATCTGCGAGGACATGTGGGTGCCAGTCCCGCCCAGCGCCCGGGCCGCCCTGGCCGGAGCCACCGTCTTGAACAACCTGTCTGGCTCCCCCATCACCGTGGGCCGGGCCCGCGACCGCCGCCGGCTGGCCCGCTCGGCCTCCAGCCGCTGCCTGGCGGCCTACCTCTACACCGCCGCCGGAGCCGGCGAGTCCAGCACCGACCTGGCCTGGGACGGCCAGACCATGGTCTTCGAGCTGGGTCAGCCGGTGGCCCAGGGCGAGCGTTTCGCGACCGGCCCGGTCCTGACCGTGGCCGACCTCGACCTGGCCCGGATCGCCCAGGAGCGCCTGCGCCAAGGCAGTTTCGACGACAATCGACGCGGCCTGGGCCAGGCCAGCGGCGGCGCCGACTTCCGCCGGGTCGAGTTCGCCTTCGGCCCGCTCGGCCCCGACCGCGGCCTGTTCCACCCCAACAGCCGCTTCCCCTTCGTGCCGGACGACCCGGCCCGCTTGGCCGAGGACTGCTACGAGGCCTACAACATCCAAGTCGCCGGCCTGGCCCAGCGGCTGACCGCCATCGGCCAGCCCAAGGTCGTGATCGGCGTCTCCGGCGGCCTCGACTCGACCCAGGCCCTGATCGTGGCGGCCCGGGCCATGGACCAGTTGGAACGGCCCCGCTCCGACATCCTGGCCTTCACCCTGCCCGGCTTCGCCACCTCGGATCAGACCAAGGCCCAGGCCCTGGCCCTGATGGAGGCGGTCGGGGCCAGCGCCCAGACCATCGACATTCGCCCGGCCGCCGAACGGATGTTGGCCGACCTGGGCCACCCCTTCAGCTCCGGCCGACCGGTCTACGACGTCACCTTCGAGAACGTCCAGGCCGGGTTGCGGACCGACTACCTGTTCCGGGCCGCCAACCAGCGCGGCGCCCTGGTGTTGGGCACCGGCGACCTCAGCGAGCTGGCCCTGGGCTGGTGCACCTACGGCGTGGGCGACCAGATGTCGCATTACGCCGTCAACACCGGGGTGCCCAAGACCCTGATCCAGCATCTGATCCGCTGGGTGGCCCAGGAGGGTTTCTTCGACGCCGCCACCAACGCCGTCCTGGCCGCCGTCCTGACCCAGGAGATCACGCCCGAGCTGGTGCCGGCCGCGGCGGGTGGACCGCCCCAGAGCACCGAGGCGGCCATCGGCCCCTACGCCCTGCACGACTTCTTCCTCTTCCACTTCCTGCGCGCCGGCCGCCGGCCCTCCCAGATCGCCTTCCTGGCCTGGCAGGCCTGGCGCGACGCCGCCGCCGGAACCTGGCCCAGCGGTTGGGACGGGCCCCGCCCGGCCTACGACCTGCCCACAGTCAAGTCTTGGTTGACTGTCTTCTTGAACCGTTTCTTCGCCCACCAGTTCAAACGCTCGGCCCTGCCCAACGGCCCCAAGGTGTCGGCCGGCGGGGCCCTCTCGCCGCGGGGCGACTGGCGGATGCCGTCAGACGCCTCCCCCGCCGCCTGGCTGGCCGAGCTAGCGGCCGGGACGCCGGACCAGCTGGTCGATTGACCGCAGTTCCACGCCGCCAGGCCCGCCCCCGGTCGTATCCCATCGCCCATCGGACACTTTCAAGCGCTGGACTGGCGTCTGTCGGCCAGTGGGCATAATGTCTGGGGTCAGGACAGGAGTTGACGGGACATGGAAGAAGTCGGTGCGACATTCCAGGTCGATCTGCGCGGAGTGGTCGATCTGTTGGCCCGCCATCTCTACTCCGGTCCCAACGTCTATCTACGGGAGCTGTTGCAGAACGGCGTCGACGCCATCACCGCGCGTCAGGCCGTCCAACCCGACGCGCCGGCCACCATCCGGGTCAAGCCCTTCGCCGGCGACGGCCTGGAGGTGGCCGACACCGGCATCGGCCTGACCCCGGACGAGGCCCGCGAGCTGTTGGCCACCGTCGGGCGGTCGTCCAAACGCGACATCGACCTCGGCGTCGGCCGGGACGAGTTCCTGGGCCAATTCGGCATCGGCCTGTTGTCGGGTTTCATGGTCGCGGACCAGATCGAGTTGGTCTCCTGCTCGGCCACCGACCCCACCGCTCCGGCCGTCCACTGGACCGGCCACGACGACGGTCGTTACGACCTCAGCGAACACCCCCGCCACCGGGACCAGGCCCCCGGCTCGATCGTGCGCATCCGGCCCCGCCGGGGCATGGAGCACTGGCTGGCCACCGACACCGTCACCATGCTGGCGACCGACTTCGGCTCCCTCCTACCAGTCGACATCGCCGTCGAGGTGCCGCTGGACCAACAGCGGGTCTGGCGCCGGGTGACTGAACAAGACTTGCCCTGGTTGCGCGGCTATCCGCACGAGTTGGCCCGCCGCCAGACCTTGACCGAGTTCTGTGAGAAGTCGATGGGCTTCACACCCATGGCCATGATCGACCTGGACGTGCCCTTGGCCGGCGTCAGCGGCGTCGCCTTCGTCTTGCCGTCGGCTGTGCCGCCCGGCTCCGGTGGCAATCACCGTGTATACCTTAAACGTATGCTACTAGGCAACCGGGTGGTCGGCCTGCTGCCCGAATGGGCTTTCTTCGTCCGCTGCGTCGTCAACGCCACCGGTCTGTCTCCGACCGCCTCCCGGGAACAGCTCTACTCCGACGACGTCCTGCTGGCCACTCAGGAGGCCCTGGCCGACCAGGTCCGGCGCTGGGTGATCGACACCTTGAGCTCGGAGTCGAATCTGGCCAAGCAGTTCGTCCGCACCCACCATCTGGCCGTGCGCAGTCTGGCCCTGACCGACGACGACATGCTCGACCTGGCCGCCCAGGTGCTGCCCTTCGAATCGACCGACGGGGCCCGGACCCTGCGCGAGATGGCCGACGAGGCCGCCGGGCCCATCGTCTACACCTCCAGCTTGGAGGAATACCGCCGGGTGGCGGCGGTGGCTCGGGCCCAGGGCGTCATGCTGGTCAACGCCGGCTACGTCTACGACGGCGACCTGCTGGAGAAGCTGGCCCAGCGGCCGGGCTGGTCCATCCGGCCCCTGCTGAGCGACGACATCGCCCAAGTCCTGAGCCCCATCTCGCCCCATCGCGAGCTGGAGATCCTGGACTCCCTGGCGGCGGCGGCCGAGATCGCCGAGCCCCTCAACGTCGAGCCGGTGGTGCGCCGCTTCGAGCCCGAAGCCCTGCCCGCCATCCTGCTGGGCGACCGCGAGGGCGACTACCGGCGGGCTGTGGCCGAGGCGGTCGAAGAAGCCGACGACGCCTGGAGCGGGGTGCTGGCCAGCTTCGGCCACGACTCCGCGGCCTCCCGTCAGCTGGTTTTGAACGACGCCAATCCGACCATCCGACAGTGGGTCAAGCTCGACCCCTCCTCGCCGGTCTTCGCGGCCGGTCTGCATTCGATGTACGTCTCCGCCGTCCTGCTGTCGGGTGAGAGCCTACGGGCGCGCGAGGCCGAGCTGATGAACGAGTCGCTGGGCGTGCTGCTGGCGGCCGGTCTGGCCGGCCCCGGCGCCTCGGCCGGCGGCCAAGAGGGGCCCGATGAGCCGCTCGGTTGTTGAGGCCAACGCCGCCATCGGGCGGATCCGGGCCATGCCCTACGGCCGGGCCCGCAGCGAGGCGGCCGAGCGGGAGGCCCGTCGGATCGAGTCGGAGGGCCCGGACGAGGCCCGCGCCTACGCCCTGACCGCCCTGGTCGAAGCCCTGACCTGGGGCGACGAGTACGAGAAGGCCTTCCTGCCCTTCACCCGTCTCCTGCGCTGGTGGGACGCCCACCCGGAGCAATTCGACCGTTACGACCAGTCGGTCATGTTCTGGGAGTTCGGCTGGATCATGTCCGACCTGCCCCAGATCCCGACCGTCAGCCGGGTCCAGGTCGAGGCCACCTTGGACGACATGGAACGGCGCTTCGCCTTGGCCAACCGGGGCATGGAGCGGGTCTGGTCGTCGCGGCTGGACTGGGCCCTGTTGCGCGGCGGCGACGACGTCGACCAGATCTTCACCACCTGGCTGACCATGCCGCCGGACGAGGACGACTCCTGCGACGCCTGCCACGAGGCCTTGCATGCCGAATACCTGGCCTGGCGCGGCCAACTCGAGCCGTCCATCGCCATCTTGGAGACGGCCGTCGCCTCCGACCGCAACTGCTCGCGCGAGCCGGCCGCCATGCTGACCGATCTGGCCCTGGCCTATCTGGACCAGGGCCGCTGGCAGGCCACCGAGGAGATCCTGCCCAAGGCCCTGGCCGAGCTGAAGAAGGCGGTCTCGACCAGCCTGTCCTCGGCTTACGCCCGCGTCTTCGAGATCTACGGCCGGGCCCACCGGCCGGACCTGGCTTTGGAACTGCTGGCCGAACGACAGAAGGACCTCGACACGGGCACGCCGTACCGGCGTCTGAACGTGTCGCGCCGGATCGTCTCCGGCTGCGCCGCCCTGATGGCGGTCGGCCTGGGCTCCGAGCCAGTCGCCCTGACCGGCCTGGCGGTCTCGGACGTGGCCCAGCTGCACGACTGGGCCCTGGCCCAAGCCGAGGACCTGACGGCCCAGTTCGACCGTCGCAACGGCACCACCGAACAGTCGCAGCGCCTGGCCGCCGCCCGCCTGGCCCGGCCCACCCCCGACCGCTTGGAGTTCCGCGGCTTGGCCCAGGCCGTGGCCGAGATCTCCGCCGCCGCCGAGCGGGCCGCCCTCGACTCCTCCGACGAACCGGGCGACAACGCTCAATCGATCGTCTCGGCCGCCGACCGACCGGGCCAGCCTCCGGTCGGTCCGGACCGCCGCCAAGCCGAACTGGCTTGGTCGGAGGAGCGCTGGGCCGACGCCGCCGCGGCCTTCCAACGGGCCGCCGAACTGGCCCAAGCCGACGGCTTGCTGCGCCTGTCCGGTTGGGATTGGGCTGAAGCGGCCCGTTGCCTGCGCCAGGCCGACCAGCCCGAGGCGGCCAGCCTGGCCTACCGCCAGGCCCTGTCCCGGCTGCGGGCCGGCGACGCCCCGGTCGAGGAACTGTCCCAGGTCTTGGTGGCCTGGGCTCCGACGGTCGGGCCGGACGGCTGGGCCGACTTCGTGGAGGAGACCAACACCGCGCGCGGCCAACTGCCGCCCCTGGTCAGCGAACGGGAGGACGGCCCCGAGCTGGACGACGTGGCCGGTTTCGGTTTGACCTTCAAGCCGATCCGCCGCCAGCTCAAGGCGCGGGCCGACTTGGACGACGCCCTGGCCCGGGTCCTGGCCAGCTGGGGCGGGCCGGATCAACGCCTGACCGCCATCGAGCGGGCCCGTTCGGCGACCGAGGTCTACCGCAGCGTCGGGGCCACCCTGGACGCCGCCCACACCGATTGGCTGTTGGGCCGGCTGACCGAGGCCGAGGGCTGGGACGACCAGGCCGAGCAGGGTTACAAGGCCGCCCTGGAGGGTTTCAAAACCGGCGGTCAGCGTCAAGCCGAGTTCTGCCACCGCGTGGCCACCAGCTGGGCCGAGCTGTGCCAACGTTCGGGGCACCCGGAGCGGGCCCAAGCCATCCTGTCCGCCGATCCCCACGTCGACCCCGAAGCCAGCGACCAGGAGGACTGATGGGATATTTCACCAAGCCGGACGGCTCCCTGCTGACGACCGACGTGTCGCCGTTGTCCAACGAGCGCATCCAAGCTTGTCTAGACTCGCACGACTGGCACTACCGGATCGACTCCGACGGCGACATCGGCGGCTGGTGGGACGGCCACTGGTTCTATTTCTTCATCCGGGGCTCCGACCGTGACATCTTCTTCGTCCAAGCCCTGTGGGATCGCAACCTGCCGGCGGCTGAAGTGACCAATCTGCTCGAACACGTCAACACCTGGAATGGTGGCCATCTGTGGCCCAAGCTGGCCACCCGCCAGCAAGACGAACGGGCCGTGGCCCTGGCCTCCTTGGCCGTCAACTACGCCCACGGCCTGACCGACGCCCAGTTGGACGAGCACCTGCGCTGCGCCATCGCCACCTCGATCGAGGCCTTCAACTGGCTGGACGACCTCTACCCGGCCGAAGCGGCCGCTTGCCGCGACAACGACTAGATCCACTCCCAGCACCCGGCTGACCAGGCCGCTCCCACTACCCGGACCGCTCGGACCCGCCCCGGATCGCACCGCCCCCGCCATGGGGACGCCGCCGCCTTGGGGAACGGCGCTCTCGGGCCGGTCAGGCCGCTTCGGCCGGCCGACCGGTGGGCCGGGCGTAGTAGACGTACGGGAAGACGACGGCCACGCGCAGCCAATCCGGCCCAAGGTCGTTGGCCGGGTCGTTCAAGGGCCGGCGCCGATGCTCCCAGACCTCGGTCGAAGGGGCCACGTCGTGGTAGTCCCGCCCGGCCCCGACCGAATGCCAGCCCTGCCGGCCCCACCGCTCCAGCTCCTCCAACTCGTTGTCGAAGGTCAAAGGCTTGAGCCGCCAGACCTTTTCCGGGCGGTCGCCCTGGGGGGCGTGCTCCGACCAGGCCGGTGGCTCGACTCGGCCGAACCGTTGTTGTGCCGCCTGTCGCGTGATGCCTAACTCGGTTCCGATGCGCGACCAGCTGAGATCGGCCCGCCGCGCCGCCAAGACGGCCTGGCCGAACAGTTCCGAGGCTTGTTCGGCGACAGCGGCGGCGACCGCCACCAAGTCCAGCCAAACATCGTCGCCAGATTGGTCGACCCGGCGGTCGAACTCCTGCCCGACCACGTCGTCGATCAGGTTCCGGCGTAGGGCGTCACGGTCGATCAGGGACATGGCTCCTCCTAAGTCCTGTCCAAAGCGGCGGGGCGGTGAAAAGACGAGGCCGCTCCGCCTGCTCCAGTCCAGGGTAATTGAGACGCCCGATCAGTCAATCCCCAACCGGTGTGTCACGCCCGACCGTACCTGAGCTCCCCCCAAATAGAGGGAGGGGGGGCGCCCCCCAGCACCCCCCCTCCTCAACCCCTGGCGGACACGACAAGCGGTCCGTACGGGGATCAGTGGTACGTCTCTATATGGTCAGCGATACTTCTCCTGGAAATTGACCACGCCGTCGAAGGCTTCGCCGGTCAAAGCCCGGAAGACCTTGCGCCAAGTCTGATAAGCGTCTTCGTAACGGCCGACCACAGCCGGATTGGGCTCGTAGCGTTTCGTCACTTGCACCATACTACGGGCTGCCTCGGAAAAGTCCGAATAGACCCCCACCCCGACGGCCGCCACCATGGCGCAACCCAAGGCTGTGGCCTCTTCGCAAGCCACCGTCTCGCAAGGACGGTTATAGATGTCGGCTTGCATCTGGCACCAGAACTCGGAGCGCGAGATGCCGCCGGTCAGCCGCACAGTGGAATACTCCGGCACATTGCCTTCGACCATGGCGTCGAGCATGTCGCGGATGTCGAAGCAAATGCCCTCCATGGCCGCCCGCACCAAGTCGTTGCGAGTGTGGGCGAAGGTCATGCCGATGAAGGTGCCACGGGCGTTGGCGTCGTAATTCGGCGTGTTGGCCCCTTGCAGATAGGGCAGGAAGAAGATGCCGTTGGAGCCGGGCGCCGACTTCTGGGCCGAGGTGGTGAGGAAGTCGTAGACCTCCAGACCGAGGTACTTGGCGGTCAGGTCCTCGACGTCGCAGAACTCGCCCTTGAACCACTTGAAGGCGCTGCCGGCCGAGTTGGCCTGGCCCTCCATGACGTAGGCGCCGTCCGGGGTGCCCAGGACGTAGCACTTGCGCAGCGGGTCGCGCAGCAGCTGGGCCGACTTGCCGGCCGTGATGCCGGCGGTGCCGCCGCAGGCGTAGCCGATGCCCTGGTCGACGCAGCCGCAGCCCAGGCAGCCGGACTGCTGGTCGCCGGTGCCCATGACCAACGGCGTGCCGACGGCCAGACCGGTCTTGGCCGCCACCGCTTCGGTGACCTGGCCGATGATCTCACCCGACTTGCGCAGCGGCGCCAGCTTGTTGATGTCGACGTCGAAGATGTCGCACAGCTTCTGGCTGTAGGAGAAAGACTCGTCGTTGAGCTGGAGCCAAGGCGTGTCGTTGTAGTCGTCGTAGTAGTCGTCGGCGCCGTAGGCCTTGGTCAGGAAGCCCATCATGGTGTGGATGCGGGTGGCGTTGGCGTAGGCCTCGGGCGCGTTCTTCTTGACCCACTGCAATTTGCCGGAGGGGAAGACGCCGCCCAGCGGCATGCCGCAGACGTCGTACAGCTCGTCCGGAGTCATGCCGCCGGCCGCCAGCTGCTCGACCATCGAGGGCAGCATCTCAGCCGAGCGCAGGTCCTGCCAGATGATGATCGGGTGGGTGAAACCGCCGGCGGCGTCGCGCGTGATCATGGTGCAACGGAACATGTCGAAGCTGATGCCGGCGATCTCGGTGGGGTCGATCTGGGCCTTGGACAAGGCGATGCGCGTGCTCTCGTAGCAGGTCTCGATCATGGCGTCGCCGTCGGCGATGACCCGTCCCACGCCGGGGTAGGTCAGCGGGTTCATGACCTGGCCATAGGCGATCATGTTGCCCTTGAAATCGAAGATGGCCGTTCTGGTGCTGGTGGTGCCACAGTCGACGCCGACGAGGTACTTCTTTTCGGTCACGCTATCTCCTTTGATGTGCGTCCGTAGTGAGGTTTTTTGGATTGATTGCGGTCCCCGCCAGGACCGGAGTGGAAAAAATGAACCGGTGCGGGATCGGGCCGGATGGCCGAGTCCGATCCTCCTCGCTGCGCTTAGGTCCGAGACGCCGGCGACAGGGGGCGGCCTGTCGCCGGCGCCCCGGATGGCAGGGAGGGTTAGTCAGCTTCCGGGTTCGTCGTCGTCGAACGGCTTCCGAGAGGGCCTGGACGGCGTCGTCGAAGGGATCGGAGAAATTCAGATTCGAGAGTTCATTGGCAGACCGGCCCGGCCGAAGCCCCGGGCTAGTCGCCGGCCTTGCCGAGAGAGCGGGCCGTCGCGTCAGAGAGAGGTTTGTTGTTTAAGTTGGTGACGTGCCCCCCGCTGTCCGGCCCCCCAGCGGAAGAGGGGGCCGGACAGAACGGGGATGGCACATCCTATCGAATGGTCGGTTTCGGCGGGCAACAATCACCGGAACCGACCGGAGCTAGGATCAGCCGACCAGAGCGAAGACCACCCACACCAGCGTGTTACCGGTGAAGATGGCGAAGGCCGGCGGATCAATATGGGTGTTGCCACGGATCTGGAAGAGCCGCGCGAACAGCTCGCCCAGGAAGGCGGCGACGATGCCGAAGACGGTGCCGATCAGCATGGCTCCCAGGGCGGCCCCCCAGTTGATCACGCCATTGCTGGCGGCCAACGAGTCGATCCCGGCCACGACCGGGTAGAAGACCAGAGCGCCCAAGCCGGCGATGTTGGTGACGTGGTGGGTCACCGGCGTGGTGCCGCCCAGAGACAGGATCAAGATCGTGATAGCCGAGAAGGCGAAGGGCAGAGTGTTGGCCATCATTCCGATGCCCGGCACGGTGACGCCCAAGTAAACCGACACGCCAGCGGCGAACAGGCCGCCCAGCAGACCCATGGTGAGCAGTTGGGTCGGCTTCTCGTGGTAATCGAGCCAGTGCTGGCCTTCAGCGGTCGACAGCAGCTTGCCCTTTTCGGTGTTGAACAGCTTGTGGTCGCCGAAGCACATGCGCGACAGGATGGCGGAGATGATGACGGTGGTGGCCACCGCGTCGGTGTGCCCGCCGAACCACGGGATCTCGGCCACGCCGGTCTTGATCAGGTAGCCCAAGCCACCGAACAGGGCGCCAACCGCCAGGACGTCCATCTTGCCTAGTCCCGCCAGAGGCTTGACGATGTCCTTCCCGCCGTCGAGGTATCCCCTCTTAGCGGCGTAAGCGGCAGCCGCCACGGCGCCGCCGAAGGCGATGTTCGGGCCCAAGAAGGGACCGAAGCTGACGTAATTGAACAGGTTCGCACTGAAGTCTGTGGCGCCACTGGCTGCCGCACCGATCGCGGCCAGGATTGAGAAGCCGGTCAACGCGAAGACGTAGTTACCGCCGATGGCGGCGCCAAAGAAGCCGCCACCTAGGGCGGCTACGAACATAAATAGATGTTCCATGATTCCTCATCTCGAATCAGCTATGAGCTGACAGCTGGGTTCATTCATAGATCTGCGGCTATTGGCGGGAAGCACCTTTGCTACTCTCCTGTCAATCCACGAACCAATTGCAGCGACCGACGGTGCCCGCCGCAGACTTGGGAGTCAATCTAGCAACGGCCCGAGACAGCTACAAGGGAGCGCTGAATCAGTCTCAGCTGGTGGCGTGGGCTTGACCGAGGCGCCCTGAACCCGCTCTCAGCGGACGAATGTGCAGTATTTAGGCCAACCGGTGAGCGAAGCAGGCACGCTGGAGCCCGTCCGGCCCACTCCAAGCCATCGTCTAAACGATTCAACCAGTGATGATTGAACAGAATCCCAAGCCTGTGGTCAGCCCTGAGAATCATCTCAGATCGAGCTGGCCGATGGACCGCTCCGGACCGTTCCAGCCCCGCTCCCGGACGGCGCCACCGCCCGGCCCAGGGACGCCGCGCCTGGGCCGGGCGGCCCTCGGACAGCCCCGGGCCCGCCCCGGGGCGGCGTTAGACTGCCCAACGGCGGCCCGGCGCCGTCTCTGGCGGCGCTCAACGGTCGTGTCCAACGCTCGGCTCCGGCGGATCGCGGCCGGGAGCCCGTGGCCCGGAAGGAGAAAGCTTTGCTTCACACCCAGCCCTTCATGGTGGAGGACGTCGAGCAGGTCAAGGACCTGATCCGCCACCACCCCCTGGCCACCATCGTGTCCGCCCCGCCCAGCGGTCTGGTGGCCAGCCACTACCCCGTCCTGGTCGAGCCGGACAGCGGCGACGACATCGTCCTGCTGACCCACTTCGGCGTCCCGGACGACCAAGCCCACCAACTGGGCCGCCACGAGGTCCTGGTCATCGTCCAGGGGCCGCACGGCTACGTCTCGCCCGGGTGGTACCCGCCGGGTCAGATCGTGCCGACTTGGAACTACGCCAACGCCCACCTCTGGGGCCGGGTCGAGCTGCTGTCCGAGCAGGAAAAGCTGCGCATGTTCCACGACATGGTCGACCGCTTCGAGGGCGCCATGCCCTGCCCCCGCAGCCTGACCCAGAACGAGGAGCTGACCCGCCAGGTCGCCACCGAAGCCGTCGGCGCCCGTATCCGCGTCACCCGCTTCCAAGCCCGCTTCCGCCTGAGCCAGAACAAGCCAGCCGAACTCCGAGACCAGGTCATCGAGCAGCTCGGACAGCCCGGCCCCTACTCCAACCCGGCCCTGGCCCAATTCATGCGCCAGCAGGTCGTCTGAGGGTCAGTCCGCGTCGAGCAGAAGGAACCCGCCGTAGCCCTGAGCTTGGAGGGTCTGATCCAATGTACGGAGAAGAGCGACCGGGGTTCTGGCCACCCACCCAACAACATCCTTGACCTCAGTCATGAGAGCTGCGCTCTCGCGACGCTCGGCCGGCGTCGTCGTGACCAACGGGCTCCGGGCCTGACGGCCCTCCACCCAGTTGTGCGCGAGAGAGGAGTTGAACCTCCACGCCCTTGCGGGCACTGGCACCTGAAGCCAGCGCGTCTGCCATTCCGCCACTCGCGCGTAGCTGACCTTGGGTCAGCCCGATGACACTAGCACAATCCGAAGCAGGCGGTCATCTCGGATCGGGCGGTCACTTCCAGAAGGTCATGAGGACGAAGGACAGGGCGATCAGGCCCATGCCGATCAGCATGTTCCAGGCCCCCAGGCTGAGCATGAAGGGGAGGTACTGCGCGGCCACGTTCCAGACCACGATCCAGATGACGCCGAGCAAGGCCACGCTGATGAACAGGGGCGGCACCCAACGCCGTTCGTTGGGCAGGCCCTTCTGGCTCTTCTCTTGCCGGATGTGCTCGACCTGCTCATGGCGCTTCTGCCTACGCTTCGCCTCCGCCTGAGGCCGCGACTTCGATTCAGGCACTGCACATAACCACCTTTCTGGCGCAAGACGCTGATCAGCGCTTCCTTAGCTTAAGTCAACCGGTCCGACCGGGCCACCCGCCGCTCAAATCGGAGTGGTCGTGGTGGTCGGGCTGGCCGAGGTGGTGGGCGGAGTGGTGGGCGGAACGGGCGCCTTGGCCACGTAAATCTTGATCACGGTGGTGCGCGGCACCACTGAACCAGCCGCCGGGTCGGTGCGCAGGACGGTGCCAACCGGATTGGTGGCCGACTCCTCCTCCACCACCTCGGGCTGGGCGAAACCGTCCTTGACCAGCAGGCCGACGGCTTGGTCGCGGGTCTGCCCGTAGACGTTGCGCACCTCGGAGTCGCCGGTGGCATAGGTCAACTCGATGGTGCGGCTGAGCTCGACCTCGGCCCCTTCGCTGGGGTTGACCGAGATGACGGTGTTGGGCAGATCGGTCGGCTTCTCGCTGGTGGCTCGGACCGGGACCACGTTGCTGAAGCCGGCCGCCCGCAGGATCTCCTCGGCGGCGCCCTTGTCGAGGCCGCGCAGATTGTTCGGGATGACGCCCTTCAGCGGCCCCCGGTTGATGGTGATGACGACGGTGGAGCCCTTGTCCACCGGGGTGCCGGCGATGGGCTGCTGACGGGTCACCAGATTGATGGTGGCGGTGTCGTTCAAGTTGACCTCTTCGACCTGGCCCACCAGCCCGTACGAACGCAGCGACTCGAGGGCGGCGTCCTCGTCCAAGTCGATCAGCCGGGGCACCGATACAGTCTCGATGGTCGGTGGGCGCTCATGGTTGAGCCACCACAGACCGCCCGCCAGCAGGCCGATCAGAACCACGCTGAGGCTGATGATGAGCACCACCAGGCCCTTACGGCTGCCCCGCTCCTCGGCTGGAGCCTCGCCCTCGTCGGCCAGCAGCGCCCGGGCCGGGCCCAGCGGAGTGGCCACGGCGGCGGCGGTCATGACCTGGGTGGGGGCCTCGGCGGCGACGTCCGGCTCCGGTTCGACCGGGGCCGGGCTGACCGGCTGACCGGACAGCAGCCGAGCGATGTCGTCGCTCATGTCCTTGGCCGTCTGGTAGCGCTGGGCTGGGTCCTTGGCCAGGGCCTTGAGACAGATGGCGTCCATGCCGGCCGAGATGACCGGGTCGATCCGGGACGGCGGCAGCGGCATCTCGCGCACGTGCTGATAAGCCAACGAGACCGGCGAGTCGCCTTGGAAGGGCGGCCGGCCGGCCAGCAGCTCGTACAACAGGCAGCCAGTGGCATAGATGTCCGACCGCCGGTCGATCACGTCGCCCCGGATCTGCTCGGGCGAAAGGTACTGCGGGGTGCCGATGACGGCGGCGGTCTGAGTCATCGAGGCGGAGGTGTCGGAGACCGCCCGGGCGATGCCGAAGTCCATCACCTTGACCGTGCCCGCCGCCGTCACCATGACATTGGCCGGCTTGATGTCGCGGTGGACGATGCCGTGGCGGTGGGAGTATTCCAGGCCCGACAGGACCGCCTGGATCAGCTCCAGAGCGCGCTCCGGCTGGATCTTGCGGCCGTCGCGCAGGACGTCGCGCAGGGTGTGGCCGATCACCAGTTCCATGACGATGTACGGCACATCGACGCCGGAGCCGGCGTCGAACTGCTCGCCCGTGTCGTAGACGGCCACGATGTTGGGGTGGTTGAGGCCAGCGGCGGCCTGGGCCTCACGCCGGAAACGAGCCTGGAAGACGGTGTCGCCGGCTAGATCCGGGCGCAAGCGTTTGATGGCGACGTCGCGCTCCAAACGGATGTCACGGGCCCGTCGCACCTCCGCCATGCCACCACGGCCGAGTAGGGGCCCGAGGATGTAGCGATCACCCAAGAGGGTCTCGGTCATCGTGATCCTTCCGCCCTGGTCGCCAGCCCGCAGATCCGGGCCAGTCTTGAAGCAGTCCAATCCTTACCGTAATGCCTGAAAGCGAACTGAGGAAGTCGAACCCGGGCAGTTTAAGGGCCTCTGGCCCCCCTGGCAGCCCCCTCAGCGGCGGGCTTCGATCAAGGCGCGAGCGATCGGACCGCCCAACCGTCCACCCGCCACATCGTCGCCCGGAGCCAGGTTGGCTTGTTCGATGAAGACCGCCACCACCAGGTCGGGGTCCTCGGAGAAGGCCACGAACCAGGCGTAGGGCGGCCGGTCCGGGGAGGACTGGGCGGTGCCGGTCTTGCCGCCCACCGTGACCCCGGGGACGCGGGCCGGGGAGCCGGTGCCGGATTCGACCACCTGCACCATCATCTGCCGCAGGGCCTGGGCCGAGCCGACCGAGAGGGCCTGACTGGACTGGGGACTGTGCTGGTGCAGCACGGTCAGGTCGGCCGCCCGGACCTGGGAGACGACGTGGGGCTCGACCAGCAGGCCGTCGTTGGCGATGGCCGCCACCACCATGGCCATCTGCAGGGGCGAGGCCGCCACCTCGTATTGCCCGATGGCCGACATCATGGTCTGGGCGGCGTCGCCGGAGCGCGGGAAACGGCTGGCCACCCCGCCCAAATCGCCCAGATGGCGCTGATTGAAGCCGAAGCGCTCGGCCTGCTGGCGCAGGGCGTCCAAGCCCAGGTCGGCCCCGATGTTGGCGAAGCTGGTGTTGCAGGACAGCTGGAGGGCGTAGGCCAGCGTGACCTGGCCGTTGCCGCAGCGGGTCGAATTGGGCAGGACGGCGCTGGACTGGGGCAGCTGGATCTGGGCCGGGGTGTCGATCAGACTGTCGGGGGTGTAGCCGGCCTCCAGGGCGGCCGCCGCCGTCACCAGTTTGAAGGTCGAGCCGGGCGGGTAGACCTCGCGGGTGGCCCGGTCGCGCATCGACCCGGCCGGATCGTCGACCAGCTGGGGCCAGGCCGCTTGGACCGCCGCCAAGTCGTGGCTGGCCAGCCGGTTGGGGTCGTACGAGGGTGTCGTGACCAAGGCCAGGACCGATCCGTCGTGGGGGTCGAGGGCCACCACCGCGCCGCTGCGGTCGCCCAGCTGTTGGCGGGCCAGCTGCTGCAGAGTCGGGTCCAAGGTGGTCGAGACGGTGGCCCCGACCGGGGCCCGGCCGGACATCGAGTCGATCAGGCTCTGCCACCACTGGGAGTCGTCGGAGCCGGCCAAGTAAGAGTTGTACGACGACTCCAAGCCGGCCGAGCCGTAGATATAAGAGTAGAAACCGGTGACGGCGGCGTAGAGGTCGCCGGCCGGGTAGACCCGCTGACGATTGAAGTCGTCGCCCTCCGGGGCCGGCACGGTCTCGGCGATGACGATGTCGCCGGCCAGGATCTGGCCCCGTTGGCGGTCGAACTGAGAGTCTCGCACCCGCCGGTTGGCGGGGTCGTCCAGCAGGGCGGGCTGCCGGACCAGACCGAAATAGGTTAGGTTGCCCAAGAGGGCGAAGACCATCAGGGCCGCCAACAGGCCGACCTGGCGCACCCGCCGGTTCATGTCTCAGCCTCCGGTCGGTCGAGCGCCCGAGTGACCTCTTGGTCGGCCGGGTCCAGGCCGGTCGGAGCCGGGCCGTCGGCCCGGTCGGCCACTGGCCCCGGGCGGGCGTCGGCCCCGCTCGACCCCCCGGCGGCGCGGGCCCAGGACTGATCGATGACCTCGGTCGCCTGCTCGATCCCGGCCGCGGTGAACCGTTCGCCGGCCCCGGTCAGCCTCCCGGCGTCGAGCGTGTCCGCCCGATCGATGGCCTCGGTCGCCTCCTCGGCCCCGGTCGACCCCCTCGGGCCGAGCCCTCCGGAGCGATCGATGGCCGCGGTCGCCTCTTCGGCCCCGGATATCCCCGCCGCGGCGGCCGGGCCGGCCGACAGCGGAACCTGGCCACCGGCGATGGCCAGCAGGGGGCGGACCTGGCCCTGCCCGACTTTGAGCAACTGCTTGGTCGAAATGACTTGGGTGTTCTCGTTCTGCAGATCGGTCACGCCGCCGGCCGAGACCGTCGCTGGGACCTCCGACCGGCTCGCCGCCGGGTGGCGGACCTGATGGCTGAGCTGGACCAACAGGGCCACCAAGATCCAGTTGGCGATCATGGACGAACCGCCCTGGGACAGGAAGGGCGTGGTCAGACCGGTCAGGGGCAGCAGCCGGGTGGAGCCGCCGACGATGGCGAAGGTCTGCAGGATGAAACCGAAGCTGAGCCCGGCCGCCAATAGTTTGATGAAGACGTCGCGCGCCATCAGGGCGGTTTTGAGGCCGCGGAAGGCGACCAGGCCGAGGCAGACCACGATCCCCATCAAACCGACCAGGCCGATCTCCTCGCCCAGCGAGGTCGGCATCATGTCGGACCACGAGAAGACGGTCAGACCGGGCCGGCCCAGACCCCAGCCGGCGCCGAACAATCCGCCGTTGGCTAGGCCGTATTGGCCGTTGATGATCTGCCCGGCCTGGTCCGGGGTGGCGAAGGGGTCGAGCCAGTAGGCCACCCGCAGCCGGACGTGCCCGAACAAGCGGTAAGCCGCCACTCCCCCGGCCACGGTCAGGCCCAAGGCCAAGACGATCCAGCTGACCTGGCCGGTGGCGACGTACAGGACCATGACGAACAGCCCGAAGAAGAGCAGCGAGGTGCCGAGGTCGTTCTCGAACACCAAGATGGCCAAGCTGACCGCCCACATCACCAGGATCGGGCCGAGGTCGCGGGCCCGGGGCAGATCCAGGCCGAGCACGCGGTGACCGGCCCTGGACAAGACATCTCGTTTCTCGGTCAGGTAGGCGGCGAAACTGGCCGCCAGCACGATCTTGGCCACTTCGGCCGGCTGGAAGGAGAAGCCCAACAGGTTGATCCAGATGCGCGAGCCGTTGACGGCCCGGCCCAGGCCGGGGACCAGGGGCAGTAAGAGCAGGGCCAGGCCGGCCGCGCTGAGCAGGTAGGGATAGCCGCGCAGACGGCGCGGGTCGCGTAAGAAGACCAGCACGGCCACGAAACAGGCCAGGCCCAGCCCGATCGCCACCAGTTGGGTCTCGGCCCGGTGCCGTCCGGCGATCAGGTCGATCCGATGCAACTCGGCCAGACCTAGTCCGATCAAAGCCAACACCAGCGGCATCAGAACCGGGTCGGCGTAGGGCGCGCGCAGACGTATGACCAGGTGGGTGGCCAGGCCCAATCCGAACCAGATGGCGGCCGCCCAGGGCCAACCCGACGGCAGGGCGTTGTCTTGGAAGAGGCCGATCAGAAGGTAGCCGGCGAAACCGACCGCCTGGCCGATCAGGATCAGAACCAGTTCGGTGTTACGCCGCCGAGGTCGCCCGACGGCTGAGGCGGCGCTCCGATCAGCAGCCATCGTCCGGGACCTGGACGCTGGCCGCGCCCGATTCGGCCGCCTCCTGACGCTGGGTCCGCCTTTGCAGGCATTGGTGGCTGAGGGAGCGCAGTTCGGCCACCGTCATATGGGCCTGGTCCAGGCCGCCTTGACGGATGACGATGCCGGCCACGACGTCCTCGCGCGAGTGCAGGGGCAGGTCGGCCAGGTCGATGTCGGTGGTCTCTTGGACCCGGCTGGTGGACAGGCCGAGGACGTCGCCCGGCAGGCCTTGGTAGATCGCCACCCGCTGATCGGCGGCGGAGACGAAGTATTGCGAACGGACATAGCCGCCGGCCACCACCACGGCCACCACCAGCGCCACCAAGATGGCGGCCAGGGCCACCACCAGACCCCATCGGCGGTGGCGCCGGGGCGGCCGGAGGCGACTGGGCGGCGAGGTCGGCCGGACCAAGACGGCTGGGCTGGTCAGAACGGCTTGGGGGCCGTCCAAGGGCGCGATCTGCGCGGCGGCGCCGATCAGGACGCCCCGTCCGACCCGCCGGCCCTTGGCTTGGACCGGGTCGCCGGCCAGCAATCCGGCCCGCAACTGGGCGGCTGGACGCGGCGGCGGGACGGTCGGAGCCGACCGGACGTCGGGATTGACCGGGGTGTTGGGGCTGGTCGGCGGAGCCGTCTGGGCCGGGCTGGCGGCCGACCGGGCGACGTCGGACTGGCCGGAGGCGGCCTCGGCTCGGTCTGGACCGAGCGGACTGACCGGGCTGTCCGGCCCGGCCGTCGTCAAGGCGGCGCCGGACTGGCTGAGCGAGCTGCGGTCGGCCGGGGCCGACTCGCCCGGGCTGGCGGAATCAGGGGAGTGGGCCGAGCCGACCGGACTGGCCGGGCTGGCCGGACTGAACGGACTGGCGGAACCGACCGGGCTGGCCGGGCTGAGCGGGCGAGCCGAATCGACCGGACTGGCCGAATCGACCGAGCTGGACTGGCTGAGCGGATCGACTGAGCTGGGCTGGCCGGCCGAATCGACCGAGCTGGACTGGCCGGCCGGGTCGGGCTGGCTGGCCGAGGCCGAGGTCGCGGCGGCGCCGATCGCAGCGGTGGCGCCGGTCACGGCTACCTGGCCGGCCGGGGCCGCCAGCGGTTGTCCGGCCGGGGTCTGGCCAGTCTCGAAGACGTCCGCCAGAATGATTGTGATGTTGTCCGAGGCGCCGGCCCGGTGGGCGATCTCGATCAGACGTTTGAGGGCGTCTTTGGGGTCGGGCAGGGCCAGGCCGCGGGCGATGGCGGGGTCGTCCACCAAACCGCACAGCCCGTCCGAGCAGAACATCACCCGGTCGCCGTCGCGCAGACTCACCAGCAGCAGGTCGGGGCGGCTGTAGGGCTGGCCGTTCAGAACTCGCAGCAATAGGGAGCGGTGGGGGTGGGTGAAGGCCTCCGCCTCGGTCAGCTTGCCCTCGTCGATCAAGGACTGGACCCAGGAGTGGTCGTGGGTCAACCGGATCATGAGCTGGCCCCGGACCAAATAGGCGCGCGAGTCGCCGATGTGGACCAGCCCCAAGTCGGCGCCGTCGAACAAACCGCCGCAGACGGTCGTGCCCATGCCGTCCAGCTCGTGGTCGGCCTCGATCATGACCGCCAAACGGTCATTGGCGCGATGGGTGGCCTCGTCCAGAATGTCCAACATCTCGTCGCCCTGGCCCTGGCCGTCGACGCCCCGCAGCTCGTCGATGGCGATCCGGGAGGCCAGGTCGCCGGCGGCGGCGCCGCCCATGCCGTCGGCCACCATCAACATGGTGGGAGAGGCGTAACCGGAGTCCTGATTGTTCTTGCGCACCAGGCCGATCTCGGAATGGGCGAAGACCCGGAGCTCGAGCGTCATCAGTACTCCAGCCTCATCTGGGTGCGACCGATCTGGATGGTGTCGGCGGCGGTGACGACGGTCGAGCCGGTCAATTTGACCGAGTTGACGTAAGTGCCGTTGGTGGAGTCGAGGTCGTGCAGGGTCCAACTGCCGTCCTGGCCGTGGGTCAAAGTGGCATGGACGGTCGAGACGTAGTCGTCGTTCAGGACCAGCTCGCAACTGGGCGAACGGCCGATGCGGACCTGATCGACCAAGCCCAGGCGCTCACCCGCCCGGTCGCCCGAGTCGAGGGCCAGCACCCAAGGCTCTTTGCCCCGCCGGCGCGGGGCCGGGCGGCGGTCGGCCCGTTTGGAGCGGCCGGCGGGAGCCGATTCGAACAGAGCCGGGCTGATCTCGACCGGGCCGGCGGACTGGCCGAGACTCGAGACGACGACCGGGACGGCCTTGGGCGGACGGGGGGCGACGTCGCTGCGGACCACCAAGGCGATCAAGCCGATGAAAAGCCAGAGCAGTGCCAAAAAGGCGATTTTGAAGATGAGGACGGTGAATTCCGGCATCGGATCGGGCCTCAGCGTCCCGCCGGCCCTTGGACCAGCACCTGGGTCTTGCCCAGGTCGATGCGCGAACCGTTCGTCAACTCGGCCTGGGCCACCTTCTGGCCGTCCACGATGATGCCGTTGGTCGAGCCCAAATCTTTGATCATGACCGTTCCCTGGTCGGGGCTGAGCGTGATCTGGGCGTGCGAGCGCGAGATGCCGGGATCGTTGATACGCAGGTCGGCCTCGCTGCCCCGGCCGATCACCAGGCCCGCCGCCGTCAGGGGGTGGCGCACCCCGTTGACCTCCAGCACCCAGCCGCCCGTTCGGACCCGGGCCTCGGAGCCGCCGTCGACCGCCGCCACGGTGGCGGAGGAGACCTCGAAGCGACCGATGGGCAGGTCGGGGCGCTCCTCGTACGCGATCAGGATGGGACCGTTGAAGAGATAGGCGTGCTCAGCCGCGTAATCCTTCAATTCCGCGCTGATCTCGGCGTTCATGGTTTTGGAGAAAGGAAAGAGGCGCGCGTAATCGTGCTTCGACAGCTCGATCAGGAATTCGTTCGGAACCAAGGATTTGTCGCGCGAAAGGACCTGGGCTTCGGCGTCGAGCTCCTTGCACAGCCGGTTGGTGATCTCGACTGGCTGCACGTCGCCCTTGAAAGCGCGCGCGAAGACCCCTCCCACGGCGCCCTCGAGCTTCTTCTCGGCTTTGCCGAACAACCCCATGGAGCACCTCCTCGCCGGGCCTTCGACCGTCCCTGCCAGACTGTCGAAGGCAACTCTACCCAAGGATCGCGTCCAGCGTCGGTGAGCGACCACAGCGGTCCGGCCCGGCCGCTTCAGGCCAGCGGCGTGGTCTGGTGGAAACGGACCTGCCAGCCCTGGGAGCCGAGCTGCCACAGGGCGAAACCGAGGTAACTCTGGCCGCCCTGGTCGAGGTGGAAGCGCAGATCGATCAGGTCGGCCGTCAGTTGGTCGGCCCCCAACAGGTCGAGCCGGATCGGGCCGGCCAGCTGGGCCGGACGGGCCAGCACCGAACCCCGGGTGCGGATGGCCCCGTCCGGCAGGTGGGCCACGTAAGCCGGGTGGAGCAAGTGGGCCAAGCGATCACGGTCGAGCTGGGTCTGGTCGCTCAACAGCTCCCGCTCCAAGGCGGCGACCTCCGCCGCCGGGTCGACCGGCCGGGCCGACGGGGCCGAGTCGCCCGGCGGCGGCACAGCCTCCCACAGCGTCGGCTCGGCGGCCGAGGACGGAGCGGCGGCCGAGCTGGCGGCGGCGGGCCGGGCCGAAGCCTTGGTCGGAGCGGAAGGAGCCCCGGCCGCGGAAGGAGCGGAGCCGGCCCCAGCGGGCGAACCGGCCGAGCCGGCCGGCCGATCGACGAAACCGGGGCCGACAGCTGGCCGGCGGCCGCCTTGGAAGGCCTCGGCGGCGGCCCGGGCCCGACTGTCGGCGGCCTCGTTCAGGGGATGTCCGGCGTGCCCTTTGACCCATTGGAACTCGACCCGGCGGCCGGCCAACTCTTGGTCCAGGGCCTGCACCAGATCCAGATTCTGGATCGGTTGGTTGTCGGCTTTACGCCAGCCGCGCCGCTTCCAGGCCGGCAGCCAAGCGGTGCAAACGTTGATGGCGTATTGCGAGTCGCACAGCACCAGCAGGGCCTGATCCGCCCGGCTGGTCTGACGCAGCAGGTCGAGCACCGCCATCAGCTCGCCCATGTTGTTGGTGCCGTGGGGCCAACCGCCCGCCGCCCAACAGTCGTCGGCGACGTACCAAGCCCAGCCGGCGGGGCCGGGATTGGACAGGGACGACCCGTCGGCGGCGGCAGTGATCACGGAGCCATTGTGCCCCAAGCCGCCCTGGGATCAGGCGCCGCCCGGCCGGCCCGCCCGGGCGGCCGGTGGGGACGTCCGCCTCAGCGGAAGACGACGAAGTAGACCGCCCCGGTGGTGGACTCGCAGCGGTAGTAGACGTCCAAGGTGGAGCACTGCAGCGTGTATGTGACGTTGTTGGACGGAGCGGTCGCCTGGATGGTGAACTCTCCACGCGAGCCGGCCGGGATGTTCCCAGCCACGACCTCGGCGAAGGCGCAGGTGCTCTGGGTCGACGCCGTGCCCAAGGTCCGCTCGGTGTTGCAGGCCTGGTGGGCCTCGGCCGGGATCTTGCCGGTCAAAGCGGTGGGCGTGGCGGTGGGAGTGACGGTCGGCGTGGACGAAGGCGTCTGGCTGGGCGTCACGGTGGGCGTGGGTTTGGGCGAGACCGAGGGCAGGGTGGGCGGCGGCGGCAACGGCGTCGGGTCGTCCGACGGCGACCAGACGCTGTAGAGGTATACCACCAGGCCAGCCAACAGGCCGAGGCCGATCAAGATGGCGGCTATGCCGGCCAGCAAGGCGCCTCGCCCGCGCTTGGGCTCGGCTCCGTCCTCAGCCGGGGCGGCGGTCGAAGCGGGCGGACGCGGCCCGCCGTCACCGCCGACGGGCGGCTTGGCCGGGGAGGTCGACAGGCGGCCCCAGTCGCCGGACGACTCGACCGCCTCGGCGGCGGCGGCCGCCGCCGCGGCGGCCACCTGCGCCACCGAAGGGATCCGGCGGGTGCGGAAGAGGTCGTCCGGGATCGGAGACGGCTGCGGCGTCGACTGGGACAGGTTAGTGGCCACGGGAGCGCTGGCCGGCTGCGACCAGACCGGCGGGGCCGGCGGCGGCGAGGTCTCCAAGGCAGCGCCCATCTCGGCCGCTGAATCGAGCATCTCCGGCGACAGACCGGCCGTGACGTCGTCACTGATGCCGAACAGAGCCGAACCCTTGCCCTGGGAGTCGGGCAAGATCTCGGACAGACGCAAGGTGGTCTCCCCGACCGGTTCTTCGGGAGGAGCGACGGACGGGTCGGCTTGGTCGCTGTCGGCCGCCAGATCCGAAGCCGTCGGATCCGAGTCGGCGGCTGGGCCTGAACCGGCCTGATCCGCCTCCGGGCGGTCCGGGGCGGTCGCGCCCGTCAACGGGTACAGGTCGGAACCGTCCGAGTCGGCCGGGTCTAGGAACGATAGCGCCGACCAGTCAGTGGCCGATTCAGCCGGCGGGCCGGCAGCGTCCGGTTCCGCGGAGCCTCCGAGCGGCTCGGCCGACCAGTCCTGTTCCGGAGCGGTCGAGGCCGGCGGGGCCTCCGGCAACGAGACCATGGTGAGGGGAGCGGACGGCAGCGAGACCACGGTGAGGGGCGGGGCGCCGACCGCGCTGGAGTCGGTGGGAAGCGCCGCCGGGGAGTCCGCGGCGGAGTCGGAGCTCGAGCCAACTGAGCCCGCGGGAGCCGTGGTCGGTGGGACCGGGTCGAAGCGGTCCGAGCCCAGCCGGTCGTTGACCGAGAGGGCCCAGGCCGGCAGTTCGGACTGCGGCCGGTCGGGGCCGACGCCAACCGGCGTCAACCAGGCCGGGCCGGCCGGATTGGCCGGGTCGGCGGCGGGGACGGGCGAGGCGGGTGGTTCGACGTCGATCTGGGGCGAGGCCGATCCGGCCCCCATCCCGGCGGGAGCGCCCAGGGCCAGGTCGCCGGTGCCAGGACCGCCGCTGAGCGGACCGGCCAGCCCGCTGTGGGCGTCCGACCGCGGCGGCATGACCGGCCGCCAAGCCTCGCTACGCGAGGGCTGGTCGGCTCCACCGCCCAGGACCAAGGAGGCCAGACGATCCGACTGAACCGGCGGCAGGCCACCCGGCCGGACCGCCGGCTGGTCCAGGACGGGTTGAGCGGTCGAGCCGGACTGAGCCGGGACGTCCGGAGCCGACGGGAGCTGAACCGGGGCCGATGGCGCGGGCGCGGGAGTCGGCGCGGCCCCACTAGACAATCCAGATTGAATTGGAGCGGCCTGGTCGGCCGGTTCCGGCGCGGCGGCCGGGGCCTCAACCTGAGGTTGAGAGCCAAAGATCGAAGACACCCAGTCCGAGGGCTCCGAGGCCACCCGGGGGCGGTCGGCGGCGGCCGGCGGGGCCGGGAAGAGAGGCTGGGCGTCCGCGGCCGGGCTGGCGTCGGGCGGGGACGATTCGGGGGGAGCGCCGGCGGCGCCGGACCAGTTGGCGGCGGCGGGGGCCTCGACCAGGTCGTGCGCGGTCACGGGAGGCTGACCGCCGGTTCCCGGGACGGCGCCGGGAGCCCGACCGCCGAATAACCACTGGGGAATGCCGTTGACAGGAATGTGACAAACCGGACAAGCCGCTAATGCGGACGAGAACTCATGTCCGCAGTGCGCGCAGGTGATCACCTTGGCCCCTTTCCGCCTTAGCTAGGGACAGTATTGCATTCCTGCCTGACGCCGGCTTGGCGGGTGGGGCGGAAATGCGGCGGCCGCGGGTCGGGCGCGCGATCACGACAGATCGACTGGATCGCCTGCCATCATGGCCGCCAGATCGGGCAAAGACAGCTCGGCCTTGGCGTAATAGCCTTGGGCTTGGCCATGGTTGAGGACCAGGAAGTGATCGCCCACCGGATAGGCGTGGTTGGGATTGTGGGTGATGAAGACGACCCCCAAGCCCTCGTCGCGGGCCCGCCGGATGTACTTCAGCACCACTTCGGACTGCTTGACCCCGAGGGCGGCCGTGGGCTCGTCCAGGATCAGGGCCCGAGCCCCGAAGTGGATGGCGCGGGCGATGGCGACGGATTGACGCTCGCCGCCGGACAGGGTGCCGATGGGTTGGTCGACGTCGCGCAGCTCGATGCCGATCTGGGACAGCTGCTGGCGCACGATGGCGCGCATGCCGGAGCGGTTGAGCCGGCGGGCCGGACCCCGGCCGACCGTCAGCTCGCGACCGAGGAAGAAATTACGCCAGACCGGCATCAAGGGGACCATGGCCAGGTCTTGGTAGACCGTGGCGACGCCGACTTCGAGGGCGGCCCGGGGGCCGTCGAAGTCGACCGGGCGCCCGTCCAGCAGGAGCTGGCCGGCGGTGGGGCGATGGACTCCGGCCAGGATCTTGATCAGAGTCGACTTGCCGGCCCCGTTGTCGCCCAAGACGCAACTGACCTGGCCGGCCCAGACCTCGATCGAGACGTCGCGCAGGGCCACCGCCCCGGCGTAGGCCTTGGAGACCTGCCGGGCGGCGATGATGGGGACGTCGGACTGGCTCATGTCGGGGCCACCCTCAGACGGATCCAGTGGTTGACGAAGACCGCCCCCAGCAACATGACGCCGAGGAAGGCCATCAGCCAGTTGGTGTCCCACTGGGCGAAGGTGATGCCCTGGAAGGTCATGCCGTAGATCAGGGCCCCCAACGAGGCCCCCACCACCGAGCCGAAGCCGCCGGTCAGCAGACAGCCGCCGACCACGGCGCAGATGATGTAGATGAACTCTTGGCCCACCCCGGTGGTGGCCTGCACGGTCGAGGTGCGGAAGAGGGAGATCATGCCGACCAGCCAGCCGGCCAGGGCCGTCCCCATGAAGAGCACGACCTTGGTGGCCCGCACCGGCACGCCGACCTGACGGGCGGCCAGCGGGGCGCCGCCGACGGCGTAGACCCAGTTGCCCGGCCGGGTGTGGTTGAGCAGCCAGACCGCCGCCACCGTGCACAGGGCCCACCACAGCACGGAGACGTAGAAGTGGCCCTGTCCGAGCTGGAGCTGGGAGCCGAAGATGGGCTGGATGGAGTCGTAGTTAGGCACCTTGGACAGCCCCTGGACGGTGACCTGGCCCAAGATCAGCTTGGTCACGGCCAAATCGACGCCTTGCAAGACGAAGAAGGTGGCCAAGGTGACGATGAAGCTGGGCAGACCGGTGCGGATGACCAGGAAGCCGTTCAGAGCCCCGACGGCCAGGGCCAGGATCAAGGCCAGGCCGGCCGCCAAGCGGATGTCGACCCCGAAATGGGTGGCCAGGACGCCGACCGTCAAAGCCGTGAAACCGGTCATGACGCCGGCCGAGAGGTCGAACTCGCCGCCGATCATGAGCAGGGCCACCGCCACCGCCATGATGCCGTAGGTCGAGGCCGACTCCAGCCAGACGCCGGCTCCGGCGACGGTGAAGAAGGCCTGGCTGGCCAAGCCGAAGAAGGCCATCACCAGACCGGTCGCGATCAGGGCGCCGGTCTCGGGTCGGGCGATCAGAGCGGCCAGCGCGGGAGGCGGCCGATGGGCCGCCACCCGCTGCAGTCGAGAAGAGATGTCAGGCCGCGGACGCGGCCGACTAGGGTCGCGGGCCACGGCTCAACGGGTGCCGTTCTTAGCCCACGCCAGCACGCCGGCGGCGTTCTCGGCCGTGACGTAGGCCGGGCCGGAATAGACCGGCTGGCCGCCGCCGACATCGTTGCCGTTGATGTCGTTGAGGTGCAGCACCGTGATGCCGAGGTAGCCCTGGGCGTAGGGCTGCTGGTCGACCGCGAACAGGATCTGGCCGGCCATGACGGCCTCGACCACGTCCTCGGTCAGGTCGAAGGTGGCGACCTTGGCTTGGGAGCCGGACTCCTCGACCGCTCCGACGGCGTCGACGCCGTATTGGGCGCCCAAGGTGAGGACGCCGTCGATGGTGGGATCGCCCTGCAGGCGGGCCTTCAGCGTGGCTTTGACCTGGGCGTCGTCGTTGGCGTCGACCTGGACGTTCTCGACCTTGCCGCCCAGGGCCTCCCGGACCGCGGCGCAACGCTCTTCGTGGCCGACGTTGCCGGCCTCATGGATGACGCACAGGACATTGGTCCAGCCCTCGGACTGGAGGCGCTGGCCGACGCTGCGACCGGCGATGGTCTCGGACTGGCCGATGTGGGTGATGGCGCCGAACTCTTGCCAGCGCTCGATGCCGGAGTTGATGGTGACGAAGGGGACGCCGGCTTGGGCGGCCTGCCTGAGCGAGGTTTCCAAACCGTCCGGGTTGGCCATCGACACCACGATGCCGTCCACCCCTTGGGCCACGGCGTTGTCGATCAACTGGGCCTGGCGGGAGGGGTCGGGGTCGCCGGCGTAGGTCACGGTGACGCCGTAGTCTTGGCCGGCCCGTTCGACACCGGACTTGACCCGGTCCCAGAAGGCGTCGCCGGCCGAGGCGTGGGTGATGACGGCATAGGTGCGCTGATCAGTCGGGGTGGTCGGGTCGTCGGACCCGTTCCCGCAAGCCGCTAGGCCGAGCAGGCCAGCGGTCGCGAGCAAGGCGATGCCGAGTTTTTTCATGCTTCTCTCACCTGTGTTACGAAGACTCTTGACGCGGGACGCAGACGGCCGAGGTCATCGTCTGAGTATTACGTAACGCTAGCCTAATGCCTATGGCTGACTTGAAAGACACCCTACGGAGTGATTTGACCACCGCGATGAAGGCTAAGCGGGCCTTCGACACCCAGGTTCTGCGCCTGGCCCTGGCCGCCATCGCCAACCAAGAGGTGTCCGGCCGCAGCGCCCGGCAGCTGAGCCGATCCGAGGAGGAGGCCGTGCTGCGGCGCGAAGCCCGCCAACGGCGCGAGTCGGCCCAGATCTACGCCGAGGCCGGTCGCCCGGAGCTGGCGGACAAGGAACTGGCCGAGGCCGAATTGTTGGAGGGTTACCTGCCCGCGCCCCTGGACGAGGCCGAGTTGGACGCCCTGGTGGCGGCGCAGCTGGCGGCTTGGCCCGAGGCCACCCTCAAGCAGATGGGGCAGATCGTCAAAGCCGTCAACGCCGAAGTCCAAGGCCGGGCCCCGGGCGCGCTGGTGGCGCAGAAGGTCAAGGCCGCCCTGTCCGGGGCCTGAGGGTCAGAGGCCGGGCGGACCGATCTCCGGCTCCGGGGCCGGTAGACGAGGAACCGCCAGCGGGGGGTAGGCCCAGTCAGACGTCCGAGCCGGGAGTGGAGCGGGGGTCGGATGGAGGTTGGGCTCCGGGCTGGGGGCAGCCTCCGCGGCGGGGGCAACTTCCGCAGCGAGAGCACCCTCCGTAGCGGGAGCACCCTCCGTACCAGGGGCAGACTCCGCAGCGGGGCCGGGCTCGTCGGCCGGGTCGATCATGCGGGCTGGGCGCGAGCCGGCGAAGTCCATCTCCTCACCCGCTTCGACCAGGCCGTGGCGGCCCGGGACCGGTGGTTGACTGCTCCACAGGGCCACCAGACGGTTGGCCTCGCGTTTGTTCAAGCCGTGGATGACCTGGCCGTCGGGCAATCGGACCGAGACCCGGGAACGGCCTTGGAGGGAGAACAGCAGCAGGCCGAGCAGGATCAGGCCGGCCGCCAAACGGTTGTTCTGGGCCCAGACGATGACCTTGCCCAGCTCGGGCACATCGACGATGTAGAGGTAGGCCTCGGAGACGGTGTAGGGGGAGATGTCGGGCAGCTTGTTGGCGTCGCCTCGCATGGTCAGGACGACCTGTCCGTCGCCGGTCGGAGTGACCGTCAGAACCCGGTGCGTGACGATGTCGCTGCTGCCGGACTGGGGCACCGAGACGATGTCGCCGACTTCGATCTGGTCGCCCGACACCGGCCGGGAGAAGACGATCGAACCGACCGGCAGGGTCGGCTCCATCGAGCCCGAGATGACGATGACGGCGTGCAGACGGAAGATCAAGACGGTCGCCACCACCAACACGGAGACGCTTCCGGCCAGACAGATCAGACCCAGGATGACGGTCTGAATGATGCGCAATATCTTGTTGAACATCGGTCCTCCGAATCAGGGCGACGAGTGGGACGTGGAAGTGGATCGGCCCAACCGGGCGGTTCGGCCGGATGAGGCTGGCGGAGCCATCGGGCGCCGGCCCGCAGCCGGATCTCGACGCCTGAGGCGATCCTCTCAGGTCTGGGGGCCAGCGCAAAGCGGCCGGCCGGCGGTCGGCGCTGGCGACGGCGCCGGCTCAGGTGGGGTGGAGCGCCCCGGAAGGGAGGAGCGCCCCACCTGGCGGCCGAGCCCGGATAAGCCGGTCGGGCTCGGCCCGGGGAGAGGTCAAGCGACCACTGACGAGCCTTCGACGGCGGCCAGCAGGTAGGCGTGCTTGCCTTGGAAGGCGCTGTTCTTGATCGGCGAGCCTTGGTCGGGCAGCTTGACCTTGATGGTGACGGCGTAGACGGCGCCGGGAGCGGCGGAGGGGCTGATCACGAACTTCGGGGTCTCGAACGACGTGGTCAGATCCGCGAATGTGGCGTCCGTCCAAACGGCCGCCTGCGGCAGGCCGGGGCCGGTGACGGTGACATCGAAACGCAGGGCGGCCAGCAGCACGGAATCGCTGGCCGGGACGCCGCCGGCCGAGCCGTCGAGCTGGGCTTCGAGGCCGCTTCCGACCCCGTCGTCGGTGGTGGCGTAAGTCGTGCCGGCTTGGTACAAGCGGAGGGAGAGCAAGGAGTCGAGGTTCGACCGCTCATCGTTGCGGACTTCGAATTTGACGGTCGGGTAGCTGGCCGGTTCGCCCGGGACGATCTTGTCGCCCTTGGGGTCGAGCAAGACGATCGGCTGCTCGGTGTCCTGAGGCAGGTTGTCCGGCTCACCGTTCTGCATCATGGTGGTGTCGTGCCACACGGAGTCCCCTCCCGCCACCCGGATCTGGACGTTGTAGGTGCCGATGCCGTAGCCCGGCCCACCGTCCGGACCGTGGTTGAGGGCGGCGAACTCGTGATCGGTGAAAGCGGCCAAGGTCAAGCTGGCCAGCAAGGTGCTGCCGATGGCGACGCTGGAGGCGATGCCGGCCGCCCAGTGACGGTGCGGCCTTTCCACCACGACGATGGGAGCGACCACCCTTTTGGCTTCAGTCATGGTGTGCCGTTCCTCTCTGTGATTCGGTGTCGGCCCCGTTCGACGGTCGGTCGGTCCAGGGACTGGATGGTTGGGAGGGCCTGGTCGAGGCGGAGCTCGACGCCGCTGGTTTGATGGAAGCGTTCCCGCTATTGGTTGGAACGCTTTTGCGAACTATTTCCGGCCCGGCCCATGGGCCGGGCCCGGGCCGCTGGGTCTGGGCCCGACTGCGGTCGGACCCAGACCCCGGGGCGGTCAGGCGGCGTTGACGGCCTCGCCGTTGACGGCGGCGATTAGGAAGACATGCTGGCCTTGGAAGGCGCTGTTCAGTACGGCAGAGCCCTGATCAGGCAGTCCGATCTGGATCTCGATGGTGAAGACGGCCCCGGGTTTGGCAGCGCCTGACACCACGATCCCAGTCTCGGATAGAGCGGTGAAGTCGTAGGTTTCCGATGGCGTGGCCGTCGCTCCGCTGCCGCCGAAGGCCTCAGTGGTGACGGTGACTTTGAAGGTCAAGGCGGCCAGCAGACCCGCATCGCTGCCACCCCGACCATCGATCTTATAGATGTTGTTCACATCGTCGATCAGAGTCAGGGCCATCGTCGAAGCCAGGGTCGAAGTCTCGTCATTGCGGACCTGGAATTTGACCGTGGGATAGGTCGACTCGTCGCCCGGCATGATGTTGCCCCAGCTGGAGTCGGTCAGATTGATCGGCACCACCGCACCGGGCAGGTTGTCGGAGATCAGATTGCCGCTCGGATCTCTCTGGTTGGTGGTCTCAGTCCAGTTATCCGTGTTGGTCGGGTCGGCGTACTCACGGACTTGGAGGTTGTACTGGGCGATGCCGAAGCCGGAGCCGGAGCCGTCCGTGTTGTGGTTGAGGCCGACGAACTCACCGTCGGTGAAAGCGGCCAAGGTCAGCCCGGCCAGTAGGGCGACGCCCAGGGCGGCGCTGGAGTAGATAGCGGCGCCACGACGACGGGAGCGCTTCTCCTCGACGACGATGGGAGCGTCGGCTTTGTTGGTTCCGATCATGATTCAGTGCTCCTTTGCTGAGCGGTCAATGACGGCGGTTCCGTCCGACGATCGGGTCTGGCGGAGGCCTGGCGGCCGGAGCGCCTGGTGTCGGTGACTCCGGCCTGAGCCCGGTCAGTTCCGAGCTCGTGCTAAGAGCATACCACATGTACCCCTCTGGGTATAGTCCTACTGGGTGGGGTATTTTTTTAAGCGTGAAACTGGTAGTCAGAACGGGTTTCAGAGCGGTGTTCAGACTCAAGTAGGGACTAACTGGGAGCGCTTCCGGCTGCCTTCAAGTCCGTTTTAGCCCTCATTCCTGGCTCTAGCCGCCGCGTCGGTGGCGACGACTGAGCCCGCCCAGACGCCGAAGAGCCGGGGCCCACCCTTGGTGGGGCCCCGGGGGTCGGGGGGGAGGGGTCAGGCGGGGGGGGCGGGGGCGTCGGTGGGTGCGGTCAGTGGGGCCCCCCGGGGAGGAACAT
>JAIRYW010000017.1 GCA_031267645.1 Propionibacteriaceae bacterium
ACAAAAGCCCGACCCACATCACGACCCACCACACCCGACGGATCCACCACCGACAACTCACCAGCCGCCACACCCACATAACGATCATCAATCACCAACGGCAAACCCGACACCGACGCGTCATTGCCCAACACCGGAACCAAAACCTGATCCCCCACCCGCACCCGAGCCCAATCATCATTCACCACCGCCACATCCCCACCATCAGCCACCGCCGGCAACTGGGTCAGCTGGATCAGACCGCTGGCGGTCTGGCCCTGGCCGTCGGTCACGACGTAACGGACCTGAGCCGGATTGGGCGCCAACTCAGCCACCAACGGCATCACCCGCACCCACCGGCCATCCACCACCGCCACCCGCAACTGATCCGCACGATCCACCTCCACCCGAACCACCGTCAACACCGAACCCCGCGGATCCCAATCATTAGCCAACACATCCACCGTCACCGGAACCTGACCCCGCACCGCCACCTGGTCGGGCACGGCGGTCAGTCCCAGGCTCTCGTCGTCGGAGACGTCCAACCGGATGACGGAATGGCCGAAGGGGGCGGAGCCGAAACCGACGGTGTAGTCCAGTTGGTAGGAACCGGGCCTCTGGGCGGTCAGTTCGACCAAGCCGGAGGCCAGATCGGTCCTGGCCTCGACGCCGTCCGGGGTCAGGACGGAGCCCTGCAAAGCCAGGCGGGCGCCGGGCTGGGCCGGGTCTGCCCCGACCATGTCGTTGCTCAGGGGGAAAACTTTGACCGGCGCTGAGACCTGGGCCCGGACCACGTCGGGGAAGCCGACCGGGGCGACGCCGTGGGACTCCCCCACCCCTAGCAGGTGGACGATGGCCTTGGCCTCGGACTCGGTCCGGCCGTCGCTCACCCAGTAAGTCACCTCGACCTGCTCGGTGCTGTCATGCCGGTCGGCCACGAAACGGATCTGGCCGTCGCCGGTGACCGGCAACGGGCCGCCGGCCCAGGTCGCCCGGGTCAAAGACACCGCGTCGCCGTCCGGGTCGCGCCAATCGCCCAGCACGGGCAGGGCCAGGGAGCCGAAGGAGGCGACCGGGAAGACCGGCGTGGTGGCGCCGGGGCGCAGTTGGGGGACGCTGTTGAGATCGGGGCCGCGGGCCTCGACCGTGACCTGGGCGCCGCCGCGCCCGACGCCGTTGAAGACTTCGTAGCCGAAGCTGAAACTTCCCAGCGGGGCCGGATCGGGCAGGTCGATATGGATGGTCTGACCGTCCGGGGCGATGGTCAGACCGACCTGGTCGGGAGTGGAGCCGCGGTCGAGGCCGGACACCACCAGGACCTGGCCGGCGGCGTCGGAGTCGTTGTCCAAGACATGGGCCACGGTGACCCGGCCGGGGCGGGCCCCGATCAGATCGTCGACCGCCTCGGGATCGGTCACATCGGACCGCCGCCGGCTCTCCTCGAGCTGGTCGGCCACGTCGTCGGGCGGTTGCAGCTCGCTCCAAAAGTCCAAGCTGGCGCCTCGTTCGAGGTCGAAGACCCGGCCGGTCTCGACGTCGTTCAAGACCACCAAGGAGCGGTTGACCCGGAAAACCGGCTCTAACAATTCACCTTGACGGTCGATTCCGATCGACTGGGCCGACTGGCCCGGGCAGACTCTCAGGACGGCTCCGGGGGACCCGGCCCAAGCCCCCAAGGCGCAGTCGGCCACCACCACCGGTTCGGCCACGGCGGCCGCGGTGGTGGCCCCGGACAGCGGGGCGGGCGACTCTTCGACCCGGCCGTCGTACAACCCCACCCGGACCAGGCCGGCCACGGTGGCCAGCCAGACGGCGTCGGCCGGTCCGGAGGGGCGTTGCAGCTTGAGGCCGACTCCGTTCGGCGTCTCGACCACTTGGCCGCCGGGCAGCCAGAGCCGTCCGCTGTCCGGGTCGGCCACCACCGGCTGGTCTCCCACCAGGGTGACCGCCACCGCCGTCAACTCGCCGGCGCCGGCGAACTGGCGCTCGACCGCTTCGGAGTCGTCCGGCTCCAGGACCAGGTCGAGGCCGGCCGAGGAGACGACGTGGACGACGCCGTCCAGGCCGACCGCCAGATCGACCCGGGCGTCGCTCACCCCGGACAGGGGCGTGGTCAGACGGGCCGGACTGGTCGGGTCCAGTGGTGTCAGGTCGAGCGGGCGGTCGGGATCGTAAGTGGTCAGGCGGACCTCGCCGGTGCGGGAGTCGACCGCCGCCAAGACGCCGCCGGCCAGGTCCACCACGGTGGTGGGAGGCAGGGCGACCTGGCTCGTCATCAGGTTGGCTCCGGCGGCGGCGTCGACGGGCAGCAGTCGGCCGCCGGTCAGATCGCGCACGACCACCGTGGCGCCGTCCTGCAGGACGTCGATCCGAGAGCCGGTCGGGCCCGAGTCGCCCGGCAGCAGCAGGACGCCGTCGATGGCCCCGGCCGCCTTGTTGACCCGGCCGTATTGGCTCTGACGGCCGTTGGTGACCCAGATGCCGGAGTCGTGCAGCGGGGTCTCGGCCCAGCTGAAGCTGTCCGCCCAGGCGACCAGGCTGAGCACCAGGGCGACGCTCAGCCCACAGACCGACCAGGCCAACCAAGCCGAGCGCCGGCGCTGGGGTTGGCGCGGGGAAGTCGGCCGGGGGGTGGTCGCCATGTCAGGCTCCGGTTCGAATGGCCGGGCCCCGCGGCGGTTGGTCGGGCGGCAGCAGCCCGAGGTCGTCCTGAGTCACGATGCCGGTGCCGAGGGAGTACTCGACCAAGCGAGCCTTACGGGAGCTGGCCAATCGGCCCGGCCCGCCGTGCAAGCCGCGCACGCCCAGGTCGGCCAGCTTCGAGCAGACATTGTCCAGTTTGCGGTTGAACTTGGTGACCTGCCAGCCCAGCCGACGGGCCGCCTCGGCCGAGGTCGGGATCGAACCGGCCCCCCGATTGCCCCGGCGCAGAATGTCCTCGGCCAGGGCCAAGATGAGCAGTCGCTGGTCGACTGTCAAGGTGATGTTGCCGATGGTGCATTCGCCGTCGTTGGCCCGTTCCCAGGCGGCCGGCTCGTAGACCGACTCCTCTTGGCTGAGGTCGAAGTCGTAAGTCGTCTCGCCGGCGGTGAACCAGACCACGACCTGGGGGAAGACCAGGGGCAGGCTGCCGCCGGGGGCCAGCCAGGCTTGGACCGCGCCGTTGTTGGCCGAGACGGTGGCGGACAGGTTCGAGCCGACGTTCTTCAGCCACCACAGACCGTGTTCGTGCTGGACGGTCAGGAAGACCCGGTGCAAGAAGGGGTTGTCCTCGTCCAGTACGATGTCGGCCTCGCGGCCGAGTGAGATGGTCTGCCCCGGCTCGGCGCGCTGGATGATGCCGCAGTAATCGATCGTCATAACCGGTTGGCTCATTGGGCACAGGCCTCCTTCGACCACGGGGATTGGTGGTTGCCGTCGAGACGGACGACTTGGACTTGGACGCAGTAGGGGTCGGCGGTCGGGTCGAGGTCGACCCACTGCCGCCGGGAGGTGCGTTGCTCCTGGCTCGACTCGGAGGTGCGCACGCGGTAGGTGTCGGTCTCCTGACGCCCGGAGTAGTCCCAGTCGAATTCGACCCGGGTCCCGCCGTCGTACCAATAGCCCTTGACCTCGGGTTGGCCCGGCGGCATGTCCCAGCCCGGGTCGGGGGCCGGCTGGGTCAGTTGCGGCACTGGCTCGGGGGCGCGACCGCCCCAGACCAGATACGCTCCGCCGCCGGCCAACAGCACCACGGCCAGGGCGACGGCGGCCACCCACAGGCCGCGCCGGGAGCCGACGGCGGCCTCGGGGACCGGCTCGGCCTCGGGTTCGGACGGGCCGGACGGCCGCCCGGTGGTCGGATCGACCGGTTGGGCCCGCCGCTGGGTGACGGTGGCGTCGGCCGGCTCCGGCCCCCGGCCCAGATCGGGCGACCCGGGCCGCAGGGGACCGGACCGACCGGGGAGCGGGGCCGACCCGGGGCCGGTGCTGTCGAAGCGGGGACCGGACCGACCGAGGGGCGGGGCCGACCCGGGGCCGGTGCTATCGAAGCGGGGACCGGGCCGAGTTCCTGTGCGGGGCCCGGTGCGACCGCTGATCGGGCCGGTCGACCACTGCGGCGAGACCACCCGGGAGGCGGTCTGGCGGCGGGTGCGGTCGTCTTCGGAGGCCAGCTGGCGGGGGTCCAAGGAGTCTTCCAGAGCGACCTTGAAGGGGGTCTGGCGCAGGTGCAGCTCCTCCTCCACCACTTGCAGGGCGCGGGCGAAGTCGGCCGCCGAGGCCGGACGGTAGCGGGGATCCTTGCTGAGGGCGGCTTGGAGCAGACGATCGAACGAGGCCGGCACGTCGCCTCGGCCGGTCGAGGGGGCCGGCAGGTCGCGCGTGCGTATCATCATGGCCGAAGGCCGGTTGTCTCCGCCGGGCAGCTCGTAAGGGGAACGTCCGACCAGCAGGTGCCACAGGGTGGCGGCCAGAGAGTAGACGTCGGAACGCTCGTCCACCGGGGAGGTCGAGAACATGGCCTCGGGCGGGGCCCAGGGCACGGACAGGGAGGCTTCCTCGTCGTCGTCGTCGTGGATGCGGGAGGCGATGCCGAAATCGGTCAGGGCGGGTTCGTTGTAGCGGTCGGTCAGGACGTTGGCCGGCTTGATGTCGCGATGCAGCAGCCCGGCCCGGTGAGCCGTCTCGACGGCGCTGGCCAGTTGGACGCCGACCCGCAAAGCGTCGGCCACGCTGAAGGGCTCCCGTTTGACGGCGGCGGCCAGGCTCTCGCGCGGATAGTAGGCCATCTCGATGTAGGGGCGGCCGTCGTCGGTGGTGCCGAAGTCGTAGACCCGCACGATGTGGGGATGTTCGAGGGCGGCCATGGTGTCGGCCTCGACGGCGAAGCGTTGAGCCAATTTCGCGCTCAGACCGCTCTCGCGCAGGACCTTGACCGCGACCGGGCGGGCCGGCGAGATGGATTGGTAGAGGTAGACGTCGGCGAAGCCGCCCGAACCTAGATCTTGGACGAAGGTCAAGCCGGTGATAGCGGGGGCCGGGGAGCCGTTGAAGCCGTTCACGGCAGGGCCTCGAACAAGAAGTCGAAGGCGTTGGCCAGGACCACCCGGGTGCCGGGTTCGACGCTGACCGGCTCGTGGGCGCGCAAGGTGACGGGCGGCCGGTCGGGCGCGATGACCTGGGTGCCGTTGGTCGAGCCGAGGTCGCGCACGGTCACGAACCAGTCCTCCAAGCGGACTTCGAGGTGCTGCCCGGAGATGTCCCGGTTGGCGTCGGCGATCCGGATCAAGTTGGGCTGCAGACCGGTCACCCCGGCCAGCGGACGCGGGTTACGGCCCAGCACCGCTCCCCGGTCCAGGTTGACGACGCCGCCGGAGGAGAGACGGAGCACGCCCAGGGAGGGGCGGGGCAGCTCGATCGGCTGCTGCTGCGGCACCGGCTGGCGGCAGACCCGGCAGATGTCGGCGTAGGGCGGGTTGAGATGGCCGGCCGGACAGACCACGGCGCCGACGATGGGGCCACAGGCTTCGATCGCGATGGCCTCCGGGCCTGGGCCCGGCTCGGAGCTCAAGCGGTCGAGTCGGGCCGGTGGGAGGGCCGGACCGGCGCTCGCCGAGGCCAGGGGCGAAGCCGGGAGGCCGGTCGGCCCGCCGGCCGGAGGCGGGCTGTCCGGGGAGCCGGCCCAGCCAGCCGGGGACGGGCCGGGGGCGAACTGGTCGGTCGCTCCGGCCGGGGCCGGGACCTCGGAGCCGGCCGGAGGCGGCCAAGACAGGATGGGGGCGGGCTGGACCGAGACCTGGGAGCCGGGCAGGTCGATCGAGACCGAGGAGCCGGTCGGACGCCACTCGAAGGAGGCGATGAAACCGCCCGGCGGCGGGGCGGCGGCCGGCGGCCGATCGGCCTGCGCCAAGGCGGTGGCCGGCGACGGGGCGGCGGCCGGGGCGGGGCCGGCCAGGGCGGCGATCTCGCTCAGGCTGGCGGTGGCGGGGGCGACCTGGGTCATGCCCAGACCCTTGAGAGCGGCGGCGGAGCCGGCCGAGTCGACGTCGGCGGCCACAGCCGCGTCCGTCTCGGCCGCGACGGCGGCCGCCTGGTCCGCCCGGCCGGGGGCGGCCACGGCCGGGGCGGCGGTCTCAGTCAATTCGGGCGGCGCCCCCATGGTGGCGTTGAAGAGATGGGCGAAGCCGGTGGCCCCGGACTCAGATTCGGCCTCCGGCTCGACCGGGAGCGCCGGCGCGCCGGCTGGGGCCCTCTCCGGGGTCGGGCTCCCCGCCGGCCGGTCGGCCGGAGCGGCGCCGGCGGCCGGGGCGGCCGCGACTGCGGAGATGGGCTCGGGCGCCGGATCGGGAGCGGACTCGGGGACGGACTCAGCGGTGGGGCCGGGAACGGGCTCCCGGGCGGCTGCCGTGAGGCCGGCCGCTGGGGCCGGCCCGGGATCAGACGCTGGAATGCGAGCGGGACCAGTGGCCGGGGTTGGCTCGGCCAGCCAACTGAGAGCGGCAGAGCCGGCCGGGGCCGGCCGCGGAGGCGCCGGGACGGCCAGACCGGCCGCGTCAGCCCCGCCGGGGAGCACGACCGAGTCGGACCGGACTGAACTAAGAGCGGGATCGACCGAATCGGACCGGACCGAACCAAAAGTGGGATCGACCGAGTCGGACCGGACCGAACCAAGGACGGGATCGACCGGGTCGGACCGGACCGAACCAGGCGTGGGGTCGACCGACAACCAACCGGCCGAGGACAAGGCGGCCGGGCCGACCAGGAGCCGGCCCAGGGCCCCGACCTGGCAGTCGGCCAGCCGCAGTTGGACGGCTTGGCCCTCGGCCAGGGCCGACTCCGCCATCAGACCGGCGCTGACGATGGGGGCTTGGCCGGGCCCGACGGCCGTCACCCGGCCGCGCACGATGACGCGGGCGCCGTCCGGGCCGAAGGCGACTAGGCCGAAGGACGGCATCTGGCTGAGGCCACGCTCGGCCAGGGCGTCGAGGGCGGCCTCCGGGGTGCGCCGCTGGACCAAGGCGGCCAATCCGGCCACCACCCGCTCGTCGTCCGCGGGCAGATCGATCAGCAGACCGATCGGCCCGACCACCAGGGCCGTGCCGGGTCCCGGACCGTGGCCGTAGGTCAGCTCCAGGGCCGGTCGAGGGCTGGGCGAGGCCGGGACGGGCCGGGGCTCGGTCACGCGGTCACCCCCAAGTCGGGCCGGGGAATGGTGTCATCGGCCCGCTCCTGATCGGCCGGGCCGGGCCCGTCGTCGTCGATCCGCAGCACGAGCACTGTGATGTTGTCGCGTCCACCCGCTTCCAGAGCCATCCGCAGGAGGAGGCCGGCGGCCTGGTCCGGGTCCGCACAGCCACCTAGCACCTGGCCGATCTGATCGTCCTCGACCTCCGAGGTCAGCCCGTCGGAGCAGATCAGGAAGACCTCGCCGGCCCGCGGCGGCAAGAGCAGGATGTCCGGCCGCGGCGGCGGCAGCTGGCCCAGAGAGCGGGTCAGGACATTGCGCTGGGGGTGGCAGCGGGCCTGGCTGAGATCGATCTTGCCGGCTTGGACCAGCTCTTCGACCTGGCTGTGGTCGACCGTCTCACGGGTCAACAGGTGGTCGGCGTAACGGTAGACCCGGGAATCGCCGACGTGGAAGATGGCCCAGTGGTTCTGCTCCTGGCCCAAGCTGATGCTGGCCAGGCCGCAGACCGTCGAACCCAGCCCCTCGGCTTCGTCATTGTCGTTGCCGTACCTCAAAATGGCCTGGTTGATGGCCCCGACGGCCGCCACCAGGTCGTCTTGGCTGAGCGAGCCGACCGCGTCGCAGGCTTGCAGGCGTTCGATCACGATGCTGCTGGCGACGTCGCCGGCGGCCTGTCCGCCCATGCCGTCGGCCACGGCCCAGATCTGACCGCCGACTAAGTAGTTGTCCTCGTTGTGGCGTCGCACCCGACCCACGTCAGAACGGACGCCGACTCTGACTCTCATCGTCAGCCTCCCTTCCGGCCCGCAGCGTCGGTCCCGCCCGCCCTCGCTTCGAGTCGGAGACTGCCACGCCCTGGCTACTTTTGTAGCAGGGATGACGGGACTTTGGCCAGGGGGAGGACTCCCCCGCCGGGTTTAGCCCTCCGGCGTCAGGCGCCGAGTGGTCGGATCGACCTGGATGCCCGGGCCCATGGTGGAAGAGAAAGTCACCTTACGCAGGTAACGGCCCTTCGAGGTGCTGGGCTTGAGACGCAGGATCTCGTCCAGGGCGGCCGTGTAATTCTCCAGCAGCTGTTCCGGCCCGAAGGAGGCCTTGCCGATGATGAAGCAGAGGTTGGCCTGACGATCGACTCGGAACTCGATCTTGCCGCCCTTGATGTCGTTCACGGCCTTGGCCACGTCCATCGTGACGGTGCCGGTCTTGGGGTTCGGCATCAAGCCGCGGGGGCCCAGGATGCGGCCCAATTTGCCCACCTTGCCCATCAGGTCGGGCGTGGCGACGACGGCGTCGAAGTCGAGGTAGCCACCGGCCACCCGCTCGATCAACTCGTCGGCGCCGACCTCGTCGGCTCCGGCGGCGCTGGCGTCGGCCGCTTTCTCACCGGTGGCGAAGACGAGGACCCGAGCCGTCTTGCCGGTGCCGTGGGGCAGGTTGACCGTGCCGCGGACCATCTGATCAGCCTTCCGCGGGTCGACGCCGAGCCGCATGGCGACTTCGACGGTCTCGTCGAATTTGGCCGAGACGGTCTGCTTGACCTTGGCGATGGCCTCGGCGGCGGTGTAGAACTGGTGCGGGTCACGCTCGGCGGCGGCGGCCCTGTATGCCTTGCTGCGCTTCATGTCTGGTTCCTTTCTTTCCACCCGGTCGGGTGGGGTCGCCAGGTGTGGTCCGGGGTGCGCTCCCCTGCCACAGTCGGTCGGTTGGTCAGGAGGCGACGGTCACGCCCATGGAGCGAGCCGAGCCTTCCACGATCTTCATGGCCGCCTCGATGTCGTTGGCGTTGAGGTCGGGCATCTTGGTCTGGGCGATCTCACGCACCTGATCGCGCGTGATCTGGCCGACCTTGGTCGTGAGTGGGTTGGACGAGCCGCTGGTCAGACCGGCGGCCTTCTTGATCAACTCCGACGCTGGCGGAGTCTTGGTGATGAAGGTGAAGGAACGATCTTCGAAGATCGTGATCTCGACCGGGATGACGGTGCCGCGCATGGCCTCGGTGGCAGCGTTGTACTGCTTGCAGAAGTCCATGATGTTGACGCCGTGCGGGCCGAGCGCGGTGCCGACCGGAGGGGCCGGCGTGGCGACTCCCGCGTTCAAGGCGATCTTGACGAGGGCCGCGACCTTCTTCTTGGACGGCATGGTTTTCGGGTCCTTGCTCCAACAACGCCACGGACGATCCGCGGCTGGTCAATTGACGGGTCAGATCCTCTGGACCTGATCCAAGGTGAGGTCCACGGGCGTGTCGCGGCCCATGAACTCCAGCGTCGCTTTCAGACGCTGGCTGTGCACGTTGATCTCGGTGATGGTGGCGTGCACGCCGGTGAACGGACCGTCGGTCAACATGACCGAGTCGCCGACCCGGAAATCCACAAGCTCGACCTTCTTGCGTCGTGGGGTCGAGCCGCCGCCGGCGGCGGCGTTCTGGGCCGCGATGACACTGGGCAAGAGCATGTCGATGACCTCGTCCAGGCCCAACGGCACCGGGTTGTTGGCGTGGCCGACGAAGCCGGTCACGCTGGGAGTGTGGCGGACCGCCGCCCAGGAGTCGTCGGTCATGTCCATGCGCACCAAGACGTACCCCGGCACCACCGTGCGCGTGACGGTCTTCTTCTGGCCGTTGCGGATCTCGACCACCTCTTCGGTCGGCACCACGGCCTCGAAGATGTAGTCCTCCATGTTGAGGGTCCGGACTCTGGAGTCGAGGTTCTGCTTGACCCGCTTCTCCATGCCGGAGTAGGTGTGGACGACGTACCACTGGCCCAGCTTGTCGGACAGTTCCTGGAACAGACGCTGTTTGGCCTCGGCGGCCACGTCGTCGGAATCGTCCAACCGCACGGAGGGCTCGGCCTCGGCTTCGTCCGAATCGTCGAAGTCGAGTCGGATGCCAACCTCGACCTCGGCCTCATCGTCGTCATCGAGGTCGAGATGGATCTCGATCCGGTCGATGTCCTCGTTCGAGGCGGCGCCCAGGCCTAAGCTCAGGTCCCCCAACTCATTGGTCTCGTCAGTCGGCAAGTCAATTCCCCTATCGTCCGGCACGGTCAGCCCAGCCACTTCAAAACGCCCCAGCCCAAGCCGAGGTCGAGCAGGCCGATGACCGCGATCATGAAGAGGACGAAGGCCAAGACGACGACGAAGAAGATGCCCATCTGCGAGCCGGTCGGCCAAACCACCTTCTTCAGCTCTTGGACCGATTGGTTGACGAAGACGCCGGGCCCGGTCCGTTCCGGTTCTTTGGAAGCGGTGGCCTGGGACCGACTACGGGTCGGGCGATTCTTACGCGCCGCCGCCGCGCGGGCGGTGGCCGGCGGAGCGGCCACCAGGTCCGACCGGCGGACCGGTCGCTGGGAGCGGGGGCGGTCGGCCTGGTCCGGCTCGGACCCATCCTCCGGCTCGTCCTGATCGGTTTCGTCGGCCTGATCCGGCTCGTCTTGGTCGGCCTCGTCCAGTTCGTCCGGCTCGTCCTGATCGGTTTCGTCCGCTTGATCCGGCTCGTCTTGGTCGGCCTCGTCCAGCTCGTCCGGCTCGTCCTCGTCGGCTTGATCCGGCTCGTCCTGATCCGACTGCTCCGCCGGGTCTGGCTCGGACTGATCCGGCTCGAGCTGATCGTCTTCCTCCGCCTGGCCCTCTTCGGCCGGCTCGGCTTGATCGGCCTCGTCTTGATCGGTTCCATCCGCCAGTTCGGCCGCTTCCGGCTCGGGCTCCGTCGCTTCGGACGGGGACTGATCGGACGGCTCGGACTCGGACGGTTCGGGATCGGACTCGGCCAGGACGGGCGGCGCCGGATCGTCGGCTGGGGCCACGGGCGGTTCGAGCTGACCCGGCTCAGCCGGCTGGTCCGACTCCGGGCCGGGCTGGACGCGCTCCGGAGACGACGGGGAACGCGGCTCGTCCGACGCCAGATCCGGCGTCACGGGGCCGACCTCAGGCGCCGACGAATCGCCAGCAGTGTCCTTCGCCACCATGATCCTTACGTTCTCTTCGGACTCCTAGCGAGCCCGACTTCCGGTTGCACGACCCGGCTTGGGGCGCAAGCCTGAATCGCAGGGCAAGAGGGACTTGAACCCCCAACCTGCGGTTTTGGAGACCGCTGCTCTGCCAATTGAGCTATTGCCCTGTGTGATCTAAGACCAGCCCGGAAGGCATAGGCCAGCCGGGCGGCCAGCGACCACCGGCACGACAGTCTACGAGCTTTGTCGCCCCACGTCGAACCGGGCTCGACCGGCCTCAATCCAAGGTCAGACCGACCAAGGTCGGCTCGACCTCCAAGCGGACCCCGAAACGAGCTTCGACGCCGCGGCGGATCTGGGCCGCCAAAGCCATCACCTGGGCGGCCGTGGCCCCGCCCTGGTTGGTCAGAGCCAAGACGTGGCGACTGGACAGACGGGCCGCCCCCAGGCCGTGCCCGCGCTCGAAGCCGGCCCGTTCGATCAGCCAAGCGGCTGACAGCTTGACCCGGCCGTCCTCCTGCGCGAAGCGGGGGGCTTCCGCCGGCAAGGCGGCGGCCGACTCGGCCGACAGCACCGGATTGGTGAAGAAGCTGCCGACCCCCCAACTGTCGGGGACGGCCGGATCGACCAGCATGGCCTTGGCCCGCCGCAGCTCCAAGACGGCCTGGCGGACCCGGGCCAAATCGGCCCGCTGGCCCACCGCCACCCCCAAGCGATCGGCCAGTTCGGCGTAACGGACCGGCTGCGACCGCCGATCCGGCCACAGTCGGAAGTCGACCGACAAGATCAAGTGGCGGCCCGGCTCGGCTTTGAAACGACTGCCGCGGTAGACGAAGCGACAGTCGGCCGCCGGCCAGGTCACGATCCGACCGGACGACCGGTCCCAGGCCCGCACCGCCACGATGGCCTCGGCCACCTCCGCACCGTAAGCTCCGATGTTCTGGATCGGGGCCGCTCCGACTGTGCCGGGGACGCCAGACAAGGCTTCCAAACCGGACCAGCCCCGCTCCACCGTCTGGGCCACCAGGCCGTCCCAGGACTGGCCGGCCGCCACCGTCAGATCGATCCGGCCCGGGTCCGACTGATCGACCCGGCAGCCGTCGGTGGCGACCAAGACGACCAAGCCGGGGAAGCCCTCGTCGCTCACCAACACGTTCGAGCCACCGCCCAGGATCAGGACCGGCCGGCCGGCCGCGTCCTCCCGCTGGACCGCCTCGATCAAGTCCGCCTCGTTGGTGGCTCGCCGCAGGCTCCCGGCCGGACCGCCCAAACGGAAGGTGGTGTGGTCGGCCAAGCTGAGCCCAGTCGGGTCGGCCGGGGCTCCGGCCCGATCCGGCTGGGACGACCCGGTCACGCCTCGCCCCTGGGTCGGGATGGACCGGATCGGCTGGACTCGCTACGCGCCCCGACGGACCCCAGCGGGCTGGCCTCGACCGGAGGCGGGACCGACCCGAGCGGGCTGGATTCAAGCTCGGACGGGACCGACCCCAGCGAGCTGGCGTCGCCCGGAGGTGGGACCGACCCGAGCGGGCTGGATTCAACCGGAGGCGGGACAGACCCGAGCTGGCTGGCGTCGACCTCGACCGTGACCCGGCCCAGCACCGGCTGGCCTTGGCAGGTGACTTCGAGGCCGACCACCAAACGGCCCGACCGACAGTCCTGGACCCGGCCCTGGACCGTCAACTCAGCCCCTCGGTCGTCGTCCGGCACCACCACCGGACGGATGAAGCGGGCGGCGTACGACAGCACCGCCTGGGGATGGCCCACCCAGGCGGTGACGGCGCGCAAGGCCAGCCCCATGGTCAACAATCCGTGCGCCACCACGCCGGGCAGACCCAAGGCCTGGGCCCGGCGGTCGGAATAGTGGATGGGGTTGAAATCGGTCGAGGCGCCGGCGTACCGGACCAGATCGTCCCGGCTGACCGTCAGACGCAAAACCGGCAAAGCCACCCCCACCCAAGCCTCGGGGTCGAGCGGGCCGGAGCCGGCGGGGACGGTCTGACTCACGCCGACTCCTGCCGATGGATCAAGGTCGAAGCCGACCGGGCCAGCCGCCGGCCGGTCTGATCGCGCAACTCGACCGTCAAGCCGAGATGGGTCAAAGGACCGCGCTGGCGCACCGACTCGATGG
>JAIRYW010000027.1 GCA_031267645.1 Propionibacteriaceae bacterium
TCGGTCTCGACCCGCTCCAAGACCTGGGCCGGCGGCTGGGGGCCGTAACGCAGGGCCAAGCCCCGTTCGATCTGGACCCGCAGCCAGGACTCCTGGGTCTGGCCGGGCGGCACGGCGAACTGGGGCATGCGGTCGACCGGGGCGAAGACCTCGTCGTAGGGGCCGATCCGCTGGGCGATCTCCAAACTGGCGTCGCAGGCCTGAGGCAGCTCGGCGAAGAGCTGCCGCATCTCGTCGGCCGAGCGCAGGTAATAACCCGAGCCGGAGAAGCGGAAACGCTTGGGATCGTCCTTGTTACGGCCCACCCCGACGCAGAGCAAGGAGTCGTGGGCGTCGGCCTGGTCGGACTTGACGTAATGGGAGTCGTTGGTGGCCAGCAGGGGCAGCTCCAGGTCGCGGGCCAGCCGGAGCAGGTCGGCCCGGACCCGCTGTTCGATGTCGACGCCGTGGTCCATCAACTCGACGAAGTAGTTGTCCGGCCCGAAGATGTCGCGGTAGGCCGCCGCTTGCTCCAAGGCCTGGCGGTACTGGCCCAGCCGCAGCCGGGTCTGGACCGCCCCGGAGGGGCAGCCGGTGGTGCCGATCAGGCCGTCGGCGTATTGGGCGATCAGCTCCTGGTCCATCCGCGGCTTCATGTAGTAGCCCTCCAGGCTGGCCAGGCTGGACAGCCGGAAGAGGTTGCGCAGACCGGCGGCGTCGCGGGCCAGCAGGGTCATGTGGGTGTAACGCCCGCCGCCGGCCACGTCTTTGCCGCCCTCGACCTCCAGGTCGGCCGCCTCGCGTTTGCCCTGGGCCCAGAACTCGGGCTGACGCGAGTGCCGGCTGGAGGGGGCGACGTAGGCCTCGATGCCGATGATGGGCTTGACCGGATGGTTCTGGGCGACATGGAAGAAGTCCCAGGCCCCGAACATGTTGCCGTGGTCGGTCATGGCCACAGCCGGCATGCCCAGACGCTCCGCCTCCGCGAACAGGGCCTTGTTCTGGGCCGCCCCGTCCAGCATGGAGTACTCGGTGTGGCAGTGCAGGTGGACGAAACTGGCCGTCGACAAAATCAACCTTTCTAATGCGGCGACGCCCGGCGGGGAAGGTCAAGGCGAGCGATCGGACCCCCAGCCTAGCCGCCGGCCGCCCCGGGGCTGGCCCGCGCCACGCCCGCGACGGACGGCCGCCGCTTGGGTCCGACCCCGGCCCCGGCCCAGCCAAGCGTTCAGGCGGTCAAGGGTCGCTCGGTCGGACTGATCGGACGGGGCAGACGGGAGACCTCGCCAGTCAGATAGGCGTCCACGCTGTGGGCGGCCGAGCGGCCCTCGGCGATGGCCCAGACGATCAGCGACTGCCCCCGCCCGGCGTCGCCGCAGACGAAGACGCCCTCGACGTTGGTCTGGTAGTCGTCGTCCCGGGCGATGTTGCCACGCTGGTCGCAGGCCAACCCCAAGGCCTCGACCACGCCGCGCTCCGGGCCGGTGAAGCCCATCGCCAACAGCACCAGTTGGGCCTCCAGCCGCCGCTCGCTCCCTGGGATCGGCTGCAAGCGGCCCTGCTCCCACTCCACCTCGACCAGTTCCAAAGCCTCGACCCGACCGTTCGGGTCGACCAGGAAACGAGTGGTCGACACGGCGAAGAGCCGCACCCCGCCCTCCTCGTGGGCGGAGGCCAACCGGAACAGGGCCGGATAGGTCGGCCAGGGCTGGTGGTCCGGCCGCCGCTCGGGCGGAGCCGGCATGATCTCCAACTGGGTGACGCTGCGGGCCCCTTGGCGCAAGGCCGTGCCCAGACAGTCGGCCCCGGTGTCGCCGCCGCCGATGATGACGACGTCCAAGCCGGTGGCCAGGATCTGGTCGGGCACCTCCTGACCCAAGGCGGCCCGGTTGGCCTGGGGCAGGTATTCCATGGCCTGATGGACGCCGGCCGCCTGACGCCCGGGCAGATCGAGGTCGCGCGGCGTGCGCGAACCGATGGCGATCAGGACGGCCTCGTAGCGGTCGCGCAGATCGTCCCAGCCCAGGTCGCGGCCGATCTCGGTGTTGGTCCGGAAGACCGTCCCCTCCAAGGCCATCTGCTTCAGCCGCCGGTCCAAGACGGCCTTCTCCAATTTGAACTCAGGGATGCCGTAACGCAGCAGGCCACCGATGGCGTCGGCCCGTTCGTAGACCGCCACGGTGTGCCCGACCCGGGTCAGCTGTTGGGCGGCGGCCAGACCGGAGGGGCCGGAGCCGACGATGGCGACGGTCTTGAGGGAATGCCAGGCCGGCTGGTCCGGCAGCACCCGCAGATCGTCCCAGGCCCGGTCGATGATCGAGACCTCGACGTTCTTGATCGTGACCGGCTGGCCCTTCAGCCCCACCACACAGGCCGCCTCGCACGGTGCCGGGCACAACCGACCGGTCAACTCGGGGAAATTATTGGTGGCGTGCAAGCGCTCCAAGGCGCCGCGCCAGTCTCCCCGCCAGACCAGGTCGTTCCACTCCGGCATCAGATTGCCCAAGGGGCAGGCCCGGTGGCAGAAGGGCACGCCGCAGTCCATGCAGCGGCTGGCCTGGTCTTGGATCAGGGGGCTGAGGCTGCGGCCCAGGGAGTCCGGGTAGACCTCGTGCCAGTCGCGCAGACGTTCGGCCGGCGGACGACGGGGGGCCACCTGACGGGGCCGGGTCATGAAACCACGCGGATCAGCCATGGGAGGCCTCCATCATCTTCTCGGTGATCTGAGCCTCGTCCAAGCCGGCCGCCAAGGCCTGGTCACGGGCTTTCAGGACGCGGGCGTAGTCGCGTGGCAGCAGGGTCGTGAAGCGTTGGGCCAAGCCGTCGTCGTCCAGCTCCAGCAACCTGGCCGCCACCGCCGAGGCGGTGGCCTGGCAGTGCTGGCGCAGGATCTGACGCAGACGCTCCAGCTGCTCCGGCCTGATCGGCCAGGGGTCGACCAATTCGGTGTTGAGCTTGGACCGGTCCAGATCCATGATCCAAGCCAAGCCACCCGACATGCCGGCCGCCAGGTTGCGGCCGGTCGGACCGATGATGACGGCCTCGCCGCCGGTCATGTATTCCAGGGCGTGGTCGCCCACCCCCTCGACCACGGCCAGGGCGCCGGAGTTGCGGACGCAGAAACGTTCGCCGACCTGGCCCCGGATGTACAACTGGCCGGAGGTGGCGCCGTAGGCGATGACATTGCCGGCGATGATCTGCTGCTCGGCCACGAAGGTCGAGCGCTGGGGCGGGGCCAGCGTGACGACGCCGCCGGACAGCCCCTTGGCCAGGTAGTCGTTGGCGTCGCCCAACAGACGCAGAGTGACCCCCCGCGGGATGAAGGCGCCGAAGCTCTGCCCGGCCGTGCCCCGGAAGGTCAGGTCGATGGAGCCGTCCGGTAGCCCGGCCCCGCCCGTGGCCACCGTCACGGCGTGGCCCAAGACGGTGCCGACGGTGCGGTCGGTGTTACGGATCGGCAGGTCGGCCCGGACCGGGCGGCCCTGGCTCAGGGCCGGCTCGGCCAATTCGACCAGCTCGGTGTCGTAACGGGCGGTCAGCTCGTGGTTCTGGGAGCGGGTCCGTCGCAGCGGCGAATCGGTCTCGATCCGGTGCAGGACGGGCGACAGGTCGAGGCCGGCCTGCTTCCAGTGGCGGACGGCCCGGGAGACGTCGAGGACCTCGACGTGGCCGACGGCTTGGTCGATGGAGCGGAAGCCGAGCTGGGCCAACAGTTGACGCACTTCGGCGGCCACGAACTCGAAGTAGGCCATGATGTGCTCCGGGCGCCCGGCGTAGGCCGCCCGCAGCCGCGGGTTCTGGGTGGCCACCCCGACCGGACAGGTGTCGAGGTGGCAGGCCCGCATCATGACGCAGCCGGAGGCCACCAGCGGGGCGGTCGCGAAACCGAACTCCTCCGCCCCCAGCAGACAGGCCACCATGACGTCGCGGCCGGTTTTGAGCTGCCCGTCGGTCTGGACCACGATGCGGTCGCGCAGACCGTTCAAAAGCAAGGTTTGCTGAGTTTCGGCCAGCCCCAGCTCCCAGGGGCCGCCGGCGTGTTTGACGCTGGTCAAAGGGGCCGCCCCGGTGCCGCCGTCGTGGCCGGAGATCAAGACCACGTCGGCCTTGGCCTTGGCCACCCCGGCCGCCACCGTGCCGACGCCGACCTCGGCCACCAGCTTGACGTGGACGCGGGCGCTGGGATTGGCGCATTTGAGGTCGTGGATGAGCTGCTTGAGGTCTTCGATCGAATAGATGTCGTGGTGAGGCGGGGGCGAGATCAGGCCGACCCCCGGCGTCGAATGCCGGGTCTTGGCCACCCAGGGGTAGACCTTGGGGCCGGGCAGCTGGCCGCCCTCCCCCGGCTTGGCCCCCTGGGCCATCTTGATCTGGATGTCGGTGGCGCAGGCCAGGTAGTCGCTGGTGACGCCGAAACGGCCGGAGGCGACCTGTTTGACGGCCGAGCGGCGCTCGGGGTCGTGCAGACGCTCCGGGTCCTCCCCGCCCTCGCCGGTGTTGGACTTGGCCCCCAACCGGTTCATGGCGATGGCCAGGGTCTCGTGGGCCTCCTGGCTGATCGAGCCGTACGACATCGCGCCGGTCGAGAAGCGCCGGACGATCTGGCTGACCGGCTCGACCTCCTCCAGCGGCAGGGGCGGCCGCGGGGAAGCGAACTCGAGCAGACTACGCAAGGTCATATTGCGCCGGGAACTGTCATTGACCCGTCGGCTGTACTCGCTGAAGAGGTCGGCCCGGCCGGTCCTGGTGGCGTGCTGGAGCCGGAAGATGGTGTCGGGGTCGAACAGGTGCTCGGGGCCGGAACGCCGCCACTTGTACTCGCCGCCGGGGTCCAGCTGCCGGCCGTCGGGCCAGGACACCTGGGTCGGATAGGCCTGGTCGTGGCGGGCTTGGACGTCGCGGAAGACCTCGGCCAAGCCGATGCCGCCCAAGCGGGAGCAAGTGCCGGTGAAATAACGCTCGACGAACTCGGCGCTCAGGCCGATGGCCTCGAAGATCTGAGCCCCCCGGTAGGAGGCGATGGTCGACACCCCCATCTTGCTCATGACCTTGAGCAGGCCCTTGCCCAAGGCCTTGCGCACGTTGGCGATGGCCTGCTCCGGCGAGACCGCGACGTAGAGCTCGTGCCGGGCCAAGTCCTCGGCCGACTCGAAGACCAGATAGGGGTTGACGGCGGCCGCCCCGTAGCCCACCAGCAGGGCGACGTGATGGACCTCGCGCACGTCGCCGGCCTCCACGATCAGGCCGACCCGGGTGCGGTTGTGGGTCCGGACCAGGTGGTGGTGGACGGTGGCGGTCAGCAAGAGGGACGGGATCGGGGCCCAGTCGAAATTGGAGTGGCGGTCGGACAGGACGATGAACTGGACTCCGTTGGCGATGGCCTGGTCGACTTGGGCGCAGACCCGCTCCAAAGCCACCTCCAAGCCCTGGGGCCCGGCCTCGATCTCGTGCAGGCCGCGCACGATCTCGGTCCGGTAGCCGGAGGCTCCGCCGTCGTGGTGGATGCGCACGATCTTGGCCAACTGGTCGGAGTCCAAGATGGGGAAGGGGATGACGATCTGGCGGCAGGACTCCGGCGACGGTTGGAGCAGATTGCCCTCCGGCCCGATCGAGCTGGACAAGCTGGTGACCAGCTCCTCCCGGATGGCGTCCAAGGGCGGATTGGTGACCTGGGCGAACAACTGGGTGAAGTAGTCGAACAGCAGGCGGGGCCTAGGCGACAGGGCGGCGATGGGGGCGTCGTTACCCATCGAGCCGATCGGCTCGGCGCCGCTATTGGCCATCGGGGCCACCAGCAGACGCAGCTCCTCGGTGGTGTAGCCGAAGACCTGCTGGCGGCGGGTGACGGAGGAGTGCGAGTGGACGATGTGCTGGCGCTCGGGCAGGTCGTCCAGGTTGATGGTGTTGCGCTCGACCCAGTCGGCGTAGGGCTGTCCCTGGGCCAGGGCCCGCTTGACCTGGGAGTCGTCCAGGATGCGGTGTTGGGCCAGGTCGACCAGGAACATGCGCCCGGGTTGGAGCCGGCCCTTGGACTCGATCTGGTCCGGCGGGATGTCCAGCACGCCGGCTTCGGAGGCGAAGACGACCAGACCGTCATGGGTCACCCAGTAGCGGGCCGGGCGCAGACCGTTGCGGTCCAAGGTGGCGCCGATCTGGTTGCCGTCGGTGAAGGCGACCGCCGCCGGGCCGTCCCAGGGCTCCATCAGACAGGCTTGGTACTGGTAGAAGGCGGCCAGGTCCGCCTCCAACCCGTCGTCGCCCTGCCAGGCCTGGGGGATCATCATCAGCATGGCGTGGGCCAGGCTGCGGCCGGACAGGTGGAGCAATTCCAAGACCTCGTCGAAGCTGGCCGAGTCGGACCCGCCGGGGGTGCAGATCGGGAACAGGCGGGCCATATCGCCCGCGATCAGGTCGGAGGCCAAGCGGGCCTGGCGGGCCCGCATCCAGTTGCGGTTGCCGGTCACGGTGTTGATCTCGCCGTTGTGGGCGATCAGGCGGTAGGGGTGGGCCAGGCGCCAGCTGGGGAAGGTGTTGGTCGAGAAGCGGGAGTGGACCAGGCCGAGGGCGCTGACGAAGTCGGGCTGGTGCAAGTCGGGGAAGAAGGTCTCCAACTGGCTGGTCGTCAGCATGCCCTTGTAGACCAGGGTGCGGGCCGACAGGGAGGGGAAATAGATGTCCAAGTCGCGCTCGGCCTGACGCCGCAGGGGGTAGACCAAGCGGTCCAAGTCAAGGCCGGACTGGCCGCCGTAAGCTGACAAGAAAACCTGCTCGAAGCCAGGCATCACGGCCAGCGAGATCGGGCTCAAGGTGGAGGGGTTGATGGGCGTGGGGCGCCAACCGATGACATGCAGGCCCTCGCCGGCGGCCAAGCGGGCGAACTCGGCCTTGGCCCGGTCGCGAGCCGGCGGATCGGTCGGCAGGAAGGCCAGGCCGACGGCGTAACGACCGGCGGCGGGCAGTTCGAAGGGGCAGACCCGGCGCAGGAAGGCGTCCGGCACCTGGACCAACAGGCCGGCCCCGTCGCCGGCTTCGGGATCGGCCCCGGTGGCGCCGCGGTGGTCCAGATTGGCCAGCACGGTCAAGGCTTGTTCGACGATCTGGTGGGTCTGGGCTCCGTCCAGACGGGTGACGAAGCCCACGCCGCAGGCCTCGTGCTCGTGGTCCGGGGAATACAGACCCTGGGCGGCGATCGTTCGACCAGCCTCGACCATCCGGTTCCTGCCTCTCTGTCGCCCGGTCGCAAAACCGGGTTCGCGGCCCCGAACCCGGCCAGATCCAGGGCCCAACGCCCCAGGTCCGTGGTCGGCGGGCCGGCCTCGGGCCGAGTCGGGGCGAGGGCCACGACGCCTGGCTGTCGGAACAGATCAGGGCGCCGGACCGCCGCGCCGAAGGCCTCGGCCGACACCGCGCAGACAGACGAACTGCTGGCGCAGAACAGTGGCTACTCTAGCCGACCGGTCCGTCCGGGCTCTGAACCCGAGACGCGGCGGCGGGGTCGGCCGCGGGCTGAGCGTCAGCCGCTCCAGAGTCGGTCGCCAGCGGCTCGGAGGCGGTCGGCTCCGGATCGGCCAGCGGCGGCTCGGAAGCGATCGCCGGCCCTGGGTCAGGCTCGGCCGGCTCTGCCTCCGGCACGACCGGATCCGAGTCGGCGGCCGGTCCTGGGTCAAGCCCGGCCGGTTCTGAGTCAGGCGCGACCACTGCCGGATCGGCCTCCGGCGACTCGGCGGCGACCGCAGCCGTCGGATCGGGCCGGGTGGCGGCCGAGCCGGGGCCGTCGCCGCCGGGGCGGCGTCGGATCAGCCAGATCAGCCAGACCAGGCCGATCAGACCGACCGCCAGAGCGGCCCAGCTGTTGACCCTCAGGCCGGCCACGACTTCGACCGGGTCGATGCGGAAAGACTCCACCACCGAGCGGCCCAGGGCGTAACCGATCAGATAGGTCGCGAACAGCTTGCCCCGACCCCAGCGCCGGCTCCGGCTCAAAGCCCAGAGCAGCCCGGCCAGGGCGAAGTCCCAGATCATCTCGTAGAGGAAGGTGGGGTGGAAGGTGGCGTACTCCTGGTAGCCCGGCACCCGGTGGGCCGGGTCGATGGCCAGGCCCCAAGGCAGGTCGGTGGGCCGGCCGTAGAGCTCTTGGTTCCACCAGTTGCCCAGCCGGCCGATGCCCTGGGCGATGGGCAACATCAAAGCCACGCAGTCGGCCAGGACCAGGAAGTCGAAGCGGTAGCGCCGACACATCAGCCCGGCCGCCAGGGCCCCCAAACCGACCCCGCCCATGATGCCGAGACCGCCCTGCCAGACGAAGAAGGCGTGGTACCAGACCCCGTCCGGCCCGAAGTAGCGCGGCCACTCGATGACGATGAAATAGAGCCGGGCCCCGATCAAACCGGCCACCACCGTGACCAAGAGCAGGTTCTCCAGCTGTTGGGTGTCGCCGCCCAAGGCCCGCCAGCGCCGCCACACCCCCCAACAGGCCACCATGATGCCGGCCAGGACGCAGATGGCGTAGGCCCGGATCGGCAACGGCCCCAACTGCCAGACGCCTTGGGGCGGGCTGGGGATGGTCCACAGCGGGGTCACCGAGCCGCCTCCGGGGGAGCCGCCTCGTCCCACAGGACGGGATGCAGGTCGAAACAGGTGGCGGCCCCGCTGTGACAGGCCGGGCCGGTCTGGTCCACCCGCAGCAAGACGGTGTCGCGGTCGCAGTCCAGCCGGACCTGGCGCACGGTCTGGCCATGGCCAGAGGTCTCGCCCTTGACCCAGTAAGTCTGGCGCGAGCGCGACCAATAAGTCGCCCGCCGGGTGGTCAAGGTCCGCCGCAAGGCTTCGGCGTCCATCCAAGCCAGCATCAGGACCTGGTCGGTCCTGGCCTCCTGCACCACCACCGGCACCAGCCCCTGGGCGTTGTAATTCGGTTCCAGCACCCCCTCATTCTTCCACGCGCCGCCGACGTCCGGCCGGCCCGCGGATCAGGGGCGGTCCGCCCGACCCTGAGGACGGCTGGGCCAGCGGTCGGCCGGGGGCCATCCGCTCCGTCCGGCCGGCCGACTATGCTGGCTGGCCGTGAGCCCAGCCGTCGTCCGACCCGCCCTGACCGCCGACGTGGCGGCCATCCGTCGGATCACGGCCCCGTACATCGAACGCCGCATCTTGGTGGCCAAGCCGCCGGTGGCCTACTTCGAAGCCCTGCAGCAATTCGTGGTGGCCGAGTGGTCCGGCCAGGTCCAAGGCTGCGGGGCCCTGCACGTCTTCTGGGAGGACCTGGCCGAGATCCGCACCCTGGCGGTGGCGCGCTCCGCCCGCGGCCAGGGACTGGGTCGCGCCATCGTCGAGCGTCTGATCGAGCAGGCCCGCCAGCTCGGCTTGGGGCGCGTCTTCTGCCTGACCTTCGAGACCGCTTTCTTCGCCCGCCTCGGCTTCGTGCCGATCCAAGGCAGCCCGATCAACCCGACCGTCTTCGCCGAGCTGCTGCGCTCCTACGACGAGGGCACGGCCGAACTGCTCGACCTGGACCGGGTCAAGCCCAACACCCTGGGCAACACCCGCATGTTGCTGACGCTGTGAGTCAGCCGGCCTCCTGACCGGAGGTCAGTTCGTCAAGAATTAGTTGACGTATTGCGGCGGCGTCGCCTCGCCCCCGCAGATCCCGCATGACCTGGCCGATCAGGGCCCCGACGGCCTGGACCTTGCCCTGCCGGATCCGCTGGGCCACCTCGGGTTGGTCGGCGATGGCGCGCTGGACGGCCTGGCGCAGGGCGGAGCCGTCCGACAGCACGGCCAGACCGAGATCGCGCACCACCGCGGCCGGGTCGCCCTGGCCGGCCAAGACGGCCTCGAAGACTCGTCGGGCCAGTCGGTCGTTGATGACGCCCTGGTCGATCAGAGCCTGGACCTCGGCCACCTGCTCGGCCGTCATCGGCACGGCCTCCAGCTCCACCCCGGCTGAGTTGGCCCAACGGGCCAACTCGGTCGTCCACCACTTGCGGGCGGCCGCCGGAGCCGCCCCGGCCGCCACCGTGCGGACCACCAGGTCGAGGGCGCCGCCGCCGGTCACGTCGCGCATCTCAGCCTCGGTGAAACCCCACTCGGCGCGCAACCAGGCCGCCCGCTGGGGCGGGGCCTCGGGCAGTTCGAGGCGCAGCCGTTCGACCCACTCCGGATCGGGCGCGACTGGAGCCAGGTCGGGCTCGGGGAAGTAGCGGTAGTCCTCGGCCTGCTCCTTGCTGCGGCCCGGACTGGTTGTGCCACTGTCCTCGTGCCAATGCCGGGTCTCCTGCTTGACCCGTCCGCCAGCCACCAGGAGTCCGGCTTGACGACGGATCTCGTAACGCAAGGCCCGTTCGATCGAACGCAACGAGTTGACGTTCTTGGTCTCCGTCCGGGTGCCCAGCTCGGTCGCGCCCCGGGGCATCAAGGAGACATTGGCGTCGCACCGCAACGAACCCTGCTCCATGCGCACGTCGGACACCCCCAGGGCGCGCAAGAGGTCGCGCAAATAGGCCACGTAGGCCCGGGCCACCTGCGGGGCCTGGGCGCCGGCGCCCAGGATCGGCTTGGTCACGATCTCGACCAGCGGCACGCCGGCCCGGTTGTAATCCAGCAGGGAGTGGTCGGCCCCCTGGATGCGGCCGGTCGAGCCGCCGACGTGGACCAGCTTGCCGGCGTCCTCCTCCATGTGGGCGCGCTCGATCTCGATGACGATCTGGCGGCCCTCGACCTCGACCGTGACCCGGCCGTCGTGGCAGATCGGCTCGTCGTACTGCGAGGTCTGGAAGTCCTTGGGCATGTCCGGGTAGAAATAATTCTTACGGGCGAAGCGGCACTGACTGGCGATCGAACAGTTCAGAGCCAAGCCGATCCGGATGGCCGACTCGACCGCCCGCCGGTTCAGCACCGGCAAGGAGCCCGGCAAGCCCAGGCAGACCGGACAGGTCTGGCTGTTGGGCTCGGCCCCGAACTCGGTCGAGCAACCGCAGAACATCTTGGAACGGGTGTTCAGCTCGACGTGCACCTCCAGCCCCAGCGCCGGGTCGAACAGCGCCATGGCCCGGTCGAAGTCGAGCAGCGCCGGGGCCGGGCTCATGGCCGCTCCTCCCGCCGGGCCAACTCGGCCCACAGCGGACCCGACCACTGCTCCTCCAAGGCCCGTTCCAGGGCCGCCCCGACTCGGTAGAGCCGATCGTCGGCCAAGGGCGGCGCCATGACCTGCAGGCCGACCGGCAACCCGTCCTGGGGCGACAGGCCGATCGGGAAGGAGGCGGCGGCGTTGCCGGCCAAGTTGCTGGGGATGGTGCAGAGGTCGGCCTTGTACATGGCCAAGGGGTCGTCCACCCGCTCGCCCAGCTTGAAGGCCGTGGTCGGGGTGGCCGGCGAGACCAGCACGTCGACCTGCTCGAAGGCGGCCGCGAAGTCCTCGATGATGAGGGTGCGGGTCTTCTGGGCCGAGCCGTAGTAGGCGTCGTAGTAGCCGCTGGAGAGGGCGTAGGTGCCGAGGATGATGCGCCTTTTAGCCTCGGCCCCGAACCCGGCCCCCCGGCTGCGCCGCATGACCTGCTCGACCGAATGGTCGCCGTCGTCGTCCACCCGCCAGCCGTAACGGACGGCGTCGAAGCGGGCCAGATTGCTCGACACCTCGCTCGGCATGATGAGGTAGTAGGCCCCCAGGGCCAGCGGGAAGTGGGGACAGGAGACCTGCCGCACCTCGGCTCCGCCGGCCTCCAGCAGGGCCACCGCCTCGGCGAAACGCTGTTCGACGCCGGCGGCGTAACCCTCGCCGCCCAGCTCCTCGACCACTCCGACCTTGAGGCCGGCCAGGTCGAAGCGTTGAGCCGCCGCCACCACATCGGGGACCGGGGCGTCGATCGAGGTCGAGTCCTTCGGATCCCAGCCGGCGATGACCTGATGCAGCAAAGCGGCGTCCAGCACGCTACGGGCGCAGGGCCCGGGCTGGTCCAAGGAGGAAGCCATCGCCACCAGGCCGTAACGCGAACTGCCGCCGTAAGTCGGTTTGACCCCGACCGTGCCGGTGACGGAGGCCGGCTGACGGATCGAGCCGCCAGTGTCGGAGCCGATGGCCAAGGGCGTCTCGAACGCCACCAGGCTGGCGGCCGAGCCGCCGCCGGAGCCGCCCGGCACGCGCTCCAGATCCCACGGGTTGTGGGTCGGGCCGAAGGCCGAGTTCTCAGTCGACGAGCCCATGGCGAACTCGTCCAGATTGGTCTTGCCCAAGATGACCAGGCCGGCGTCCAGCAGCCGCTGGGTGACGGTGGCGTTGTAGGGCGGGATCCAGTCGCGCAAGATGAGCGAGCCGCAGGTGGTGGGGGCGCCGGCGTAAGCGAAGGCGTCCTTCAAGGCCACCGGCACGCCGGCCAACGGCCCCAGTTCCTGGCCGTCCGCCCGCCGCTGATCGACCCGCCGGGCCAGTTCCAGGGCCCGCTCGGCGTCGACGTGGAGGAAGGCCGCCACCGCCGGCTCGACTTGGGCGATGCGCTCCAAACAAGCCGTCGTGACCTCTTGGCTGGAGACCTGGCCGCCGGTCATCAGCTGGGACAGCTCCCACGCCCCCTTATGGATCAAATCGTTCACGCCGACTCCCCCAGGATCCGGGGCACTCGGAAGCGTCCGTCCTCGACCGCCGGGGCCATGGCCAAGACGGCCTCCCGGGGCAGGGAGGCGGTCACCACATCGTCCCGCATGACATTGACCAGGGCCAGGGCGTGCGAGGTCGGGGCCACCTCGGCCGTGGCGGCCTGGCTGACGCTGTCCACCGCCGTCAGGATCAAATCGAGCTGGCCGACCAGGCGTTCCAGCTCCGTCTCGGTCAATTCCAGGCGGGCCAGATCCGCCAATTTAGCCACGTCATCTCGGCTCAGGGCCACCGCGCACACTCCCAACCAGGTCGATCACGGCTTCATCCTAACCAGGCCGAGCGACGGCCGCCCGGACCGCGTCGATCGGGACGGCGGCCAGCCGGACTGACCCTCCCCCGGGTCAGATCGAGCGCCGCCGCCGGCGGCCCGACGGCCGGGCTCGGTGGCCCCCGGGCCGGAAGTGCGACAGACTGAGACCATGTTCTTATTGCGAGTGCAACTGCCGGAGGCCCCTGGCGCTCTCGGCCGGGTGGCCAGCGCCGTCGGCGCCATCGGAGCCAACATCCATTCGCTCGAGATCATCGACCACGGCCCGGGCTACGCCATCGACGATTTCATGGTCGACCTGCCGGCCGGTCTGATGCCCGACACCTTGGTCAGCGCCTGCCAGGAAGTCTCCGGGGTGCGCATCCTGTGGGTCTCCCGGCACCACTCCGACTGGAGCGTCGAATCCGACATCTCGGTCTTGAACCGCATGGCCGAGGCCCCGGACATCGCCGGCCAGATCCTGACCCAGGAGGCGCCGGTCGTCTTCCACTCGACCTGGGCCGCCCTGTTGCTGCGCTCGGACCCGGTCCAAGTCCTGCAGGCCACCGACCTGGCCCCCGACTTCGCCGCCGACGGCGTGGTGGCGTTGGGCGACCTGACCGCGGCCAGAGCCTTCGAATTGCCGGCCGAGTGGCTGCCCCAGTGGGGCGAGACCTTGATCGCGCTGGCTCCCCTGTCCGGTCGCCGCACCATCGTGGTCGGCCGTCAAGGCGGCCCGACCTACCTCGACTCCGAGCTGACCCGCCTGCAACACCTGGCCGCCCTGGCCGGCTGAACCGGCCGCCGGCCTCAGACGCCCATCAAGCTGGAATAGACCAGTCGGCCGATCGTGAACAAGGCCGCCGCCGCCGCCAAGGCCACCAGCACCGTCAACCAGCGCATCCGGCGCTTGGCCCGGGTGGCGGCCACTCGGATGGGACCCCATTCGCCGACCTCGGGTTGGGCCCGCACCGGCGTGACGTCGTGCAGGTTGAGGTCGGTCCAGATCGGCACTCTCACCCGCTCAGTCTAACTCGGGCGACCGCCCGTCGACCCGAGTCCGGGCCAGCCGCGGCCCGGTCCGGGGCGATCCCGAGCCGAGCGGTGGAGACGCTCGTTGAGGCCTATTGTCGAGCAGGTTGACGAATCGAGTGAGCGGCCCGGCTGAACTAGCGTCACCAGAGTCGCCCGGGACCTCCCGTCGTCCGGCCCGATCTGTCCTTGGGCCCGTACAATTCGCTAGGGAGAAATGGAGCAGAATGGTCAGGAACATCTCCGTAACGTCCGTTGTTGACGCCGTGGTCGAGGACTTCAAGGCCTTGGTGCTGGCCCGCGAGGTGTCCCCCGGGGCCTCCGTCACCGAGAACGACCTGGCTCAGCGTTACGACATCGCCCGGGCCACCGCCAAGGCCGCCATCGAACGACTGGTCAACGACAAGGTCTTGAACCGTCGCAACCACAAGACCGCCCGCGTCGTGTCGCTGGGCCCAGCCGACGTCCGCGACATTTACAACGCCCGCTTGTGCCTGGAGTCCGAGGTCCTGCGCCGACTGGCCCGGAGCCAGGGCGACTGGTCGGAGTGCCGCCAGGCCAACGCGGAGATCCGGGCCCTTTGGGCCGAGGGGGTGTGGGACATCACCCTGCCCGACCTGCGTTTCCACACCTCGCTGGTGGCCGCCTCGAACAGCTCCCGGCTGACCTCGATCTACGCCTCGCTGGCCTGCGAGGTCAGACTCTGCCTGTCACAGTTGCAAGGCGCCCAACGGCTCAGCCCGGAGATCATCGTGGCCGAGCACGCCAAACTGCTCGACTTGGTCGAAAGCGGCGACGGCGAAGGGGCGGCCCGTCTACTGGACGAGCACCTCAGCCGCGCCCGCGAGCTGCTGGCCGGCAGCTTGGGCGGCGTCTCCGGCCCGGAGGCCTTCATGCCCTCGTCCGCCCTGGCCGAATTGTCCCAACCGGCCTGAGCCGGACGGTGGGCCGCCGGCTCAGACGGCCCTCAGGGCTGATCGGAGTCGATCAAGGCGGCCGGACCCTGTTCGAGCAGTTCGGCCCAAGCGGCGGCCCCTAGGACCGGACGGCCCAAGGCCTCGGCCTTGGCCAGCTTCGTCCCCGGATTGTCCCCCGCCACCACCAGGTCGGTCCGGCGCGAGACCGCGCCGGTCACCTTGCCGCCCCGGGCCACGATGGCGGCGGCGGCTTGGTCGCGGCTCACCCCGGGCAGGGCGCCCGTCACCACGATGGACAGTCCGGCCAGAGTCTGGGGCAGCTCCGCCTCCTCGCGCGGGGCCGGCCCCGCCAGAGCTCCGGCGGCCCGCCAGCGGTCCACGATCCGACGGTGCCAATCGACGGCGAACCACTCCACCACGGCTTCGGCCACGATCGGTCCGACGCCCTCGATCTCGGTCAGACGCTCCACTGAAGCCTGGGCCAAGGCCTCGACGCCGCCCAAGGCGGCGGCCACCTGGGGGGCCACGCCCTTGCCCAGGTGGCGGATCGACAAGCCGATCAGGAAGCGCTCGAAGGGCTTGGTCTTGGCCTGTTCCAGCTGTTCCAACAATTTGGCCCCGACGGCGGACAGGGAGCCGTCCAAGTTACGGAAGAGGGCGCAGCCGAGCAAGGACTCGGCCGTCAGGTCGAATAGGCCGCCCTCGTCGGAGAGCACTCCGTCGGCCAGCAGGGCTTGGGCGGCCCGTTCGCCCAAGCCCTCGATGTCGAGGGCGGCGCGCGAGGCCAGGTGGACCAGCCGTTGGCGCACCTGGGCCGGGCAGGCCCTTTGGTTGGGACAGCGCAAGTCGGCGTCGCCAGCCCGTTCCGGCCTCAACTGGTGGCCGCAGTCGGGGCAGTGGTCCGGCATCACGAAGGCGCGTTGGCTGCCGTCGCGGTCGGCCAGGACCGGCCCCAAGACTTCGGGGATGACGTCGCCAGCCTTGCGCAGGACGACGCTGTCGCCGATCAGGACGCCCTTGCGCTCGACCTCGGCCGCGTTGTGCAAGGTGGCCATCTCGACGGTCGAGCCGGCCACCTGGACCGGCTCCATGACGGCGTAAGGGGTGACTCGGCCGGTCCGACCCACGTTGACCCGGATGTCGAGCAGTTTGGTGATGACCTCGACCGGCGGGAATTTGTAGGCGATGGCCCAGCGCGGCGCCCGGATGGTGGCCCCCAGACGGGCTTGCAAGTCCAACTGATCGACTTTGACCACCGCTCCGTCGATCTCATGGCTGAGCTGGTGACGGCGCCGACCCAGTTCCTCGACCCAGGCCAGGACCTGTTCGACGTCCTGGGCCGGCCGGGTCTCGGGCGAGGTCGGCAGGCCCCAGTCGCGCAGCCGCTGATAGACCTGGGACAGCCGTTCGGCCGGGACCGAGCCCAAGCCCAGACCATGGCAGAGGAAGGTCAAGGGCCGTTCGGCCGTCAGCTGGGGGTCTTTCAGCCGCAAGGAGCCGGCGGCGGCGTTGCGGGGGTTGGCGAAGGTCTTACGGCCGGCCTCCTCCAGCTGACGGTTGAGCTGGTGGAAGCCGGCCAGCGGCAGAAAGACCTCGCCTCTGATCTCGATCAGCCCGTCCGGTCCGCCGGACAGCCGACGGGGCACGGCGGCGATGGTCCAGACATTGGCCGTGACGTCCTCGCCCACCCGTCCGTCGCCTCGGGTGGCGGCTTGGACCAGGCGACCGTCCTGGTAGACCAGGTCGACCGCCAGACCGTCGATCTTGGCCTCGCACAGGAAACCGGACTGGGCCACCGCCGGCTGGCCCACCAGATGGACCAGGCGCTGGTTCCAAGCTTCGACCTCGTCGTAGTCGAAGGCGTTGTCCAAACTCAACATGACCGAGGGGTGCCTGACGGCGGCCAGGCTGGCGCCCGGCGGCGGGCCCACCCGCTGGGTCGGCGAGTCGGGTCCGACCAACTCCGGCCAAGCTGATTCCAGCTCCTCCAACTGGCGCATCAAACGGTCGAACTGGCCGTCCGTCATGGTGGGGTCGTCCAGCACGTAATAGTTCCAGCGCTGCTCTTCGATGACGGCGCTCAGCTCGGCATGGCGGCGGCGGGCTTGGGCGGCGTCGTCAGGAACGACCGGAGCCGGCCGGGAAGCGGTGGTCTCAGCGGTCTTCGGGCTGGTCATGCCCACCATTGAACCAGCCCGTCGGCCGGGTCAGCCAAGACGCCCCGCGCTCCGATCACCAACCCGGCCGTCGGCGGCTGACTGGTCCACCGCCTGGGCCAGACGGACCAGGAGAGCGGCCCGTTCCGAAGCTCCCTCGACCGTGAAACCGGCCAGCCCACAGGCCGGGGTGAGCCAGAGGCGGCCTTGGGCCGGGTCGACGCCGAGGTGCTCGAGCGAGTCCAGGACCACCGGCAAGAGCTCGTCCAAGCCGACCCGGCGCTGGGGCGCGTCGGTCGGCGCCGCCCCCAGCCAGAGGACGCCGCCGGCTTGGTAGAACTGGGCCAAGCCGTCGCTGGTCTCACCGTCCAATCGAGCCAGGTCGAGGCTGACGGCGCTGAAGCCGGCCTGGCCCAGGGTCGAGCAATCCAGGCCGCTGGCGCAACAGTGGACCACGGTCTGATCCAACCCGATCCGTTCGGCCCAGGCCGACAGTCCGGCGTAGCCCTCGGTCAGGCGGTCCGGTTCGACCGGCCGGTGGCGGCGCAGCCCCGAGGCGGAGCCGATCGTCCCGGCCGCCACGGCCGGCAGCAGGGGCTCGTCCACCTGGAAGCTGAGCTGGGCCCCGGGGACCAGCCGACGGGCTCGTTCGCACCAGTCGGCGGCCGCCTGCGACCAGGCCTGGGCCAGGTCCCGGCAGGCCCCGGCGTCCGACAGCAGGACCTCGCCCGAGCCCAATCCGATCAGTCCGCACAGGGTCCAGGGGCCGGCCAGGCTGACGTGCCAGGGCCCCTGATGGCCTTCCCAACGCTCCGCCGCCCGGTCCAGGTCGTCCCGCAGCCGGGCTCCGGCCTGGCGCTGCTCCCGGCTGACGTGCCGGGCCGTGGTCCAACCGAAGGGGCCGGCTTCGAAGCCGAGTTGGTCGATCAAGCCGACCGCCCGCCCGATCATGTCGGCCCCCTGGCCCCGAGCCGGCAGTTCGGGCAGGAAAGGGGCCTCACGGAAGGCTCGCCCGACTTGGTCGAGGGCGGAGCCGAAGTCCTGGCCCGGCCAGGAGCCCAAGCCCGTCACAGCTGTCATGGCGCCACCTTAGCCCGGCCGTCGCCAGCTCGATCCCACCCCGACGGCCACCCCAGGCGGTAGGCTGCTGAGCGGTGCGGTCGGCGCCGCTTGGGCCGGTCGAGGCCGTGCCCCGACCCCGGACATCCCCGGCCTCGGCTGGACCGACCGGACCAGTCGCCGCCCGGACCGACCCGACGAGGAAGGCATGACGCAACCTGAACTGCCAGCTCCACCGGACGACGCCCGTCTGGGCGTCGAACTGACCCCGCAAGGAGCTCGCTTCGCCCTCTGGGCGCCACGGGCCAGTCGGGTCGAGCTGGCTCTGCTGGCCCGCGACCACAGCCAAACCAATCTCGATCTGACCGTCTCCGCCGGCGGCGTCTGGAGCGTCCTGGCCCCCGGCGTCGAGCCGGGCCAGCTGTACGGCTACCGCGTGCACGGCCGCTGGAGCCCGCAGACCGGGCAGCGCTTCAACCCGGCCCGCCTCTTACTCGACCCCTACGCCCGCGCCATCACCTCCGGGGTCGACTACGCCGGGCCGATCCACGACCACACCTCGGAGTCGAATTACCTGCCCGACCCGACCGACTCCTCGATGGCCGTGCCGCTGTCGGTGGTGGTGGCCGACACGCCGCCGCCGATCCCCTTGGCCGCAACGGTCGACCCCAGCCGTCGGGTCATCTTGGAGACCCACCTGCGCGGCTACACCTGGCACCACCCACGGGTGCCGGAGCACCTGCGCGGCACCTACGCCGGGTTGAGCTATCCGGCCCTGATCGACCATCTCAAGTCGATCGGCGTCACCACCGTCGAGCTGCTGCCGGTCCACCACTTCGTGTCCGAGCCCTTCCTGGTGCGGGCCGGGCTGTCCAACTACTGGGGCTACAACACCCTGGGCTACTTCGCCCCCCACGCCGCCTACGCCGCCGCCGGCACCATGGGCGAACAGGTCGACGAGTTCAAAGCCATGGTGTCCCAATTCCACCAGGCCGGCCTCGAAGTCTTCTTGGACGTGGTCTACAACCACACCGGCGAGGGCAACCACGAAGGGCCGACCTTGTCCTTCCGCGGCATCGACCACGCCGGCTACTACCGTCTGACCGACGACCTGCACAACGATTACGACGTGACCGGCTGCGGCAACTCGGTCGACACCTCGCAGCCCGGCGTGCTGCGTCTGGTGCTGGACTCGCTGCGCTACTGGACCACCCACATGGGGGTGGACGGCTTCCGCTTCGATCTGGCTCCGACTCTGATCCGCGACCGCCAGCACGCCATCGACCAGGACCACCCCTTCAAACGGGCTCTGCGCCAAGACCCGGTCCTGAGCCAGGTCACCGTCATCGCCGAGCCCTGGGACATCGGCCCCGACGGCTATCAGCTGGGAGCTTGGGGCGAGGGCTGGGGCGAGTGGAACGGCCGCTTCCGCGACTGTCTGCGCGACTATTGGCGCGGCGCCTCGGGCGGAGTCCAGGAGTTGGCCACCCGCTTGTCCGGCTCGCCCGACCTGTTCGAGCAGGGCCACCGTCCGACCACCGCTTCGATCAATCTGGTGACGGCCCACGACGGCTTCACCCTGCGCGACCTGGTGTCGTACAACACCAAGCACAACCAAGCCAATCGGGAGTCGAACCGGGATGGCTCGAATGACAATCGCTCTTGGAACTGCGGAGTCGAGGGCGAGACCGACGACCGGGCCGTCCTGGCGTTGCGCCAGCGCCAGGTCCGCAACTTCCTGACCAGTTTGGTGCTGTCCCATGGCACGCCCATGCTGACCGCTGGCGACGAGATGGGGCGGACCCAGGGCGGCAACAACAATGCCTACTGCCAAGACAGTCCTATCTCCTGGTCGTCTTGGGATCCGGAGTCGACCTGGCCCGAGCTGATCGACTTCACCAGCGACCTGATCAGTCTGCGGCAAGCCCATCCGGCTCTGCGACCGAGCGGCTTCCTGCACCGGGACGAGGTGCTGGACGCCCAAGGCGAGGGGCTGGGCCGACCCGACTTGGCCTGGTTGAACGGCTACGACGGCGAGATGAAGACCTCGGATTGGCACGACCCGGGGCGCCACCTCCTGGGCATGTACTGCTCGACCGCCGGCGAGGCTTTCTTGACCTGGTTCCACTCCGGCCCCGACCCGATCGGGATCACCTTGCCCGGCCAACCCTGGGGCCAGTCCTATCACGTCTTATTGCACACCGGCGAGGACGACGAACTGCCCTCGGCCGGCTTCAGCCTGCTCCCCGGCCATAACCTCGTCCTGCCCGGCCGGACCGTCGTGGTGATGCGGGCCGAGGCCCCGGAGCAGGCGACTCAGCCGCCGACCGACGCCGTGGACTGATGGGGCCAGTCGGTGCTGTCAAGTCGCAGTCGGATCGGTAAGTTTGTTCCATGACCACCTCTCGACCGGACTCGTCCGCGACGCCGCCGGGCCCAGCGGACGACCCCAGGTGGCTGGAGCCTGAGGCCAGACCGGCTGCCCCCGGCCCCACTCTGTCGTCAGCCCTCGACGCCCGCGCCGCCGCCGCCCAAGGCCTGCCTCTGGCCGGAGCCGAGCCGTTGTACGGGCCGCCGCCCCGCCTGGCCCGCTTGATCGGACAGGACGCCGAGGGCCGGGGCCAATTCATCTGGACCGAAACTGCCCCACCCGGGGCTCCCAGCGGCTCCCATCTGGCCGCCAGCGTCCACATCCCCAGCCCGGCCGCCACCTTGGCCCGCATCATCGACACCCTCTCGGCCGAGGTCCAACAGGCCCGTCAGAACCTCCCGCCGGCCGCCGCCACCGACCCGGCCGGCGCCGACTCGGTCCCCACCGCCACCGCCTCGGATCCAGTCGATCGAACCTTCGCCCCCACCGCCACCAGTCCGAGCGACCCCGCCCTCGACCCGATCCCCGCCGCCCCGAGGCCGGTCGTTCCCGCCTTCGACCCGGCCTCCACCGCTCTCAGACCGGACGGCCACGCTTTCGACCCGACCACCGCCGTCCCGGGTCCAGCCGTTCCCGCCTTCGACCCAGCCCCCGCCGCTCCCGGACCGGATGACAACGACTTCGACCCGACCACCGCCGCCCTGGGCCCGGTCGATCGAACCTTCGCACCCGCCCCCACCGCCTCCAGTCCGAGCGACTCCGCCTTCGACTCCACCGCTCCGCGCGGCGCCGCTCTCGACCCAACTCCCACCGCTTTCGGACCGTACGACAACGACTTCGACCAGGCCTCCACCGCCCCTGGCCCACTCGGCGCCGCGCTCGACCCAGCCCCCGCCGCCACGGCTCCACTCAGTCCCGCGCTCGACCCAGCCTCCATCGCTCCCACTCCGATCGACGTCGGATTCGGTCCAGCCCCCACCCCGACCGACCCCGGATCGGACGCCCCCGTCTTCGCTCCGACCGACCCGCTCCCCCAGCCGCCGTTCCGGTCGGACCGGCCTGGGCCGTCCGATCCTCCCGCCGCCGACGCCGCCATCGTGATCGCTCCGAGCGACTGGTCCAATATGCCGACCGCCCCGGCCGTCTCCGACCCCGCCCGACCGGGACTGTCGGGCCGCCCGACCACCGCCGGATCCCAGCCAGCCGCCTGGGCGGTCTGGCCCGAGACGACCGGCCACTCCCTGCCGGCTATCTTCGCCTCGCAAGTCGGCGACGTGGCCAGTCTGTTGCCACCCGAATGGTCCAGCCGACCGATTCCCCCGGCCTGGTCAGCCCCAGCGGCTGGGGCGGTCCCACTAGCCGACGCCACCCCGCCGACTCCACCGACCGAAACGACCCCGACGACTGAGGCGACCCCGACGACTGAGGCGGCCTCGACGACTAGAACGACCCCACTAACTGGAATGGCCCCGACGACCGGGGGAACCCCACCGACCGGAACGACCCCACTGACCCCGACGACCCTTCCTCTCCCAGCGGAGCCGGTCCAGCCCGACCCGGCGGGCGACTCCTTGGCGGCCTGGCTGTCCAGTTTGACGCCGGGCCAATCGGTCCCTTCCGAAACCGACTCGGCCGACGCTCCTGAGTCAAGGATTGATCCGACCCACACCCCGACAGACTCGGCCGACGCTCCTGAGTCTGGGATCGACTCGACCCCCGACTCCGAAACCGACCCTGAAGCGTCGTTCTCCCCCGGATCGCCTAAGGACCTGATCGACTTGACCGACCGGACGGCCTTCGGCTCGTCCACCGCCAGTCCGGCCCCGGCCGCTGGACCGGAGTCGGACTCTCTGAACCCATCCGCCGGGGCCGATTCGGCCGCGTCGCCACCCGCCGGGCTCGACCCGACCGCCATCCCCTCGGCTGACCTGGCCGCCCCCACCATCTCCCCGGCCCCCGCCACCGGCCAGGCCGACGCCACCGCCACCGTTGAGGAGACCCCAGTGACCGCACCCGCTGACGAACCGACCGCCATCGAAGCACCGGCGGCCGACCCGCCTCCCCTTCTCGACCAAACCATCTGGGCCGACCTGACCCCCCCAGCCGACCAAACCATCCCGGCCGGACCACTCCCAGGCTCCGATCCGACCGACCCGGTCCAGCCGGACGGCCCCGGCCTCTCCACCGGTCCGACCGGTCTGGACTCGGCCGACGACTCGCCCGCTGTGACAGCCCCCACCACTCCCCTGACGTTGGCCGCTCCCAGCCCGTCGGCCGCCTGGCCCGAACTGACGCCCGACCAACTAGCCACCCCCACCTGGCCCGACCAACTAGCCGACCCCACCTGGCCCGACCGACCGGCCGCCCCGGTTGCCCCGGCCGGGCTGGACCAGGTGGAGTCCGTACCGCCCAGCCCGTCCCGGCCGGCCTTCGAACTGAGTCTGAGGCCTAGCCGCCCAGTCGTCCGCGGCGTCGGGCGCATCCCGGTGCTCAAGGTCGAGCCGGTGATCGAAGGCGGGGCCTACGCCGCCAAGGCCGTCGTCAATGAGTCTTTCCCGATCCGGGCCCGTGTCTTCCGCGAGGGCCACGACCGCGTCAACGCCACCGTCGTCCTGACCGATCCCCAAGGGGCCACCAGCCGCTGGGACATGACCCAGATCTGGCCCGAGGGACTGGACGTCTGGGAGGCCCAGGTCAGCTGCGACAGAGTCGGCGACTGGACCTTCCGCGTCGAAGGCTGGTCCGACCCCTGGGCCACCTGGCGCCAGACGGCGGCGATCAAACTGCCGGCCGGCCTCGACCTCGACCTGGTCTACCTCCAAGGCCATCGGCTGCTGCTGCGCTCACGCGACCAGGCCGAAGCGGCTGGCCAGCGCAACGTGGCCGACAAATTGGCCGGTTGGGCCAAGCTGTTGACCATCGCGGCCGACCCGACCGTGGTGCTGCAGATCCTGGACGAGCCGGATCTGGTCGAGACCATGCGGACCTGGCGAGTGCGCCAATTCGTCTCCCCGACCGCCGAGTTCCCGCTGGTGGTGGACCGCCGCCTGGCCCTGACCTCGGCTTGGTACGAATTCTTCCCCCGTTCCCAAGGGGCGCTGCGCCAAGCCGACGGCAGCTGGCGGTCGGGCACCTTCGACTCCAGCCATGAGCGCCTGAAGGCGGTCGCGGCGATGGGATTCGACGTCGTCTATCTGCCGCCCATCCACCCCATCGGCCATCAGTTCCGCAAAGGCCCGGACAACAGTCTTAAAGCCGGTCCGAACGACCCCGGCTCGCCCTGGGCGATCGGCTCCGAGGCCGGCGGCCACGACGCCATCCATCCCGACCTGGGCGACTTCGCCGCCTTCGACCGCTTCGTGGCCAAGGCCCGCTCTCTCGGCCTGGAGGTGGCCCTCGACTTCGCCCTCCAAACCTCGCCCGACCACCCCTGGGTCGATCAGCGCCCGGAGTGGTTCACCACCCTCCCGGACGGCAGCGTGGCCTACGCCGAGAACCCGCCCAAGAAATACCAGGACATCTACCCGCTCAACTTCGACAACGACCCCGAGGGCATCTACCGCGAGTGCGAACGGATCGTCGAGTTCTGGATCGCCCGCGGCGTCACCATCTTCCGGGTCGACAACCCCCACACCAAACCGCTCCAGTTCTGGGCTTGGCTGACCCGCCAGATCCACCGCCGCCACCCCGAGGTGTTGTTCCTGTCCGAGGCCTTCACCCGGCCGGAGATGATGCAGGCCCTGGGCAAGGTCGGCTTCCACCAGTCGTACACCTACTTCACCTGGCGCAACACCAAGTGGGAGCTGGAAGAGTTCCTGACCGAGCTGAGCCAGGAGTGGGCCCCCTTCTACCGCCCCAACTTCTTCGTCAACACGCCCGACATCAACCCTCAGTGCCTGCGCGACGGCCAGCCCGCCGCCTTCGCCATCCGCGCCATCCTGGCCGCCACCCTGTCGCCCAGCTGGGGGGTCTACTCCGGCTTCGAGCTGCTGGAGCACGAGGCGGTGTCGGCCGACGGCGAGGAGTACCTCCACTCCGAGAAATACGAGTACCGGCCGCGCGACTACGACGCCCCCGGCAACCTCAATCTGCTGTTGACCACCCTCAATCTGATCCGCAAGACCCATCCGGCCCTGCAGCAACTACGCCAGATCGACTTCCACCACAGCGCCGACGACCAGGTCGTCGTCTTCAGCAAGCGAGACGGCTCCGACCGCGTCATCGTGGTCTGCAGCCTGGACCCGGTCGGCGTGCGCCAGACCGAGATCGACCTCGACTTCGACCGCTTAGGCCTGGCCGGACACGACCAGATCTTCGTCCACGACCAGTTGAGCGGCGCCCATTGGACCTGGCGCCAACACAACTGGGTGCTGCTGACGCCGGACCAACCGGCCCACATCTTGACCGTCCGCACCAACTGACGAAGACCCAGAACAGCTCAGAGAGGCGACTTTGATGGCGCGATACGACTTGGCCGGCGAATTGCGCGGCATCGATCTGGAGGGCTTCCACGCCGGAGCCGACACCGAGTGCTGGCGTCGACTGGGGGCCCAGGTCGGCCAGGTCGTCGACCAGGACTCGGGCCAGGCCATCCCCGGCGTCCGCTTCTCGGTCTGGGCCCCCAACGCCCAACGGGTCCAGGTCAGCGGCGACTTCAACCACTGGGGCGGCGACGACATGGTCAAGCTGCCCGGCAGCGGGGTGTGGTCCCGTTTCATCGAACAGCGCGGCGTCGGCACGATGTACAAATTCAAAATCCTGGGGGCGGACGGGGTGTGGCGCGAGAAGGCCGACCCGATGGCCCGCTGGTCCGAGACCGACGGCAAGTCGGGCTCGATCGTGTACGAGTCGACCTACCGCTGGGGCGACCAGGATTGGCTGGAACGGCGGGCCGCTTGGCCGGCCCACGCCAGCCCGTTGAGCGTCTACGAAGTCCACCTGGGCGGCTGGCGCCATGGTCTGACCTACCGCCAGCTAGCCGACCAACTGGTCGAGTACGTCACCTGGCAGGGCTACACCCACGTCGAGCTGATGCCGTTGCACGAGCATCCCTACGCCCCCAGCTGGGGTTACCAGGTGACCGGCTATTTCGCCCCCACCTCGCGCTACGGCAGCCCGGACGACCTGCGCTACCTGATCGACCGGCTGCACCAGGCCGGCGTCGGCGTGATCATGGACTGGGTGCCCGGCCATTTCGCCACCGACGAGTGGGCCCTGGTCAAATTCGACGGCACCAGCCTGTACGAGCACGCCGACCCCAAGCAGGGCTTCCACCCCGACTGGGGCACGTACATCTTCAATTTCGGGCGCAACGAGGTCAAGAGCTTCCTGGTCTCGAACGCCCTCTACTGGTGCCAGGAGTTCCACATCGACGGCTTGCGGGTCGACGCCGTGGCCTCCATGCTCTACCTCGACTACTCGCGCCAACCCGGTCAGTGGGTGCCCAACGTCTACGGCGGCAACGAGAACCTGGAGGCCGTCGACCTGCTCCGCTACGTCAACCTCCATCTCTACCAGCGCTGCCCCGGCGTCATGATGATCGCCGAGGAGTCGACCTCCTTCGCCGGCGTCACCCGGCGGGTCGACCAGGGCGGCTTGGGCTTCGGCTTCAAGTGGAACATGGGCTGGATGAACGACACCCTGCGCTACCTGGAGCTGGACCCGATCCACCGCCAGTGGCACCACCACCTGATCACCTTCGCCATGGTCTACGCCTACTCCGAGAATTTCATTCTGCCCATCAGCCACGACGAGGTGGTGCACGGCAAGGGCTCGATGATCGACAAGGTCCCGCAGGACGATTGGCGCAAATTCGCCACCTTGCGGGCCTACCACGGCTTCCAGTGGTCCTTCCCCGGCAAACAGCTGATCTTCATGGGCTGCGAGTTCGCCCAACGCAAGGAGTTCACCGAGTCGGAGTCTTTGGAGTGGTGGGTGTCCGACCTGTGGGGACACCACGGCTTGCAACTGCTATTCCACGACCTCAACGCCCTCTACCGTTCCCGACCGGCCCTGTGGCGGCTAGACAACGAACCAGCCGGCTTCAGCTGGATCAAAGCCGACGACTGGGCCGCCAACGTCTTCGCCTGGCGGCGCTCGGACGGCCAGGGCGGCCAGGTGGTCTGTCTGACCAACTTCTCCGCCACCCCGCACCAGCGCTACCGGGTCGGTCTGCCCCAGGCTGGGGCCTGGCGCGAGATCTTGAACACCAACCAAGCCCGTTACGACGGCGCCGGCGACTATCTGAACGGCCAGATCGAGGCCAGTCTGGTCAGCCACGACGGCCAGCCGGCCTCGGCCGAGGTCCAGTTGCCGGCGCTGGCCACCGTTTGGCTGGAGCCGGTCGACCAGCCCTGAGGACCCGGCCGGCTCGACCAAGAGGCCTGGACGGACCGGCGGTCAGTCCAGATCGATCAGTTCGTAGTCGAGCGAGCCCAAGCCGATGGCGGCGGCGTGCCGCAGGGTCAGCAGACCTTGCAGCGACTCGATCCGCTCGACCACCGACTGGCCGTCGGGGGCGGCGTAGACCAGATCGACGCAGGCCTTGTCCAAGGCCACCGGGTCGAGCGAGGACAAGACGCCGATGTCGGCCATGTCCGGCGGCGCGGCGTTGCCGTCGCAATCACAATCGACTGAGATGTTGTTCATGACGTTGAGGTAGACGATGGACTCTCCCCTCGAGTCCGCCACCGCCAGGCCGGCCTCGGCCATCGACTCCAGGAAGCCCTCGTGGGTGCCGGATCCGGAGAAATCAGTGGTCGAGGTGCCGGCGCTGTGGATGTTCAGCTTGCCGGCGGAGGAGGCCAACCCGATCGAGATGTTCTTGACCGCGCCGCCGAAGCCGCCCATGCCGTGGCCCTTGAAATGGGACAAGACGACGTAGAAGTCGTAGTTGGAGTAGTGCGAGCCGACGATGTCCTCGCTCAGATGGCCGCCGGGCCTGACCGGCAGGCTGGCCTCGCCCTCGGCGTCCAGAATGTCGACTTCGGCGATGGCGGTGTAGCCGTGCTCGACCGCCACCTGGTAGTGCTGGTCGCCCTGCTGACGCCGGCCCGGGTAACCGGTGTTGGCCTCCACGATGACTCCGCCGACCGCGGCCACGTAGTCCGCGATCAGGGCCGGGGCCAGCCAATTGCCCCCGCGCGGGCCAGGTTCGCCGGTCGAGATCTTGACCGCCACCCGGCCGGTCGGCGTCCGGCCCAAGGCTTCCGCCGCTCGAGCCAGCCCGGCTGGTGAGATGTCGGCGGTGAAATAAACCTTCGATCGGTCGGTCATGTCAAGCTCCCTCGTCCTGGCGTCGGCCTGATGACGGCGCGCTGGTCGGCTGCGGACAAGTCACGGGACGTCGGCGGCGACCGGGACTGTCGCGAGTATCAGAATAGCGCTGTGGCCAGGTCGCGGCGGGCCCTGAGCACGATCGGATCGGACGGCTCCAAGGTCTCGAACAACTCCAACAGACGCAGTCGCAGACGCTCCCGGTCCGGCCCGGCGGTGGCCGCGATGGCCTGGACCAGACGGGCGAAGCCGGCCGCTGGGTCGCCGCCGGCCACCTCCTGGTCGCTCAGCAGCAAGACCGCCTCGACCGCCGTGGGGTCGTCCCCGGCCGCCTCGGCCTGGGCCAGGGCGGCTGGGTCGAGCGCGGCCAGCCGGGCGTAGAGGCTGGCCTGGGCCTTGCCGACGCGGGCCACCGGATCGGACGGAAGCTCTTGCAGCAGAGCCTCGAAACAAGCCTCGGCCTCGGCGAAGCGACCGGCCTCCAAAGCGGCGTAGGCCGGCTCGTATTTCGCCTCCTGGACCGTCTGATCGACCGGCTGGGCGACCGGATCGGCCTTGCCCAGCACTCCGTTGGCGGCCGCCACCTTGAGCAACTCGCCGATGTAACTGGCGGCCTCGGCCTTGTCCAAGGTGCCCTGCCAGAGCGGGGCCAGCTGACCGCCTATCAACCCGACCACGGTCGGCACGGCCTGGATCTGGAGGCCGGCGGCGATCTTGGGCGAGGCGTCGACGTCGATGCGGGCCAGCAGCCAGCTGCCGGCGGCGGCGTCGGCCAGCTCGCGCAGGGTCTGGCTGAGCTGGGCCCCGCCCGGAGCCCGAGGCGAGTAGAACTCGATCACGACCGGGAAGCGCATGGACTGGCGGGCGACCGTTTCGAAACTGGTCTCGTCGACCTCGACGACGAAACCGCCGGACTGGCTGGCGACCGCCCCCAGGGCGGCCAAATCGATCGCGCCACGGGCGTTGGCAGACTGTGTCATGGCCCCATTCTTCCACCAAGGGTGGCCCGGCTCGCCCTCGCCAGGGCTCGTGGTGGAGGATTGTGGCATGACACACCCCCGAGCTGGGCAGCCGGCCACCCCGGCCGATCTGATCGACCTTGAATCTGTCTTGGCGGCTTATTACGACCTCACGCCCGATCCCGACGACCCCTCCCAACAGGTCGTCTTCGGCACCTCCGGGCACCGGGGAGCCAGTTTGGACACCGCTTTCAACGAGGCCCACATCTTGGCCATCACCGAGGCCATCGTGGAATACCGGGCCAGCCAGAGCGTGACCGGGCCGATCTATCTGGCCAAGGACACCCACGCCCTGTCGTTGCCGGCCTGGCGCAGCGCCATCGAGGTGCTGTCGGCCCACGGCCTCGAGATCCGGGCCGAGGCCGAGGACGAGTACACCCCCACGCCGGCCTTGTCCCGCGCCGTCATCCGACACAACGCCGGGCGGACCAGCGGGCTGGCCGACGGCATCGTGGTGACCCCTTCGCACAACCCGCCCCGCGACGGCGGTTTCAAATACAACCCGCCCCACGGCGGCCCGGCCGACACCGACGCCACCGCTTGGATCGCGGACCGGGCCAACCAGCTGCTGCGCGACGTCAAGTCCATCCCCCGCCGCGGCGACCGCGCCGGGCTGAAGCGGTGGGACTACCGCACGGCCTACTGCGACGATCTGGCCCAGGCCATCGACCTGGACGCCATCCGGGCGGCCGGGGTCAAGATCGGAGCCGATCCGATGGGCGGCGCCTCGGTCCAGTACTGGCAACACCTGGCCGAGCGGTCCGGTTTGGACCTGACCGTGGTCAACCCCCGGGTCGATCCGACCTGGAGTTTCATGACGCTCGACCACGACGGCAAGATCCGGATGGACTGCTCCAGTCCCTACGCCATGGCCTCTTTGGTGGCCCAGCGCCACAACTACGACCTGGCCACCGGCAACGACGCCGACGCCGACCGCCACGGCGTGGTGACGGCCCAAGCCGGTCTGATGAACCCCAACCACTACCTGGCCGTCGCCATCGGCTACCTCTTCCGCCATCGCCCGGGCTGGCCCGAGCGCGCCGGGGTCGGCAAGACATTGGTTTCCAGCTCGATCATCGACCGGGTGGCGGCCGAGGTCGGACGGCCCCTGGTCGAAGTGCCGGTCGGTTTCAAGTGGTTCGTGCCCGGTCTGATCTCGGGCGACCTCGGCTTCGGCGGCGAGGAGTCGGCCGGGGCCAGTTTCCTGACCCGCCAGGGCCAGACCTGGACCACTGACAAGGACGGCTTGCTGCTCGACCTGTTGGCCAGCGAGATCCTGGCCGTGACCGGCCGGTCGCCCTCCCAGTTGTACCAAGACTTGGAGGACCGTTACGGCGCCGCCGCCTACGCCCGGGTCGACGCCCCGGCCGACCGGCGGCAGAAGGCCCGCTTGGCCGCTCTGAGACCGGACGACTTGCGCGCCACCGACTTGGCCGGCGAGCCGATCCTGGCCCGGCTGACCACGGCGCCGGGCAATGGGGCGGCCATCGGCGGCCTCAAGGTCACGACCGAGCACGCTTGGTTCGCGGCCCGGCCCTCCGGCACTGAGGACGTCTACAAGATCTACGCCGAATCGTTGCTCGGCCCCGACCATCTGCGCCAGGTCCAAGCCGAGGCCCGTGACGTGGTCGACGCCGTCCTGGGCTGACCCGTCCCGACCGTTCATCCGACTCGACCCAGGAGGAAGCATGACTCGATCCGCCACCACTTCGGCCACAGGGCTGGGCCGCTGGGCCGCCCTAGGCCTGGCCGGAGCCTTGGCCCTGGCTCTGACCGCTTGTTCCGACGGCGCGGTCGACCAACCGACTCCCCGCGGCTCGTCCTCCTCCCCGCCGCCCTCGGCCAGCCGGACGCCGTCCACCAGCCCCAGCGCCTCGACCAGCGCCACTGGGCCGGCCGACCCGATCGACCCGACCGACCGCCAGGGCGTGACCGACGCCATCGTCCGCTATTGGACGCAGTGGAACCAGATCGCCCGTCAGGGCGACGATCCGCTGACCATCTACGACGTCGCGCTCGACCCGCTGTCGGACACCGCCTACGGCACTTTGCGCGAGTGGCAGGAGTCCGGCGTCCACCAGACCGGCGACGTCCAGATCAGCTTGATCGAGATCTTCCCGCCCGAGTCCGACCTGTTGTACGCCGACGTCTGCGTCGACACCACGGCGGCCGACATCGTGGACGCCGCCGGTCAGTCGCAGTGGGACCCCAGCGAACCGCGGCGGACCGCCTCGGTCTTCGCCGTCAACCGTCAGGGCGGGGTCTACCTGCCTTCGGCCGAGACGCCCAGTTCGGACCCCTGCTGAGTCGGGCCGCCCCATCCGGCCGGTCCCGGCCCGCGGCACCGGCCAGCCGGAGCGGCCGGATGGGCGGCGATCAGGACGGCCGCGCTGGACCGGCTGGCTCAGTGGACCAGCGAAGCGAAGAAGTGGCCGATCGACTTCAATCCTTCGATGAAACTGCGCACGGCCTGACTGGTCTCTTCCGGTCGGGTCACCAAACAGAAGACGACGAAGGCCACGACGGTGATCCAGAGGGCTTTCTTCACCCAGCCTGCCATCTCACTCCGATCTGTGGCGCCACTCGACTCATCATGCCTGACCGGCCGGTCAGCTCCCCGCTGGCCGACCGCGTGTCGCCCGACCTGGTGAACGTCTGCGGTCTGTGCCAAGCTAAGGGCATGGAAAACAGCGACATTTTCATCTGCATCGACCACGTCGGTTACGCCGTCCCCGATCTCGACGCCGCCATCAAGTTCCACACCGAGGCCCTGGGCTGGCGCGTCTTGCACCGCGAGACCAACTCGGAACAGGGCGTCGAGGAAGCCATGTTGGGCACCGGCGAGCAATCGCCTCTGAGCGCGCAGGTCCAGCTCCTGGCTCCGCTCAGCCCCGAGTCCACCATCGGCAAGTACCTGGCCACCAAGGGCCCCGGCATTCAGCAGGTCTGCTACCGCGTGGCCGACATCGACCAGGCCAGCGCCGTCCTGCGCGAACGCGGCGTGCGTCTGCTGTACGCCGAGCCCAAGATCGGCACCGGCGGCTCGCGCATCCAATTCGCCCACCCCAAGGACACCGGCGGCATCCTGCTCGAGATCGTCCAGCCCAACCCGGCCGGCCACTGACCCTAAAGCGGGCCTCAAGCCATTGACCACTCGGGTACCTTCCGCCCAGAACGACGCGATACACTCTCAGTCGGCCTGGGGCGATCAGTCGGGATCGCCTCAGCCGGCTGAGTTCCAGCGCACCGCCAGGAGACAGACATGAGCATCGACGAGACTGCCGACGAGGGTGTTGGCCTCTTTGAAGACCTTTTCGAAGACAACGCCAGCGCCGCCGGCAGCTTTCCCCGTGAGATGCGCGGGTACGACCGTTCCGCGGTCGACAATTACGTGCGCAAGCTGGAGAAGCAGGTCGTGGACCTGCGCCACGCTCTGGAGCAATCGCAGTCCCAGGCCCAGCAGATCGTCCAGGTCCAGGCCCCGCCTCCGACCAAGACCATCGACGTGGACCGTCTGTCCGGCCACGCCGCCCAGATCCTGCAGGCCTCCCAGGCCAAGGCCGACGAGATCATCACCGAGGCTTCGATGGAGGCCCAGCGCATCACCGACGAGGCCCGCGAGGTGGTGGCCGATCTGCGTTCCACCGGCCAGGGCGAGGTCGACTCCCTACGTAAGACCACCATGGCCAACCTGCGCCAGGAGCGGGACAAGCAGACCACCGAGCTGACCTCCCTGCTGAAGCGGGCCCGGGCCGACGCCGACGCCGCCGTCGAGTCGGCCAAGAAGAACGCCGACGCCCGGCGCGCCCAAGCCGAGCAGGAAGCCTCCGCCATCGTGGCGTCCGCCCACCAGGAGGCCGAACGGATCCGCAACGAGGCCGAACGAGCGGCCGGCGAGGCCAAGGTGGCGGCCCAGTCCGACCGCGACGCCTTGGTGGCCGAGGCTCACAAGGCGGTCGACGAGGCCAACCGGGTCCGCACCACCGCTTTGACCGAGATCGCCCAGAAGCAAGAAGCGGCCTCGACCAAGCTGTTGGAGGAGACCAACCAAGCCGCCGTCTTGCGCAAGACCGCCTTGGACGAGTCCGAGCGCTTCCGGGTCCAAGCCCAGACCGAGGCCGAGCAGCTGCTGGCCCAGGCCAGGCGCGAGATCACCGATCTGCAGGAGCGGGTCAGCTCCGAGGCGACGCGACGCAAGACCAAGCTGCAGGCCGACATCACAGCCCTGCAACAGCGCAAACGGGCCATCACCCAGCAGTTGGGCACTCTGTTCGGCATCGGCGCCGCCGCCGCCACTCAGTTCCCGGAGGAGAACTGGGGCGAGTTGCCCGAGATCACCTTCAGCGCCCTGGACGAGTCCGAGCCCACCGGGGCCCGGGAGGCTCCGGCCGGCCGGCCCCAACGGGCCGAGTCCCCCGCTCCGGCGGCGACGGCCTCCCCATCCAAACCGGCTCAGTCTCAACCGGCCCCGTCACAATCGGCTCAGTCACCGACTCCGCCCTCGACCGCCTCTTCGCCCACGCCCACGCCCAAGGCCGAGGCCCAGGCCCAGGCCTGAGCTTTCCTGATCGGCGCAGCGGTTCGGCCTCGGCCGACCGCTCAGAACAGCCGCTCCTCTGGGTGGTCGGCCCCGCGTAAGGCGTCGTAGTCGACCCGGACGCAGGCGATGCCCCGGTCGAGGGCCACCACTTCGGCCTGGGGTTTGATCTGTTGGGCCACGAAGACGCCCTCGACCCGGCCCAACAAACTGTCCCGGCGCAGCAATTCCAGATAGCGGGTCAGCTGCTCGACGCCGTCGATCTCGCCCCGCCGCTTGACCTCGACCGCCACGTAGGAGCCGTCGCCTGCCCGGCAGAGCAGGTCGACCGGACCGATCGGAGTCTGATACTCCCGTTGGACCAGGCTGAGATCGCTCCGGATGGCCGAGGGATCCTCGGCCAGGAGGCGCTGCAGGTGTTTCTCCACCCCGTCCTTGCGCAATCCCGGGTCGCGGCCCAGCTCGTAGGCGCTGTCGGACAGGATCTCGGCCAGACCGATCTGGAGGGTGTCGCCCGAGCGATTGCGGACCGACCACAGTTCGGTCAGCTGCCCGGACGGGTCCAGCGCCGGATCGGCCTCCTGCCGGGTCATCAGACAGGGAGCGGACATCCAGTTGAGGGGCTTGTAGGCCCCGTCGTCGGCGTGGATCTGGATCGAGCCGTCGGCCTTGACCATGATCAGACGGGTGGCCCAGGGCAGGTGGGCGGTCAGCTTGCCGGCGTAATCGACCTGGCAGCGAGCGATGATCAGACGCACCGGCCCAGACTACCCAAACCGACCCTCGGCCCGGTCCCGGCCCGCGTAGACTCGGACCATGGCGCGTCGCACCTCCAAACACCTGTCCCCGCCGCGACCGCTCCATTCGAGTCACGCCAGCGCCCAGTTGAAGGCGGACGGGCGTTGGATCGTGCGCACCATGCCCGGCGGGCGAGCGGTCAAGGATTACCGCTGTCCCGGCTGCGAGCAGCTGATCGGCGCCGGCACGCCCCACTTGGTGGTCTGGCCCGACCTCCCCGGCTTGGGCGTCGAACGGTCGGTCGACGACCGCCGGCACTGGCACACCGGTTGTTGGAGCCGGCGCTCCTGAGCCGAACTGTATGATGGCGCGATGCACTGTCAGGTCGAGAGTCGCGGGGCCGGACCCATCCGTTATGTCTTCTGCCATGGCTTGTTCGGGCGCGGGCGCAACTGGACCTCGATCGCCCGCCGGCTGGAGCCGGACGGCTGTCTCTTGCTCGACCTGCCCGACCACGGCCAGGCCAGCCGCAGCCAAAGTTTCAGCTACGCCAATCTGGTGGCGGCCCTGACCGAGGTCCTGGAGGAGCTGGCCGGGACCGACTTCACCCTGGTGGGCCATTCGATGGGCGGCCGGGCGGTCATGCTGACGGCCTTGGCCCGCCCCGACCTGGTCCCCCGGCTGGTGGTGGAGGACATCGGCCCCGCCCCCACCCCGGTCGGCCCCCTGCGTCAGACCGCCGACGCCCTAGCCGGCTTGGAGCTGGCCGGGCTGCAGTCCCGCCGCCAAGCCGACCGCCAGCTGGCCTCGGCCCTGCCCGACCCAGCCCTGCGCGCCTTCCTGCTGTCCGGCCTGCAGCCCGATCCGAAGGACGGCTGGCGCTGGGTCTTCAACCTCGAATTGCTGCGCCGCGACCTCGACCGGATCATGGACTGGCCCGACCCCGGTCCGACGGAGCCCTATCCCGGGGCTTGCCTGTGGTTGTTGGGGGCCCAGTCGGGGGCCGTGCCGCCGGCCAGCGCCGTGCGCATGGGCCAGCTCTTCCCCCGGCTGCGGACGGTCCGTCTGGACCCGGCCGGCCATTGGGTCCACGCCGACCTGCCCGACCAGTTCGCCGCCGCTTTGCGTCAGTTCACAGATCAGACCCGGTCCGAGACCTGAGCCCCGACGGCGCCCCGCGCTGACTCGAGCGGCCGGGGCGATCCCCGGATCAGGAGCGCTGGTCGATTCTCAGCCGAGGGGAGCCTCAGCCGAGCGAGACCTGCTGGATCTCGGCGAAGTTGTTCGGCTTGCCGCCGCCGGCCGGGCTGGAACCGTCCTGGCCCTCCGCCGCGATCCGCTCGATGACGGCCCGGGAGGCGTCGTCCATGTGCCCGAAGACGGTGTAGTCGGGCGGCAGTTGGGAATCTTCGTAGACCAAGAAGAACTGCGAGCCGTTGGTGTTGGGCCCGGCGTTGGCCATCGCCACCGTGCCAGCCGGATAGGTGTCGTCGGAGTAGGTCTCGTCGGCGAAGGTGTAGCCCGGGCCGCCCCGACCGGTGCCGGTGGGATCGCCGCACTGCAGAATGCGCAGACTGCCCGAGTCGGACAGACGGTGGCAGCTGGTGCCGGTGTAGTACCCCTGCTCGGCCAGTGACAAGAAGGAGTTGACCGTGCAAGGGGTGCGGGCCCGGTCCAAGGTGATGGTGACCGGCCCCTCGTTCATGGTCAAGGTGATGGTGGTGGAACCGATCGCCGGCACGTCGTCGGTCGGCGGGGGGTCGACCGGGCGGGCCGGGGAGCCGGAGACGTTGTAGACGCAGGTGGTGAAACCAGCCGGGGCCGAATTCTGGGATCGGGTGGTCTGGTTGGGCGACGGCGATCCGGTGTTCTGGGGGGCGGGAGCTTGCCCACAAGCGGCCAGCAACGACAAGGCGGCTGCGGCCAGGACGACTGACAGGCGTTTCATCACGGACCTAGCCTGCCACATCGCCGCCGGCTTCGTCGTTCGACAGGCTCAAGCCGCCCCGGCGCCGACTAGGCTGAAGCCATGGTCAACCTGACACGCATCTACACTCGCACCGGCGACCAGGGCCAGACCCGGCTGGTCGACAATCAAACCACCGCCAAGACCGACTGCCGCGTCGAGGCCTACGGTTCGGTGGACGAATTGAACGCGGTCCTGGGCCTGGCCATCGCCTCCGGGCCGCCGCCGGCGGTGGCACAGGTGCTGGCCACGGTCCAGCAGGAGCTGTTCGACCTGGGAGCGGACCTGGCCACCCCCCGCCGCGCCGACCCCGACCCGGCCCATCCGGACCTCCGTCTGCTGCCCCAGCAGGTGGCCCGGTTGGAGCGCTGGTGCGACCAGTTCGCAGCCGATCTGACCAGCCTGCGCTCCTTCGTCTTGCCCGGCGGCAGCCTGGTCGGGGCCCAGCTGCACCTGGCTCGGACGGTCTGCCGGCGAGCCGAGCGGGTGGCCTGGCGGGCGGCCGAGGAATACGGCCTGGCGGCGGGCGGGCTGAATCCCGAAGCCTTGACCTACCTCAACCGACTGTCCGACCTGCTCTTCATCTTGGCCCGGACGGTGGACGGCCCGGAGCGCGAGATTTTGTGGGCCCCCGGCGGCCAGCGTCAGGCTGACTGAGCCGGCGGCTGGGCCGGACGGCGGCCAGCGGTCGGTCGAGTCGGGCCGCCGCAGCCGTGCGGGAGCGCGATCATGGCCGCCGAGACGGCCGGGGCGCCTCGGGTCGGCCGCATCCGCCGCGGTCGCCGAAGACCGGCCCCGAGGGGCGACCGCTCAGCCGAAGGCCAGATCGATGACGACGATCTCGCAGTGGCTGCCCAGCCGCATGGGCGGGCCCCAGGTGCCGGCCCCCGAGGTGACGATGGCTTGGAGGGAGCCGTCCGGGTCTCGCCAGTAGCCGTAGGAGACCTCGAAGAGGGCCCCCACCAACCAGTTGACCGGCCAGATCTGGCCCCGGTGGGTGTGCCCCGACAGCATCAGGTCGGCCTGGCCCAGGTATTCCCGCAGATGGCTGGGCTGATGGTCCAAGACGATGATCGGACGCTGGGTCTCGGCTTGGGTCAGAGCCGGGACCGGTTGGCGCGGCGTCGGCGTGCCGCCGATGGGCGAGGAGTCGCGCCGACCGACCAAGGTGAAACGGCCGTCGATCTCGACCGCCTGGTCCGACAGCAGTTGGAGGCCGGACTGCTCCAGCAGCTCGACCATGCTGGACCAGGTCGGACCGCCGTCGTGGTTGCCCAGGATGGCGTAGACCCCCAGTGGGGCGCGCAGCCGTTCGAACTGGGCCCGGATCGGCGCCGGGTCGCCCAGGGCGGTGAAATTGGAGTCGAAAATGTCCCCGGCCAGCACCACCAGGTCGGGCTGGCTGGCTTGGACGGCGTCGACCACGCGGCTGAGCTGCTCGGCCCGGTTGACCAGCCCCAGGTGCAGGTCGCTCAGCAGCGCCAGTCGGACCGGCGGCGCGGATGGACCGGCCAGGTCGACCTGGTAGTGGACGGTGTCCAGACGCCAGGCCCGGTCGGCCAGGCCGACGCCGCACAGGCCGGCCACCAGGGCCACCACCACCAGACCGGTTCCGACGCTCCAAGGGCGCGGCGTGGGCGACGGGACCAGTTTGACCAAGTGACCGATCAGACGTAGCAGATCGACCAGCAGGACCGCCAGCAGGCTGTAGACGACGACTCCCAGCCCGACGTAACCGATCCGCGCCGGCCAGCGGGTCCACCCCGCCCCGGACAGCTGGCCGGCCCCCACCGCTGCCACCAACAAGACCAGCAGACCGGCGTAGAGACAACCGAAGACGACCGGGTGGCGCCAGCTCGGCGCCAGGGCCTGGACCCAGCGGTAGGACTTCCAGCCCAGATTGACCAGTGCGGCCACCAACAGGGACAGCACCACCAGCGCTAGCACGAACCGCACCTCAGGCTCACCTCCACCATCTCGGAACCAGCCATGCTACTCCCGGCCCTTTCCCGGCTGGCCCGTCCGAGACTCCCCCGGACGGGGACCACCCGGCTGACCAGCCCGTCCGCCAGCGACCTGGCGCGACGGGATCTGGACCCGAGGGGATGGATCCAGACGGGATCAGAGGTGGTCCGACGGCCTCACCAGGGGCCCTCAGGGCCAGGGGGCCTCAGGCGCCGTCGCCCTGGCTCCAGGTGTGGCCGTACTGGCCTTGGCCCGGTGGAGCCGACTCCGCCCAAGCCAACAAGCCGGTCACCGCCGAAGGCGACATGGCCAACTCGCAGGTGGCGGCCTCGGACTGTCGACCGGTCAACTGGACGATCTGCTGGCCCTCGAAGAGAAGGGAGCGCTCGTTGGAGGTGGGCCAACGTTGCGGACCGACCTCGATCTGGAGGCGGCGCAGCCGCAAGCGCGGACGCAGCGACAGCGACACCAGCGGGAACCACAGCAGAGCGTCGCCTTGGTAACGGGCCACGCCGTGGGCCCAACGCCGGCTGAAATCGCTCCGACCAGGCCTGAGATAACACTCGAAGGTGCCAGGGCCGGCTCCTAAGTGGCTGCGTCGGAAGACCAGCCACAATACGGCCGAGCCGAGCAGGGCGCACAAGACGATCACGACGATCTCGATCCCGGCGCCGACTTCCATCAGGCCAGCCGACCCTGAGACCGCCAGCCCGGACAGGCGACGAGGGCCGGATGCGACACGGTGGCCTCCATCTCAGCCCTTTCTAGTGGCGGCTTTGACTTGCGAGATAGCGTGATGATAGTCCGTCATGGTCTGTTCTGAGACATCGCCCGCCTCCAACTTGGCCCGAGCCGCCCGCAAGGCGGCCTCGGCGCGGGGCAGGTCGATCTCATCCAGCAGTCGGACGTAAGGGCTGATGATCGAGGTGCGCTGGGGCGAGACGGACAGGAAACCGCCGTCCACCGCCACCACCACCCGCTCGCCGGTGTCCGTCTTGATCTCGGCCACACCAGCGGCCAGGTTGGCGATCAGGGGCTCGTGGCGGGCCAACACGCCGATCTCGCCCTCCGTCGTGGTGGCGATCAACTGGACCGCCTGACCGACCCAGACCAGCCGGTCGGCTGCCACCACCTCGACCGCGAAGCTGACCGCCATGGCTCAGGCGCCTTCCTTGAGCTGGGCCGCTTTCCGCATGACGTCGTCCATGCCGCCGACATTGAAGAAAGCTTGCTCAGGCACCTGGTCGACGTCGCCGCGGCAGATCATCTGGAAACCCTCGATGGTGTCGGCCAGAGAGACGGTCGACCCGGGCACGTTGGTGTATTTCTCCGCCATGTAAGTGTTCTGGCTCAAGAACTGCTGGATCCGGCGGGCCCGCGCCACCACGACTTTGTCGTCCTCGCTCAGTTCGTCCACGCCCAAGATGGCGATGATGTCTTGCAGCTCTTTATTGCGCTGCAAGATGCGCTTGACCTCGATGGCAGTGTCGTAATGCTCTTGGCCGATGAACTGCGGGTCCAGGATGCGGCTGGTCGAGCTGAGCGGATCGACGGCCGGGTACAAACCGCGTGAGGCGATGTCGCGGCTCAGCTCGGTGGTGGCGTCGAGGTGGGCGAAGGTGGTGGCCGGGGCCGGGTCGGTGTAGTCGTCGGCCGGCACGTAGATGGCCTGCATCGAGGTGATGGAACGGCCTCTGGTCGAGGTGATGCGCTCCTGCAGCTGGCCCATCTCGTCGGCCAGGTTGGGTTGATAGCCGACCGCCGAGGGCATCCGGCCGAGCAAGGTCGAAACCTCGGAGCCGGCTTGGGTGAAGCGGAAGATGTTGTCGATGAAGAGCAGCACGTCTTGGCTCTCGACGTCGCGGAAGTACTCCGCCATGGTCAAGGCCGACAGGGCCACCCGCAGTCGGGTGCCGGGCGGCTCGTCCATCTGGCCGAAGACCAAGGCGGTGTCCTTCATCACCCCGGCCTCGATCATCTCGTGGATCAAGTCGTTGCCCTCACGGGTGCGCTCCCCCACCCCGGCGAAGACGGAGGTGCCGCCGAAGTTGTGGGCGATGCGATAGATCATCTCTTGGATCAAGACCGTCTTGCCCACGCCGGCCCCGCCGAACAGACCGATCTTGCCGCCCTGGACGTACGGCGTCAGCAGGTCGAGCACCTTGATGCCGGTGTTCAGCATCTCGGCCTTCGGCTCCAGCTCGTCGAATTTGGGCGGGTCGCGGTGGATCGGCCAACGCTGAGTGATCTGGTCCGCCGGCACGACCTCGTTCAGGCACTCGCCGATCACGTTCCAGACCCGGCCCTTGGTCACCTGGCCGACCGGCACGGTGATGGGCTGGCCGCTGTCGACGACCGGGGCGCCCCGGCGCAGACCGTCGGTCGGCTTGAGCGAGATGGCCCGCACGATGTTGTCGCCGACGTGCAGCTCGACCTCCAAGGTGATGGTGCGCGACTCCCCCATCATGTCGACTTGGACAGTCATGGCGTTCAAGATGGCGGGCATCTGGTCGGGCGCGAACTCGACGTCGACGACTGGGCCGATCACGCTGACGACCCGGCCGATCGACGCCTTCGGGGCCGCCAGGGGCTGCTCGATTTCAGTCAAGGTCATGGGAGGTCCTCACTCGTGCGTGGTCTTGGTCTGGGACAGCGCCTGGGCGCCGCCCACGATCTCGGTGATCTCTTGGGTGATCTGGGCTTGACGGGCCTGGTTGGCCTGACGGGTCAGGTCCTCGATCAGCTGCTGGGCGTTGTCGGTGGCCGACTTCATGGCCTTCTGCTTGCTGGCCAGCTCGCTGGCGGCGGACTGCATCAGGTAGAAGTGGATGCGGTTGCGCACGTAGAGCGGCAGGAGGGAGTCCAGCACCGTCTCCGGGTCCGGTTCGAACAGGTAGAGCGGTTCCAGACCGGCCTCGACCGACTCGTCGCCGCGCACCACTTCCAGGGGCAGGACCCGGCGCACCCGCGGGGTCTGGGTCAGCATCGACTCGAAACGGGTGTAGACGACTTGGATCTCGTCCACGCCGCCCGACTCGTAGTCGGTCGAGAAAGCCTCGATCAAACGGTCCGCCACCAGGTCCGACTGAGCGTAGGTCGGCTTGTCGGAGAAGCCCTCCCAGCCCTCCGCCACCGGCCGCTGCCGGTAACGGAAGTGGTCCAGCCCCTTGCGCCCGACGATGAAGTACTCCGGTTGGGAGCCCTCCTCGACCAAGGTCTGGGTCAGCCGGTCGGCCAGACGCATGACGTTGGAGGAGTAAGCCCCGGCCAGGCCCCGGTCGGAGGTCAGGATCAAAACCGCCGACCGCCGCCGCTGTTGCGGCTCGGTGGTCAAGGGATGGCGCACGTCGGAGTAGGCCGCCACCGCCGCCACCGCCCGGTTCAGCTCCCGGGTGTAGGGCAGGGCGGACTGGGCCGCCTGCTGGGCCCGGCTGATGCGGGAGGCCGCGATCAGCTCCATGGCGCGCGTGATCTTCTGAGTGGCTTGGACCGAGCGGTTGCGCTCGCGCAGTTCTCTCAGGCTGGCCGGCATGGTTTCAGCGCCTTCTGCCCGCCACCACGCGGTCCTGGTCGATGTCGTCCTGGCGCGAGATGGCGGGGGCCTCGGCCTCGATCAGAGGCCGGCCCTCCGAGGTCCGGAATTGACGTTTGACCTGGTCGAGGGCGGCCTTGGCCTGCTCCTTGAGCTGATCGGTGAAGACCCGCTGACTGGCGATCTGGCTCAGCACGTCGGTCTGCTGGCGCAGGTGCTCCAACAGGTCGCGTTCGAAGCGCAGCACGTCGGCCACCGGCACCTCGTCCAACAGGCCGGTCAAACCGGCCCAGACCGAGACCACCTGGTCCTCCGTCGGGTAGGGCGAGAACTGGGGCTGGCGCAGCAGCTCGGTCAGACGGGCCCCGCGGTCCAACTGACGGCGCGAGGTCTCGTCCAAGTCGGAGGCGAACATGGCGAAGGCCTGCATGTCGCGGAACTGGGCCAAGGAGATCTTGAGCGTGCCGGCGACCGACTTCATGGCCTTGATCTGAGCGTCGCCGCCGACCCGGGAGACCGAGATGCCGACGTCGATGGCCGGCCGCTGGTTGGCGTTGAAGAGGTCGGACTGGAGGAAGAGCTGGCCGTCGGTGATGGAGATGACGTTGGTCGGGATGTAGGCCGAGACGTCGTTGGCCTTGGTCTCGATGATGGGCAAGCCGGTCATCGAGCCGCCGCCCAGTTCGTCCGACAGCTTGGCGCAGCGTTCCAGCAGACGGGAGTGGAGGTAGAAGACGTCGCCCGGATAGGCCTCGCGGCCGGGCGGGCGGCGCAGCAGCAAGGACATGGCCCGGTAGGCCTCGGCCTGCTTGGTCAGGTCGTCGAACACGATCAGGACGTGGCGGCCCTGGTACATCCAGTGCTGGCCGATGGCCGAGCCGGTGTAGGGGGCGATGTACTTGAAGCCGGCCGGGTCGGAGGCGGGGGCGTGCACGATGGTGGTGTAGGCCATGGCGCCGGCCTGCTCCAGAGAACTGCGCACGGCGGCGATGGTGGAACCCTTTTGACCGATGCCGACGTAGATGCAGCGGACCTGGCGGGACGGGTCGCCCGACTCCCACTCAGTCTTCTGATTGATGATGGTGTCGATGGCGATGGCGGTCTTGCCGGTCTTGCGGTCGCCGATGATGAGCTGGCGCTGGCCCCGCCCGATCGGCGTCATGGCGTCGATGGCTTTGATGCCAGTCTGCAAGGGCTCCTTGACGGACTGACGGTCCATCACCCCGGCGGCTTGCAATTCGAGGGCGCGCCGGCCCTCCAGCGCCGTGATCGGGCCCAAGCCGTCGATCGGTTCGCCCATGGCGTCGACCACTCGGCCGAGGTAGCCTTCGCCGACCGGCACGGACAGGATCTCTTCGGTCCGCTTGACTTGCGAGCCCTCCTCGATGCCTTCCGAGGAGCCCAGCACGACCACGCCGATATGACGCTCGTCCAAGTTGATGGCGATGCCACGCACGCCGTTGGAGAATTCCAACAGCTCGTTGGCCATGGCCGAGGGCAAGCCCTCGACCTGGGCGATGCCGTCGCCCGAGGTCACGACGTGGCCGATCTCCTGCTCGGTCGCCGCCGTCAACTCGAAGTCATGGACGTACTTGTCCAGCGCTCGCCGGATCTCCTCGGCTTGAATCGCCAATTCCGCCATCGTGGGTCCTTCGCTAGTTCACTCGTTGTGGATGGGTTCTTCAGATCAGGTCAAAAGTCGCCGGGCGTCGTCCAGGCCGGCCAACAGGCTGCCGTCGATGACATCGTCGCCGACTTCGACCCGGACGCCGCCCAGCACGGCCGGATCGACCAGCTCTTGCAACATCACCGGACGGGCCTCCCGCCGGGTCAGGACGTCGAGCAGACGGGCCCGTTGGTCGGGTGGCAGCGGCGCGGCCACCCGCGCCACCGCGATGACGGACCCCTTCAGTTCGGCCGCCAGGTCGAGGTCCCGGGCCAGGGCGTCCTCCAAGGTGCAGTGCCGGGTCAAGGCGGCCTGCTCGGCCAAGGCCAGAGCGGCCGGGCGGGCCCGCTTCCGCAACAGGCCCTCGATCAGCGCCCGCCGGCGCTCCCCGCTGGCGTTGGGGTCGGTCACGGCCGCCCGTAGGTCCGGTTGGCCGGCCATCAGCCGGCCGAAGGCGAAGAGCTCGTCCACCACCTCGGCCAGACAGCCTTGGCCGTCGGCCCAGAGCCAGACGGCGCGCAGGCCCAAGCGCTCGATCGAACGGGCCAGAGCTTCGCCGTCGGGCCACGAACGGGCCACCTGACGGCGCAGGACGGCCAGGGCGCTGGGGGCGACCTGGTTGGAGAAGACGTCGTCGACCAAACTCTGGCGGGCGGCGGCCGGGCGGGCCGGGTCGGACAGAGCACGGCGCAGGAAGGCGTTGCCGTCCAGCAGCCGGGAGCAGGCCAGCAGGTCCTCGGCCAGTCCCTGGCCGATCTCGACCCCGGCCAGCTCCCGGTAGGAAGCCGGCCAGTGGCGGGCGACAGCGTCATCGGTCATGTTCAGGCCTTCGGGCTGGTGGTCTCGAGATCGGCGATGAAGCGGTCGACGGTGCGCCGGGCCCGCTCGTCCTCGGTCAGGACCTCGCCTAGGATCTTGCCCGCCAGATCGGTCGCCAAGCCACCGATCTGCCCGCGCAGCTCGGTCATGGCGTGGGTCCGATCGGCCTCCAGCTGGGTTCTGGCCCCGGCCAGGATGCGGTCGGCCTCGGCCTCGGCCCGCCGCCGCGCTTCGGCTTGGGCCTGGGCCGACGAGGCCCGGGCCTGATCGCGGATCTGGGAGGCCTCTTGCTCGGCCTGGGCCAGCTGGGCGTTGTACTGGGCCAAAGCCGTCTCGGCCTCGGACTGGGCCCGCTCGGCCCGTTCGATGCCGCCCCGAATGGCGTCGTCACGCTGCTGGTAGGTCCGCTCGAAGGTCGGCACCACCTTTTTAGCCATGATGAACCAGATCAGGGCGAACAAGATCAGCCCGACCACCAGCTCCGAGATGTGTTCCGGCAGCAGTGGTCCGAGCGGACTGTCTGACTCCAAGGGGTACATGGTCGATCAGCGGAAGACGAAGGCCAAGGCGATGGCGATGATGGCGAGGGCCTCGACCACGGCGAAGCCGATCCAGGCCGTCGACAGCATGGCGCCCCGAGCCTCGGGCTGGCGGGCCGTGCCGTTGATGACCGACGCGAAGATCCAGGCCACGCCGAGGGCGGGTCCGAGCGTCGCGAGGCCGTACCCGATCAAATTGATCGAGCCGACGATTTCCAGCGGGTTCATGGTGTTCCTTTCAGGATCTATCGGTGAACCGGAAGTCTCAATGCTCCTCGGACAAAGACGAGGAGACGTATTGCGCGGTCAAGACGGTGAAGATGTAGGCCTGCAAGCAGCCCACCAGCAGTTCGATGGCGAAGACGGCGAAGCTCATCAAGATGCTGAGCCCGCCGGCCACATTCCAAATCGGCGAGTAGTCCGGTGAACTGGACTTGGTCGACCACAACAGCCAGCTGCCGCCCACCACGAAGACCATGATGACCAGGTGCCCGGCGAACAGATTGGCGAACAGACGCAAGCCCAAGGTGAGCGGGCGGACCAGGAAGTTGGAGATGAACTCCAAGGGGGCCACCAAGATCAGCAAGGGCTTGGGCACGCCTTGCGGCAGCGTCATCTTGGACAGGTATTTGATCAGGCCGTAACGCTTGATCCCGACCCCGTTGTAGAGGATCCAACTGGCCGCCGCCAAGCCCCAGGCGAAGCCGATCTTGGAGAAGGTCGGGAACATGAAGAGGAAGAACTGGCCGAACAGGTTGTTGATCAGGATGAAGCTGAAGAGGGCCAACAGGTAGGGCAGGTAGCGCCGGTACTCCAAGCCGATGATGGAGCGGGCGACGCCGTTGCGGACCAGTTCGTAGAGGTACTCGCCGACGAACTGACGCTTGCCCGGCACGACCTGGGAGCGGCGGCTGACGAAGAGCCAGAAGCCGATCACCAACCCGGCCGCGATGACGGCCTGGGCGATGTGGTTGGTCAGCCAGATGTCGGTCCAAACCGTCTCCTGGCCGCCCGAGTCCAACCAAGCCCGGCTGGGGAAGAGGGGACGCGATTCGAAAGCGGAGACGCCGAATTGGGGTGGCCCGCTCTCAAGCGGGACCAGGCTGAAGCCGCCAGGACCCATGCGCCCTCCTCAAATCCGTGCCGTCGACAGTCTCGTCATGAGCTGGCGCCGAAACGCCTGATGACCATGAACACACCCAACGCCAAGCCGCCGATCAGACCGACCGGCAAGAACCAGCCCGTTCCGCACAGCCGGTCCACAGCCCAGCCCAGGCCACCGTAAAGGAGGAGGCCCGACAGGATGAGGGACAAGGCGGTGAGTCCATCACCGTCGTTGCCCTTCGGATCGCTCATCGAGGGGAATCTATCAGTCCGTCCGGCCAAAGTCATACCGGCCGCTGAGCGGCCGTCCGGGCCTCAGACCTGGTCGACGGTCGAATCGAAGACGGGCACGCGCAGACGCCGGAAACCCCGGATCAGGCCGGCCAACCAACCGGCCACCGTCAAAGCCACGGACAGGAACAACCAGTGGCGGCCGTCCAGCCGGCCGGGCAGAGTTTGGATCAGAGCCCCGACCGCCAAGACCTGGACCAGGTAGGTGGCCAGGGAGGCCACCAGCAGGAGACGGGCGTCGAGACGGGCGCAGAGGACTTGGACGACGTGGCCGACCACGAAGAAGACCACCGTCGTCCCAGCCGTCAGCGCGCTCAGGCCAGCCGTCCGGCCGTCCGACCCCAGCGCCGCCGCCCCCACCGCCGCGGCCCCGGCGACGACGGCCCACAGGCTGGCCCGGGCCAATAGCCGCCAGCCGGCCGACGTCAGCCAAGTCGCCTTCACGAGGATCGGCCCACCGGATCGACCCGACCGGCGCTCGGGAGCGCCGAGTCCGGGCCCGGATCGAGCGGGACCGCCGGCTCCGAGCCGAGGCCGGCCGTCAGCGCCGGATCCAGCTCCGCTCCGGCCGATCCGGCCCGATCCGGCTCGGCCGTCGGACGCCCTTTGGCCGGGGCCAGGGTGAACAGGACCACGGTGACCAGGACCAGGCCGACGCCGACCAGGGTGAAGCGGGAGGGGAACATGCCCAATCCGATGGCGGAGAAGCCGACCAGGGCGGTCCAGGCGTACATCAACAGGACGGCCCGGACGTGGGAGTGGCCGCGTTGGAGCAGCCGATGGTGCAGGTGGCCCTTGTCCGGCACGAACCACCAGGTGCCCCGCCGGGTGCGACGGATGAAGGCCAGGCCCAAGTCGAGCAGAGGCAGGGCCAGGACGGCGAAGGGCATCAACAGGGGCATGGCGGCGGCCAGCAGAGAACTGGGCCGGTCCAAGGCGGTGGGATCGAACTGACCGGTCAAGGAGATGGTCGAACTGGCGATCAGCAGCCCCAACAGCATCGATCCGGAGTCGCCCATGAACATCCGGGCGGGATGGAAGTTGTGCGGCAGGTAGCCCAGGCAGACGCCGCAGATGGCGGCCGTCACCAAGGTGGCGGTGGTGGCCCGGACCAGGTCCTCCTCCACCGTCAGCCAGTAGGCGTAGACGAAGAAGGCCCCTGAGCCGATGGTCAAGACCCCGGCCGCCAGACCGTCCAGGCCGTCGATGAAGTTGATCGCGTTGGTGATCAAGAAGATGGCCAAGACGGTGATGACGATGCCGGTGGTGCGGTCCAAGGCGATGACGTGGTCGGACCAGGGGATCCAGAGCAGCCGGACGTCGCCCAGCACGATGACCCCGGCGGCCAGGACCTGGCCGGCGCCCTTGAGCAGGGCCGACAGTTCGAACAGGTCGTCCAAGACGCCCACCGCGCAGATCACGGCCGCCCCGGCCAAGATGACCAGGGACTCGCGCGTGACGACGCTGTGGCGGGACAGGAAGGGCAGACGCGAGGCCACCAAGAAGGTGGCGGCGACGCCGCCCAACATGGCCAGACCGCCGAAATAGGGCATGGCGTGCTCATGCACGTCGCGCCCCCGGACCTTGGCCACGGCGCCGCAACGCAGAGCCAAGGAGCGGCAGGCCGGAGCCAGCAGGTAGGTCGTGACCAAACCCAGCAGCAGGACCAAGATGTACTCGCGCATCGGCCTAACCCGCCTCGGGCCCGTTCGGATCGGCCGGCCCCAGTCTCAGCCGGGGGGCCGCCTCGGCCAAGGCGGCGGCGTCGAGTCGACCGCGGCGCAGCAGGCGCCCGTCCGGACCGTCCACGAAGGAGACGATCGAGCTGGGCGTCGGCCCCGGTCGGGGGCCGCCGTCGACGTAGCAAGCCACCGCCGGACCGAGGGCGGCGCGGGCCTGTCCCACGGTGGTGGCCGGCGGCTGGCCGTGGCGGTTGGCGCTGGAACAGGCCAGCGGCCCGGAGCGGCGCAGCAGCTGGCGCAAGAGGTCCAGATCGGGCACCCGCAGGGCCAGGCTGGCGGACTGGGGGCCCAGCCGTGGATCAGCCCCGGCGGCCAAGGGCAGGACCAGGGTCAACGGCCCGGGCCAAAAGAGTTCGGCCAGTCGGGCGGCGGCCCCCGGCACGGCGCCGACCAGACCGGCCAGATCGGCCGGGTCGGCCAGCAGGACGGGCGGCGGAAAATCGTCGCCCCGTCCTTTGGCCGCTTGCAGGCGGTCGATCGCCTCCGGCCGGTCGGCCCGGGCGGCGACGCCGTAGACGGTGTCGGTCGGCAGGACGACGCAGGCCGAGGCGGCCAGAGCGGCCAAGACCGTCTCCGCCCAGCCCGCCTGGCCCAGCCCGACCATGGTCGGCTCGGCGGCGGGTCCGTCTCCGTCGGCCCCAATCACGGTGTCATCCTGCCATGCCGGAGCCGGCCGCCGGCGCCATCCGGCCGGTCAAGCCTCGACCTGGCGTCGGGCGCCGGGGATGGCGTCGAGCAATTCGCGGGTGTACGGGTGCTGGGGATGGCGCAGGACCGTCTGGGCCGGGCCCGACTCCACGACCCGCCCGGCCGACAGGACCCAGACCTGGTCTCCGATCTGCCGGACCACGGCCAGATCGTGCGAGATGAAGAGGAAGCCGACCCCGGACTCGGCTTGGAGGTCGACCAGCAAGCGCAGAATCTGGTCCTGGACCGAGACGTCGAGGGCGGACACCGGCTCGTCCAACACCAGCACGGCCGGCTCGGGGGCCAGAGCCCGGGCGATGGCGACCCGTTGGCACTGGCCCCCGGACAGCTCCACCGGCCGCCAGCCGGCCAGCTGGCCGGGCAGGGCGACGGCGTCCAACAGAGCAGCCACCCGTCGCCGCCGGTCGGCCGGCTGTCCGATCTTGAAAGCGCGCAGCGGAGCCTCCACCAGCTCAGCCACGGTCGAGCGGGGATCGAGGGATGACAAGGGGTTTTGATAGATCATCTGAATCGAGCGACGGAATTGGCCCCACTCCGCCCGAGGCAGCTGGGTGACGTCGCGGCCGCGCAGTCGGATGGTCCCGGCGTCGAGCGCGGTCAAACGCATGACCGCCCGGGCGGCCGTCGTCTTACCAGAGCCGGAGGCCCCCACCAGAGCCGTCGTGCGGCCGGGCCAGACGGTGAAGCTGACCTGGTCCAGAGCCCGCAGCGGCGGATCGCGGCGCTGCGAACGGAAGTCCTTGACCAAGCCGATGGCCTCGACCAAGGGACCGGCCGCGGGCGAGGTCGAGTCGGCTCGGGGCCCGACCCGGGGCCGCAGCCGTCTGGAGTTGAGCGATGGCGAGGCGGCCGCCAACTGGCGCGTGTACGGCTCGGCCGGGCTTCCCAAGACGGCCGCGCTGGGACCGGCCTCGACCACCCGACCGGCCCGCAGGACGATGACGTGGTCGGCCCGATCGGCCGCCAGGCCGAGGTCGTGGGTGATCAACAGGACGGCGGCGCCTAAGGACCGACTGCGCTCGGCCAGGTGGTCGAGGACGATCTTCTGGACCGTCACGTCGAGGGCGCTGGTCGGCTCGTCGGCCACCACCAGGTCGGGGTCGCAGCTGACGGCGGAGGCGATCAGGACGCGCTGACGCTGACCGCCGGACAGTTGGTGGGGGTAACGGTCGACCAGACGCTCGGGCTGGTCCAAACCGACCGCCGCCAACAGGTCGATGGCGGTCTGACGGGTCTGGCCCCGACTGGTCAGGCCGTGCAGGCGGCGCGCCTCGACCACCTGGCGGCCGATCCGTTGCGACGGGTTGAGGGACTGGCCCGGGTCCTGCGGCACGAAACCGATCCGCCAGCCCCGGATCCGGCTCAGGGCCCGCTCCGAGCAGCCGGTCAGATCCCGCTGGCCGATCCGGATCCGCCCAGCCTTGATCTGGGCGTTGTGGGCCAGCAATCCGACGATGGCGTGGGCGGCCGTCGTCTTGCCGGACCCCGACTCGCCCACCAGAGCCACGGTTTGGCCGCTCTCCAGCCGCCAAGACACATCCTCCAGAGCCGGCCACCAGCGGCCCTGGACCCGGTAGCCAACCGTCAGGCCAGACACCTCCAGCACGACGCTCACGCCCGCTCCCCCCGCCAACGGCCGACGCTGCGGCCGAGATGGTTGGCGCTCACCACCACGACCACCACGACTAGGCCGGGCAAGGTGGTCAACCACCAGGCCGAGGCCAGCCAGTTACGGCCCTCCGCGATCAGCGAGCCCCACTCCGGGTCGGGCGGCACGACGCCGTAGCCGAGGAAGCTGAGGGCCGACACGGCCAGCACGGCGCCGCCGAACTCCAGCGCGCTCAGGGCCAGCACCGGCCCCCAGGAGTTGGGCAGAATGTGGCGCAGCAGCACCTGGACCGTGCGCTCGCCGCCGGCGAAGGCGGCCTCGACATAGGGCGAGGCGCGCACTCGGACCACTTCGGCCCGCATGACGCGGGCGAAGGAGGCGACCGCGGAGAGACCGACCGCCACGGCCACGTTGAGCGAGCCGAAGCCCAAAGCCGTCACCACGACCATGGCCAACAACAAATTGGGGATGGCCAACAAGACGTCGACGCAGCGCATGACGACGCTGTCCGTCCGTCCGCCCAGGAAGCCGGCCACGGCCCCCAAGACGGAGCCGGCCACCAACCCGATCCCGACGGCGATGACGGTGGCTTGGATGGTGGTGCGGGAGCCGTACACCACCCGGGCGAAGACGTCGCGGCCGATCTGGTCGGTGCCGAACCAATGCTCGACCCCGGGCGGCAACAACTTATCCTTAGGAGAGGTGGCGATCGGGTCCCAGCTGGTGAACCAACCCGGCGCCACGGCCCAGGTCAGCACGACCGCCAGCACCACTGCACCGGCCAGGGCCGACCAGGGCCGGGGCCGAGCGGAGCGGCGGCGGGGCCGGGGAGCCGGCCAGGCCGGCCGGACCGGACGCTCGCTCCCCCGCCGCTGGACCGGCGGCGCGGCCAGTTCGAGTCCGTCCAAGGTCGCGGTCATGGGCGGACCGGCCGGGCCGCGCCGGGGCGGGCCAACTGGGGCGTGACGACGAACTGGACCAAGTCGACCACCAAGTTGACGACGACGAAGACGGCGGCGGCGAAGACGGCCACGCCCTGGACCACCGGGATGTCCTGTTCGGTGACGGCCAGCTGGACCAGCCGGCCCAGGCCGGGTCGGGCGAAGATGGTCTCCGTCACGACCGAGCCAGCCAGGACATTGCCGACCGTCAAGCCCAGCACGGCCAGGGCCGGGCCGAGCGAGTTACGGAAGACGTGGTGGGTCAGGACATGCCAGCGACGGGCCCCCTTGGAACGGGCCAGGCCGATGTGGGGCGCCCGCCAGGTGGCGATGAGCGATTGGGACAAGACCTGGGCCAAGCTGGCCGAGACCGGCACGGCCAAGGTCAGGGCCGGCAGAATCAAGGAGCGGAAACCGTCCGTGCCGAAAGCGGGCAACAGCCGCCAGCGGAAGGAGAACCACTGCGACAGGGTCAGTCCGACCCAGAAGGTGGGCAGGGCCACGCCCAGGGGCGGCAAGGCGAACAAGACCTGACGCAGCCAGGGCCGGGTCGCGTAACTGGCCGCGGTGGCGATGACGACCCCGGCCGTCAGGGCCAGGGCCAGGGCCAGGCCGGCCAGCGCCAAGGTGTGCGGCAGAGCTTGGGCGATCTCGTGCAGGACCGGCTGACGGGTCTGGACGGAGAGGCCGAAATCACCCCGCAGGGCGGCCGCCAGACGGGTGAGGTACTGCAGCGGAACCGGCTGGTCGAAGCCGAAGACCTGCCGCAGCTCGGCCATCTGGGCCGGGTCGAGGCTGCTGGAGTCGCCCCGCGCGCCCAACATGGTGACGATCGGGTCCTGGGGCAACACATACAACAGCACGAAGGTCACTGTGAAGGTCGCCCACAGGACGCCGACCGCTTGGGCCAGGCGGGCGCCGAGATAGCGAATCATGGGCCGGCGCCGCTCCTGGTCAGTCCGTCAGCCAGGTGTCGTAGAAGACCAGCTTGGACTCGCCGTCGACGGCGAAGCCTTGGACGGTCGGGGCCACCGCGTAGACCCAGGCCCGGGTCAGCTCGGGGATGGCCAGATTCTGTTCGACCAGGTAGTCGACCGCGGCCTTGACGTCGGCTTGGCGCTGGGCCGGGTCGGCGGCGCCGCCCTGCGCGGCCAGGTACTGGTCGGCCGGGCTGGGCAAGGCCCAGGACCGGTTCTGGCCCTTGCCGTCCAGACCCGAGATGAAGATGGCCTTGATCACGTCGGGATCGGCCCGGGTCATGTTCCAGACGTAGAAGTCGTAGTCGCCGGCGTCGGTGGCGGCCGCTTGGCTGGCTGTGTCGAGGGCCTCGATCAAGAACTCGACGCCGACCCGCTTGAGCTGGGCTTGCAGAAGTTCGTATTGCTCGGTCAGGGCCACGATGACGCGGATGGTCAATCGCTGGCCGTCCCGCTGCCGGATGCCGTCCGCGCCTTCGGCCCAACCGGCCTCCTCCAGAACCGTCCGGGCCTGGTCGGGGTCGAACTGGATCAGGTCCGACTGGTCGACGTAGTAGGGCATGGTGGCCGGCCCGAGCAGACCGCTGGCGATCTCGAAGCCGGACCCGTACAAGGTCAGCAGCTCGGCCCGGTCGAGGGCCAGCGCGATGGCTCGCCGGACGACTGGGTCGCCGCCGTAGGTGGACTGCTGGTTGGCGATCCAGACCAGTTCCATCCCCGGCGGCTGGGTCACGAACAGTTCGGCCCCCGAGGCCACGATGGCGGACTCGTCCTGGGCCGCGACCAGGGAGATAGAATGGGCTTGGCCGGTCTGGACGGCGCCGGCCCTGACGCCGGACTCGCTCAGGAATTTGAAGACCAAGCGGTCGAGGTAGGCCTCGCCCGTGTGCTGGTAGGCGGCCGAGGGCCAGTCGTAGCCGGCCCGTCGGACCAAGACGGCCTCGTCGTTCTTGGTGTAGTGGTCGAGTTGGAACGGTCCGGTGCCGGAGTAGTCGCCGGCGCAGATGGCGGCCGGCTCCTTGGCCAGGTCGCTGGGCGAGATGAAGCCCAGCCAGGCCGCCGTCAGGCCTTGCAGGAACTGGATGTTCGGCTCGCTGAAGACGACCTTGACCGTCAGGGGGTCGACCACTTCGGTCCGGTCGTAGCCGGTCAAGATGGGGTAGGCCCCGATGGCGGCCGGACCGAGCTCGATGACACGGTCGAAGTTGCCCTTGACGGCGGCGGCGTCGAAGACCTCGCCGTTGGAGAAGGTGACACCGTCCTGGAGCTTGAAGGTGAACTCCTGGGCGTCGGGCGAGATCTGCCACGACTGCGCCAGCCAGGGCACGATCTGGCCGCTGACCGGGTCCAGATCGACCAGGGAGTCGGTGATCTGCCGGATGATGTTGAAGGCCACGTGATAGCGCTGTTGGGTCCCGTCCAGGCAGCCGTTGGGATCGGCCTCCAGGGCGTGGACGTAGGCGCCGCCCGAGACTGGCTGGCCGACCGGGACGGTGGGGCCGTCGGGGGCGGAGCCATCGGCCCCGCAAGCCCCCAGGACGGCGATCAGAGTCAGGCCGAGCAGAGCGGTCCAGAGGGTACGGAGACGGGACATGGCGGGGCCTTCCTGGAGTCGGAGGGGTTTTTCAGTCGGTGGCTCGGACAGCCGCCGCGAAACGGTCGGCGGCCCGACGGAGGTCGTCCGGACTGGCGTTGGAGTAGGAGAAACGGGCGCGATCGGTGTACTTGGCGCGGGCCAGGTCGGGGTCGAAGGAGGAGCCGACGGTGAAGTCGAGGCCCCGGGCCCGGGCCCGGTCGAGGGTCCGCCGCAGATCGACGCCCGGCGTCTGGGCCCACAAGAACAGTCCGCCCGCCGACGGCCGGACGACCACCTTCTCCCCCAGCCGAGCGGTCAAGGCGTCGTGGAGGACGGCCGCCCGTTCGGCGTAAGCGGCTCGGGCCCGGGCCACGACGCCGTCGATCAGCCCGGGGGCGTCCAACAGGCGGGCGACGGCCCGCTGGGTCAGCAGGCCGGAGTGCTGATCGGTCGACAGCCGGAAGCGGATGGCGGCGTCCCGCAACCAGGGCGGAACGATCAGCCAGCCCAGTCTCAGGCCTGGCCCCAGCAGCTTGGAGAAGGTGTTGGCCAAAGCGACCTGAGGATGGCCGGCCGGAAATTCAGCCACTGTCGGCCCGGAAAAGCGAAGTTTGACGTACGGATTGTCTGAGACGATGACGAAGCCGTAGCGTTGAGCCAAGTCGAGTAGTTGAACTCGGCGTTCGGCGGCCAAGGTGGAGCCAGTGGGATTTTGAAAATCGGGAATGGTGTAGACCAGTTTGGGCCGCGACCCAGCCGCCAAGCGGGCGGCCAGCCAGTCGACGTCGAGGCCGTCGGCGTCGGTCGGGGCGGCGAGCAAGCGGGCGCCGAAATAGCGCAGCAGACGCAGGGCGAAGGGGTAGGTCGGGTCCTCCACCACGACCAGGTCGCCCGGATCGACCAGGGCCTCGACCACGCCGGCCACCGCGTGCAGGGCTCCGTTGGTGACCAGCACGTCGTCGAAGTCGGCCCCTTGATCGGCGGCGATCCAAGCCCGCACCTGGTCGACTCCGAAGGGGCCGTGGTACTGCAGGGCGTCGGTCCCGGCCCCGGGGGCGGCCAAGGTGTCGTGGAAGGCCCGCCCCAGTTCGGCCACCGGCAGGAGGTCGGATCCAGGGAAACCACCGGTCAAGGCGACGGCGCCCCCGGCCAGCGGCACGGCCGAACTGGCGAAGGCCCCGCCGATGGCGTCGTTGGCCCCGCGCCAGGACAGTCCGGGCCGGTTCAGGCCGGTCAGATCGACCGGGCGGGGCGTCCGGCCGGGGCCGAAGGGGTCGGTCGAGGCGGCCAGATCGGCGCTGGCCGGGTCGAGCTCGGGTGCGGTCATGCGGGGTGGTCCTCAACGGAGTCGGAGCGGCGGTACGGCGGTCGCCGAGCGTGTCGGCGGACCCTACTTGATGGATACTATCGTATACATTTGTAGACAGCTGGATACGGTACCACGCTGCCGCTGGACTGTCACCCCTAGGGGCGGGCGGTGACCGTGAACCGACGCAGTTCGAGGGCCGGATTGCGCCGCCGGGCGGCGGCCGGGGCGGCCGGGTCGAACTCCCACAGGACCAGGCCGTCGGCCACCCGGCCCGGACAGGGCGCGCCGGTCGGGTCGAAGGCCAACGACTGATCCATCAGGCCGGGGCCGGCCAAGGCCACACCGGCCACGTAGGCCAGATTCTCGATCGCCCGGGCGGCCAACAGGGTGGACCACTGGCGGGCCTTGCCCGGGCCGTCGACCCAGGCGGCCGGGACGACCAGAGCGTCGGCCCCGGCGTCGACCAGGCGGCGGGCCACCTCCGGGAAACGGAGGTCGAAACAGATCAGGCTGCCCCAGGTCAGACCCCGGAAGGCCACCGTCGACGGCCGCTCCAAGACTGGGCGGACCAAGCTGCGGGACTCCTGGCCGCCCAGGGCGTCGAACAGATGCAGCTTGCCGGTGACGACGGCCGGGCGGCCCGGCGGCAGGGCCAGGGCGCAACCGAGGGCCTTGCCCGGTTCGTCGCTGGTGGCCAAGAATCCGGTCAGGACCAGGACATCGGCGGCCGCCCCGGCGGCCTGGAGGGCCCGCACGGTCGGACCGTCGAGCGCTTCGGCCAAGCTCGGGTCGGGCCCCTCGAAGCGGAAGCCATTGGCGTACTCCGGCCCGATCACGACCTCGGCCCCGGTGGCGGCGGCCGCCGCGATGGCCTCGACCAGCGCCTGTCGGTTGCGCGTCGGATCGGCCCCGCCGTCCAGCCGGATGGCCGCCACTCTCATCCCAGCCTCCCCAGTCAGAAGTCCATCGCCCACCAGCGCGGTCGCCGGCGGCGGGGCGGAACAGCCCGATCAGCGCCCGGCGCCAGCCCCCATTGTGTCAGGCCGTCCATCCCAGGTCGCGGTCACGAAACGGGACCGGCCGGTCAGGTCGACCTGGTCGGCCACCGCGCCGAAGCCGGCGGCCACGAAGAGGGCGGGGACCGACCGGCCCTGATCATCGTCGTGTTCGCTGGCCACCTGTCCCCCGGCCCGCAGCAGCCGGCCGGCCGTCTGGGCCACCACCCGGCTGGCGTCCAAGCCGTCGGGGCCGGCGTAGAGGGCCTCGGGCGGGTCGAAGTCGCGCACCGTGGCCGGCAGATCTGGTCGGCGACCGGTCGGGACATAGGGCGGATTGGCCAGCACCAGGTCGACCTGGTGGTCCAATTCGGGCAGGGCGTCGGCCATGTCGCCGGCCACCACCACGACCTCGCTGGCAGCCAGATTGCGGCGCAGATAGACCAGGGCCGAGGCGGCCCGTTCGACCGCCCACTGCCGGCAACCGGGGGCCTCGGCCGCCAGGGCGGCGCTGATGGCGCCGGAGCCGGCGCACAGCTCCACCACGATCGGGGCGGCCCCATCCGCCAGCTGGGCCCGTAGTCGGTCGAGCGCCCAACCGACCATGACCTCGGTCTCGGGCCGGGGCAGGAAGACGCCGGGGCCGACGGCCAATTGGACGGTGCGGAACCAAGCTTGACCGGTCAGGTGTTGGAGCGGTTCGCCGGCCCGCCGCCGAGCCACCAAGCGGTCCAAAGCGGCCACCGCCTGGTCCGGCAGCTGTTCCAGGGCGGCCAACCGATTCAACGGCAGATCCATCACATGGGCCACCAGCAGGCGGGCCTCGGCCTGGGGCGAGTCCAAGCCGGCGGCGGCCAGTTCGGCGGCCAGCCGCCGCCAGACGGTCGCCATCGGCTGGCCGGACATCGGATCAGCCTTGGGTGGCTTGGGCCAAGCGCTCGGCCAAGTCAGCCTCTTGCAGAGCCGTCACCAGCGGTTGCAGCTCGCCGGCTAAGACGAGGTCGAGGTTGTGAGCTTTGAAGCCGATGCGATGGTCGGTGATGCGGTTCTCGGGGAAGTTGTAAGTCCGGATCCGTTCCGAACGGTCGACCGTGCGAACCTGGGAGCGGCGGGCCTGAGAGGCGGCCGAGGCGGCCTCCTCCTCGGCCAGGGCGGTCAAGCGGGCCCGCAACATGCGCAGGGCGGCCTCTTTGTTCTGCAACTGGGAGCGCTCGTTCTGGCAGGACACCACCAGCCCGGTCGGCAGGTGGGTCAGTCGGACGGCCGAGTCGGTCGTGTTGACGCCCTGGCCGCCGGGGCCGGAGGAACGGAAGACGTCGACCCGGATGTCGTCTTCGTCGATGGTGACCTCGGTCTCGTCCACCTCCGGCATGACCAGGACGCCGGCCGCCGAGGTGTGGACCCGACCCTGGGACTCGGTCACGGGCACCCGTTGGACCCGATGCACGCCGCCTTCGAATTTCAGCCCCCCGTAAGGGGCCTCGGCCGCCGCGGACGAGCCTTTGACGGCGAAGGTGATCGACTTATAGCCGCCCAGATCGGTCATCTGACTGTCCAGGACCTGCCAGCTCCAAGCCTTGGACTCGATGTGCTTGACGTACATCCGGAACAGATCGGCCGCGAACAGGGCCGACTCCTCGCCGCCCTCGCCCGATTTGATCTCCATGATGGCGTCGCGCGAGTCGTTGGGGTCGCGGGGGGCCAACAGCCGGGTCAGCCGCCGCTCCACCTCGCCCAAACGCTGCCGCAGCTGCTCGGCCTCGACCGCGAAGGACTGGTCCTGGTCGGCCAACTCATTGGCCGCCGCCAAGTCGTCGCTCAAGCGGGTCCGTTCCTGGGCCGCCCGCACGATCGGCGTCAGCTCGGCGTAACGCCGCCCGATGCGCCGGGCTCGCGCCATGTCGGTGTGGGTGGCCGGATCGGCCAGCTGGCCCTCCAACTCGGCCTGTTCCAAGAACAGGGCCGCCAAGGGCTGTGTCATGACCTCTCCTCAGCTCGCGGCGAACGGCAGGACGACACCGGGCTCAGGGCTGACATGGCCCCGGGCCCGGTGTCGAAAGAAGAAGCTAATTCTGCTTGCCGTAGCGCCGCTGGAAGCGGGCCACCCGGCCGCCGGTGTCCAGGATCTTCTGCTTGCCGGTGTAGAAGGGGTGGCACTGCGAGCAGACCTCGGCGTGGACCCGGCCGTCTTTGGCGGTCGACCGGGTGATGAAATGGTTCCCGCAGCTGCAGGTGACGTCGGTTTCGACGTAGGCCGGGTGGATTCCGGGCTTCATGGTTGGGCCTCCTTCACGGCTCCGGGTCGCCCAACAGGGCGTGAACCGGCGCCAGCGGCTAAGTATGCCAGGCGGCGCGCCCGACCCCAAATGATCGGGCGCCCGACCGGTCAGGGCGTGGTACGAGAGATCTGGACCAAGAACTCGTGGTTGGAAGTGGTCCTGCGCAATTGTTTGAGCAGCATCTCCAAAGCGCCTTGATCCTCCATGCCGGACAGGACCCGGCGCAGCTTCCAGATGATGGCCAACTCCTCGCGGCCCAGCAACAGCTCCTCGCGCCGGGTGCCGGAGGCGTCGACGTCGATGGCCGGGAAGATACGCTTGTCGGCCAAGTCGCGCCGCAAGCGCAGCTCCATGTTGCCGGTGCCCTTGAACTCCTCGAAGATGACTTCGTCCATCTTCGAACCGGTCTCGATCAAAGCGGTGGCCAAGATGGTCAAGGAGCCGCCGTTCTCGATGTTGCGGGCGGCGCCGAAGAACTTCTTGGGCGGATACAGGGCGGCCGAGTCGACGCCGCCGGACAGGATCCGGCCGGAGGCCGGGGCGGCCAGGTTGTAAGCCCGGCCCAAGCGGGTGATGCCGTCCAGCAGGATGACGACGTCTTTGCCCATCTCGACCAGACGCTTGGCCCGTTCGATGGCCAGCTCGGAGATGGTGGTGTGGTCGTCGGCCGGCCGGTCGAAGGTGGAGGCGATGACCTCGCCGGAGACGGTGCGCTGGAAGTCGGTCACCTCTTCGGGGCGTTCGTCCACCAAGACCACCATCAGATGCACCTCGGGGTTGTTCTCGGTGATGGCGTTGGCGATGGCCTGCATGATCATGGTCTTGCCGGCCTTGGGCGGCGACACGATCAGACCGCGCTGACCCTTGCCGATGGGCGAGACGATGTCGATGATACGGCCGGACATGCCGGTGGGCGAGGTCTCCAACCGCAGCCGCTCCTGGGGGTAGAGCGGAGTCAGCTTGGCGAACTCGGGCCGGTTCTTGGCCTGGGCCGGATCGCCGCCGTTGACCGAGTCGAGCCGGATCAAGGGGTTGAACTTCTCCTTGCGTTCGCCCTCCCGCGGCTGGCGGATGGCGCCGGTCACGATGTCGCCCTTGCGCAGGCCGTGGCGGCGCACCAGCGACATCGACATGTAGGCGTCCTCCGGGCTGGGCAGGTAACCGGTGGTGCGGACGAAGGCGTATCCGTCCATGACGTCGACGATGCCGCTGACGGCGGCTAGGACGTCGTCCTCCCGGACCTGGGGATCGGACTCCAGGCGTTCCAGCCCGCCGCCGGTGCGACGCCGGTTCTGACGGTCGCGGTTGCGCCGCCGCCGGCTGCGCCGACCGCCGCCGAAGCCGTCGTCGTCGTCGGGCCGATCGCCGGCCAGATCGACCGGGTCCAGCGCTGGCGGAGTCGGGCTGGGGTCGGCCGGCTCCATGCCCATGGCGGCCAAGCGGGCCCCCACCTCTTGGGCGGTCTGGGGGTCGACCGGCTGGCCGGCCGGGTCGCCCCCGGTCTGACGGCTGCGCCGCCGCCGGCTGCGCACCTCGCTGCGGACCGGTTGGTCGGCCGAGTCGGCTGGGGCCTCGGCCGCCGCGGCCGCCGGGACGGATCGCTGGGGGGCGGGCGGTTGGGCAGCGGTCGGCTGGGGCTCGACCGCGAGGGGCAGCGGCTCGGCCTGGAGAGCGGCACGCTCCCGGCGGGCCGCCTTCTCCACTCGTCGCTCAGCCTTCCGGACGGCTGTGATGGCCGCCACCAGGTCGGCCTTGCGCATGGCCGAGGTCTTGCTGATGCCGAGGGAGGCCGCCAGCGTCTTCAATTCTGGTAGCACCAGGGCGTCCAGGCTCTTTTTTGTCACGGATTTCCTCTCCGTCGCTCTTCTCCACCGCGCTACCTGTCGGGCGCGTGAGGGCATATGTGGGGTGCTGGCCAGATTCGGATTTCTCTCGACGATTCGCCCGGGCGGGGCAGTCGAGCCTTGGTCGGGGCACCGCGCGGGCTGATGGCCCGCAAGCGGACTCACACTATCAGGCGCCCCTGCCCGGCACAACTCCGTAGCCGAAGAGGCCGGTCACAAGCCGCTCAGGGGCCGGCTGGAGGCGGCCCGCAGCCGTTCGGCCAACTCTTGGTAGTTCCGCGTCACCGGCAAGTGGGGGAACTCGGCCACGACTTTGTCCGGCGGATCGAACAGCAGGCCCAGATCGGCCTGGTTCAGCATGGCGGTGTCGTTGTACGAGTCGCCGGCCGCGAAGACGGTGAAATTGAGCCCTTGGAAGGCCCGCACGGCGGCTCTTTTCTGGTCCGGCAACCGCAACCGGTAGTCCGCCACCCGACCGGCCTGGTCCACCGTCAGGTCGTGGCAGAACAGGACTGGCTGGTCCAACTGGACCATCAGCGGTCGGGCGAAGTCGTAGAAGGTGTCGGACAAGATGACGACCTGGAAACCGCGCCTCAGCCAAGCCAAGAACTCGACCGCCCCGGGCAGCGGCGCCATGGTCGCGATGACGGCTTGGAGGTCGGCCAGAGTCAGGCCGTGCCGCTCCAAGACGGCCAGCCGGTGACGCATCAGTTGGTCGTAGTCGGATATGTCACGAGTGGTCAGTTTGAGCTGGTCGACGCCGGTCTTGGCCGCCACGTTGATCCAGATCTCCGGCACCAAGACGCCCTCGAGGTCGAGACAGACGATCTCCATGGCCATGGCGGCCTCCTCTCCGATCCGACCCGCCGCGCCCCAGCTCCGCCGCGGCTGGCCCAACGCTCCGAGACCGAGTCTGTCAGCTGGCCCGGCCCCGGTCCAACCCCGGCCGCTCGGCCCGCCCCCGAAGTCGGAGCGAGGCCGTCACTGCCCTTCGACCCGGAGCTGACGGATCCGGCCGATGACGGCCGAACTGACGGTCTTGAGCTCGGACACGGTGTCTTGCACCTCGGCCTCGCGGGCGGCGTGGGTCATGATGCCGAGCATGGCCCCGTCGGCGGCCGGGGTCTGGCGGACGGCGGCGATGGAGACGCCGTGCTTGCCGAAGACGGAGGCCACCCGAGCCAGCACTCCGGGCGAGTCCTGCACCATCAAAGAGATGTAATACGAGGTGCGGGCGTCGCCGATCGGAGCCACTGACCGGTTGGTGTAAGCCGTCATGGCCGGCCCGTGGGTGCCGCGGGCCCGGTTGCGACCGACCGTCACCAAGTCGCCCATGACGGCCGAGGCGGTCGGAGCCCCGCCCGCCCCCGGGCCCAGGAACATCAGGTGGCCGGCGTTGCGCGACTCCACGAAGACGGCGTTGTAGGCCCCCCGCACGCTGGCCAGGGGATGGTCGGACGGCACCATGGCCGGATGGACCCGGACCGAGACCCGGGGCGGCTCCTCCTCGGTCAGAGTGGCCACCGCCAGCAGCTTGACGACGTAGCCCAAACGACTGGCGGCGGCGATGTCCTCCGCCGTCAAGGTGGTGATGCCCTCGCGGTGGACGTCGTCGCCGGCGATCTCGGTGTGGAAGGCCAAGCTGGCCAAGATGGAGGCCTTGGCGGCGGCGTCGTAGCCCTCGACGTCGGCCGTCGGGTCGGCCTCGGCGTAACCCAGCTCCTGGGCCTGGGCCAGGGCGGCCGAGAAGGACAGGCCATCGGTCGTCATCTGGTCCAGGATGTAGTTGGTGGTGCCGTTGACGACGCCCATGACGGTGGTGATCTCGTCGCCCACCAGGGACTCCCGCAGAGGCCGCACGATCGGTATGGCGCCGGCCACGGCGGCCTCGAAGTAGAGGTCCACCCCGGCCCGTTGGGCGGCTTGGTACAGCTCGGGCCCGTGGGCCGCCAACAGGGCCTTGTTGGCCGTCACGACCGAGGCCCCGTGGTCGATGGCGCGCCGGATCAGAGCGCGGGCCGGTTCCAGGCCGCCGATCACCTCCACCACGATGTCGGCCCGGGTCACCAAGGACTCGCAGTCGCCGGTCAGAAGCCCCGGATCGATGCCGGGCCGCTCGGCGTCGGGGTGGCGCACCCCGATGCCGACCAGTTCTATGGGCCGGCCGACTCTGGCTTGCAGATCATCGGGCGACTCGAGCAGCAGACGGGCGACTTGGGAACCGACCACGCCGCAGCCAAGCAGAGCCACGCGCAGCGGATCAGAGGTTGATGAAAGCACGGACCAATCATGGCCCATCCGGCGCCGACCGGCGAGCGGCGCCCGAACCGGCGGGCGGACCTCAGCCGACGTCCAGGCCGAGCAAGTCGTCCAAGGTCTCGCGCCGCAGCAGCGGATAGGCCCGCTCGGCGTTGACGGCCACCACCGGCGGTCGCGTCAGATGGTTGTAATTGGAAGCCATCGACCTGGCGTAGGCGCCCGCCGCCGGCACCGCGATCAGATCGCCGGGGGCGATGTCGGCCGGCAGGAAGACGTCGCGCACCAAGATGTCGCCGCCCTCGCAGTGCTTGCCCACCACCCGGCACAGGGCGGGCGGGGCGGCCGAAGACCGATTGGCCAGCACGGCCGAGTACTCGGCGGCGTAGAGGGCGGGGCGGATGTTGTCGCTCATGCCGCCGTCGACGGCCACGTAGACCCGCTGGGCCCCGCCGTCCAGCTCCACCACCTTGACCGTGCCGACGGTGTAGACCGCCACCATGGCCGGACCGCAGATGGCCCGGCCCGGTTCGATGGCCAGGCGCAGCTGGCCCAGGTCGTAGTCGATCCGGGCCCGTTCCACGATCAGGGCCAGGCTCTCCTTCAGAGCGGCCGGGGCGGGGGGCGTGTCGTCGTCGGTGTAGGCGATGCCGAAACCGCCGCCCAAGTTGAGTTCGACCAGTCCGACCCCGGTGGCGTCACGGAACTGGGCCATCACCCGCATGGTGCGTTGGGCCGCCACCTGGAAGGCGTCGGTCTCGAAGATCTGGGAGCCGATGTGGGAGTGGACGCCGGCCAAGTCGATCCAGGGGCTGGTCTGGCAACGCACCAGCGCCATCAGGGCGTGGCCGCCCAGGATGGAGAAACCGAACTTCTGATCCTCGTGGGCGGTGGCGATGTACTCGTGGGTGTGGGCCTCGACCCCGGTGGTGACCCGGACCAGGACCCGGGCCACCACGCCCAGCTCTTGGGCCAAGGCCTCGATCCGCTCGATCTCGTCCAGCGAGTCGACGATGACATGGCCGACCCCGACCTGCAGGCCCAGCCGTAGCTCATCCAAGGACTTGTTGTTGCCGTGGAAGCCGATCCGGGCGGCCGGGAAGCCGGCCTTCAGAGCCACCGTCAGCTCGTTGCCGGAGCAGACGTCCAGACCCAGCCCCTCTTGGTCGATCCAGCGCGCCACGCCACGGCAGAGGAAGGCCTTGCCGGCGTAGTAGACGTCCCAGTCGTCGAAGGCCAGGGCGAAGGCGCGGGCCCGGGCCCGGAACTCGGCCTCGTCGACGAAGTAGGCCGGGCTGTCGAACTGGTCGGTCAAGGCGGTCAAGGTCCGTCCGGCCAAGGTCATGGCCCCGGCCGGGTCGCGCTCGACGCCGGTCGGCCAGAGAGCCGGGTTGAGCCAATTGAGATCGTCCGGCCGGACCAGCCAATTGGGACGCGAAGCCATCGCGTCGGCGTGGATGGACCCGGCGACATGGGTGTGCGACATAAGCGACACCTTAGAGGCTGTCCGAGGCTCCGCGCTGCGCTGGAGAGGCCGGACCAAGCGGAGGGCCGGGTGGCCGGACGGCTCTGACGCGGCCGCCCCGGGGCGGCGGTCGACCGGACCGAGGTTGGGCTCGGCCGGTCGAAGACAAGGACGCGCCGGACGACTGAGCCGAACCGAGTCCCGGCCCAGTCCTGATAGCATGGGCGGGTCGATCGGCCCTCGTAGCTCAGGGGATAGAGCACCGCCCTCCGGAGGCGGGAGCGCAGGTTCGAATCCTGCCGGGGGCGCGTCCGAACCCATCTCGTTGGTCGCGCGCCCATCGCGGCCACATCCAGTTCCCCCGCTGACGGAAGGAAACATGGCCGCCAACGCCTCGGCCGGCGCCGGACGCTGGACCGCCTTGTGGACCTGGACCGTCAGTCGTCTGCGCCTCACCAGCGGCCGTAAAGCCGTCCTCTGTTGGACCGTCACGCGGAGCCTGATCTTCGCCCTCTGGGGCTTGCTCGGCTTCTACCCCCAAGGCGACGTCGACTACTACTACCGTTCCATCCGCCGGCTCTTCCTCGGTCTGATCACCCCGGAACAGACTCTGATCGAATACCCCACGCCGTTGATCTGGATCCTCAGCCTGCCTTATCTGATCGGGGGCGGGACCAAGACCGGCTTCTTGTTCGCCTTCATCGGTCTGTTCTTGGCCAGCGACGCCTTGGTGGCCTGGCTGCTCTGGCGCACGGCCCGTAAATTCGGCACCGACCCCAACCCGGCCGTCCTGTTCTGGATCGGCTTCGTCTTGGCCATGGGGCCGATCACCTACATGCGCCTGGACCTGTTGACCGCCGCTCTGGGCGCGGCCGCCGTCCTGGCCCTGGTACGGGGCCACCGAGCCAGCGCCGGAGTCATGATCGGGCTGGGGGCTTCGATCAAACTCTGGCCGGCCCTGCTCTGGCCCGCCACCTGGGTGGACCGCCGGGCGGTCTGGCGCGCCACCTGGGGGACCTGGGGCTGCGGAGGCGCCTTAGTCCTGGCCTCGTTGCTCTACGCCGGCTGGGACCGCCTGCTCAGCCCCTTGACCTGGCAAGCCGACCGCGGCTTGCAGATCGAGTCGATCTACGCCACCCCGATCATGCTGGCCCGGCTCTTCGCCCACGGCCATTACGAGGTCGCCGTCTCGCGCTATCAAGCCTTCGAGGTGGCCGGACCGGGCTCCCAGCTCATGGTCACGACGGCCTCGGCCGCCACCGCCCTGGGCGGGCTGACCATGGTGATCCTCTATCTGGGCTGGCTCAGGCGCAGTCAGCGCACCGCCATCGAAGCCGGCACTTTGATGATCATCGCCACCTTGATCATGATCATCACCAATAAGACTTTCAGCCCTCAGTACATGATGTGGCTGGCCGGGCCGGTGGCCGGGCTGCTGACCATCTCGGCCCGTCGCCCAACTGTGCCGATCCTGCCCGACCAGCCGGCCACACCGATGTCGTTGGCCCGTCAGATCGGGCTTTGGACCTTGGCCCTGACCGGTTTGACCCAATTGGTCTACCCGACCCTGTACGGCTATCTGGTGACTTGGAGCTGGCTGACGCCGCTGGCCACCCTGGTGTTGACGGCGCGCAACCTGGCCATCGTCTACTTCTCGGTCCGCCTGATCCGGCTGGCCTTCCGCTCCATCGCCTGGCGGCCCCGCCAGCCGGACGACCGGCCGGCCGCCACCGCCGAGCGGCGGTCCGTCCACCAGTCGGTCTAGCGCCGGTGCGCCCGTTGCCGACCGCTCGGCCTGCCAGCCGGACCGGCCGGCCCAGCGGACCGTCCCCCGCGCCCAGACCAGGGGCAGAAGGGAGCCCGATCGGGCCGAATCCATAACGGATCGGGCACAACCGGCCCCGACACGCCAACCAGCTCTTCCGTGGCGGCTGGGATCGGTTAGGCTCGCCAGTGCTCGAGGCGCGTGTCGACGCGCAGTGTCATCCCAGGAGAGTGGCTCCGTGAGCGTTACGTCGATTCCCCGCCCCACTGTGACGACCGATTTTGGGGCCAACGCCTGGCTGATGGAAGACCTGCGGGAGGCCTGGCTGGCCGATCCGGCCTCGGTGCCGGCTTGTTGGGCCAGCTTCTTCCAAAACGGCGCCGCCCCGCCCGGACCGGAGCCAGAGCGGTCGGCCCCGCCGGAGCCGGTTCGACCAACCGTCCCGATCCTGACTCCGCCGCTCAGCGCGACGGCTGAGCCGAAGCCCGGACCCGTTCCGGAGCGGGGGTCCAGCGCCGGGCCAGTCCCGCCGATCACCCCCGACCCCGCCACACCATCCGCCCCCGCACCGGCCCCCGCCACGCCGCCGCCCTCCGCGCCGGTCGTACCGGCCACGCCGCCGACCGCCGCCGGCCCAGTCGCACCACCGCCGCCGACCCGGCCCCGCGACCTACCCCGTCCCGTGCTGCCGAATTTGGCCCCGGCCCCGCCGCCGCCGGCCCCGCCCGTCCTGCCGGCCCCGCCCGAGCCGGCCCCACAACCGGACCGGGCCAGCGACCACGCCCCCCGTGCCACGGTCGAGCCGGAGACCAAGAAGACGGCCGAGAGCCCGCAGCGCCACGAGGCCGGTTTGCCGGCCAACCCGCCCAACCCGCGCCAGCGCCCCCTCACCGTGGCCCCCGAGCCGGAACGCTCGGTCTTGCGTTCGGCCGCCCTGCGGACGGCCCAGAACATGGACGCCTCGCTGTCGCTGCCCACCGCCACCAGCGTGCGCACCATCCCCATGAAACTGGTGATCGACCTGCGCGACCAGATGAACAAGCATCTGCGGCAGACCCGAGGCGGCAAGATCTCCTTCACCCACCTGGTGGCCTACGCCATGGTCGAGGCCCTGCGGGCGGTGCCGGCCATGAACGTCTACTACGACGCCAGCCAAGGCAAGGCCACCCTGGTGCGGCCCCACACCACCAATCTCGGCCTGGCCATCGACGTCGACCGCCCGGATGGCTCCCGCCAGCTGCTGGCGCCCAATGTCAAGCAGGCCGACAGCCTCGACTTCGCCCAGTTCGTGGCCGCCTACGAGGACCTGGTCCAGCGGGCTCGGGCCGGCCAGCTGCGGGCGGACGACTTCGCCGGCACCACCTGCACCCTGACCAACCCGGGCGGGGTCGGCACCGACCACTCGATCCCGCGTCTGATGCCCGGCCAGGGCGTCATCCTGGGGGTCGGCTCGATCGACTACGCCCCCGGCTTCCAAGGGGCCAGCCCCTCCCGCTTGAGCGAGCTGGGCATCTCGCGGGTGATGGCTCTGACCTCGACCTACGACCACCGCGTCATCCAAGGGGCCCAGTCGGGCGAGTTCTTGGCCCACATCGAGCAGTTGCTGATCGGCCAGCACGACTTCTACGGCCGCGTCTTCGCCGCCTTGCGCATCCCCTACGCTCCCCTGGCCTGGGACGTCGACATCTACGCCACCCGCCAGCACGAGGTCTCCAAGACGGCCCGCGTCATGCAGTTGATCGACGCCTACCGCACCCTGGGCCATCTGATGGCCGACACCGACCCCCTGCTCTACCGGCTGCGCTCGCACCCCGACCTGGTCTTGGCCACCCACGGTCTGACGCTGTGGGATCTGGACCGTGAGTTCGCCGTCGGCACCCTGGGCGGCCAGCAGCGCCAATACCTCTACCTGCGCACCATCTTGGACACCCTGCAGGACGCCTACTGCCGCACCATCGGCGTCGAATACATGCACATCTCCGACCCCGAGCAGCGGCTGTGGATCCAGCAGCGCCTGGAGTCGCCCCGCGAGCCGATCTCGTACACCGAACACATGCGCATCTTGGACCGCCTGATCGAGGCCGAACTGTTCGAGACCTTCCTGCAGACCAAGTTCGTGGGCCAGAAGCGATTCTCCCTGGAGGGCGGCGAATCGGCCATCGTCCTGCTCGACCAGGTCTGTGAGCAGGCCGCCCGGGCTGGTTTGGACGAGGTCTGCATCGGCATGCCGCACCGCGGCCGCCTCAATGTCCTGGCCAATATCGTGGGCAAGTCGTATTCCCAGATCTTCCAGGAGTTCGAGGAGGGCATCCAGCCCTCCGGCAGCCAAGGTTCGGGCGACGTCAAGTACCACTTGGGGGCGGAGGGGCGTTTCGCGGCCAGCGACGGCGCCACCATCCGAGCTTCGGTGGCGGCCAACCCCAGCCACTTGGAGATGGTCGACCCGGTCTTGGAGGGCATCGCCCGGGCCAAGCAGGACCGCTCCCAGTCCAGCCTGCCCCACCCGGTGCTGCCCATCCTGATCCACGGCGACGCCGCCTTCGCCGGTCAGGGCGTCACCTTCGAGACCCTGCAGATGTCGCAGCTGCGCGGCTACAGCACCGGCGGCACCATCCACGTCGTCATCAACAATCAGGTCGGCTTCACCACGGCGCCGGTCGAGTCACGTTCCTCGACCTACTGCACCGACGTGGCCAAAGCCATCCAGGCGCCCGTCTTCCACGTCAACGGCGACGACCCCGACGCCTGCGTCCGAGTGGCCCGGCTGGCCTTCGACTACCGCCAGCGCTTCAACAAAGACGTCGTCATCGACCTGGTCTGCTACCGCCGCCGGGGCCACAACGAAGGCGACGACCCCAGTTTCACCCAGCCCTTGATGTACGACCTGATCAAGCAGAAGCGCACCGTCCGGGCCCTCTACAGCGAAGCTCTGATCGGCCGGGGCGACATCTCGCCCCAGGACGCCGAAGAGGCCCGTCGGCATTTCAACCAGCGCCTGGAGTCGGTTTTCGCCGAGGTCCGCGACGCCACCCGCAAACGCGACACCAGCTACGTCCGTCGGCCCCGCTACCCGGCCAAGCCGGCCCACAACCGATCGACCTCGATCAGTTGGCAGACCATGCGCTTGGTGGCCGACGCCCACACCCGCTTCCCGGAGGGCTTCGCCGTCCATCCCAAGGTGCTGCCCCAGTTGGAGCGCCGGGCCGCCGCCATCGTGAACGGACCGATCGACTGGGCCACGGCCGAGCTCTTGGCCATCGGTTCGCTCCTGACCGAGGGCCATCCGGTCCGGCTGGCCGGCCAGGACACCCGCCGGGGCACCTTCTCGCAGCGCTTCGGAGCGGTCGTGGACCGGCTCACCAACGAGGCTTACGTGCCCTTGAAGCACCTGTCCGATTCCCAGGGCTCCTTCGACATCTATGACTCCTTGCTCAGCGAGTACGCCGCCCTCGGCTTCGAATACGGCTATTCGGTGGCGGCCCCGGAGTCCTTGGTCATGTGGGAGGCCCAATTCGGCGACTTCGCCAACACGGCCCAGGGCGTGATCGACGAGTTCATCGTCTCGGGCGAGGCCAAGTGGCAGCAGAACTCCGGCGTCGTCTTGCTGCTGCCGCACGGTTACGAGGGCCAGGGCCCGGACCATTCCTCGGCCCGGCTGGAGCGCTGGTTGCAACTGTGCAGCGAAGGCGCCTTGGTGGTCTGCCAGCCCAGCACCCCGGCCAGCTACTTCCATCTCCTGCGCACCCACGCCTACGTCAACTGGCACCGGCCCATGGTGGTGGCCACCCCCAAGTCGATGCTGCGCCACAAACAGGCCGTCTCGACCCCCGAGGACTTCACCGGCGGCCAGTGGCGCCAGGTCCTGCCCGATCCCACCATCACCGACCCCAGCCAAGTCAACCGCGTCTTGCTCTGCTCCGGGAAGCTGCGCTGGGATCTGGCCGGCCGACGGACCGAGCTGGGCTTGGACGGCCAGGTCGCCATCCTGCCCTTGGAACGGCTCTACCCCTTGCCAGCCGTCCAACTGGCGGCCGAGCTGGCCAAGTATCCGCACGTCCGCGACCTGCGCTACATCCAGGAGGAGCCAGCCAATCAGGGGGCCTGGTGGTTCTTGGAGAAGCATCTGCCAGCCGCGCTCAAGGCTGAGTCGCCCGACCTCGACCTCAGGTTGAGCGCTGTCACCCGGCCGGCCTCGTCCGCCCCGGCGGTCGGCACCCACCGCGACCACGCGGACCAACAGCGGGCCGTCCTGACCGCCGCCTTCGCCTGATCCGAGCTGGGCCGAGACCGGCCGGATGGGCCCGTCAGCGGTCCGACCAGGGCCGATCGGAGGGTCCGGAGGGATATTTCTGTCGGCGTTTTCCTAACTTTTCGATGTCATCTCTTGTGTCCTGTGGTATTCATTGAAACACTTGGAAGGCCCTTGGGCGTGACAGCGCCTGGGCCGTACCCCTCAGGCTTTAGAACTTAAGGAGCTGGACTGCGATGGACTGGCGCCATCAGGCCGCGTGCTTGACGGAAGACCCGGAACTGTTCTTCCCGATCGGCAACACCGGGCCCGCGCTGCTCCAAATCGAGGAAGCCAAGAAGGTCTGCGAGCGCTGCGTGGTGCGGGACAAATGCCTGCACTGGGCTCTGGAAGCCGGCCAGGACCACGGTGTCTGGGGCGGTTTGAGCGAAGACGAGCGGCGGGCCATGAAACGGCGTCAAGCCCGTTCGCGGCTGCGCAACCCCTGAGCCTTGACCGGCCCTGAGGGCCGGATCGCTGGACCACCCGGGCCGCCCCCGTTCACAGCAGCGGGACTCGGATGACCGCTCTGGCCCCCACCCCGGAGGGATTGGGCTCCAAGCTGAAAACGCCGTCGAGGTCCTCCACCAGGGTCGAGACGATCGACAGCCCCAAGCTGGTGCGCGACTGATCGTCCACTCGGAAGTCCTCCGGCAGACCCTGGCCATTGTCGATCACGGAGACCTCCAAGGTGCCGTCGGGCAGTCGGCGGGGGGCCAGCACCAGTTCGCCCGGACCGGCCGACAGACCGTGCTGGATGGCGTTCTGGCACAGCTCGGTGATGATCAGGGAGAGCGACGTCACCATGGCGGCCGGGATCTCGCCGAAGCTGCCGTCCCGACAGGCTTTGACATGGCCCCGGGAGGCCGCCAAATCGCCGGCCAGGCGCAATAGGCGGTCGGCCACGTCGTCGAAGTCGACCGCCCCGGAGAAGCTACGGGACAGGATCTCGTGCACGATGGCGATGGCTTGGACGCGGGCCATGGCCTCGCGCAGGGCGGCCGCCGCCTCCGGCGAGGTCATCCGCCGAGCCTGCAGCCGGAGCAGGGCCGAGACGGTCTGCAGATTGTTCTTGACCCGGTGGTGGATCTCTCGGATGGTGGCGTCCTTCGTCACCAGCTGGCGCTCCTTGCTGCGCAGCTCGGTGGTGTCGTGACAGATCAGGAGGCAGCCTGAGCGCCCGTTCGAGGCGCTCAGGGGCAGCGTCCGGATGACGGCCGAGGCGTGCTCGGTCGTGACCTCGAACTCCTCCGACACCTCGGAGCGGAACTCCGCCGCCAGGGTACGGTCGATCGGGGCCCCCTGGCCGGACAGCAGTCCGGAGGTCAGAGGCAGGATGGGCTCGCCGATCAAATCGCCTGTCAAGCCCATCTTGCGGTAGACGCTGACCGCGTTGGGGCTGGCGTAATCGACCACCAAATCACGGTCCAGCAGGACCAGACCCTCGCCGACGTGCGGCCCGACGGTGACGTGGACCACCCCGGGATCGGGCCAGACCCCGCGCCACAGCATGTCGGCCAGCCGGTCGGCGATCACGAGGTAGTTGTCCTCCAGCTCGCCCGGGGCCCGCACCCCCATCTGATTGGTGTGCCGTTCCACCACGGCCAGACAACGCCCCTCGACCAGGCAGGGGATGGCGCAGATGTCGACCGGGATGCCGGACTGCAACTTATTGTTGCTGGTCTCCGATATGCTCTGAGACAGGTAGGCCTCGGTGACGTGGGCCTCCGGGTCGTAGGCGATCATCTCCCCCACCACGTCGTCCTCCAAGGCGGTCGGACCGGTGGCCGGGCGAATTTGGGCCACGGCGAAGAACTCATTGTCGTCCCGGCCCGGGATCCACAAGATCAGATCGGAGAAGGACAGGTCGGCCAGCAGATGCCATTCCTCGACTAAGCGGTCGAGGAAGTCGAGGTCGGCCTCGGACAGGTCGACCTGGTCCTTGATATGACTTGGGATGCGCAGCACAAGGTCGAGCCTAGTGGCAGCCTTGGCCTGACCCGTCCCCACACCGTCCGTCGCGTCCGGCGCCGGAGCCGGGCCCGGTCGGTCCGGCCCAGCGGCTTGGGCCTGGGCCGAGCATGTGGAAGACTATCCGGGCTGAACTGATCTTAGAGCGAGGAGAGTCATGGGCAAGGGTGGTAGAAAGCGTCGGGCCCGACGCAAGAGCAACGCCAACCACGGCAAGCGGCCGCACGCCTGAGAAGGCTGGCCGGTCCCCGAACCGAAGGGGTCGGGGACGGGGTCGACCCCAAGTCGGGAGCGTCGACCTCAGGAATTGAGCCGGTCGGCGGTGGCTTCGTCCCGTTCCGCTTCGGCCCGCTCGCCGGAGGCGACCGCCGGTGACTCCCTTTCCCAGCGGTTGAGCCCGCGGGAGCGGGCGGAGGCGGTGGCCGGTTCCGCCGAACCGGTGTGGGAATCGATCAGGGCGTTGACGCGTTCGATCAAATCCGGCGGCGCGGTGCTCGGCGGGTAGGCCCGTCGGACCACCTGGCGCAGCATCATCCAGCACTCGGCTTCGTCCGAGCACTCCTCGCACTGGCTGATGTGCTGACGGATCAGATCGGCCGTGGCCTCGTCCACCTCGCGGTCCAAAAAACTATTGAGGCGCTGGAGCACGAACAAGCAGGTCACCGGGCCGAGGTCAGCCATGGTCGTTCTCCGGTGAGCTGGTGGCGTAATCGGCCAGTTTCTTGCGCAGCTGAGCCCGGCCTCGACTCAGACGAGACATCACGGTGCCCACCGGGATATTGCTGATCGCAGCGATCTCCTTATGGGACAGCCCTTCCACGTCGGACAGATAGACGGCATAACGGAACTCCGGCTTGAGCGACTTCATGGCCTCGATGACCCGGGTGTCTGGCATCCGGGCCAAGGCCTCCGCCTCGGCTGACGGAGTCGGTGAAGTCGAGTGCGATTCTACCCGGGCCAGTTGCCAATCTTCGACCGCTGGATCGTCCGACAGCTTGGGGGATCGCTGAGCCTTGCGATAGTTGTTGATGAAGGCGTTGGTCAAAATGCGGTAGAGCCAGGCCTTCAGGTTGGTGCCGGGCTTGTACTGGTGGAAGGAGGCGTAGGCCTTGGCATAGGTCTCCTGGACCAAGTCCTCGGCGTCGGCCGGAGTGGAGGTCAGACGCAGAGCGGCGCTATACAAGCGGTCCAGGTATTGCAGGGCGTCGCGCTCGAAACGACGCGTCATGTCCCGGGCAGACTCTTGACGCGGCGCCGCTGGCGCCTTGTCTTCAGCCATCGCATCCATGGTCGACTTCATCAAAGATGACAGTACCGGGTTCGAGGCTTGAGACGCACAGTCGCCGACGGGGTGTTCAAGAGTCGTGATCTTATGCACGTCCATTTCAACGCCTGGCCCGGCTCCGTCATGCCTGGCGCTGGCCCTGACATGACCCTGAGCTTGCCCCAGGGCGGCTCGAGGCGACGGCGAGGGACAACCCTGACGGGAGACCCGGCATGGATTTCGACCGCGTCGGGCGGCCGGTCGCCCGCGGCGGGCCCGGGGGTGATAGGAATGTGCCATGAGTCTGTTGCGTTTCGTGGGCCGCTCGCTATTGGCCAGCCACTTCATCGGCCGTGGTCTCGACGCCGTCCGCCAGCCCGACCGGCTGGTCGACCAGGCCCAGCCCTGGGTCGACCAAGCCACCGCCCTGATCGACCGTTTCGCCCCGCCCGCCCTGTCCGAACGGGCCCCGGAGCAGACCCGGACCTGGGTACGCTGCCACGGCCTGGCCGAGGTCGCCTCCGGCCTGATGCTGGCCTCCGGCTGGGGCCGACGGCTGGGCGCGATCGGCTTGGTCGCCTCCCAACTCTGTCATCTGGCCGCCCTCCGGAACTCGGACCCCGACCAGGCCGACGCCCCGCCGACCGACCAAATGGCGGTCGACCTGGCCCTGCTGGGGGCCGTCCTGGTCGAGGCCCTCGACCGGCCTGGTCGTCCGACGCGGTCGCGGCGGCTCCAGCGGCGACGCCAACGGCGTCGGGAGGCCTCGAACTGAGCCGGCCGCCGGCGGCCCAGCCCTGGACCGCCCCCACCGCCCAGCGGGCCCTGGCCGCCCGGGTCCGACTACCCGGCTCCAAGTCGGCCACCGCCCGCAGCCTGGTGTTGGCCTGTCAAGCCCAATCCCCCAGCCGCTTGGACCGGCCCCTCCAAGCCCGCGATTCCGAACTGATGGTGGCCGCCCTGCGCCAGTTGGGGGCCCAGATCGACGACCACGACCCGGCCCACTGGACCGTCCAGCCGCTGGCCGAGGTCCAACCGGGCCAGACCATCGACTGCGGCCTGGCCGGCACCGTCATGCGCTTCCTGCCGCCGTTGGCCGCCGCCGCCCCGGGTCCGACCCGCTTCGAGGGCGACCGGGCGGCCGCCGACCGCCCCTTGGCCGGGTTGCTCGACGGACTGCGCCAGCTCGGAGCCGCCGCCGACTCCGACCGTCTGCCCTTCCGTTTGACCGGCCCGGTGGTCGGAGGGCGGGCCGTCATCGACGCCAGCCGCTCCAGCCAATTCGTCTCCGGTTTGCTGTTGTCCGGGGCCAGCTGGCCCCGCGGCCTCGACCTCGGCCATCGCGGCGGCCCCATCCCTTCCCGGCCCCACATCGCCATGACCGTCCAAGCCCTGGCCGACCGGGGCGTGGCCGTGGCACAACCCGACCCCTCGACCTGGCGGATCGCCCCTGGCCCGATCCAAGGCCGGGTCGAGGTCATCGAACCGGATCTGACCACGGCGGCCGTCTTCCTGGCCGCCGCCTTGGTGGCGGGCGGCTCGGTCACCGTGCCCGACTGGCCCGCCCGCTCCAACCAGCCCGGCTGGGCCGCCCCCGCGGTTCTGAGCCGGTTCGGCGGCTCTTGGAGTTTGACGCCAGAAGGCTTGACCATGACCGGCGACGGCCGCCTGAGCGGCGTCGACCTCGACCTGGCCGACCACAGCGAGTTGATCTGTGTGGCGGCCGGACTGGCCTGTCTGGCCGCCACCCCCAGCCGGATCCGAGGGGTCGGTCACGTCCGCGGCCATGAGACCGACCGCTTGGCCGCCTTGACCAGCCAACTGAGCGGCCTGGGGGCCGACTGCCAGGAGACCGCCGACGGCTTGGCCATCCGACCGGCCCGGCTGCGGGGCGGCCTCTTCCGCACCTTCGGGGACCATCGCTTGGCCCACGCCGCCGCCCTGGTCGGACTGCGCCAAGACGGAGTCGAGTTGGACGACGTGGCGGTGGTGTCCAAGACCATGCCCGATTTCGCGGCCGTCTGGCAAGGCCTGCTGCTGTGATCAGACCCACCAACCCGGACCCTTTCAACGACGACCACGCCGGCTTCGACCGCCCCGGCCGCCGCAGCCGCCCGCGCACCAAGGAGCGCCCCGACTACTCCGACCGGCCAGTCGGCCGGGTCGTCACGATCGACCGGGGCCGTTACCACTGCCTGGTCGACGAACTGGCCGTGACCGCCACCAAAGCTCGCCTCTTGGGCCGCAAAGCTGTCATCGTGGGCGACCTGGTGCGCCTCGACGCCGACGTCTCCGGCCAGCCGGGCAGCCTGGCTCGGATCGTCCAGGTCCTGGACCGGACCACCGTGCTGCGCCGCACGGCCGACGACGACGATCCCTTCGAACGGCCCATCGTGGCCAACGCCGACCAACTCGTCGTCGTCACCTCGTTGGCCGACCCCGAACCCAAGGTGGGCATGATCGACCGTGTCCTGGTGTCCGGCTTCGACGCCGGTCTGGAGGCGGTGCTGTGCCTGACCAAGTCCGATCTGGCCCGACCGGACGAACTGGTGGCGGCTTACCTGCCGCTCGACGTGTCCGTCTTCGTGTTGTCCCCGGGGTGTGATCTGGAGCCCCTGAGCCGACGTCTGACCGATCATGTCTCGGTTCTGGTGGGCCACTCCGGGGTGGGCAAGTCGACCTTGGTCAACGCCCTCATCCCGGGAACCGACCGCGCCACCGCCCAGGTCAGCCAGACCACCGGTCGTGGACGGCACACCTCGACCTCGGCCATCGCGCTGCCGCTGCCGGCCGGCGGTTGGGTGATCGACACCCCCGGCGTGCGCAGCTTCGGCCTGTCCCACGTCCGACCCGACCGGGTGGTGGCCGCCTTCTCCGATCTGGCCGCCATCGCCCAAGACTGCCCCCGGGGTTGCGGCCACGGGGCCGAGGAGCCCGAATGCGCCCTCGACCAAGCCGTCCGACAGGGCCTCCTGGCCCCCCAACGGCTAGCCTCCTTCCGCCGCATCGAGGCCGCCGGCCGGCCCCGCTGACCGACCAGCCGCCCGGCTGGGAAGACTCGTCTCGAATGTGCCGGTCGGCGGCGCCCGAGATCGCTAGCCTGTGGGCATGGCGCGCTCGAACCACTACACCGACGACCTTAGACTGGCCCACCTTCTGGCCGACAAGGCCGACTCCATCACGACCAGTCGCTTCCGGGCCCAGAATCTGCGCGTCAGCGCCAAACCCGATCTGACCGTGGTGTCGGACGCCGACACCACGGTCGAGCAGGCCATCCGCCAGACTCTGAGTTCGGCCCGCCCGCGCGACGCCGTCCACGGCGAGGAGATGGCCGACTCCGGCTGGGGTCCGCGGCGTTGGATCATCGACCCGATCGACGGCACGGCCAACTTCGTGCGCGGCGTGCCGGTCTGGGCCAGCCTGATCGCTTTGATGGACGAGGGCGAGGTCAAAGTCGGCTTGGTCAGCGCGCCACTGCTGGGCCGGCGCTGGTGGGCCGCCGCCGAGCAAGGGGCCTTCAGCGGTCGTTCCCTGCTCCAATCCCAGTCCATCCGGGTCTCGGCCCGCCGTTCGATCGAGGACGCCTTCGTGTCTTACTCGTCGCTGCACGGCTGGGTCGATTGCGGACGGGGCCGCCAATTCGGCAACCTGCTGCGTCTGAGCGCCCGGACCCGCGCCTTCGGCGACTTCTGGAGCCACATGTTGGTGGCCGAGGGGGCGGTCGATCTGGCTTGCGAACCAGAGTTGGCCTTGCACGACATGGCCGCCCTCGACGTCATCGTGCGCCAGGCCGGCGGCCGTTTCAGCTCGATCGACGGCCAAGACGGGCCGCACGGACCGGGCGCCTTGGCCAGCAACGGACTGCTGCACGAGGCGGTGTTGGACCTGCTGGCTCCGGATGACAACCAGGAGGACTCTTTGATCATCCCCCGGCGGGCCGCCGTGGTCTCGTCCTCCACCTCCTCCACCGGCTCGGGCTAGCCGGGCTCCGGCCCCCGGGCGAAGGCTTGACGGAAAGCCTCCAGAACCGGCTGGTTGAACAAGATGAAACGGATCTCGACCACCGGGTCGAAGACGACCTGGTCGGCCATGGCCTGGGCGGCGGCCTCGGCCACCGCCGTCGGCGACCAGCCGAAGACGCCGGCTGAGATGGCCGGGAAGGCGATCGAACGAGCCCCCAGCCGGCGGGCCTGGGCCAGGGAATTGGAGAAACAGGCCCGCCACAAGACCGGATCGGTCTGACCCCGGCCGGCGTCGGGCCCGACCGTATGGATGACCCAACGGCAGGGCAGCCGACCGGCGGCGGTGGCGACCGCCTGGCCCACCGGCAAGCCATCGGGCCAGCTGGTCCGCCGCAGCTCGCGACACTCCTCCAACAGGGCCGGCCCGGCGGCGGCGTGGATCGCCCCGTCCACTCCGCCTCCGCCCAACAGAGTCGAATTGGCGGCGTTGACGATGGCGTCGACCGGCTGGACGGTGATGTCCCCGCGTTGGATCTCGATCAGCATGGCTCCATTGTGGCCCGGTCCGACCACCCGGTCCGGCCGATCAACCAGTCGGCCACTCGATCCTGGCTTGATCGCCGCCGCCGCTCAATCCCAGCGGTCGCCCAGTCGGGGCACGGCGGCCAACAGGGCGGCCGTGTAGTCCGAAGCCGGCCGCCGGTAGACCTGGTCCACCGGCCCGGTCTCGACCAGACGGCCGGCCTTCAACACCGCCACGTGGTCGCAGACGTGCCGCACCACCGTCAGATCGTGGCTGACCATGACCAAGGTCAGACCCATGTCGGCGACTAGGTCGTTGATCAGATTGAGGACCTGGGCCCGCACCGAGACGTCGAGGGCCGAGACCGGCTCGTCAGCCAACAGGATGTCCGGTTTGGGAGCCAGGGCCCGGGCGATGGCGATGCGCTGGCGCTGGCCGCCGGAGAACTCGTGCGGGTAGCGGCGGGCCGCCGCCTGGGGCAGGCCGACGGCCTCCAGGACCTCGTTCAAACGGGCCTTGACGTCTGTCGGCACTTGGCCGGAACGGCGCAACGGGCCCGACCGGAGCGGCTCGGTGATGATGGATCCCACCCGCATGCGCGGGTCGAGCGAGGACTGGGGGTCTTGGAAGACCAGCTGGACGCTGGCCCGCAGCCGGGTCAGGCTGCTCCGATCGGCCAGGTCCAAAGGGCGGTCCTGGAAGCGGATCTGACCGGCGCTGGGCCGGTCCAGACCGGCCAGCAGACGCAACAGCGTGGTCTTGCCCGATCCCGACTCCCCCACCACGCCCCAGCGTTGACCGGCCTCGATCGCCAGATCGACCCGGTCCAAGGCCTGGACCGGGCGGCTGGAACGGCGGCCGAAGCGGCGCGAGACCTGTTCCACCACGAAGACGCTCATAGCTGGCCTCCGGCGTAGAAGTCCTCCACTGTGGGCAGGCGGGAGCCCGGCCGGGCCAGGTCGAGGCGGGCGGTGGCGATCAGACCCCGGGTGTAAGGGTGGATCGGCTGGCTCAGGACCTGTCGCACCGGCCCGGACTCGACGACGCGGCCGTCCAACATCACCATGACCTGTTGGCAGACCCGCGCCACCACGGCCAGATCGTGCGAGATGAACAGACAAGCCGCCCGATGGGCCGCCAACTCGACGTCCAACAGCTCCAGCACCTGGGCTTGGACCGTGACGTCGAGGGCGGTGGTCGGCTCGTCGGCGATGACCAGGCGGGGTCCCAGCATCAAAGCCATGGCCAGGACCACGCGCTGACGTTGGCCGCCGGAGAGCTGGTGCGGAAAGGCGTCGGTGATGCGGTCGGGGTTGGGCAATCCGACCCGGTCCAGCATCTCGATGACCCGACGACGGGTCTCCCGACCGCTCGACTCCTCGTGCAACCGGATCACCTCGGCCACCTGACGGCCCACCTTCATGGTCGGGTCGAGGGCCGTCATGGGCTCTTGGAAGACCATGGTCAGGTCACGGCCGCGGGCCTGGGCCAGCTCGGCTTCCTTGGCCCCGGACAGCCGACGGCCCTCGAAGCGGACCGTGCCGGACATCAGAGCGCTCTCCGGCAGCAAGCCCATGATGGCCAATGCGGTGACCGACTTGCCCGAGCCGGATTGGCCGATCAACCCCAGCCGTTGGCCCGGATCGATCGAGAAACTGAGATCGCGCACCACCTGGCTCCGGCCGCGGTCGAACCAGACGTTCAAATGGTCGACTTCGAGCAAACTCATCTGAACTCCCGCAGGCGAGGGTCGAGTTGGTCGCGCAGGCCGTCGCCCAAGAGGTTGAAACCCAGCACCGCCACGGCGATGGCCAGGCCCGGAGCCAGGGCGGGCCAGGCGGTCAAGAAGAGGTCGACCTGGCCGTCCCGCATCATGCGGCCCCAGGTCGGCGTGGTGGCCGGGGCGGCCAGGCCGAGGTAGCTCAAGCCGGCCTCGGCCAGGATGGCGCTGGAGAAAGAGGCGGAGGCCTGGACTCCGACGATGGGGGCGATGTTGGGCAGGACGTGGCGCAGGGCGATGGCGGCGCTGGAGGTCCCGCAGGAGCGGGCGGCGTCGATGAAGTCCTGCGCCATGACGGACAAAGTGGCGGCGTGGGCCATGCGCACGAAAACCGGCACGGTGGCGATGCCGATGGCCCAGGTGGCGGTGGCCACGGAGGCCCCCCGCACCGCCACCAGCAAGATGGCCAGGAGTAGGGCCGGCAGCGCGAACATGATGTCGGAGACCCGTAGCAACAACTGCGACAGCCAGCCCCGTCTGATGCCCGACACCAGCCCCAGCGGCACGCCGACGACGATGGCCAAGCAGACCGCGATGACACCCACCATCAAGGTGGTGCGGGAACCGACCATCAAGCGGGAGAGCAGGTCGATGCCCATCCGGTCGGTGCCCAGCCAATGCGACCAGCTGGGCCCCAGCAGACGGTCCGGGGGCCGCACCAGATTGGGGTCGTAAGGCGTCCAAACCAAGGAGACGGCGGCGGCCGCCACCACCAGGCCGACCAGCGCCAGACCCATGATCAACGACAGCCTCCGCACTAGGCCTCCCGCGAACGTAAGCGGGGGTCGATCACGACATAGGCCAGGTCGGCCGCCAGTGAGATGGCCAGCACCACCACCACCAGCAAGACGGCGATGCCTTGGACCACCGGCAGGTCCCGACTGGCGACGGCCTGCAGCAGCATGGAGCCCAGCCCGGGCAAGGCGAAGACCTGTTCGACGATGATCGCGCCGACCAGCATGGCGCCGATCTGGAGGGCGATGACGGTGACGATGGACAGGGCGGCGTTGCGCAGGCCATGGCGGACCAGGGCCCGCCACTTGGTCCAGCCGACGGCGCGGGCGGTGCGCAGATAGTCCTCGGCCAGGACCTCGACGAAGCCGTTGCGGACGTAACGGCTGAGCAGGGAGGCTTGGACGATGACCAAGGAGAGGACCGGCAGGACCAGATGGGAGGCCCAGCCGGCCAGGTCGAGGCCGCCCGGGCCGAGCAGAGGCTCGTAGCCGTTGGCCGGCAACCAGCCCAGGCGGACCGAGAACACCACCACCAGGACGATGCCGGTGAAGAAGACCGGCGCCGCCATGCCGATCTGGCTCAGCGACGAGATCACGGCCCCCTGCCAGCGCCGCCGCCACATAGCCGCCGCCAAGCCGGCCGGGACCGAGGCCAAGACGGCGATGGGCATGGACAGGCCGACCAGCCAACAGGTCACCGCCAAGCGGGGGGCGATCTGGCCCGAGACGGACTGTCCGGTCAGGTAGGACTGGCCCAGGTCGCCTTGGGCCAGACCGAGCAGCCAAGAGCCGTAGCGCACCAGGGCGGGACGGTCCAAGCCCCAGCGCTGGCGCAAGGCCTCGACCTGCTCCGGCGTCGCCCCCATGCCCAAGGTGGCCTGGGCCACGTCGCCGGGCAGGGCCTGCACGATCAGGAAGACCACGACCGTGGCCCCCAGCAGACTGAGGACGAATACGCCGACCCGACGGGCGATGGCCTGGGCGATCGCCACTGGATTATCCCGTCAGCCCCGGGCGGCGACAGTCGTCAGGTCGAAGCTCAAAGAGGTGGCGTTGGCCGGCACGCCGGTGATGCCTTGGGCCACCACCACCAGTTTGGGGAAGAGGAAGAGCCAGTCGGCGGCGGCGTCCTCGGACAGTCGCCGAGCGGCCTGGCGCATCAGGTCGAGGTATTCGCTCGGCCCCGCCTGATCGGCCCGGGCGATCAAATCTTGGAAGGTGGGGTCGTCGTAATGCCAGTAATACGAGGCGTCGGCGAATTTGCCGATGTCACGGGCTTCGACGTGCGCCACGATGGTCATGTCGTAGTCGCCGTTGAGGAAGACCTCGGGCAGCCAACGGCCGGCGAAGTCGAGTTCCTCGACTACGACCGTCAGACCGACCTGGGACAGCTGGCTGGCGATGACCTGGGCCGCGCCGGTGGCGTAGGGCAGGGTCGGCACCCGCAACGAGAGGCTGGCCCCGGCCCCCAGGCCGGCCTCGGCCAAGAGCTGACGGGCCCGCTCCGGATCGTAGGGGTAGGCCTGGGACAGATCCTCGTAGTAAGGATCGGTGGGCGGCGCCATGGACCCGATCAGTTGGCCTTTCCCCCCCCAGACAGTGTCAATGATCGCTTGACGATCGATGCCATAGTTGATGGCTTGTCGCACCCGGAGGTCGTTCAAAGGGGCGCGGGCGTGGTTGAAACCCAGCACGACCTCGCCGTTGGTGGTGCCCTCCAAAACCTGGAAACGGTCGTCGTCGGCGAACATGGGGAGGGTCGAAGGCGAGGTCAGGTCGGAGATGACGTCGATCTCACCGGACAACATGGCCGTGTTCATGGCGTTGGGCTCGGAGAAGTAGCGGAAGGTGACCTGGTCGAAGCGGCCAGGCGTGCCCCAATAGTCGCCCACCCGCGACAGGACCACCCGGTCGCCCCGGATCCAGTACGAGAACTGGAAGGGTCCCGAGCCGCCCGGTTGATTGGCCAGGTCGGTGGCCGCCGGGTCGATCACGATGCCGGCCGTCGAAGTCATGTCGTAGAGCCACTTGTTGCTGGGATGGCTCAATTCGACCTTGACCGTGTGGGAATCCTCGGCCCAGACCCGCTCGATCACCGCCATCTGCGCCTGGATGGTGGCCGACAGAGCCTGGCGCATGCGCTCCAGGCTGGCCACCACGGCGTCGCCGTCGACCGGCGAGCCAGAGGCGAAATGGGCCTTGGGATCGAGCCGGAAAGTGTAAGTCAGCTCGTCCTCGGACAGTTCGTAAGCGGTCGCCAACAGGGGCCGGACCCGCCCCTCGGAGTCGAGCTTGACCAGCGTCTCGTAGACGTTGTAGAGCAACAGCTGAGGAATAGCGGCATTGTCTGAAGTGGTCAGATCGAGCGTGTCCGGCTCAGCCGTCGCCCCCACCGTCAAAGTCTTCAAAGTCGGACTGTCCGGACCGGCCGGACGCCCGGCGCAAGCTCCCATCACGGTCAGACCGAAGATCAACGCCAAAACTGTCAGACCATGCGTCAGAGTCCGCTGCCGACGCGTTCGGGGGGCCATGCTCAAGTACCTCTCGCCAATCCATGTGGCCCACCGGCCAGGCGGGCCGCATCATTCTATCCCGCCGCCGCCTCAGCCACGTCCGCATCCGACCCGCCCTCAAAGAGGACATCGGCCCCGCTCCCCCGCCGCCGCCACCGATCAGGCCGCCGCCCCACCTTTCGCTACCCTCCAGGGCCGGAGACTCCGGCCCAAGTCAGGCGCTGGTTTGAGGTCTGAGACCCGACCAGCTACCATTGGTCGAGCCATCGCGGGGTGGAGCAGTTCGGTAGCTCGCTGGGCTCATAACCCAGAGGTCAGAGGTTCAAATCCTCTCCCCGCTACGACATGTGCAGGTCAGAGGCCCGGAGAAGTCCGGGCCTCTGGTGTTTCCGGGCCTAAGCGTCCACTCACTGTCCACTCTCGCGGGTCGCGGGGCGTCCCGCGATTGACGCCCGGCGCAAGACTGTCGCCCGACGGGCCAGGCGCCGCCGAGGGTTGCCGGAGGGCGGACGAGGGCGATCCGGATGCGGTTAGGTAACATATTCCATATATGGGTAAGATGCTACCTATACGAAAGACAGGTGATTCTCTTATGGATTTGGCTAGAGCGGTCGGAGATGTGAGCGCTCGGAAGACAGTGGTGGGCAGCCTATTCGCAACAGCGAACCGGCTGCAGCGGGTGCTGGACGGGCAGTTGCCGGAGTTGACCGCGCGGCAGTGGTGGGTGCTGGTGATGTTGGAGCTTTTCGACGCTCCGCCGACGTTGACGCAATTGGCTGAGGCGATGGACACATCGCACCAAAGCTTGAAGGGGCTCGTGGGTCATCTGGTGTCGAAGGGATTCGCCGAGTTGGAGACCGACCCGAGTGACGCGCGGGCTTTGCGGATCGTCCCAACGGCCAAAGTGGGCGAGTGGTCTAAGGCGACGGCCGCGCAGTCGGAGCGGTTCATGGATGCGATGTTCGCAGGTGTTGACAGTGAGCGTCTGACTGTTGTCGGGTCCGCCTTGATGGAAATCCACGCGGCCCTCGGAGGCATCGAGCATCAGGCGGAGCGGCCTTGACTGGGAAGGTTTCGCTCCAAGGCGCGCTCTGGTGGCTGGCCATCGCCGCGGTGTGCTTCGCCCTGGGAGCCATCGGGGATGGGCTGCTCTATCGGCGCATGGGCCCGGCCACCGTGCCGTTGACGGGTTTGGCCATGTGTGCGGCGATCTTCGCCGTCGCGTGGTTCTGCGTGCCCCGGATAGCCGGGACCAACAGGACCGGCTACTGGCTGCTTGGGGCACTCTGGCTCGTCCTTACCGTGGCGTTCGAGTGCGCGGAAGCGGTACTTGTCGAGCACGCCTCGATCGACCAGATAGTCGCCGCCTACAATCCGCTCACCGGAAACCTCTGGCTGCTTGTCGTCGCCACGGCCCAAGGGTCACCCAGGCTGGTCGCCGCTATCAGACACCTCCGCCAAGAGCAATCGAGTCAAGAAAGGACGAACTGATGAGCACCGCAGTCGTGTACGTCACCAAACATGGGACGACCGCCAAAATCGCGGACTTGATCGCCCAAGCCCTCGGCACAGCGACATTGATCGACCTGGGCGACGATCCTGGCTCTGATCTGAGCCGGTTCGACCGCATCGTGTTGGGCGGACCGGTGTATGCCGGTCAGCCGTTGAAGCGCCTCAAGGCGTTCGAGGCGGCGCACGCGGCCGAGCTCTTGTCGAAGCCGCTGGCGCTGTTCACCTGCGGGATGGAGACTGATCTGTCTCAGCGGGAGGCGGAGATAGCGGCCATGTTCTCCGAACCGTTGCGTTCCCATGCGGTCGGCGCCTGGTTCATGGGCGGCGAGTTCCAGTTCCAAGAGTTGGGGTTCTTCGAGAAAGCCGTCGTCCGGCGGATAGTCCACGTGACCGAATCCGTCACCGCCATCGACCAAGTCGCTGTCACGGCACTCGCCCAAGCGTTGAAGACAGCGCGATGAACGGCTCAACACAGGCCGGGGAGCCGCCAGCCGGGCTGAACCCGCCGCCTCCCGGCGCCAATCGACAGGAACCCCGGCGCGCTCGACTCACGCCACCGGAACGGGCGTCGCTGGTGATGACCACGTTCGTCGGCATGGCTGCGCTCGGGGGAGCGGTCGCCGTGCTTCCTTCGGCGCCTAACGCAGGCCAGATTCTGGCGCCGTTGCAGCGGTGGCCTTTGGCCGATTTCTTCTTCGCCGACCTGGCGTGGCCGCGTGTCTTCCTGCTCCTGATCGTCGGGGCGTCGCAAGTCGTGGCTGCGGTCCTGATCGTGGGTCGCCACGGTGTGGCTTGGCTAACGGAGCTTGCTGGTGGTTGCTGTTTGACCGGTTGGGTCTGTCTCGGGCTCCTCATCTACAAGGGTGATCCGGGAATCGCCACGCTTCCCGTGACGCTCGTCTTCACTGCCATAGCGGTTGCCGAAATCGCAATGGCCGTCGTGTGGAGGTCTGGCCAGAAGAGCGCGTATCAGCGACTACTGAAGAGTGATCCGACCACCTCATGAAACCGATGCGCCGGCCGGATGGCTCGGCGCGCATGGGCGAGGGCTGGCCGCGACTCCCGGTCACGGCCCGGACGGGTGGTTGGCCGATCAGGCGAGCTGTGGCAGCCCGACCAGTTCGCGTCTCGCGTCTTAGCGTGATGCGCTGCTGCCGAAAGTCGGAGGTTCAAATCCTCCCACCGGCGCGACGGTGGCGCCGCGGGCCAACTCACACGGCAACAGGGTTTGGAGTTCGTCACTGGAGTCAGAGCCGGCGATGAGGCGCGAGAGGAGCGCCACGGCCTGCTCGCCCATGTGTTCGCGCGGGATCCGAAATCCGGTCCAGTCGATCTGACGTCCAGTCGACCGTTCAGGGTCTCCTAGCTGGGCGATGGACAGATCCGTCGGCACGCGCAGGCCGGCCGCCGTGGCGGCGTCGAGCAAGTGTTCGGCCAGGCCCGAGGAGTCTGTCACGACCGCGGTCAAGCGGTTGTGGCGAATCAGTTCCAGGGCTTGGGCGCCGGCGATTCCGGCGCCCTCGATCAGCACCGGGCGCAGGCCGGCGGCCGTCGAGGCCAGGCGGTATCCCTCGGCCCGGTCGAGGTTGGCCTCGCGGCCGGACAGTTCGCCGATCAACCCGATGCCGCGGTGGCCCAAGCCGACCAGGAGTTCGACGACATCCATGGTGGCCGCGCGATAGTCGGCGCCGACATATGGGACGAGACCGGCCGGGGAGACCTTACGGCCCACGTCGACGAAGGGGAAGCGG
>JAIRYW010000058.1 GCA_031267645.1 Propionibacteriaceae bacterium
CCGGCCGGGCGGGCGATTTGGACCGACCGCCTACGATGGCCAAGTGACGACCTCCGCAGCGGCGCCGATCGGCGTCTTCGACTCTGGTTTCGGTGGTTTGACCGTGGCACGCGCCATCGTCGACCAGTTGCCCGGTGAAGATGTCATCTACCTGGGTGACACCAAGCACGCCCCCTACGGCCCCCGCCCCATCGCCGAGGTCCGGCGCTTCGCCTTGGACAATCTGGACGAATTGGTGGCGCTGGGCGTCAAAGCCCTCATCATCGCCTGCAACTCGGCCTCGGCGGCGGTCCTGGCCGACGCCCGCGAGCGTTACGACATCCCTGTCGTCGAGGTCATCCTGCCGGCCGCCCGGCGGGCCGTGCGGGCTTCCCGCAGCGGGCGCATCGGCGTCATCTGCACCGAGGCCACGGCCACCTCGGGCGTCTACGCCGACGCCGTCAACGCCGCCCGAGGGGTGACTTTGACGACGGCCGCCTGCCCCAAGTTCGTGGAGTTCGTGGAGGCCGGTCTGACCGCCGGCCCGGAACTGCTGAGCGTGGCCCGCGACTATCTGGCCCCGATCAGACAGGCCCAGGTCGACACTCTGATCCTGGGCTGCACCCACTACCCCTTGCTGACCGGCCTCATCTCCTACGTCTTGGGCGAGGAGGTCACCTTGGTCTCGTCGGCCGACGAGTGCGCCAAACAGACTTACGCCGCCCTGACCCGGGCCGACTTGCTCAGCGACCGCCCCCAGGGGCAGCGTCGCTTCCTCACCACCGGCGACCCGGAACGCTTCACGATCATCGGCCGGCGTTTGCTAGGCGACTTCCTGACCCGGGCCGAGCCGGCCCCGCCGCCACCGCCGAGCTTCGACCGCGGCCGGTCGAAGCCGGGTCGGCGCTGACCGACCAGTTCTCGGCCGACCAGCTTTCGGCCCACCAGCTTCGGGTCGACCAGCTCTAGGTTTCGACCGGGCTCGGGTCGCGCCGGGCCCGCCGCCAGCCGGCGACCCCCCACAGCAAGGCCCCGGCTCCGACCAGCGCCAGGCCCAGGACCGACCGGCCGGGCCAGATGGTTCCACTCAGCCAGGCCGCGGCCGGCAGTGGGAGCAAGGCCGGGCCGATGGCGCTGAAGGCTCCGAACCAGACCAGTGGGGCGCCGTCCGATCGGTTCGGACCGACCCGCGGGGAGCGCAGCCAGCCCCGCCAGGCGGCCCGGGCGGCCCGCCTCAGGTCGGGCCGGTCCAGCCCCGCCCGTAAGGCCAGGTAGCCGTCCAGGTCGAGGAAGGGCAACAGATTGAACAGGACCGTGGCCAGGTTGAGGCCGATCCAGAGCCGGGCCGTGGCCGCCGCCAGCGGCCAACCGGTCCAGACCACCAGGGCGGCCGCCGCGCCGACCTGGCACTGCCAGACCAAGCCGGCCAGGGCCACTTCGACCTGGCCGCGGCGATCCAGCCGGGCGGCTGAGGCGACGTCGCAGTAGAAGGCCGGGCAGCCGTGTACCAAGGTCAGCCCGATGGCCCGGGAGCGGCCTCCGGCCGCCTGTAGCACGACGCCGTGGGCCAGCTCATGGCTGGCCGCCACCGCCACCAGGGCGGCCACCACGATCAGGATGGGGCCGAGTCGGAAGGCCGGGGCCAGACCAGGGCCGGTCAGCCAGGCCACGATTTGGGCGGCCGCGCCGATCACAGCCAAGCCCGCCCCCGGCCAACCCCGCAACGCCCCGGCCCAACCGCGCAGGGCCCGACAGACAGTCGTCGGGTCGAACCACAGCCGCGGGCGGGCCGCCCGCGGCCGGCCCCGTTCGGGGGGCTCGGCCACGGGCGCTGGGACGTCGGCCGGATGGATCAGTCCGGCCCCGGCCAAAGCGTGGAGAGCCTCCGCGATGGTCGCTTCATCCCAATTCGAGCCGGGCAATCGGGCCGCCAAATCAGCCGGTCCGACCGCCGTGGCGGCGTCGGCGACGGTTTCCAACAGAGTTCCGATGTCGTCGCCCAAGCGAAAGACCCGGCTCTGGCCCAGGCTGGCCAGCGGTCGGCCGCTGCCCTGCTGGCGGGCCAACCGGGTCTCGGGGGCCAACCGATAACGCGGCTGGTCGACCGCTGGGGCGGGGACGACGGTCACCTCGGACCTCCGGATTCTTTAAAGGTGTGTCTCCCAGACGTCACCGGTCTGGGAGACACACCAGGGGTAGGGCCGCCGCCGGGCCCGGCATCGGGTTCGGGCCCGGCGGCGGCCGACTTGCTCGTCAGCCTCGTCTCATCAGAGCAAGAGGAGCAAAGCCAAGAACCAAACCACTGGGGCTTCGTTGGAGTCGAATTCGGTGATGGTGAGGTCTAGTTTGGAATCGGTACTCATGGCGGGGTTTCCTTTCGGGTGTTTCGGTCTATTCAGTTGTCAAGCGGCATGGACTTGGAGCCCAGCCTGCGCGGTCAATACGGCTGACCCGCCGGTCTGACGCCACTGGGCGATGACCTGGCGTTGGCGTTCGATCTCATGTGCCCGTTCGGCCAGGACCTGGTCCAGTTGGAGCAGGATGCGTTCGGTCTGGCGACCGCGCGGGTCGTCCAGGGCCTCGGCCACCTGCTCCAGGCTCAGGCCGAGCCGGGTCAGACATTTGACGCGCATCAGGATCAAGACGTGTTCGGGGCCGTAGGCGCGATACCCGGAAGAGCTACGTTGCGGCTCCGGCACTAGGCCGATCTTGTGGTAGTGCCGCACCGCCCGAGTGGTCAGCCCGACCAGATCGGCCACCTGTTGGCTAGAGAATTCCGGCGGCGCCGGACCTCGGCCGATCGGCTTCGAGGGGGTCTTGGTCCTTCGCATGATCCCAGCGAAAACTATGACGTAACGTCAGGGTCAAGGGGCAGCGGAGAATCTGTGCGGAATTTCGTCCGGGGCCTGGGGCGCCGCGGCCGCCGTCTCAGACCAGGAGGCGCTCTTTCAGAGTGATCGAGACCCGTTCGAAGATCTGGCGCTGCAGGTCGGTCAGGTGCTCGTGCACCAAGCTCTGCAGGACGTCTTTGATCGGGGCGCGGCTGGACCAAGCCTGGCCGGCGTCGATGTCGGCCGCCTGAACCAGGGCCTGACAAGCCGAGACGTAATCCGACACCAATTGGTCGATCTCCGTCGCCGGCGTCTGGGGGCCGACCGCGCGCAGACGGGAGTCCAACTCGACCAGGCGCTGGGCCTCCGGGCTGGGCGCCATGGCCCGATCCATGGTGGCGCGCAACCGCTCGACGTCGGCGCTGTCGCCCAACCCGGTCACCACGTCGATGATGATCTTGGCCATCTCCTCGTCGTCGGCCGGGTCGATGTCGCGCATGGCCAGCAGACGGGCGGCGAACTCGGGCAGGACGTCGATCGCGGCGCCGGTGTCGAGAATCTCGGCGATGGTCTGACGTTGGGCCGCGATCTCGATCTGACGGTGGGCCAGTTGGAGGTCCAACCGGCCCAACAGCTCGGTCGACTTCTGGCCGCCCGGATCGCGCATGATCTCGGCCACCTCGGCCAACTGGAAGCCCAGATTGGTCAGACGCTTGATCCGGAGCAGGTCGAGCACGTTGGCCGGGGTGTAGACGCGGTAATTGCCGTGGGTGCGGTCCGGTTTGGGTAGCAAGCCGATGGCTTCGTAGTGGCGCAAGGCTCGAATGGTGACCCCGACCAAGTCGGCGATCTGCTTGCTGGTGAACTGCATCGCTCGCCTCCTGGCCACTGGACGCCCCCGGGGGCATTGTACAATGCGGGGCCGGCCGACGTCCGGACCTTGGGCGGTCGGCCTTCGGCGGGGGCCGGCTGGGCCGGAGCCGGTCCGGCGATGGCTGCGGAGACGGCGCCCCCGGGCGCTGGCAGGCCCCGGGCTCGGTGGTCGGGGGGCGGGGGACGGACGAGCGCTCAGAGCCGCCAGCGGCGCGACCGGCCGACAGGCACAGCTCCTCAGTCCTATCAGGGCTGACAACCCCGCAGTGTCAGCCCCCCGGCGATCAGAAACCGCGGCTGGCGTGAGCGCTCGTCCGCGCCCGGCAGTATTCAAAACTGTGACGTCGGGTCCGGGTCAACCGGGGGCCTGGGCCGGTCGGACCCCAGGCGGCGGCGCCGGCGCCCTTGAGTCTTATCATCGGCCCAGTACCATTGGCCAATACCTGGCCTCGAAGAGGAAGACGATGACCCAAGCCCCTGTGGCTCTGCCTCAGCGCCGTTTGACGCTGAAACAAGAGGCCGCCAATTACATCCGGGATCTGATCTTCTCCGGCCAACTGCGGCCAGGGCAGAAGCTGGATCAAGACGCCTTGGCCGACACCCTGGGGTTGAGCCGCCTGCCGGTGCGCGAGGCCCTGATCATGCTGGAGGCCGAGGGCATGGTCAACAACGTGGCTCGGCGCGGAGCCTTCGTGGGCGAGATCGAGTCGGACGACATCGTCGACCACTTCCACATGTACGGCGTGCTGTCCGGCATCGCCGCCCAGCGGGTGGCCCAAGACCCCCCGGCGGAGCTGGTGGAGCAATTGCGGACCCTGTCCCAGGACATGCGTTCGGCCACCGTCTCCGCCGAGCACGACCAGCTCAACTACCTCTTCCACCGCACCATCAACCGGGCCGGCGGCTCGCGCCGGCTGAAGTCGGTCTTGCGGATCTTGTCTGACAACATGCCGACCCACTTCTTCGACATCAACGCCGAGTGGCAGTTCAAAGAGCAAGCCTTCGACGAGCACGACCGCATCGTCGACGCCATCGCCGCCGGCGACGGGGCGGCCGCCGCCGCCGCTTTGGCCAGCCACTTCGCCAACGTCGGCGAGCAGGCCGTCAACACCTTGCGCAACGTCGGCTTCTGGGATCGCCCGGCCGAGGTCTGATCCGCCCCGTCCCTGATCGCTCTCTGTCCCCCGCTCCGCTCCGGGTCGGCCGGTCGCGGGCTTCGAGTCCGCCCTCTGCGGCCAGGGCGTCCGGCCGTTCCGTTTCTCCCGAGGTTCGTCCGGGCCGTCCGGATTGATCCGGCCAACCGTACGACGCGGCCGTACGGTCCGGCGGCCGGCTCGTCCAGGCCGCTTCGAAACGATCCGAACTGATGGTCCGGAGGGCTTGACAGCGCGATTCTGCCGTCGTTAACATCAATTATCATAAATCAAATCCACGGACGAAGGTGACCATGGACCAGTCCAAATCCACACCGGCGGTGGGCGACCACTTCTCATCCCAGGCGATCATGATGACCCGCGAACGTATGCGGTGGTATTGCGACGCCCTCGAGACGGCGGCCTCGCCCAGCGGCCAGTTCATCGTGGCCGAGCCGACCATCCACTCCGACGACGCCTACGCCGAGGCCCAGGGGCTGAGCGGCATCATCGCCGACGGCATGCTGTCGACCAACTACATCTCCAGCCTGCTCTACCGTCACTTCGGCCTGCCCTACCTGGCCGGCGGTGAACTGGTCACCAAGTACATCCGCCCGGTCTACGAGGACGAGGTCGTCCAAGCCCACGGCCAGGTCACGGCCGTGGCCGAGGGGCGGGTCGAGCTGAAGGTCTGGGCCGACTTGCCCAGCGGCCAACCCGTCACCGTGGGAACCGCGTCCGTGCCACTCGAAGGGGGTCTGTGATGCCGACTGGACGTTACGTCAGCGATCTGGAGGTGGGCGACGTCCTGGCCCCCGTGACCTACGTCATGACTCCCTTCGTCGTGCGCGAGTACTGCCACGGCGTCGATGAGATCGCCGAGGAGTTCCATCGTCCCGTGGACGGTTTCCCTGGCCAGCTGGTCCCGCCGACCTTGACCCACATCGACAAGATCCGGATCTACAAGGCCAACTGCCCCGAGGGGCCGGGCCCGCACGCCCGCATCCACTATCAGTTCCACTCCCGCCACCACCGCCTGGCGCCGGTCGGGGCCGAGCTGACCTGCTCCGGCCAGGTGGCCCGGCGCTACGAGAAGAAGGGCCGGGTCTACGTCGACACCGACATCGAGCTGCGGCTGGCCGCCACCGGCGAGCTGTTGATCAGCTACCAAGACACCGTCATCTTGGGCTTCACCCCCGGCTCCGAGCCGCTGGCGGCGGGAGCGCCGGCGGCATGAGCGAAGATCGGCCGGTCCGCGCCCTGGACGGCGTCCGGGTGATCGACTTCACCCACATCTTCGCCGGCCCCCTGGCCACCCAGGCTTTGGGCGACATGGGGGCCGACGTGGTCAAGATCGAGCGGTTGGGCTCGGGCGACGCCGCCCGGACCTACGGCCAAGGGGTCGAGGACGACGACATGGGCGGCTCCTTCTTGGCCCTCAACCGCAACAAGCGCAGCGTCGAGGTCGACCTCAAGACCCCGCCGGGGGTCGAATTGGTGCGTCGGCTGATCCTGGGCGCCGACGTCGTGGTGCAGAACTTCCGTCTCGGCACCCTGGAGAAATGGGGCCTGGACTACGAGCGCCTGTCGGCCCTCAAGCCCGATCTGATCTATTGCTCCATGACCGGCTTCGGCCACCTCGGGGCGATGGCCACCAAGGCCGCCAACGACCTGGCCGTCCAGGCCTACAGCTCCCTGCTCAGCTTCACCGGCGAGCCGGGCGGCGGGCCGGTCCGCTGCGGCACCGCCATCTCCGACTTCTCAGCCGGTCTGTACGCCACCATCGGCATCTTGGGCGCCTTGGTCCACCGCCAGCGCACCGGCCAGGGCCAGCACGTCCACACCTCGATGCTGGAGTCCCAGGTCTCGATCATGAACTACTTCTTCGCCGACTACTGGCTCAAGGGCATCGTGCCCAAACCGATGGGCACGGCCAACCGCCTCGGCATCCCCAACCAGGCCTTCCCCACGACCGACGGCTGGGTCGTGATCTCGAACGCCAACGAGTCGATGTGGCGGCGCTGCTGCGTCGGCCTGGGCATCCCCGAGGTCGGAACCGATCCGCGCTTCGAGTCGCTGGCCCGCCGCTACGAGAACGCCGAAGCCCTGATCGCCACCGTGACCGCCGCCACGCGGTCCAAGACCACGGCCGAGTGCCTGGCCGCCCTGGAGGCCGAGGGCGTCTCCTGCGCGCCCGTCAACAGCTTGGACCAGGTCGCCCACGATCCCCAGTTGGAGCGGCTGGGGGCCTTCCTCGAGGTGCCGCGGGGGGACGGCGGGACGGCCCGCGTGGTGGCCACGCCGGTGCACTACTCGGCCAGTCCGCTGGACGTCCGGCGCGGTGTGCCGACCTTGGGCCAGCACACCGAGGAGGTCCTGCGTCAACTCGGTCTGACCGACTCCGAACTGGCCGAACTGGTCCGCGCCGGCGCCATCCGACCAATCGACCACGACTCCGGCGAGCGGAGACAGCCATGACGATGTACTTCGAGGATCTGGTCGAGGGCCAACAGTGGGTCAGCAACGCCCGCACCGTGACCGAGACCGACGTGGTCAACTTCTCCGGCCTGTCGGGCGACTTCAACCCGATCCATTTGGACCGCGAGTCGACCAGGGCCGGCATGTTCGGCCAGCGCGTCGCCCACGGCATCCTGGGCATCGCCATGGCCACCGGTTTCCTCGACTCGCTGGGCCTGTTCAAGACCTCGATGGGCGCCATGTTGGAGATCGAGCGGTGGCAGTTCCGCCGCCCCATCTTCATCGACGACACCATCCATTTGGAGCTCACCATCGTCTCCAAGCGCCTGACCAGCAAGGGCACCAACGGCGTCGTGCGCCGTCAGCTGGCCTTGGTCAACCAAGACGGCGTGGTGGTCCAAGAGGGCATCATCACCGTCATCGTGCTGTGTCGGCCGCCGGGCCAGGCGGTCCAGCCATGACCGCGACGGGCTGGTTGGACTCCCGGGTGGCCATCGTCACCGGCGCCGGGGCCGGCATCGGCCGCGACATCGCCCAGCTCTTCAGCCAACAGGGTGCGAGAGTCGTCATCGCCGACATCGACCAAGCGGCCGCCCAGCGGGCGGCGGCGGAGTTGACGGCGGCCGGCGGGACCGCGCTCGGCCTGGCCTGCGACGTCACCGCGGTCGAGTCGGTCGAACAGATGGTGGCCGACACGGTGGCGGCCTACGGCGGACTGGACGTCTACGTCAACAACGCCGGCTTCACCCGGGACGCCGTCCTGCGCAAGATGAGCCCGACCGACTTCCTCGACGTCATCCACGTCCACCTGCTCGGCTCCTGGCTCGGGCTGCGGACCGCCAGCGCCGCCATGCGGGCCGGTCAGCGGGCCGGCTCCATCATCAACATGTCGTCCATCTCGGGCAAGGTCGGCAACCCCGGCCAGACCAACTACTCGACCGCCAAGGCCGGTCTGATCGGCTTGACCAAGTCGGCCGCCAAGGAGGTCGCCCGTCACGGCATCCGGGTCAACGCCATCCAACCCGGTCTGATCGACACCGCCATGATGGCCCAGGTGCCGCCTGAGGTCCTGGCCCGGCGCCTCGAAGACATCCCGTTGGGCCGTTTCGGGACCATCCGGGACGTCTCCAACACAGCCCTGTTCTTGGCCAGCGACCTGTCCAGTTACATCACCGGCGCCGTCATCGAGGTGACCGGCGGGCGGCACATGTAGCCGTCCGTCGCCCCGCCGCAGCGCCAGCATCTAAGGAGTGATCACCATGGAACTCGAGAGCTTCCGTCTCGACATCCCCGAACCGGGCATCGCGGTCGTCACCTTCGACCGTCCGCCGGTCAACGCCCAGAACCGGCGTTCGCGCGAGGAGTTGATCTGGCTGCTGGACGAGATCTCGGAGCGCGACGACGTGTCCGTGGTGGTGCTGATCGGCCAGGGCCGGGTCTTCTCGGCCGGGGCCGACATCAAGGAGCGCTCCGGCATGACCTCGGGCGGGGCCGACTACCTGCGCCACAATCGGATCACGCGCGAGTTCTTCTACGCCGTCAACGACTGCAAGAAGCCGATCATCGGGGCCATCAACGGGGCCGCCATCGGGGCCGGCTACGCCCTGCTGGCCGGCTGCGACATTTTGATCGCCTCCGACCAGGCCTGGATCCAGATGCCGGAACTGGACCGCGGCCTGATGGGCGGGGCCAAATTCTTGGAGAAACACCTGCCCCGGGCGGTGGCCCGCATGCTCTTCTTCACCTCGCGCAAGCTGGACGCCGCCCACATGGCCCAGTACGGCATGGTGGTCGACGTGGTGCCGGGCGACCAACTGCTGGAGGCCGCCCTGTCCTTGGCCCGCGACATCGCCCGTAAGCACTCGCCGGCGGTCCAGAAGGCCAAGGCCGCCTTCAACGCGGCCGAGGACCTGCCCTACCGCGACGGCTATCGCTTCGAGCAGACCATCACGGCCGAACTGGCCGGCTCGGCCTACACCGTCGAGTCGCAGCGGGCCTTCTTGGAGAAGCGGCCGGCCGACTACAGCCAGGCCCCCCGGACATGACCGCCAGCTTCGTCTACGACGCCGTCCGTACCCCCTTCGGCCGCCACGGCCACGGGCTGGCCGGGCTGCGTCCGGACGATCTGGCGGCCTCGACGCTGGCCCAGCTGGTGGCCCGCCAACCCGAGCTGGACCCCGGTCGGATCGACGACGTCGTCATGGGCGCCGCCAACCAGGCCGGCGAGGACAACCGCAACCTGGCCCGCATGGCCGCCCTGCTGGCCGGTCTGCCGGTCGGACTGCCGGGGGTGACCGTCAACCGGCTCTGCGGCTCCAGCCTGGAGGCCGTCGTCCAAGCCAGCCGGGCGGTCGAGACGGGCGACGCCGAGATCGTCCTGGCTGGCGGCGTGGAGTCGATGTCACGCGCCCCCTGGGTGGTGACGAAGCCGGAGCGGGCCTATCCCAGCGGCCACCAGACCATGCACTCGACCACCTTGGGCTGGCGCATGGTCAACCCCCGCATGCCCCAGGAGTGGACCATCGCCTTGGGGCAGACGGCCGAGATCCTGGCCCAAGAGCACGGCATCTCGCGACAGGCCCAAGACGAGTTCGCCCTGCGCAGCCACCAGCTGGCCGCCGCGGCTTGGCGGGAAGGCCGCTACCAGGCCGAGATTGTGCGCCCGCCCGGCCTCGAACTGGACCGTGACGAGGGCATCCGTCCCGACACCAGTCTGGCGGCGCTGACCCGCTTGAAGCCGGCCTTCCGCTCCGACGGCTCCGTCACGGCCGGCAACTCGTCCCCGCTCAGCGACGGCGCCTCGGCCCTGATCGTGGCCGGCGAGAAAGCTCCCGGGCTGGGCCGGCCGCTGGCCCGGATCGCCGGCCGGGGAGTGGCCGCCATCGTGCCGACCCACTTCGGCGTGGCCCCGGTCGAAGCGGCCCAGCGGGCCCTGCGCCGGGCCGGCCGGAGCTGGGCCGAGGTCGACTTGGTGGAGCTGAACGAGGCCTTCGCCGCCCAAAGCCTGGCCTGTCTCAAGCTTTGGCCCCAACTCGACCCGGCCATCGTCAACGTCGACGGCGGCGCCATCGCCCTGGGCCACCCGCTGGGGGCCTCGGGCGGCCGCGTCATCGGCCACTTGGCCCACCGTTTGGCCCAACGCGGCGGCGGGGTCGGGCTGGCCGCCATCTGCATCGGCGTCGGACAAGGGCTGGCGGTGGTGCTAGAAGGCTAGCTCCGCTCCCAGCCGATCACCCCCACCTAGATCTCATTCGAGACCACACTCCACCAGGCTGAAGGGCCTGGTACCAGAAAGGAGAAAGAATGCTTACAAAGAAGTGGGCAGGAGCGGCTGTCGCCGTGGCCATGGTCCTGGGACTGGCCGCCTGCAGTGGACAAGATGACAACCCCTCCGGCGGTGACTCGGGGGATCCCATCACGGTCGGCGTGCTCGGGCCCATCTCCGGCGCCTTCGCCGACGCCGGCCTGAACTACCGTCAAGGGGCCCAGATCGCGGCCGACCAGATCAACGCCGCCGGCGGGGTGCTGGGCCGTCAGATCAAGATCGAAGCCAAAGACACGGCGGCCGGTCCGCAAGAGGCCAGCCAGGCCGTGCGCGACTTCGTCTCCTCCGGCACCAACTTCCTGATCGGCGAGCTGTCCAGCGCCAACTGCCTGGCCGACGCCCCGCTGGTGGACCAGCTGGACGCCGTCTTCATCACCGGCATCTGCTCGGTCGAAGAGCTGACCGGTCAGAACGGCCAGGCCGCCCCGTACACCCGCACCTTCCGGGCCGGGGCCACCTCCAGCGCCAACATCGTGGCCATGGCCGACGCCATCGGCCGCCGCTTCCCGCAGGTCACGACCTACGACTCCTTCGCCTTCGACTACGTCACCGGCCACCTGCAATGGGACCAGTACGTCCAGGCCTACGCCGACAACGGCAAGCCGATCACGGTGGGCAAGGACCTCTGGGTGCCGATGGACCAGCAGAACTACGGCTCCCAGATCTCGGTGCTGGCCACCGCTTCGACCGAGGGCGAGCACAAGGGCTTGTACATCGGCACCTACGGCGCCGGCACCGCCTCCTTCCTGCAACAGGCCGAGCCCTACGACTTCCTGAAGAACTACGAGGTCGTCGTCACGCCGGGCGGCTACTACCCGGTGGCACGGGATCTGAACGGCTCCGCCCCGCTGGTCTGGAACGGCTACGAGTACAACTGGGCCGCCTACGACACGCCTGAGAACGACGCCTTCGTGGCCGACTTCGAGCAGTTGGCCGGCAAGAAGCCGATCACCTGGTCGTACGTCTCCTACGTCGCCGTGTTGGCCTACGCCGCCGCCATCGAGAAGGCCGGATCGGACGCCCCGGAGGCCGTGGCGGCCGCCCTGGAGGGCATCACCTTCAGCTCGCCCCAGGGCGAGTACCTGATCGACGCCGTCACCCACAACGGCTCCGCCAACATCGTGCTGATGGAGACCGAGGGCGACGCCAGCGACCCGGAGAAGGTCAAGATGCTGGAGACGATCGTGATCCCGTACACCGACACTGTGACGTTCAACTACTAGAAGCCTGACGCCATGAATCAACTCCTGTCGGCCGTTATCAACGGCGTCGCCACCGGGGTACCGCTGTTTCTGGTGGCCAGCGGCTTCACGCTGATCTACGGCGTGATGGGGGTCCTCAACTTCGCGCACGGCGCCTTCTTCATGTTCGGCGCCTACTGTTTCGCGGTCATGTTGGGTGGACAGGCTCTCAGCCTGCCCATGTTCTTGCTCTACGCCCTGGGGGCGGCGGCGGTGATCGCCGTCCTCGGGGTGTTGAGCGAACGATTGGTCTTCGCCCGGCTCTACAACTCCGGCCACATGATCAACCTGTTGGCCGCCTACGCCTTGATGCTGATGCTGATCGGCTTGTCCATCTTGGTCTTCGGCACCACCACGTACCACGTGCCTCGGCCGTCGCCCTTCAAGGGGGCCGTCCATATCGGCACGGTGCCGGTGCCGTCCTACAACCTCTTCGTCATCGCGGCCGGCCTGATCGTGGCGGCCGGACTGTGGTTCTTGCTCAACAAATCCAGTCTGGGGATGAAGATCCGGGCCGTGGCGCACGACCGCACCACGGCTCGGGCCCTGGGGGTGAGGGCGCCGCTGGTCGGCATGGGGGTCTTCGCCTTGGGCTGCGCCTTGGCCGGTCTGGCCGGAGCGCTCGACTCGCCCATGATCTCGGTCGCCCAGGGCATGGACGCCACCTTCGCCATCCAGTTCTTCGTCGTCGTCATCATCGGCGGCCTGGGCTCGACCTGGGGGGCCCTGGCGGCCTCCCTGCTGGTCGGGCTGATGGAGTCGCTGTTGGTCTACTACGCCCCGGCCTGGTCGCAGTACGGCATGTACATCCTGGTCGTCATCGTCTTGCTGATGCGGCCCCAGGGCCTGTTCGTGCGCGGCCCGGCCATCACCCACTCCTGAGGGAATCGACATGAGCGTTCAGACTCCGGCCGCCCCGCCGACGGCCCCGCCAGCCGACTTGGCCTCCCGGGCGACCCGGGCCCTGGGCCGTTTCGACGTGCCCGTCGTGATGGTGGTGGTGGGCTTGGCGGTGGCCTTCTTCCCCACCAACCTGCAATTCCTGGCCACCACCATGTTGATCTACGGACTGTTGGCCATGAGCGCCAACATGATCGTGGGCTGGCTAGGGACGATGACCTTCGGCCACGCCGCCTTCTTCGGGGCCGGGATCTATTTCGTGGCTCTGATGAAGGACTTCCACCTCAACCCGCTCCTGCTGGTGGTGTTGGCCGGTGTGGTGGGGGCTTTGTTCGCGGCCTTCTTCTGCGTCGTCACCCTGCGCCTGAGCGGCATCGCCTTCGTCATGATGACGATGGTGTTCGGCCAGGTGCTCTACCTCTTGTTGTTCACCATCAAGAAGCTGCACGGCGACGACGGCATCCCCGGGGTGCTGCCGGGCAAGTTGTTAGGTTTCAACCTGCTGATGCCGAAGTACTTCTGGTGGTACGCCGTGCTGGTGGTGGGGGTCTGCCTGTTCGTGATGCGTCTGATCCACCGCTCCACCTTCGGCCACTCCGTCCTGGCCAGCCGCGACGATCCCATCCGGGCCGCCGCCCTGGGCGTGCCGACCCTCTCGATCCGGACCCGGGTCGTCATCCTGGCCGGTTTCTTCGCCGGGGTGGCCGGGGCCCTGTTCGTGCAGCAACAGGGCATCGCCAGCTCGGACACGCTGTACTGGCTCAACTCCGGCAACATCGTCCTGATGTGCCTGGTGGGCGGCCGGGGCCACTTCTTCGGGCCGGTGGTCGGCGCGGTCGTCTTCGTCTGGCTCAACACCCAGCTGTTCCAAGGCATCAACTACGCCAACCTCTTCATCGGTGGGATCTTCCTCGTCATCGTGCTGGCCCTGCCCGGCGGCCTGTCCGGTCTGCCCGGCAAGGCGGTCGACCTGTTCCGTCGCCTACGTTCGCTGAGGGGAGGTCGGCCATGACCAGCCCGGCTGTGGCGCCCGCGGCGCCGGTGGTGTTGGAGACCCGGTCGGTCTCCAAGAGCTACTACGGCGTGCCGGCCGTCATCGACCTGTCGATGACGGTGGCCCGGGGCGAGACCCTGGCCATCATCGGCCCCAACGGGGCTGGCAAGAGCACCTACTTCGGGCTGATCGCCGGCGAGCACGCCACCGTCGGCGGCGGCGCCATCTTGTTCAACGGCGTCGACATCACCCGCTGGCCGGCCCACCGCCGGGCCCAGGCCGGCATGAGCCGGACCTTCCAAGTGGCCCGGTTGTTCGCCTCCCGTTCCGTCATCGAATGCCTGCAGATCGCCGCCGCCGCCAAGCGGGCCGGCTACCGCAGCCTGCTGCGCGACTTCCGTCGCCACGCGAGCGTCGACCAGGCCGACATCGAGCGGATCATGGCCGGGTTGGGCCTGGCCGGCTTGGAGGACTCCTTGGCCGGCAATCTGGCCCAAGGCGACCGTAAACGCCTCGAATTGGCCATGGCCATGGTCCAACGGCCCTCCCTGCTGCTGCTGGACGAGCCGACCGCCGGGATGTCGACCGAGGACTGCCTGTTGACGGTCGACACCCTCAAATCCATCCAACGGGCCGACCCCGACCTGACCATCGTCATGACCGGCCACGACATGGACGTCCTGTTCGCGGTGGCCCGCCGCATCGTCTTGATGGCGGAGGGCAAACAGGTCATGGACGGCACCCCGGAAGAGGTCGGGTCGTCCCAGATCGCCCGCAAGGTCTACCTCGGAGATGAGCATGTCTGATCACGTTCTGGCCCTGAAGGGCGTCAACGCCTGGTACGGCCACGCCCAGGCCCTGTTCGGCCTCGACCTGACCTTGGACGCCGGTGAGACCGTGGCTCTGATGGGGCGCAACGGGGCCGGCAAGACGACCTGTTTGCGCAGCGTCATGGGCATCGAGGCCCGCCGCAGCGGCCGCATCGAACTGGCCGGCCAGAGCATCGAGGGCCTCGGCATCGAGGCCATCGCCCGCCGGGGCGTCGGCTGGGTGCCGGACGACCGTCGTATCTTCCCCACCCTGACCGTGCGCGAGAACCTGCAACTGGTGCGCGGCATCGCCAAACGGCACGGCCGCCAGCCGATGTCGGTGGACGAGCTGGTCGAGGTGCTGCCCATCATGGAGCGCTTGATCGACCGCAAGGGCCACGCCCTGTCCGGCGGCGAACAGCAGGCCGTCACCATCGCCCGGGCCCTGGTCGGCCGGCCCCAGGTGCTGCTGTTGGACGAGCCGACCGAGGGCTTGGCCCCGGTCATCGTCCAGGGCATGGCCCAGTCGATCGCGGCCCTGCCTCAGCGCTACGGCGTCTCCATCTTGCTGGCCGAGCAGAACCTCGGCTTCGTGCGCGAGGTGGCGCAGAGGGTCTACGTGCTCGACATCGGACGCTTGGTCTTCCAAGGCGCCACGGCCGAGTTCATGGAGTCGCCCGAATTGCAGGAGCGCTACCTGTCGGTGGCGCGGCCGACCGGGACCGACCATGCCTGAGCCAGCCGCCGCCGGCCCGGCCGCGGCCGCCCTGGGGCGGGCGGCCGCCGCCACCAGTTTCGCCGCCGCCCCGGTGGCCCTGCGCCAGCGGGCGGTCGACGTCTTCATCGACTGCTTGGCCGTCATGGCGGTGGGCTCGGAGCGGGGCCCGCAGACCCGTTTGCGCGCCCTGCTGGGCGGCGACCGCGGCTCGGCCAGTCTGATCGGCCAGTCCGAGCCGGTGGCGGCGGCCGTGGCGGTGGTCGGGAACGGGACTTATCCGACCGTCTACCAGATCGACGAGGGCCAACGGATGTCGCGCGGCCACCCCGGCATCCACGTCGTCCCAGTCGTCTTGGCCTTGTCGGAGGAGGGCGGCCGGTCGGCCGACGACTTCTTCTCGGCTTTGATGGCCGGTTACGAGGTGGCGGCCCGGGTCGGCCAGTCGCTGGGCGGGACCAAGGCCGAGATCCATCCGCACGGCAACTGGGGGACGATCGGGGCGGCCGCCGCCAGCGCCTGGCTGCTGGGCCGGCGCGACCCCCAGGTCATCGCCACCGCCATCGACCTGGCGGCCAGCCTGGCCCTGGGCCCGGACCGGGCCTCGCTCAAGGCCGGCCAGGGCGCGCACCACCTGATGGCGGCCCTGGGGGCCGAGGTCGGATTGGTGGCCGGGGCGGCGGCGGCGGCCGGTTTCAGCGCCACGCCGGGCTGTCTGGAACGCTTCTTCGGCCCCCGCTCGGGGGTGGCCTTCGACCCCGGCCTCCTGCTGGAGGGCGTCGGCCCGGACGGTTGGAGCGAATTCAAGCTGGCCTCCAGCTATTTCAAACTGTGGCCGGCCTGCGCCCACACCCACACCTCCATCAACGCCGCCTTGGCTCTGCGCCAGGAGTTCGGTTTCGCGCCCGAAGCGGTCGAACGGATCGAGATCCGGGCCTTCGGCCCGGCCGCCAGCCTGGACCGGAGCGCGGTCGGCGACAATGACCTGGCGGCCCGTTACTCGGTCCCCTACGTGGTGGCGGCGGCCTTGTTGGACGGCCGCTTCGACCTCGACTCCTTCACGCCCGAGCGCCTGGCCGCCCCCGGCCTGCGCCGTCTGATCGACCGGGTCCAACTCAGACACGACCCCGCGCTGGACGCCGGTTACCCGGAGCGGGGCCGTCCCATCGTGATGGAGATCGTCTTGAACGACGGCCGGCGGTTGATCCGGTCGGCCGCCCTGTCCGAGGGCGACTCCGAACTGCCGGCCAGCCCGGAGCGGTTGCGGGACAAAGCCGCCACCTTATTGGCCCATCGTTTCGGCCCGGCCGCCGCCGAGCGCGTCCTGGCGGCGGCCCAGGCCTTCGCCCGGGGGGCTCCGATCCAAGACCTGTCCGGGGCCCTGCGGGCCGCCGCCCGTCCGGAGCCTGAACCAGCCCCGGCCGTGGCTCGGCCTGACTGATCGAACCGTCGAACCACCACCTTTTGGAGGCAAACCGTCATGACCAGCACCTGGACCATCGAACCGATGGCTTTCGGGGAGTTCCCCGAAGTCGAGCTGTCCGGCTACACCTACTCCAAGAACCAGGGTGTGAAGAGGGCGTCGCCGGCCCTCAGCTTCCTGCTGCGCTCGCCCCAAAGGATGGTCCTGGTCGACACCGGGCCGGCCCAGCGCGACCAGGACCACCATCCCTCGCACGTCCAGCTGCGGCGCAGCCCCGACTTCGGCTTGGACGTCAGCCTGGAACGGCTGGGGGTGGCGCCGGGCGACATCGACACCATCGTCATCACCCATCTGCACTACGACCACGCCTGCAACCTGGACCGTTTCCCGCGGGCCAAGATCTACCTCCAGGCCGAGGAGCTGCGGGCCGCCGTCGACCCCATAACGCATCAGAAGGCGATGTACGAGTTCGGCTTGGAAGATTTCGTGCCCTCCTGGGTGCGGGCCAGCTGGCGCGTCGAACGGGTGCGGGGCGACTTCGACCTGGCCGACGGCTTGCGGCTCCTGCTGCTGCCCGGCCACACCCCCGGCATGCAGTCGGTGCTGGTCCAGACCGAGTCCGGGCCGCACCTGTTGGCCTCCGACATCATCAGCTCGTACGACAACCTGGACGACGGCGCGGGGGGTTGGGCCTACCCCGGCATCCACACCGACCTGGTGGCCTGCGAGCGCTCCTTGGAGAAGATCCGTTCGCTCGGGGCCGTCGTCGTGCCCAGCCACGACTGGCGGGTGATGGACCCGGCTTGGTATCCGGGCCACTGAGGCGGGTCGGATCACAGACCATGCGCGTCTTCGGAACGGACTGGGCCAAGGGGTTGGCGGAGGAGTTGGGTCGCGACCCTCGTTTCGGCCCGGCCGCCCGGATGTTGCGCGCCGTGGTCCGGTTGGAGGCTCCCCGGCGTGGCCTCGACCTGATTCTGGACGGCGGCCGGGTCGCGGTCCGGCCGCTCGACCCGGCCGATCCCTTCGACTTCGGTCTCAAGGCCAGCCAGGCGGCCTGGCTGGAACTGGTCAGCCAGCCCCGGACCAGCCTCAACCAACTGGTGCGCCGAGGTGACATCGAATTGACCGGCGACCGGGTGGCGGCCCTGCTGTGGTGGAAACCGCTCTTCCTGATCGCCCAGGCCGCCCGTCGGCTGGAGTCCGATCTGGAGGGGTCATGGCCTACATCGAGTTGAGCGGCGGCCGGATCGCCTACGACGAAGCGGGGTCGGGACCGCCGGTCGTGCTGCTGCACGGGGCGGCCCAGGACTCGACGGTCTGGCGCCGCGTGGCGCCAGGGTTGGCTGGAAGCCACCGGGTGGTGGCCTACGATCAGCCCGGCCACGGCAAGTCCGACCTTTGGCGGGGCCAGGCGGTGGCCGACGTGAACGTCTACGCCCAGGTCTTGGCCGAACTGATCGAGGCCTGGGGGATCGGCCCGGCGCCGGTGGTGGGGCATTCCTTGGGCGGTTCGGTGGCCCTCAAGACCGCTCTGGACTGTCCGGGAGCGGTCGCCGCCGTGGTCAATCTGGCCGGGTCGGCCAAGAGCTCCCAAGCCCGTATCGGCTATCCCGGCGACTTGCTGGAACTGGTCTCGGTCAACCCGACCGACTGGATGGAGACCAATTTCTACGCCCTTTTGCTCAGCCCTGATTTGAGTGAGGAGGAGCGCTGGGCCTGCTCCTTCGACCCCCGCCGGGTGCCGCCGGAGGCCATCATGGGCGATCTGATGGCGTACACCAGCTGCGGTTTCTTGGACCAGCTGGGCCGGGTCACAGCGCCGACGCTGTCGGTGGCCGGCCAGTACGACTGGTCCTGCGCGCCAGAACGGGTCCAGGCCACCGCCCAGGCCCTGGGCGGCCCCAGCCAGTTCATGGTCCTGCCCGGCGTCGGGCACATGCCCCAGCACGAGTGCCCCGACCGCCTGGTCGAGATCCTGCTGGAGTTCCTAAACGGCCTGACCGTCATTCCTGAGGAGGAGACATGAGCCAGCCCCTTTTCCCACCGCTGCAGTTCGTCAGCGCGGCCGGCCGGGCCACTCCCTACCGCCGGATGGGATCCGGCCCGGCGGTCGGCCTGGTCCATTCCCTGGGCGGCTCGTTGTTGAACTGGGACCGGGTCCAGCCGGCCCTGGCCGAACGGGCCGACACCCTGGTCTACGACTGGGGCGGGCACGGCGGCTCGGAGAAGGCCATGGAGCCCTTCAGCATGGCCGACTTGGGCGACCAGCTGGCCGACCTGCTGGGCCAGGTCTTCGGTCGCCCGGCTCTGCTGGCCGGGGTGGCGGCGGGGTCCGCCATCGCTTTGCAGTGCGCCCTCGACCATCCGGAGCGGGTGGCCGGTCTGGTTCTGGGCGCGCCCACCTCGGCCGTGGCCGAGGCCACCGGCCAGGGCATGCGGGAGCGGGTCGGCCTGATCCGGTCCGGCGGCATGGCCACGGCGGTCGACGCCTCGGTCCAAGCCGGCTTCCCGGAGGCCTTCCGGGAACTCCATCCGGAGGTGATCGAGCGCTACCGGCACGAGTTCATGTCGGTCGCGCCCCAGGCCTACGCCAATTCCTCGGACGCTTTCAGCCGCTTCGACGTCAGCGCCCGGCTGAGCCAGGTCGGCGTCCCGGTGCTGCTTCTGCCCGGTGAGCTGGACCCGTACTTCCCACCTCCGGTGGCCGAAGGGCTGCGCCAGCGGCGGCCGGACTGGCGGCTCCAGCTGTTGCCGGGAGTGGGGCACTTCGAGCACTTGCAAGCCCCCGACTTGATCGTTCAGGCCGTCTTGTCGCAACTGCCCGGTTGAGGCGATCGGACATGGCGGTGAGAACGGACCTGGTTGCGGCGGCCGGCTGCTCGGCTGAGCCGGGGCCTCGATGATCGGGCCGAGTCTGGTGGCGGAAATGGGTTCGGGTGGCGCGACCGAGCCTGGGCCACTGCGGGTGGCGATCTTGGACGACTGGCAGGAGGCTGTCCTGGCCAGCGCCGACTGGAGCCGGCTGGAGGGGGTGGCCACGGTCGAGGTGGTCCCGTCGATCAGCGGGCTGGAGGCGCTGGCCCAGGCCCTGGCCGGCTTCGACGTCATCGTGGCCATGCGGGAGCGGACCGCTTTCCCGGCCCAGCTGTTGGAGCGTCTGCCGCGACTGCGGCTGTTGGTCACGACCGGCTCGGTCAACGCCGCCATCGATCTGGCCGCCTGCGCCCGGCTGGGCGTGACGGTCTGTGGCACCACGTCGGTGGCGGGGGTGACGGCCGAATACGCCTGGGCCTTGCTGATGGCGGCGGCCAAGCGGCTCGACCTGGAGCTGCCCGCCACCCGCCAGGGGGCTTGGCAGGTCGGCCGGGGCGACCAGTTGCCGGTCCGGCTGCGGGGCCGGACCCTGGGCGTGGTCGGTCTGGGGCGGGTGGGCTCTCAGGTGGCCGATTACGGGCGGGCTTTCGGCATGATGGTGTCAGGCCACGACCCCCACCTGGAGGAGGAGCGCTGGGCCGAGCTGGGTTTGGAGCCGATTGGATTGGACCAATTGTTGGCCCAATCCGACTTCGTCACCTTGCATCTGGGGCTGAGCTCGGCCACAGTTGGTCTGGTCGGTCCAGCCCAGTTGGCCCTGATGAAGCCGACCGCCTGGCTGATCAACACCAGCCGGGGTCCGATCGTGGACCGCTCGGCCCTGATCGAGGCCTGTGCCCAAGGTTGGATCGCCGGCGCCGCCCTCGACGTCTACGACCAAGAGCCCCTGCCAGTCGACGACGAGTTGCGCCGTGTCCCCAACATCATCGTCAGCCCCCACCTGGGCTATGTCGCCCAAGAACAATGGCGGCTGTGGCACGCCGACACCGTGGAAGACATCTTGGCCTTCCAGGCCGGCCGCCCCCTCCGCCGCCTGGCTTGAGCCGGCCCTGCTCCGACGTCGTTCCGCGCGCAGCCCCGCTGCTTCATGGACAGGTTTTCACCTCGTATATGCGGCAGCACTCTCTAGCGTGTGGGTCTACGCGAATCTCGCCGTATTATGGACCGCTGACAAGGCATGGGTGTAACGTCCGCCTATGGAGCGTGTCGGATTGGCGTTGTCGTTGATGGTCCTGTTGACCGGTTGCACGGCGGCCGATCCGACGGCCGCTGCGGAATTCACGACGCCGGCGGTCGAGCAGATCTGCGTGCCGGCTTCGGAGAACCTGGTCTGGCGGGTGGTCTCTTCCGAGCCGGCTTATAACCATCATTCGGGTCAGGGGACCCAAGTGGAGGCCTTCACGGATCAAGACGGGACCTGGTCGGTGGTGGCTGCAGAGGTTTCGTTGTGGAACCGAGAAGAAGGTTGGCAGACTGACACCGGAGCGGTGCCTTATTTGGTTGACACGTCGAAATCGTCTTATCAGCCTCGGCCGGTTTTGAATCTGGAGCAGGGTGAGTTGTCACCTCAGGCGCAGGAGGCAGTCGGGCGGGCGACACAGTTGGCGGCCGAGTGCCTTGGCTACGAGTCGGCGGTGACGATCCCGAGCGATCCGCCGGTTGATTCCCTCATTTTCGGATACAAGGAAGTGCCGGAGGCTGTTTCGGAGTGGTTGAGGGGTGAGCAGGCTTATTTCGGCGGGTCGTATCACGTTTTGGCCGGTCTGACCATGACTGAGATGAGGACGTCCGAGGGGACTTGGTACGCGGTGGCGGCGCGGTATCGGTCGTCGTCCGCGCTGCCGACAGAGGAAGGGGGTTATGTCGGTTGGTTGGTCGACGCGCCGCCTGATCCGGCGGCGTTGCCGGTTCGTGACGCCTTGCTGTCGCGGGAGGCGATCTTGGACCAGGTCTGGCCGGCGGGTGTTCCGGCCGCCGCTGTCATCGGCCTCCGCGATGCCGTTATTGGAGCCGGGCCAGGTTGACGAGAGCGGCCCCAGTCTCATATCGAGGGCCGCTCCCGTGTCTTGGGCTTGAAGCGGTGGTCCTCAGGTCAGTTGTTCGGTGAGGTATGTCTCGAAGGCGGGGGTCCACCATAGTTTGTGGCCGGCCCGGGTGGGGTGGATGCCGTCGAAGAGCATGTAAAGGTCGTAGTCGTCCGTGGCGACGGCGTTCATGTCCGGGTCGTGCCAGAGGTCGAGCAGGCCGATGTTCCAAGCCGTTTTGATTTCGATGATCAAGTCGACCAGGCGGGCGTAGTCGGCGCTGTCGTACTTCGTGCCGGTGAAGAAGATGACCGGGCAGTCCCAAGTCTGGTGGCTGTAGGCGATGATGTGCTCGATGGCGCCGGCCACGGTGGCGGTGTCGTATTGGGTCAGGTCATGGCCGGGCCCGAGCGGTCGGCCGACCGGTTTGTGTCCGCTGGCGTCGTTGGTGGACAGTTGCACCACCACGGCCTCGAAGGTCTGATCGGTGGCGATCCGGTGCAAGCGGGCCACGTATGAGCTGTCCGAGTCATTGGTCAAAGTGGTGCCGCCGACGGCCTCCTTGACGGCGGCCAGGCCGTCGATCCGGGCCAGGTAGTCGACGAAGGACTCGCCCCGGTGGCCTTGGGTGACGGAACTGCCTAGGAAGAGGACGCGGTGGCCTCGCAGGGGACTGTCGTCCAACGGTTGGGCCACGGCGACGGAGTAGCGGTGCTCGTTGCCAGGATGGAAATAGCCCATCAGGATGAGCAAGGCCAGGCCTAGGACCAGGACCAGCGAGCCCAGGCCGATGCCGGTCTGGACCAAGATTCGTTTGGCTCGGCTCGACCGCGGCCGGCCGTCCCCGGGCTCGGACTTGGTCTCGGCTGTGGCGACAGTGGCGGTCGGGCGGTCAGGACCGTCGGTGGCGGTCGGATCACTCATGGCGAGTCCTTTCTGGTCAGAGGGTCAGCAGGGCGTCAGCGTCCAGTCGGTGGCGTGGTCGGTCGATGGTCGGAGGGTATCGGTGGTCGGCCGGGGCCAACCACGCGCGGTCACCGCGATGGGCGATCCGGTCAGACGGGGCGCTCGGGCGAGGCGACACCGTTCAATCCGGGCGCCTTCGCGCGGGAACGGACACTCCGAAAATCGAGTTAAGCTCAAAATTAAGTTTAACTTAATTTTGAACGACGCCAAGCCTGCTGTCAAGACCGGATTGAGAACGGCGCCCGCCGCAAGCGGGCCTGGCCCGGGCCGACCGCTTAGCCGACCCGGACCGGCGGCGGCGCGTCAGTCGGTCCGGCGTCGGCGCGCCACCAACACCAGGAGGCAACCCAACAGGAAGCACAGGCCGGCGGCGGCCACCCAGGCGCCCAGACCGGCCGGGGCGCCGGTGGGCGGCAGCGGCAGCTGGATCTCGGCCTCGGCCTCGAGCGAGTCGATCGTCTCACCCAGCGGGGTCAGACCGCTGGCCACGGCCTGGTTGAGCAGGACGCCGCCTTGGGCCACCTCGGTGGCGGTCAGGGCGTAAGTGGCCTGGCACTCAGTCGATTGGCCAGGCCGCAAGACGGTGTCTTGGCAGACCACGTCGGACAAGGGGCCGGCGCCGGAGAAGGACAGGCCCAGCACGGTCAGCTCGGTCACCGTCACATTGCCGGTGTTGAGGACGACGAAGCGATAGTCCACGATCTCGCCCAGGCTGGCCGGGCCGTCGGTCCGCCGGCTGCCGGTCTGGACCAGGTCCAAGCTGGGCTCGGCCAGCGCCGGCAGGGCAGTCTGGGATTGATCGGAAGCCTCGACCGGGTCGTCCTCGCCCAAGGGGATCGGGCTCAGCCCGGTCACCACGGCGTGGTTGGTCAACACGCCGGCGTCGACGTCTTCCTGCTCCACGATGTAAGTGGCCTGGCAGGTCATCGACTGCTCCGGACCCAATTGGTCCTGCGGGCAGTCGATGTCGGACAGCGGGCCGAAGCCGGAGAAGTCATCATCGGTCAAGCTGATGGCCGACATGGTGACATTGCCGGTGTTGCGCACCACGAAGCTGTACGTCACCTCGTCGCCCACCGCCAAGCTGTCCTGGCCGACGGCCGAGGACGACTTGACCAGGGAGAGGCTGGGCTGGTGCGCGCCTTGGGCGAAGGTGGCGGCGGACAATGACGGCACGGTCGTGACGGGCAGACCGCCCACCGCCCGCGAGCCCGGCGAATCGCCCTGGGCGGCCACCGTCAAGTCGATCCGACGGGCGTCGATGTCGCCTTGGGCCAAGACGTGCTCGGCCTGGCAGACGATCGAGCCGCCCGGGGCCACGTCATCGGTCGGGCAGACGATCTGGTCCAGGGCGGACTGACCGTTGAAGAACACCACCTCGATGGCCGGATCGGACAGCGTGACGTTGCCGGTGTTGGTGATCCAGAAGGTGAACTCGACCGTGGCGCCGAGCACGTAGTCGGCCGTCTCGGTCAGGCTGGAGGCTACCTCGACCGTCAGAGCCGGCTGGTGCGGCGACGCGATCAAGGCCGACACCTCGGACGAGACCAGAGTGGGCGGGACCTGGCCGCCGGCCGGCTGGCCCGAGGCTTGGACCCGGGAGACCACTTCGCCGGCGTCGACGTCGGCTTGGGACAGCAGGTAGCGGGCCGAGCAGACCACGAACTGGCCGGGGGCCAAGGCGGCGGCCTGGTCCGGGCAGGTCACGGTCGGAGTCGGGCGGGCGCCGTCGAAGTGACGGTGGGACAGGCTGACGTCATAGACCGTGACATTGCCCAGGTTGCGGACCTCGAACAAGTAGACGATCTCCTGTGGCGACGTGGCCTCGGCCCGATCAGCCGGATCGTCGCCGATGCGGTCGTCCAGCGGGGCGTCCAACAACCGATAGACCCCGCGGCCCAGACCGAGCTGGGGGGCGGCCGTCAACGGCGTGGTCAGACTGGCGCTGGGCGTCTCGGGCAACACCGACTGGTCGGGCCCTTCGGCTTCGGCCGTGGCGGTGCTGGAGAGCTGGCCCCGGTCGAGGTCGGCCTGGGTCAAGCGGTAGGTGGCCTGGGCGGTGACGGATTGCCCGGGAGCCAGTTGGCCGGTCGGGCCGGGCCAGACGTAGTCCAGGTCGGACAAGCCGTCCAGCGGGTCGACCACGGCCACCCGATGGACGGAGACGTTGCCGGTGTTGACGACCGTGAAGCGGTAGGTCACGGTCTGACCGGCCTGCGGCGGGTCGCTCAACTGGCTGGTGTCAGCCTGCTTGGACAGCTCCAGGCGGGCGGCTGGGGCCAAGGCCACGACGGCCGAGCCCTGGGCCGGCTGGACGGCGAGGCCGACCGGCGTGAGGCCTTCGACGGTGGCGTCGTTGGTCAGCTGGCCGCGGTCGATGTCGGCTTGGGTCAGCCGGTAGTCGGCCCGGGCCGTCACAGTCTGGCCGGGGGCCAGCTGACCGGGCGGGCCCGGCCAGAGGTGGGTCGGGGCGTCCAGGCCGGGCAGCGGGTCGACCAAGACCAACTGGCGCAGGGTGACGTTGCCGGTGTTGGTGGCGCTGAAGAGGTAGGTCACGGTCTGACCGGCCACGGGCGGGTCGCTCAACTGGCTGGAGTCGGCGGTCAGGGTCAGACCGACCGCCCCGGCCGGCGTCAGAACGATCCGGTCGCCGGCCTGGGCCGGACTGGGCAGGGCGGAGCCGTCCGGGGCTCGGCCGTCGGCCGAAGCCGCGTTGACCAGCTGACCGGCGTCGAGGTCGGCTTGAGTCAGCTGATAGGTGGCCCGGGCGGTGGCGCTCTGACCGGGGGTCAAGACGCCGGCCGGACCAGGCCAGAGGTGGGTCAGGGCGCTCAAACCGGGCAGCGGGTCGACGATGGCGACGCCGGTGGCGGTGACGTTGCCGACGTTGGTGACGACGAAGTCATAGGTCACGGTCTGACCGGCCTGCGGCGGGACGGACAACTCCGAACTGTCGGAGGCCTTGGTCAGACGCAGGGCCGGCGCCGGCGCCAGCGAGACGGTGGCCTCGGCCTGGGGCGGCTCGGCCAAGTTGGCGCCGTCCGGGGCCTGAGCCCCGGCGGTGGCCCGGTTGACGACCTGGCCGGCGTCGATGTCGGCCTGGGTCAAGGAGTAGTCGGCCCGGACGGTGACGGATTGGCCGGGCGCCAAGTGGCCGGGCGCGCCGGGCCAGTCGTAGACCAAGGCGCCCAAACCGGGCAGCGGGTCGGACAGCGTCACCTGGGTCAAGCTGACGTTGCCGACGTTGGTGGCGGTGAAATCGAAGCCCAAGGGCTGGCCCGCCGTCGGCGGGGCGGTCAGGCGGGAGGTGTCGGCCCACTGCTCCAGGGCCAACCCCGGCGCGGCGGCCAGGACGGTGCTGGCGCTGGCCTGGCCGGGGGCCGGGACCGCGCCGCCGTCCGGGTTCGTGCCCGAGGACACGGCCTTGCTGGCGACCTGGCCGGAGTCCAAGTCGGCCTGGGTCAGCTGATAGCTGGCTTGGGCGGTGGCGGTCTGACCCGGGGCCAAGAGGCCGGCTGGTCCGGCCTGGGGCCAGTCGTAGACCAGGGAGGTCAGCCCGGGCAGCGGGTCGGCGATGGCGGCGGCGTGGACGGTCAGGTTGCCGGTGTTGGTCAGGGCGAAGTGGTAGACGATGGTCTGACCGGCCTGGGGCGGGTCGGACAGGCCGGAGACGTCGGCCGACTTGGTCAAGCTGAGGGCCGAACTGGCGGTCAAGGCGACTGTGGTGATGGCGTTGGCCTCGGGCGTGCGGTAGCCCTGAGGGGCCCAGCCCGAGGCGGTGACCGGGTTGCTCAACTGGCCGGCGTCGAGGTCGGCCTGGGTCAAGACGTAAGTGGCGCTGGCGGCGGCCTGCTGGCCGGGAACCAGCTGTCCGGGTTGGTCGGGCCAGTCGTAGACGATGGCTCCCAGGCCAGGCAGGGGATCCGACAATGCCACATCATACAAGGTGGTGTTGCCGATGTCGCGGATCGTGAAGGAGAAAGTCAATTGTTGACCGGCCTGGGGTGGGCTGGACAGCAGGCTGGTGTCGACGCTCGACGTCAGAGCCAACCGGTCGACCGCCGGGATGTTGTATTCGGCGCTGGCTTGGTTGACCTGGCCGACCGGTTGGCCGAAGGGGTCGAGCCCGAAGGGGGAAGCGTCATTGTGGACTAGACCGGCGTCGACGTCGGCTTGGCTCACCGTCAGACTGCCCTGGGCCCGGGCTTCCTGGCCCGGGGCCAACTGGCCGGGCGTGCCGGGCCAGCCGGACCAAGTGACGCCAGCTTGTCCGAGCAGCGGATCCGAGATGCCCACATCATGCAATGTGACATTGCCGGTGTTGGTGACGGCGAAGCCGTAAGAGAGCGGGTCGCCGGCGTTCATCGGCGGGTCGGGAGGACTGACGGTCTCGAGCCACTTCTCCAAGTGCAGCGCCGCCTGGCCGGCCAGAGCCAGGCTGGCCACGGCCGGCGGGCTGGTGACGACGATGGCTTGGGGGCTCAGACCGGAGATGGTGGCGGAGTCGGTCAGGGAGCCGGCGTCGAGGTCGGCCTGGGTCAGTTGGTAGGACGCCCAAGCCGTCATGGTCTGGCCGGGGGCCAGACTGCCGGTCGTCTCGGGCCAAATCTGGCGCCAGACGCCGAGCTGGCTCAGCGAGTCGGCGATGGTCAGATCAGCCAAAGTCACATTGCCAGTGTTGGTGGCGGTCAGATTGAAACGCAGGCTCTGTCCGGCCTCGGGCCAAGTCGACAGGGTGGAGCCGTCGGCTTGGAGCTGCAAGGCCAGCTGTCCGGTTTGGGTCAGCTGGAAGCCGACGCCGACCAGATTGGACTCGACCGACTGGCCGCCGGCCGCTTCGGCCAGGGCGATCGACTCATGGTTGAACTGGCCCAGATCGAGGTCGGCTTGGGTCAGGGCGTGCTCGGCTTGGCAGACGATGGAGGCGCCCGGGGCCAACGCCGGGTTGACGGTCTGGGGGCAGGTCACCACTGGATAGGGCGATCCGCTGAATTCTCTCTGGTCGATCTCCACCCCAGAGACGGAGACGTTGCCGCTGTTGGTGACCTGGAAGCTCAGGCCGATGGTCTGTCCGAGCAAGGGCAGAGTCTGGTCCACCTGCGTCAGGTTGACCACCAAGTCGAGGGCGGGGGACCGTTCGCCTGCGACCCGACTGGAGGCCGGGCTGGAGCTGATCGGCCGCCCGGTCGGGTACTGGGCGGTGGCCGGGGCCGAGCCGATGGCGATGGCCGTGTGGTTCAAGACGGCGGCGTCGACATCGGCCTGGCGGATGACGTAGACGGCTTGGCAGCGGGTCGAGAGGCCGGGGGCCAAAGTGGTGGTGGGGCAGGTGATGGAGGCTATGGCGCCGGATCCGGAGAAAGCCTGTTCTTGGATGGCCAGGCCGGAGATGGTGACATTGCCGGTGTTGGTGACGTCGAATCTGTACATCACCGGGGTGCCGACGCTGAAACCGTCCGCCGGCAGATCGGCCGACTGGCTCAAACGGAGCGACCCGGCCTGGTTCAGGGTCAGGTTGGCGGCGCTGGGCAGGGAGGTGATTCGGTTGAGGGCGGGGTCGGCGCCAACGGCTTGGGCGGATTGGTTGAGGAAACCGCGGTCGATGTCGGCCTGGGTCACCTGATAGGTGGCCGAACAGGTCAAGCTGGTGCGCGGCGCTAGTGGGGTGACCGAGGTGTCGGGGCAGACGACGGCCAGAGGGGGAGCGCCGGAGAACCCGACCGATTCGACGCCGACGTCGGAGATTGAGACATTGCCGTTGTTGGCGATCGAGAACTCGTAGGTCACCGGTTGGCCCAGCTCAGTCGGCTGACTGGGCAATTGGCCGACCGTGGAGTCCAGCCGTAGCGAAGGATTGCTTTGCGACGGCAGGGTGGCCCAAAGGCTGGGCGACCAGACTTCCTGAGCGGACTCGCCGGCGGCCCCGAGCGGGGTCATGGCGCTGGCCTGGGCGTTCGACGCGATCGACCCCAAGTCGACGTCGGTCTGGGTCAGGGCGTAGGTCCGGGTGCAGTCGGTGGACTGCCCGGGAGCCAGGTTCGAACTGGCGCAGACCAGCGGCCCGAGCGGGCCGGAGCCGCTGAAAGACGAGGTCTCGATGGTGATATCGGACAAGTCGACCTGGCCGGTGTTGGTGACACGGTACTCCAAGGTCACCTGGTCGCCTTGGTTGAGGACGGGGTCGCCACCGTTGTCGATGTCGTGCTCCAAGTCGATCCGGGCCACGGAGTGGGTGGTCTGGCGGGGCTGGCAGTCGATCTGGTACTGGTCGCAGAACAAGACGTTGACCAGCTGGTCGTCGCCGGTGGCGTCTTGGTTGACCTGGACCTGGTAGGTCACGGAGGCGGTCTGACCGGGCTGCACCGAGCCGGTGATGCTGAAACTGCCGTCCGGGCCGACCGGGCCGACGGACAAGCCGGGGCTGGCGACCGGTTCGGACACCAAGCTGGCGTCGTCCAGGAGACCGGCCAGCGAGTCGCTGGTGTCGACCAGGACGGCTCGGTCGAGCGAGCCGGTGAAGTCCAAGCTGTAGGAGATCCTCTGACCGGGCAGGACCGGGCTGGTCGAAGACGGGATGGCCGATTTGGCCGAGTCGACCGGCACGATCCCGATCTCCATCTCGCCGCGGGAGGCGTCGAGGGGTTGGGCGTAGGTCCAGTCCTCGATCGAACGGCTCTCGCCCCAGCTGCGGCTACTGCCCCAGCCGTGCACGCCGTAAGTCGAGTCGACCCCGGCCCGACCGTCCAACTGGGGCGTCGGGTAGTAGCCGCTGGTGGACAAGGGGGTGTCGTTCCAATACAAGGTGGCGTCGGGCGCGCCGTCGCCGTTCAAACGGGTCAAGGTGATGCTGCCGCGTTCTTCGATGTCGTCCATCACCAGGTGGAACTCACCGGTCTTGTCGAACCAGAGCCGGGCCGTCAGGGGGATGCCGAAAGCGATGGTCTGCCCCTGGCCGTCGCGGCCGTCGAAGGTCTGGTTGTAGTCGCCTGGCCCGCCGGAGACGTCGATCCGGCGGTCGATCGGGTCAGTGTACGAACCATTATTGTCGACGTCGATCTGCAGCTCGTAATTGCCCATGAATTTGTCCATGGCCCAGGTGAAGAGACCGGCGGAGGTCCCCTCGGCTTGGGCGAAGGCGAAATCGGACACCTCGATGCCGTCGCGCGTGATGGGCGGCGGCAGAATCCAAGTTGTCTGCCCCGGGGCGGTCTGGGCCTCCACCGGCAGCTCCGGGTCGGGCAGCTCGAAGAAGATCTTGAAGCGCGAGCCGCATTCCAACATGGGCGGGAACCAGGCATCGCCGTAGGAGGCCGCGAAATCCCTCGAGGCGTACGACGGGCGGCATTCATTGCCGACCGGATTGCCGATGGCGTCGGCCGTGATGCGGGAGTAAGCCCCATTGGTGGCGCCCAGGTCGATGCGATAGACGAAGCCGTTCAGGTTGACCGCCCAGTAGGTCAGGTCGCGGCGGGCGGACTGGTTGGTGACATAGGACTCGGTCCAGACCCGTCCGCTGACGGGCGTGCCGCCGCGCAGCACGTTGATGGTCCAGGTGCCGGCCGTCTTGGAGGTGCCATTGTTGACTGAGATGCGCCAGACGCCGGCCGTGCCGATGGCGGCCCGGGTGCCGGCGCCGGTGCTGGTGGCGCCGGTGGGGGAGGTCACGGTGATGGAGCCGCGTTGGGCCGCCACCGCCAGCGACTCGTCGCCGCGGACGTAGGCGTAGAAGACGTTCGCCATCATGATGCCGTTGCTGGTGACCGAGCCGGAGGCCTGGGCCAAGGGCGGCGGGGTGGCCACGAAGGGCAGAGTCAACCCGACCAACAGGGCCGAGGACAGCAAAGCCAGGGTCAAACGACTACGACGGGATAGGACAGCATGACTCATGGCGCATCCTGTTTCTCCGATGCGAGGGAGCATCGGTCAAATGGCACGGAAGCGCAGGCATGGGACCGACTACTCCGTACCGGAGGAGGAGTTCAACTGACTTCCTACAGCACTGGGGGAGGGCAGTCAAATTTATCGTCCGAGCGTCCAAACTTACCGTCCCAGGAGGCGGCCGGCGGCCGTTCTGGGGCGTCTCGAACGGGCCGGCCGCCCAGCTCTGGCGACCGGCCCGCTCGACGCTCCGGGAGCGACGGCCTCACAGATCCAAAGGCAGGACCGAGGTGGGAGCGTCGGCGGCCGAGGCGGCCACCGGTTCGAACTCTTGGACCTTGTCCAAAGACAGGCCCATGGCGATGTTGGTGACCCGCTCGGTCACGACCTCGACCACCACTGGCAAGCGTTGGTCGCGGGCCCAGGCCTCGGCCTGGGTCAGGGCCGGGCCCAGATCCTCGGGCTTCAGAACTCTAAGGGCGGCGCAACCCAGCCCCTGGGCCACCATGACGTGGTCGACTCCCCAACCGTTCATCTCCGGAGAGTTGACATTGTCGAAGGAGAGCTGGACTTGGTAGTCCATGTCGAAGGCTCGCTGAGATTGGCGGATCAGGCCGAGGTACGAGTTGTTCAAGACGACATGGACGTAAGGGATGTGGAATTGGGCGCCGACGGCCAGCTCCTCGATCAGGAACTGGAAGTCGTAGTCACCGCTCAAGCCCACGATCAGCTCGTCCGGCAAGGCCTTGGCCACGCCCAGGCAGGCCGGCAGGGTCCAGCCCAGGGGGCCGGCTTGGGCGGCGTCGATCCAGCCCCGGTGCGTCAAGACGTTGATGAATTGGGCTCCGGCGATCTGAGTCAAACCGATGGTGGTGACGTAACGGACCCGGCCGGCGAAGGCCCGGTTCATCTCCTCGAAGACTCGTTGCGGTTTGATCGGCACGTCGTCGAAGTGGGTCTTGCGTTCCAGCTGACGCCGGTGGCGAGCCGATTGGGTGGCCCAGTCGGAGAAATCGGGCAACTGCTGGCGGCGGCGCCGGACCTCGGCCAGGATCAGTTCCAGGGCGGCTTTGGCGTCGGACACCAGGCCCAGGTCGGGCGGGAAGATACGGCCCAACTGGGTCGGCTCGATGTCGATGTGGACGAAGCGACGGCCTTGGCGGTAAACCGTCAGGTCGCCGGTGTGGCGGTTGGCCCAACGGTTGCCCAGACCGATCACCAGGTCGGACTCCAAGAAGATGGCGTTGGCGTAACGGCGGGCCGTTTGGATGCCGACCAAGCCGGCCGCCAGCCGATGGTCGTCGGCGATGGCGCCGGAGGCCATCAAGGTGGCGGCCACCGGGATGTTCAAGGTCTCAGCCAACTCCTGGGCCACCTGCTCGGCCCCGGCGATGACGACGCCGCCGCCCAACAGCAGCAAGGGGTGGTGGCTGGCCGCGATCAGGTCGACCACCTGGGCGGCCTCGGCCTCGGTCAGGACCGGTCGGTCCGGCGGCAAGGGACGGTAGCTGGCCGGGTCGAACTCGATCTCGACCTGTTGCACGTCTATCGGCAGATCGATCAAGACCGGCCCGGGTCGGCCCGACCGCATCAGGTGGAAGGCTCGGCGCATGATGGGGCCGATCTGGGCCGGTTCGCGCACGGTCACGGCCCACTTGGTGACCGGGGCGGCGATCGAGACGATGTCGACGCCTTGGAAGTCCTCTTTGTCCATCTTGGCCAGCGGCACCTGGCCGGTCAGGCACAGGATCGGCACTGAGTCGGCCCAGGCCGCGTACAGCCCGGTCACCATGTCGGTGCCGCCGGGCCCGGAGGTGCCGACGCAGACGCCGATGTTGCCCTGACGGGCTCGGGAGTAGCCGTCCGCCATGTGCGAGCCGGCTTCGGCGTGGCGGGCCAGGACGTGGTCGATGCCGCCGTGGGCCCGGAAGGCGGAGTAGAGCGGGTTGACGGCGGCGCCGGGGACGCCGAAGACCTGGGTGGCGCCTTCGGCCTCCAAGATGGCGACCAGGGCGTCGACGGTGCGCATGCGGGGCATGGTGTCTCCTTTGACTACGGTTCGACCGGGCTGGGACGGCTCAGTCGTTCGATGGTGGGCGGGTCGGGTTCAGTCGGCGGTGGGTAGACCGCACAGGCGTTGGACGCCTCGGAAGAGGGCGGAGTGGTCGAGCTGGCCGTCGCCTTGGGCTTTGACGGCCGCCACCAGTTGGGCCACCAGGGACCCCAGGGGCAGAGCCAGGCCGGCTTGGCGGGCGGCCGCCTGGACGATGCCCATGTCTTTGTGGTGGAGGTCGATGCGGAAACCGGGCTGGAAGTCACGGGAGGTCATCTTGGCCGCCTTCTGGTTCAGGACGGCCGACCCGGCCAGGCCGCCGCCCAGGACCTCGACGGCGGCGGCCAGATCGACCCCGTAGGCCTCCAGGAAGACCAAGGCTTCGGCCAGGGCTTCGATATTGGCCGCCACGATCAGCTGGTTGGCCGCTTTGACGGTCTGGCCGGCCCCGTTCGGCCCGACCAGCACGATGGTGCGCCCGACCAGGTCGAAGATGGGCCGGGCGGCCTCGAAATCGTCCGGCCGCCCGCCCACCATGATGGACAAGATGGCCTGTTCGGCGCCGGGCTGGCCGCCCGAGACCGGGGCGTCCAAGAGCCGGCAGCCGGCGGCTTGGACCTGGGCCGCCAGGGCCTGGGTGACGTCTGGCCTGATGGAGGAGAAGTCGATGATCAAGGTCCCGGGGCGGACCAGGGCCAGCACGCCCTGGGGCCCGGACAGGACCGCTTCGACGTCGGGCGAGTCGGGCACCATGATGGCCACCACGTCGGCCTCGGCCACCGCCTCGGCCAGGCTGCCGGCGGCCCGTCCGCCGGCCTCGACCAAGCGGTCGGCGGCGTGGGGGGACAGGTCGTAGCCGGTCACGGCGAAGCCGCCCCGTTGCAGGTGGACCGACATGGGCGCGCCCATGATGCCGAGGCCGATGAAAGCTATATTCGTCATGACTGTGATCCTTGTCTAGGGAGTTCGGAGTCGAGCTCTCGGCCGATCAGGCCGAGAGCCAGGCGAAGGGGTCGAGGCCGGGCGGGCTGACGTATTCCAGGCCGACGGCGCCGTCGTAGCCGGCCCGTTCCAGGTCGCCCAGCCAACGCTGGAGCGGGGCCTGCCCGGTGCCGGGGGCGCCGCGACCGGGCAGGTCGGCGATCTGGACGTGGGCCACGCGGTCGGCTTGGCTGGCGATGACGGCGTCGACGTCGTCGCCGTTGCTGGCCAGATGGTAGACGTCGAGCAACAGCCCGAGGTTGTCCGGGCCGCGCTCGGCTTTGACCCGGTCGATCACGGCCAGGGCCTGGGCCGCCGTCTTGAGCGGGTAGTCCGGCGCGCCCGAGACCGGCTCGACCAAGATGGTGCCGCCCAAGGGCTCGACCGCTTTCGCCGCCCAGGCGAGATTGTCGATGGCCAGATCGTCTTGCTGAACCGTGTCGCAACCGGGCTGGCGCAGCCCGTAGAGGGCGTTGAAGAAGCGGCAGCCGGTGGCGCGGGCGATGGCCACGACGGCCTCGACGTTGGCCCGGAAGCGCTCGCTGCGGCCGGGCCAGGAGACCAGGCCGCGGTCGCCTCCGGCCATGTCGCCGGCGTCGAAGTTCAAGCCGGTCAATTCGACTTCGGCTTGGTCCAGCCAAGCCGTCAGGGCGGCCACCTGGTCCGGTTCGGGGGCGGGCCGGTCGAAGGGCCACCACAGCTCGACTCCGGTCAGGCCGGCCCGGTGGACGGCTTGGAAACGCTGAGCCAGGGGAAGGTCGGTCAGCAGGATGGAACAGTTGGCGGTGTAGCGCATGGCGACTCCATCAAGTTTCACTATACGAGAATAATAATCTGTTATTCGGATCTTATTCCCACCCGTGGCCATCGTCAACGCCGGTCCCGGCGGTGGGGGCGGCCCCTCGGAGCGGTCCGGTCGATGGGCTGGGAAGCCGGGGGACGGCTGCCCGAGTGGGGCCAAGGGATGGTCGACCCGACTGGGCTGGGGCGGGAGTGGCGAAGCGACCGAGTGGGCCGGGGTCGGGCCGGCCCGGGCTCAGGCCGGTTGGACCTGGTCGGACAGGACGCCGGCCAGCTGGCGGGCGGCGCGCAGCAGGCTGGGAACGGCCTGGAAGCCGCGCTCAGGGGTCAGGCGGACGGCCGGACCGGAGATGGACACGGCCGTCGGCACGGCCGCGGCGGGCACGGCCACGGCGTAGCAGCGCACGCCGACCTCCTGCTCGCCCTCGTCCACGGCGTAGCCGCGCTGGCGGACGAGGGCCAGCTCGGCCAACAGGTCTTCCGGGTCGGTCAAGGTGCGGTCGGTCTGGGCCGGCAGGCCCGACCGGGCCACGATGGCGCGGACCTGGTCGTCCGGCAGCTCGGCCAAGATCGCTTTGCCCACGCCGGTGCAGTGGGGATGGACTCGGCGGCCGACCTCGGTGAAGGTGCGCATGGCGTGGGGCGAGGGAGCCTGAGCCACGTACACCATCATGTCGCGGTCCAAACTGGCCAGGTTGGCGCTCTCGCCCAGCCGCTCGACCAAACCGTCCAAGACGGGCTGGGCCCAGACGCCGGAGACCTGGCCGGCGACGGCGCCGAGATGGATCAGCTTGGGCCCCAGCGAGTAGCGCCGGGAGGGCAGCTGGCGGACGTAGCCGTCGGCCACCAGGGTGCGCAAGAGACGGTGGATGGTCGGCGTCGGCAACTGGGAACGCTGGGCCAGCTGGCTCAAACCGACCACTCCGCCGGCTTGGGTCATCAGCTCCAGCAGGGCGAAGGCGCGGGCCACCGACTGGACATGGTTGGCGCGCTCGGTCGTGGTCCCTCCCCGGGTGGCGGCCCAGCCCGGTGCGATCCGGCGGGCGATGGTTCCGGTCATGCTAACACCGTGGGGGCGTGGCCGGGTCTGGTCGGCCCGGGCCCGTACGGTCGCTCCCCGGGTGCCCCGACCACTTCGATCGCGGTCGGCCGCTGGGGAACGGTCGCTGTATGGTGTCTCCGAAGACCCCGGGGAAGGCCGCTCGACCAGGCGTCGGCGCCATCGCTCGATCAGTTTCCCGGGCCCGTCGGACCAAAGGGGGAGCCATGGGCTACACAGACGTCATCGCCACCATCGCCGGAGCCGATCAGGCCGCCTTGGCCGAGGCCCAGGCCCGCGTCGACGTCTTGCTCAAGCCGCCCGGCAGCCTGGGCCGGCTGGAGGAGATGGCCGTCCGACTGGCCGGCATGACCGGGCGGGTGCGCAATCAGTTCGAGCGCCGCTGCGTCGTGGTGATGGCGGCCGACAACGGGGTTTACGCTCAGGGCGTGGCCAGCGCGCCGCAGGAGTTCACCCGGCTGCAGGCCGTCAACATGACCCGGGGCATCTGCGGCGTCTCCGTCTTGACCGCACAGGCCTCGGGCGACGTCGTGGTGGTCGACATCGGCATCGCCCAGCCGACCGGTTGGCCGCAGATCGTGGAGCGGACGGTGCGCCGTTCGACCCGCGACCTGGCGGTCGAGCCGGCTCTGACCCGGGCCGAGGCGGTCGCCGCCATCGAGGTCGGCCTGGAGGTCACGAACGGCCTGATCGACCAGGGCTACCAGATGATCGGCACCGGCGAGATGGGCATCGCCAACACCACCACCACCAGCGCCTGCGCCGTCGTCCTGACCGGCGTCGAAGTGGAGCGCGCGGTCGGCCGGGGGGCCGGTCTGAGCGACCAGGCCCTGGCCCACAAGATCGAGGTGGTGCGTCGGGCCTTGGCCTTGCACCAGCCCGATCCGAACGACCCGCTGGACGTGTTGTCCAAGGTCGGCGGCCTCGACATCGCCGGCCTGGTCGGCTGCTACCTAGCCGCCGCCAGCCGGCGCACCCCGATCCTGGTCGACGGCGTCATCTCGATCCTGGCCGCCCTGCTGGCCCAGCGCCTGGCCCCGGCCGCGGCCGACTTCATGATCGCCACCCACCGCTCCGAGGAGCCGGCCTACGCCGCCATCTCGGCCGAATTGGGTCTGGAGCCCTTCCTCGACCTCAAGATGCGCCTGGGCGAGGGCACCGGTTGCGCCCTGGCCTTCCCCATCGTGGACGCGGCCTGCGCCATGATGGACCGGATGGGCACCTTCGACGACATCCAATACGACCAGTCCTTCCTGGTCGACAACCGCGAGGAGTCCTGATGCGGTCGCTCCGGTCCGGCCGGGGCGTCCGAGCGGCCAACGGTGGGGGTGGAGGGATCCGAGGCCGCCGCGGACGGTCCGCCTGGCCCGGCCCTGGCCTTTGGACGGAGGGCTGAGATGGGACGGACCGAACCGAGGGCCCCGGTCCTGCTGGTGACCGGCGGCGTCCGCTCCGGCAAGAGCGCTTACGCCGAGGCGGCGGCCGCCCAGTTGAGCCGCGGCGGCGTGCTCTACCTGGCCACGGCCTACGCCGGCGACGACGAGATGGCCGACCGCATCCGCCGCCACCAGGCCAGCCGACCGGCCGGCTGGACGACCTGGGAACGGACCAGCCGATTGGCCGGCATCGCCCAGGACGGCCCGACGGGCGACTGGGATTGTCTGATCGTGGACTGTCTGGCCAATCTGGTCTCCAACGTCATGTTCGACCAGCTGGAGCGTCCGGACGAGGCCGAGCCGGAGCGATTCGACCAGGTCGAGGCCAGTTTGCTGCAGGATTTGACCGCTCTGGTCGACTTCACCCGCGGTCGCGGGTCCAGCCTGGTCCTGGTCAGCAACGAGGTCGGTCTCGGTTTGGTGCCCGAGGGCCGGTCCTCGCGTTACTACCGCGACATCCTGGGGCGGGTCAACCAGGCCTTGGCGGCGACCGCCGACGCCGTCGTCTTGATGGTCTGCGGCCAAGCCCTGGCCATCAAGGGCGCAGTCGCCTGGTGAAGGGCTGAGGCCGTCTCAGAGCTGGGTCGGTCAGCGGGGCGGTCGGCCGTTCAGGCCAGCGGCGAGGGCTGGGCTAAATTGTTCAACATGGCCACGAAGGCGGCCGGCGGGGCCACTGAGATCTTGCTCTGTTTGCGCTCCCAGGGGATGACGGTGAAGCCGTCCGGACGGTACCAGAACAACTCCTGGCTGAGAGGTCCGGGGCCTTGCAGGTAGGCCTTCTCGATCAAATTGATCAGCATCGTGACGGCGCTCGGCGTCTTGAGGTCGACGATCGGGTAGACCACGGCCAGATGGCGGGTGGGGGCCGTCACCAAGGAACCGTGGGGGCCGATCAAACCGGGCCGCCGGTTCAGCTCGAAGAGCAGGTTGGGGGTGAAGAAGTGGTCGCATTCGGCCACCAGGGCCAGCCCGTGGTTGGACTCCACCGGGGTGGGTTGGATGGCGTAACGCTGGGCGATGTTGGCCCGGCCCAGCTCCAGCAGGCCGTCGACGCTCTCGCCCCAGCCCTCGGCCACCCGCCGGTCCACGATCTCGATGGTGTCGGGCCAGTCGAAGACCAAGGCTTCGACCAGTTGGCCGGCCAGGGGTCGGCCCACCAAGATGGCGTCGGCGCCGGCTTGGGCCAGATCGTGGCAGTTGTACAGCCGGACCCCCAGCAGGGGGCGGACGGCGTCGAAGTCGGCGGTGTCCGGTTTGTCCGGAGCCGGCCCAGCGGCCGGTTCGGCGCCGGCCGGGGCTGGCGCGACCTCGCGCAAAGATGAACCTATGTTGGACGAGATGACGGCGTAGTAGCCGCGCGGCGTGGTGCGCTGGCAGAGCTGGGCCAAGTTGACCAGGTTGATGGTCTTGAGTCCGTAGGGGTGGTCGGCCAGTTCGAGCTGGCCCTCGACCAAGCGGTATTGGACGCCGAAGGCGGACACACAGCGGTCGACCTCGTCGATGAAACGGCTGTACTCCTTGGCGGTCAGGAAGCTGGCCCACTCCGGAACCGCCGCCTTCTTCTTGCCGAACAGAGCCATCTCGCCTCCCCTCCTCCTCGTCTGCCGTCAGGCTAGCCGCTCGTGTGGCAGTCCGTCTGGACCCCGACCACGATAAGGCCTTACAAATAAGTAAGCGTGCCATCCTCCGGTCGTGATGGGGAGACACCGGCCCCGGCGAGCCCACAATCCGTCTGTGATCGCGTGGTTCGCGCCGGCGTCAAGGATGCCCTGCGGTTGGAACCCGCCGCAAGTCGGCGGCGGTCGACGGCTGGTCCCAGCGGCTCGGCAGCCGGCGCGAGTCGTCCTAAATCTGCCAAACCGGGTGCGTATATCCGGCGAAACCGGGTGCGAATTCCCTGCGAAAACGGGCATACATGGACGCCATCGTGGAGTTCTTCGACTGGTCAGGCGGCCCCGGTCGTGGCCGCCCCTGATGGGGGCGTCCTCGGCGTGTTGGACGGCCGCCGGCTGGGCCGGCCGGAAGAGGGGCCAAGCGAACATGGCCAGGCCGGCCAGGGAGACCAAGATCAGCATGAGGGCGGACTTGGGTCCGACCGGGATGGGCCGAGCGGACTGGCCGGACCGGCCTCCGCCAAGGGGATCGGCGGCGCTCATTCCGCGCCCCAAAGGCGAACACACCCTTGGTTGAAAGACGAAGAGCGCCGCGCCCCGTGGGGGCTGCAACGCTCTTCCCAACCCCGTTTCCGGGGAATGTTAACTCCAGGCTACCATCACTTGTCGTGCAGGTCCCATCACCGTCCCCCGCGCTCGCGCCAGCCATCCTCGCTTCGTTGGCCAACGACCGGCTGCGACATTTCCGGCGGGCTGTTCCAGACGGTGGCCACCGAGGCACGCTCGAACTGTACTTGCTCGACGCGGAACTGGCGTCAGGCTTGCACGCTCTGTTCCGCAACGTCGAGGTGCTGCTGCGCGAGACCATGCATCGGGCGTTGGCGGCGCACTTCGGGCGGCGATGGTTCTCCGACCAAGAATTCAGGGCTGCGCTCGACCAGCGGACACTGACCACCGTGGATGACGCGATCCGAGGAGCCCAACCGGGGTGGGGCACCCCGTCCGCGGGGTCGGTCGTCGCGCACCTCATGCTTGGCACTTGGGTCCAGATGCTCGCTCCAGGAGCGCGGGGGCGCCAGGAGGCCGTCATTTGGCAGCCCGCCCTGGCGAGCGCCTTCCAGCGTTCCCGGCCATTGGCCCGCGCTGACGTGTTCGAGTTAGCGCAGCGAGTGAACTGGGCGCGGAACCGCGTCAACCATTGCGAGCCGGTCGTGTTCGGCTTCCCGCTGCCGGGCCAGATGACGGCCACCGGCAAGAGACGGCGAATCACTCCTCAGCAAGTGCTTGACGACTCTAGGAAGCTCGTGGCCGCGGTTGACCCGGCCGTGGCGGCCTGGCTCGGCGCTTGGACTGAGATCGACGCTTTGTTGGCTGACTCGCGTGTCGCGGCGGCGCTCGCCTACAAGGCTGCTGATCGTGGCATTCACCTCGAAGGTCGGCGCTGATTTTCTCCGTGGACCTTGAACGGGTCCGTCTCTGGTCCGCATGATGTGACCGCGGCGTCTGGAGGGCCGGCGTCGCCGGTCGGAGTGGTGCTGGCCACAGAGTGACGTAATCCAGTGAAAATCGAGCGGGGACCTCCGGTGGGATGAGGCTGCGACCGGATGGATCTGCTTCAATCGTTTGTCGCCGGAGTGAACTCGACTACCGGGTCGAGATAGGCACGACCCGTGAAAAGAAGGTATCAGGAGCGCCGAGAGGCGTTGCAGAGCGCGTGGGAAGACGTCGCGCCAAGCCTCGATGCACGGTGGAACTCTTGGAATAAGAACTTCGGGCATCATCCGTTCTGGTGGGATGAGTTCTTCCACGAGCGCGACCGTGTCACGAGGGCATATCAGACTGCTAAAGCAGTGGAAAATGGCCTGGAGCCCGAGCATCTCACGGTTGGTGCGGTTCGAGACACTGCACAGTCAGCCGCCCGCCTGGCTATGTATGCGCATCACCGCGTGGGCGGAGGCAGGGCCGGTTCTATCTCGCGTTTCGAGGTATTAGCGACAATGCGGATCAGAGAAAAAGCGAAGATCATCGGAAAAAGTTGGAGATCAGAAACTTGCTAGCGAACATGTGGTAATTGCTGTTCGAATTGTTCTCGATGGAATCTGGTCTTAACTCAAGAAGACTAAAAATGAACCAATCTCCGCCAGCTGGAATACCTAGTTCACTGAAAACCGTTTCATCACAGTTTTGACTGAAATATTTAGAAGTGCTGAGTTTGCCATCTATATAAAATCTCTCGATTAATCTGATTGTTAAAGGTATCAGCATCAGTATTTTAGCTAAGGGTGGAGTGCGCGGATTTTATTGTAAAACAGTAAGGTCACTGGACTGAGCGGCGGAATTCGGTGGAATTGGGCGCGAGCACGGAGATCCGCTTCATTCGTCTGTCACCGGAGTGAACTCGACCACCGGGTCGAAGTTGGCTCGGCGGACGGCCCGGCGCAGGATGACCAGGACGCCGGGGCCGAGGACGGCGATCAGGACGGTGTCGGTGATGGCTCGGCCGGTGTCCCAGACCGCCGTCGAACTGACCAGGGTGAAGACCAAGAAGCGACGTAGATTGTCCAACAGGGCGCCGCCGGGGACGTAGTCGAGGCCGGCTTGGCCGAAGCCGGAGACGTAGGGCCAGAACCACAGGTTCATGACCAGGCCGAACAGGTAGGCCGCCACGATGCCGTAGGCGATCAGCCAAGCCATCTCCCGCCAGCCTCGGACCGGGCGGCCGAACATCCGCTCCGGCAGCAGGCCGGCCCCCAGACCGACCCAGGCCGAGGCCAGCATCTGGAAGGGCATCCAGGGCCCGACGCCGGCGGTCAGCAGGGCGGAGGCGAAGATCGAACTGCAGCCCAGGACGAAGCCGAAGCCGGGCCCGAAGACCCGCCCGGCCAAGATCATGAGGAAGAAGACGGTCTCGACGCCGTTCAGGCCGGCCCCCAAGGGCCGCAGGGCGGCGATGACGGCCGACAACACCCCCAGCATGGCCAAGGCCTTGGCGTCCATGCCCCGCTCGGTCAATTGGACCATCACCAGCAGGATCAGCAGGGGCAGGATGACGATGAAGATGAAGGGGGCGTCCCCGGCGTGTTGGACGGTCGCCGGCTGGGCCGGCCGGAAGAGGGGCCAGGCGAACATGGCCAGGCCGGCCAGGGAGACCAAGGTCAGCATGAGGGCGGACTTGGGCCCGACCGGGATGGGCCGGGCGGACCGGCCGGAGCGACCGGAGCGGCCTCCGCCAAGGGGATCGGCGGTGCTCATACGGCCTCCTGGGCGGTGGCGTCCCGGTGGACGGCGTCGGCTAATTGGGCCACGGTCAACCAGGGCTGGGGCGACATCACCTTGGCCACCTGGGAGGCGAAGATGGCCGAGGTGGTCAAGACGCTGGTGGCCGGGCCGGTCAGGATCGACTCGCCGGTCGCCATCACCACCACCCGGTCGGCCACGGCGGCGGCGAACTCGGCGTCATGGGTGGCCACGCAGATGGCTCGGCCCTGGCCGGCTAATCCGGTCAGGACCGACCCCAAAGCGGCCTTGGCCGGGTAGTCCAGGCCCCGGGTGGGCTCGTCCAGCAGCAACACCGGGGGTTGAGAAGTCAATTGGACCGCCACCGCCAGGCAGAGCCGTTGCCCCTCGGACAGGTCGCGCGGGTTGAGGGCGGGGTCGACGCCGGGGGCCAAACGGTCCAGCAGCTCGGCGCAGGTCCCGGCCGGCCGCTGGCCGTGCTGGTCGGCGGCGGCGCACTCGGCCCGCACCGAGTCGAGGTAGAGCAGGTCGGCGGCGTTCTGCGGCACCAGCCGGATGGATCGGCGGACCGTCTCGGCCGGCGCGCCGGCCAAGTCCTGGCCGTCGACCGACCAGCGGCCGGCCCGGACCGGGCCGACGCCGCTGAGCGCCCACAGCAGACTCGACTTGCCCGATCCGTTGCGACCCATCAGGACCGTGATCTGACCGGCTGGCAGGTCGAAGTCGACCTGGCGCACGGCCACGGTCTGGCCGTAGACCACGGTCAGGCCGCGAGCGCTCAAACCGGAGTGGTCCGAATCCGGCGGCCGCGGCCGATCGGCGGTCGGGCCGTCGGGGGCGCGGGGGTGGCGAGCCGGGTCGGCCGCCGCCAGCCGCTGACGCCAGGGGCCGGCCAGGCGGCGGGCCTGACGGATGGACAGGGGCGGAGGGGACCAGCCGGCCAGGCGGCCCAGCTCGACCACCGGCGGGGCGATCGGGGAGTCGGCCATGATCTCGGCCACCGATCCGGCTCTGACGGCGCCGCCGCCGCTCAACAGGACCATGCGGTCGGCGTACTCGGCCACCCGCTCCAAACGGTGCTCGGCGATCAGGCAGGTCACGCCGAGGTCGTGCACCAACCGCAGCAAGGCAGCCAGCACCTCCTCGGCCGAGGTCGGGTCGAGGGCGCTGGTGGGCTCGTCCAAGACCAGGACGCGGGCCCCGGCCGCCAACACCGAGCCGATGGCGACCCGTTGCTGCTGGCCGCCGGACAAGGTGCGCAGGGTGCGGCCGCGCAGGTCGGCGATGCCGAGCAGGTCCAAGGTCTCCTCCACCCGGGCCCGCATGACGGACGGGGCGACGCCCAGTTGCTCCATGCCGTAAGCCAGTTCCTCCTCGACCGAGTCGGTCACGAAACCGGCCAGCGGGTCTTGGCCGACCACGCCGACCAGGTGGGCCAGATCCCGCGGCTGGTGTTGGCGGGTGTCCAACCCGGCCACTTCGACCCGGCCGGCCAGACGGCCGCCGGTGAAGTGGGGCACGTGCCCGTTGACCGCCCCCAGCAGAGTCGACTTGCCCACCCCGGTGCGGCCCGCCACCAGGGCGAATTCACCTTCCGGCACCTCGAAGTCGACTCCGACCAGGGTCGGTCGGTCGGCTCCGCTGTGGGTGAAGGTGACCTGATTGAAACGAATCATGCTTCCTCGGCTTCTGGAGCGGGCGGGGCGGGGTCGGTGGCGGCGGGGTCCGGTCGGGGACGGCACGGCGGGGTGGCCCTGGAATCGGCTGGGCCGGCTGGCGGCGAAGCGGCTTCGGAGCTGGTCGGGTCGGCTGACGGTGGGGTGGCTTGGGAGATGGTCGGGTCGGTGGGCGCCGGGACGGCCTTGGGGCTGGTCGAGTCGGCTGGCGGCGGGGAAGGCTTGGAACCGGCCGAGTCGGGCGGCGGTGGGGTGGCCCAAGCCGGCAGGACGGCCACCAGCAGGCCGATCAGTCCGGGAACGGTCAAACCGGGCCAGACCAGGGGCGAGACGGACGGGTAGGCCAAGGTCGGGTCGGCGCTGGACAGCCAGCTCAAGACCACGGCCGGGACCAGGCCGCAGACCACCGCCACGGCTTCCGCCGCCCGCCAGCGGTCGGGCCGGTAACGGGTGCGCCGGGCCCGCCAGCCGGCCAGGCGGAAGGCCGTCCCGGCCACCACCGCGCTGGTTCCCAGAGCGACGGCGCCCAGCCAACCGGGGGTGGCGCCGCTGGTGTCGAGGGCGGCGTAAGCCCCCACGCACATCCCGCCGGCCGCCAGCAACAGCAGGACCGAGGTCAGATGGCGGGCGCCGGCCGCCACCTCGCCCCGCCGACCGTAGCCGCGCGAGTCCATGGCCGCGGCCAGGTCGAGCGAACGGTCCAACGAGTCGGCCAGCACCGGCATCATGACCTGGCGTAAGAAATGGCGCCGGCCCTGGCCGGAGCGCAGCCGGCGGGCCCGGGCCACCCGCTGGACCGACTCGGCCAGTTGGGGGAAGACGGACAGGGCCACCACCAGGACGGCGCCGAACTCGTACAACGCCCCCGGCACCGCCGCCAGCAGGCGCTTGGGGTTGGCCAGGGCGTTGGCCGCCCCGACGCAGATCACCATGGCTCCCAGCTGACAGCCGCCGTACAGGCCGCTCAGCAAGGCTTCGGCCGAGACCGGGCCGAACAAGGTGATGGCGAAAGGCTCGGGCAGCTGGATCCGGGGCAGGCCGATCAAGATGGTCGTGCCGTCGGCCCCGAACAGGATCCGGAAGCCGACCCGGACCAAGACGATGAAGCCGGCCAAACCGAGGTAGAGCCGAAAGGCCATGGCCCAGGGGGCTTCGGTCCGGCGCCAGGCCACCACCACTGAGACGGCCGCCACCAGCAGGGCCAAGATCAGCGGGTTGGTGGTGCGAGAGGCCGCCACGGCGCAACCCAAGGCCCACAGCCACCAGGCCCCGGGGTGGAGGGCGCGGGGCAGAGAGTGCGACCAGGGCCGGGTCCGGACCGACGCCACCGGGCCGGTGGGAACGGTGGCGGTGGACATGGACACTGGCGTGCCTCTCGGATGAGCGATCCTCAGGCCCGCCGCTCGGCATGGTCGACATGCCTTCACCGCGCCCCGTAGACCTCGACGGATGGGAGCCGCTCGTTTCGATGGGTGTTCGGACTCACCGTCTGCAAGGCCTGGGGCCGGGACGGTCTACCGTTGCGGGTCAGTGCCGGGTTCGGACCGGCTTTCCCCAGCGAGAGCTGATTCAGTTGTGGGGCACATTCTGCCATGGTCCGGGCCGGCCCGGCGTCGGGGCAGCCGGCGTAACGACCAGCCGGCCCGCCAACGCTTCCCCGGGGCCAACCAGACCAAGTCGCGGCCGGAGTTGAGGGCGTCCGGCGGGGCGGTCATGGGTTCGACCGCCACCGCCGGGACCGGCTGGCCGGAGCGCGGGAAGTCGGGCCAGGTGTAGACCTGGACCCAACGGAAGGCCAGGTCGGCGCTCAACTCCAGACCGTCTTGGTCCGGGCCCAGCAGCCGGTGGCGGAAGCGGCCCCGTTCGGGGCGCAGCCCGCCGAAACAGTGATTGAGGCTGGTCCCGGCCAGGGGCAGGCCGGCCGGGTCCGGGCCGGATTCGGCCACGGCGTGCTGTCCGACCGGCAGCAGACGGTCGTCGAAATCCAGCGCCAGATCGGCTGAGACGTCCAAGGTCAGCTGGTCGGCCGTCAACCGGCCCAGCCGGAGGTAGGGGTGGAAGCCCAGGGCGACCGGGGCGGGCTCAGTCCCCAGATTGACCGTCTCGGCCCCGACGGCCAGGCCGTCCGCGATCACCTGGTAGGTCAAGCTGAGGGCGACCGTGAAGGGGTAGCCCGGCGGACGGTCCAGCCGGACGCCCAAGACCAGCCGGTCGTCCCGCTGGCGACGGCCGGGCCTTGGCCGGCTCCCGTCCCCGTGGTCCCAGCGTCGACCGGGCGACCGGCCGCCGCGGTCGGAGTCCGACCGTCCCGGGGACGGGTCCAGTCGGTCGAAGGATCGCCGCCAGACCAAGCCGTGCAAAGCGGTCCGCCGCTCCGGCTCGTCGACCGGCAGCTGGTGTTCGAGGCCGCCGCCGGACCAGCGGCCGTCCCGCACCCGGTTGGGCCAAGGGAAGAGGGTGGCCCCGGCCGCGCCCGGCGCCGCTTGACCGACGGGGTAAGTCTCGACCAAGTCCTGGCCCCGCACCACCAGCCGGCGCAGGCTGGCCCCGCGAGGGTCGATGAAGGCCCGCACCCGGCCGTTCCGGCCCACGATCATGAAATCGGGCACGGCGGTCGGTCAGGCCGGATCGAGGGCGATGAAATAGGCCGATTCCGGGTACGGGGCCGGTCGCTGGAGACCGGGACCCATCAGGACGGCTCCGGGCAGGACCGGTCGACGGCGGGCCCAATCCGGCGTCGGCTCCCGCTCGGGTAGGACCCCGTCCGGCGCGATCAGCGAGACCCGGTAGCGGGCCTCGGGGTCGAGCCCGGCCAGGCTAAGAGGCGGCGGCGGCCAGGTCAGGGGGCGGGCCAGCAGGCTGACCGAGAAGAGGGCCCGGGTCTGGTCGGGCGAGACCACGCCGTGGACCAGCCAGGCCGGCTCGGGTTGATCGCAGTTGACCACCGTGCCGCTGTGGAGCAGGTCGCGGTGGGTCTTGTGGAAGTCGATCCACCAAGCCAGGCGGGCCGCCTCGGCCGGGTCGGTCCGGGTCAGGTCGAGTTCGACTCCGAAGTGGCCCCAGACCATGGTGGCGGCCCGGAAATCCAAGGAGTGGACCCGGCCGGTGGTGTGGGACGGCGTCGGGCCGACGTGGGCGCCGATGAACTCCGGCGGCAGCAACAAACTGGTGTGGAGGTCGATCAGGGCCCTTTCCAAGGGGTCGTTGCAGTCCGAGCCCCAGAAACGGTCGACCAACGGCAGGACGCCGAGGTCGACGCGCCCGCCGCCGCTGGCGCAGGACTCGATCTCCAAGCCGGGGTGGCGGCGCTTCAATTCGGCCAACATCTCGTGCCAGGCCGCCACCTGCCGGTGGGTGACCGGCCGCCCGTCCGAGCTGTGGCCGGCCTCGACCAAGGGTCGGTTGTGGTCCCATTTGAGGAAGGCGATGTCGTGCTGGTGGAGCAGGGCGTCCAACCGGCCCAAGACGTGCTGGTAGGCCTCGGGCCAGGTCAGGTCGAGGCCGTATTGGTGCCGGGTCGGGTAGGACAGCCGGCCCGAGGTCCGCATCAGCCAGTCCGGGTGGCGGCGGGCCAGGTCGGAGTCGAGGTTGACCATCTCGGGCTCCACCCACAAGCCGAAATCCAGGCCCAAGGAGCGGACGTGGCGGATCAGGGGCCCCAGGCCCTGGGGCCAGGCCTGTTCGGACACCGTCCAATCGCCCAGTCCGTGGCGGTCGTCGCGACGGGCCCCGAACCAGCCGTCGTCCAACACGAAACGTTCCACGCCGAGGGCGGCGGCCCGCTCGGCCAGGGCCATCAGTTTGGCCTGGTCGTGTTGGAAGTAGACCGCCTCCCAGGTGTTGAGCACGACCGGCCGGGGGCGGCGGGGGCCGGCTTGGCGGCGGATGAACTGGTGGAAGCGCCCGGACATCTGGTCCAGCCCCTGGCCGACCGATCCGTACAGCCAGGGGCTGGTGTACGACTGCCCGGGGGCCAAGACGATCTCGTCCGGACCCAGCAGCTCTCCGCCGCCCAGCACCCGTCCGCCGTTGGGAGTGGCCTCGGCGTACAGCTCCTGGTTGCCGCTGTGGCCCAGGTGGACGGCCCAAACCCGGCCCTGACGGTACGAGAAACGCTCTTGGCCGGCTATCAAGAGTAGGGGCGCGCCCAGTCCGGGGCGGCCCAAGCGGGACTCACGAGAGTGGCAGCCGACGCTGAAGGGCAGACGTTGAGGGATCCGTTCCTTGGCCCAACGCCCGGTCAAGTCCATCAATTCGGTGGCCTGGGCTGGGACCGGCCAGGCCAAACGGACGGCGTCGACCCGCCAGGGGCGGTCTGTGGCCGAGCCGGGCCGGGTCGGTCCGTCGTTGGTCAGCTGGGCCCTGGCCCGGAGCAGGCCGCTGGGGGTCAACTCCAAATCGATCCGGACCGAGAGCCCGGCCGCCGGGTCGCTGGCCCAGGCCTGGAGCGAGGCCGAGTCGCTGGTCTGGTCGACCTGGCAGGCGGTGGTGCGGAAGGCTGGCGACCAATCGTCGCCCTGACGCGACCCGCTCACCCCGGGGCGTCCCAGCCAACCCCGTTCGAAGGCTGGCAGCAAACTGAGGTCTTGCACGACGTCGTTCAGCCCGTCGGTCACCGGTGTGCCCAAAACGTCGCGCAAATCACGTAATTCAGATTGCTCCAGCGGTCCCAGGTCGAGGTCCCAGCACAGGATCTGGGGCAGCGAACGGCCGTCACGGCCCAGACTGACGATCAGGCTGACCCCGCCTCGTCTGAGGTGGACCAGTTCGAGCGCTGCTGGCTCCGACATGTCATTGGCTCCTGATCTTCCCAAGTCGACTGATTCCCGCTCCCTCAGTCCAGCCGGGGCGCGGCCTCGACCACCGTCAGACGGACGCCGTGGGGCGGCGCCTGGCCCAGGACCAGTCGTTCCGGCGGTCCGATCTCGCGGCCGGGCAGGACCAGTCGGTCGGGCAGTGGACGGGGGCGGTCGGCCAGGTTGACGACGGCTTGGTGCGTGCTGCCGTCCGAGCCGGTCCGCCGCCACACCTCCCAGCCGTCGGGTTCGGCCTGGAAGGTTGCCACCGGCGCGTCGGACCGGTTCAAAGCCAGGATGTCGCGGTCCAGCAGCAGGGCGGCGATCGCGGGGTCTTGGCGGCGGATGTCATGGCTGGTCAGCAGGGGGCTGGCGGTCAGGGCGGCCAAGACCAGGTGGGTCCAGGACTCGTCCAGACTCAAGCCGGGCCGGCCCACCTCCAGCATGTCGGGGTCGTTCCAACCGGTCTGGGGTCCGCAGACATCGCGCCAGGGCGGGCTGGCCTGACGGTGGGCCGCCTCCCAGACGGCCTCCCAGCGCGGCGGCAGGTCCTCGCCGGTGCGCCAGAGATGGGCTAGCCGGGGGGCCCAGGCGACCTCCCGTTCGTGGCCCCAAGTGCTGGCGGACAGCACGATGGGCCGGCCGGTGGCCTGGATGGCCTGGTTCCAGGTGGCGAAGACCTCCTCGGCCCGGCCCCGGTTGCCGGCCTCGTCCACTCCGCACCAGTCGATCTTGAGGAAGTCCACCCCCCACTCGGCGAAGGTCCAGGCGTCGACCACTTCCCGTCCCAGGCTGCCGGTGAGCGGGAAACCGTCCGGCCCCGAGCCCTCCTCGCCGCCGCAGGCCAGCTGATTGGCGATGGTGTAGAGACCGAATCTCAAGCCCAGCTCGTGCAGACGGCGGCCCAGCGCCGCCATGCCGTCGGGGAAACGCCGGGGGTCGGCTCTCAGAATTCCGGCGGCGTCACGCGGCCGGCGCGGATCCTGCCAGCGGTCGTCCAGGTTGAGATAGACGTAACCAGCTTGGAGCAGCCCGCTGGAGACCATCGCCTCGGCCGTCTGGACGATGACGCGCTGGTCCAAACCGACTCCGCCGGGCAGATCCGGGTCGACGTCGTCGGGCATGGGGTAGACCCCGCCGAAGCTGTTGTACGAGTTCCAGCCCGCCGGCGGGCAGGGGGCCAAGGCATTGTCGGGATCGTAGGTCGTGGCCATGTCTCATCCTTTCAGGCCGGACATCTTGACGCCTTGGGCGATGTGGCGTTGCAAGACCAAGAACAGCAACATGACCGGCAGGACGCTGAGCAAGGAGGCCGCGAACAGGCCGGGCAGGTTGAGGTTGTACGAGTTGAGGAAGGTGGACAAGGCCACTTGGATGGTCCAGGTCGACTCGTCCTGACCCACCACCAAAGGCCAGAGGAATCCGTTCCAGCTCCAGATGAAGCTGATGGTCCCCAGGGCCACCGTCACTCCGACTGAGTTGGGCAAGACGACGCGCAGGAAGACGCCCCACGGCCCCAGGCCGTCCAACCGTCCGGCCTCCTCCAAATCACGCGGGAAGTCCAAGAAGGCCTGCCGGAAGATGAACATGGTGAAGACGCTGAAGACGCCCGGCATGATGATGCCTAGCAGGGTGTTGATCCAGCCCAGTGCGGCCACGACCGCGAAGGTGGGCACGAAGGTGACCGCGCTGGGCACCATCAAAGTGCCCAACAGCAGCAGGAAGACTTTGTTCGCGTGCCGGTAGCCGATCCGCGCCAGGCCATAGCCGGCGGTGGCCGCCACCGCCAGTTGGGCGACGGTCTGGACGGTGGCGATCACGGCCGAGTTGAGCATGGCCCGCAGCACCGGCGAGGAGGCGTGGAGCAGATCGGCCAGGTTGGACCAGTCGGGGTGGGACGGGAACCAGACCCACTGGAAGCCGGTGATCTGGGCCCGTGTGCTCAGCGCGTTGCGCAGGATGATGTAGTACGGCAGCAGGAAGAGCAGGCTGAGCCCGATCAAGACGGCGTACAAGGCGACGCGCCGTCCGACTCGACCGGCCCGACGGCGGTGGGCGTCAGTTGTTCTGGCCACGGTTCAGCCCCAACAGCTTTCCTTGGACGAGGGTGAAGACCACGATGACGATGGTCAGGACGAAACCCCCGGCCGATCCCAAGCCGTAATTCTGGCCCCGGAAGGCGATCGAGTAGAGATAGACCAACGGCGGCATGGCCAGGCTGAGGTTGCCCTGGGCGCCGCCGCCGGCCGACCCCAGGATGTTGTAGAACTCGTCGAAGGCCTGGAAGGCGCCGATCAGGCAGACCACCGCCACGGAGATGGTGGTGTTGCGCAGCAGCGGCAAGGTTATGTAGCGCAGCTCTTGGAAGACGTTGCGCACCCGGTCGATCCGGGCGGCCTCGTAGAGCTCCTGCGGGATCTCTTGCAGGCCGGCCGTGAAGATGATCATGTAGAAGCCGACCTGGAGCCACAGCCTGACTGTCACCAGGACGAACCAGTACAACGGCGGGTCGAGTTGTCCGATCCAAGCCACCGGGTCCTGGCCGAACCAGCCGGCCACCCGGTTGGCCAGGCCGGTGGGCAAGCCGTTGAACAGGCTCATGCGCCAGACGGCCGAGGCCACCACGTAGGAACAGGCCGTCGGGATGAAGAAGATGGTTCGGAAGATTCCCTTGCCCCAGGGCGTGGCGTTGACCAACAGGGCCAGGCAGAGGGAGAGGGCCAGCGTGCCCGGCACGATCAGGAGGGCGAAGACCACCACCAGGACCAGGGAGTGACGGAAGGCCGGGTCGCTCAGGATCTGGAGGTAGTTGGCCAGTCCGACGAAACGGGTCGGCCTGATCGTGGTTTGGGCGCTGGAGAACGACAACGTCAGTCCCCAGACGATGGGTGTCAAGACGAAGATCGTCACGCCGAGGGCCATCGGAGCGACGAAGCTCCAGAAGGTCCGCGCCGTGCGCCGCCGCCGGACGCGCTGGCCTGTCTCAGTCATGGCTCAGCCGATCTTGGACTCCGCCGCGATGCGGTCGAGCTCCGATTGGATGGTGGCGGCGCAGCGGGTCACTTCGGCCACCGGGTCGGCGTTGTCGCGGATGATGTTGTTCAAGGCGGTGGTGATGGACAATTCGATGGCGGAGGTCCAGTAGGGACCGCCGTAGAGGTGGCCGTAGTCGACCTGGGCGTCGACGAAGTCGCGCGCCACCCCGGACTTCAACTCGTCGACCGAGTCGATGATGCTGAAGCGCACCGGCGTGGTGCTGGAGAAGGCCGTCTGCCACTCGGTTTGAGCGGCCACGTTCTCGATCCAGAGCCAGCGCACGAAGTCTTTGGCCGCTTGGACGTTGGGCGAGGCCGCGTTGACCTGCTCGTACCAACCGCCGTACCAGGTGGCGGGCTGGCCGTCCGAGTCGAGAGCGGGCCAGGGGACGGCCCCGAAATCATCGCCCAGCGCCTCTTGGACCTGAGGCAGGGTCCATTGGCCGCCCCACTGCATGGCGGCCAAGCCGTCGATGAAGGCGGAGGAGTCCCACCAGTCCTGCGGGGCGCCCAACAAGAGCGAGTTGCTGCTGCACAATTCCTTCAGCTTGCTGAAGGCTTGAGCGGTACGGTCGACGTCGAGCACCAGGCGGCCGTCCTGGCTGATGATCTCGGTGCCGGAGGCCCAGATCGATATCCAAGGTAGATTTCCACTGGAGCAGCCATCGTTGCCGATGAAGAGGCCCTTCTGGGTCGATGTGGTCAGCTGCTCGGCCGCCGCGATCAGCTGGTCCATGGTCTGAGGCGGTGCGATCCCGGCCTGAGCCAACAAAGACTTGCGGTAGAAGAGCAGGCCGGTGCCGTCTTGGGTGGCGATGCCGTAGACCTGGCCGTCGACCGACATGGCCGCGATGTTATTGGGGTTGAAGTCGGACAGTTCGGCCCCGAAGATGTCGTCCAGAGGGGCGACTTGGCCGGCCCAGATGCGTTCGCCCAACGGCGTCGACTCGAAGATGTCGGGCCCCTGGCCGGCCAAGAGAGCGGCGTTCAGCTTGGTGTCGTAGTCGGTCGGGATCCAGACCACTTCGACGGTCACATCGGGGTGGTCCTGGGAGTATTCGGCGGCGTAGCGTTCGACCGCGTCCCGGGTGCCCGTCTGGCCGTACTCGTGGTACCACTGGGTCAGATGGATGGTCCCGGTCGTGCCGTCGGATCCGTCGTCGCCCGAGGACACGTCGGAGCAGGCGCCCAGAGCCAGGCTGGTCGAGGTCAGGGCCAGAGCGCAGACCGCGCCGGCCAATCGTTTGGGTTTGTACATTTCGATGACTCCTTCGTCAGCGAGGGGTGGTCGATCTGATCCGACCGTACGTAAGGCGCGGTCGCCGGGCGAATGCAGGTTCGGACGATGTGCCTGGACAAAACGATGAACGCCCCCTCGGACCAGGCGGTTGGAGCGGCCGTCAGCCCTTGGCGGCGGCCCGGTACTCGGTCGGGCTGAGCCCGTGGGTCTGGTGGAATTTACGCGAGAAGTAGAACGGGTCGTGGTAGCCGACCTGGCGCGCCACCTTGGTGATGGGCCAGTCGGTCGAGTCGAGCAAGACGCGGGCCTTGTTCATGCGCAGGCTGGTCTGGTACTGCAGCACGCCGCAGCCGGTGGCTTTGCGGAAGAGGGCGGCGAAGTGGGAGGTCGACAGCATGGCCGACTCGGCCAGCTGGTCGACGGAGAAGGCCCGTTCGGGCTGGTCCCGCAGCAGGCGCAGGACGCCGGCGATCGGATCGGGCCGGTCGCGAGGGGCGCGCCGCTGGCTGGGCAGCAGGGCCAGCAGCTGCCACATCGCTCCGGCCGCGCCCTGCAGGGAGGCCGGCGAGGCGTCGCGCTCCATGAACTCCAAGGCCAGTTCGACCAGCCGGGCCAGGCGCGGGGGGTCGGCCACGTTGAAGACCGCCGTGGCGGCTGTGACGCCGGCCGCCTCCAGCAGGCCGGCGGTGTCGGCGCCGGTGACGTGGGCCCACCAGATCGTCCACGGGTGCTGGGCGTCGGCCCCGTAACGGTGGGGCTGGTCGGGCGGCACGACGACGACCTGTCCGGTCGTGACGCTGTGGCGCTGATCTCCCAGTTCGACCCAACCGCCGCCCTCCGTGCAGACCATGAAGATGGCCGCCGGCGAGCCGTGCGGACGTTCGCGCCAGTGGTCGGCGGCGGTTGGGAAATAGCCGCAGTCGGTCACCACCAGAGCGCCGGTGACGGGCCGGGTCAGAGCCTCCCGCACGACCGGTCGGGCCAGCACCTGGATGCGTTGCCCACTGAAGCCATCGGCTTTGCCCATGCCGCGATTCTGGCCCGCTATCGCAGGATTGTCCAGGTGGACAGTGCGATCGGGCATGGGACGCGGCCCGCGCCCGCCGCTACGTTCGAGGGCATGCCACAGCCGTCGACCGACCCCGCCGGGGGCCTCGCCCCCGCCGCCGACCCGGCCGGACGGTCGGAGCGCCCCGCTGGCCCGGCCCAGCCCGACCATCCGGCCCCGCGCATCGTCCTGCCCCGCCGCCCGGCCCGGCTGGAGCGGGCCGCGGTGGCGGTTTGGAGCCAGCCGGTCGAGATCGAGACCTACCCGGTGGGGGAGCCCGACCCCTACCCGGCTTACTTCGAGCGGCGGGTCTTCCAAGGCTCCTCCGGGACGGTCTATCCGCTGCCGTTCATCGACCGGGTCTCACGGATCCGGTCGCCCCAGCGCTGGCAGGCCGTCCACCTGGAGAACGAGTTCTTGCGCCTGATGGTGTTGCCCGAGTTGGGCGGGCGGATCCAGATCGGCCAGGACCGCACCAATGGCTACGACTTCGTCTACCGCAACAATGTCATCAAGCCGGCCCTGGTCGGATTGGCCGGGCCTTGGATCTCGGGCGGCGTCGAGTTCAACTGGCCCCAGCACCACCGTCCGGCCACCTTCCTGCCGGTCGACCACCAGATCGAGGCGGCCGACGACGGTTCGGTCACCTTGTGGTGCTCCGACCACGATCCCTTCGACCGCATGAAGGGGATGCATGGCGTCAGGCTACGGCCGGGCAGTTCGGTGCTGGAGGTGAGGGTGCGCTGCTACAACCGCTCGGTCCTGCCTCAGACCTTCCTGTGGTGGTCGAACCTGGCGGCGGCGGCCGGGGACCACTACCAGTCCTTCTTCCCACCCGACGTCGACGTCATGGCCGACCACGCCAAGCGCGCCACCGTCACCTTCCCCAAAGCCAGCGCCGCCTACTACGGCGTGGACTACCCGGCCCGGGTCGACGCCGAGCACCCTCAGGCGGACCGGATCGACTGGTACCGCAACATTCCGGCGCCGACGTCGTACATGTGCGTGGGCTCGCAGGGCGATTTCTTCGGCGGTTACGACCACGCCCTTAAGGCTGGTTTCGTGGCCTGGGCCGACCACCGGGTGGCTCCGGGCAAGAAACAGTGGACCTGGGGCAACTCTCCCTTCGGGTGGGCCTGGGACCGGCAGCTGACGGACGGCGACGGGCCCTACGTCGAACTGATGTCCGGCGCTTACACCGACAACCAGCCCGATTTTTCCTTCCTGGCTCCGGGCGAGACCAAGACCTTCTCCCAGTATTGGTATCCGATCCGTCGGATCGGACCGGTCCAAGCCGCCACCTTGGCGGCCGCCTTGGCCGTCCAACCGTTGGACCAGGCGGCTCAGCCGCTTCCGCTGGACGGCGGTCAGGCGGTCTCGGCGCTGTCGCTGGGGGCGGCGGTGACCCGGGACCGGCCCGGCTGCCAGTTGCGCCTGACCGACGCGACCGGCGCCGGGCTGTGGCAAGGCTGGGGCGACCTGTCGCCAGCCGACCCTTGGATGGTCCGGATCGAGTTGGAGCGGCCGGTGGCGCTGGACCGTTTGGAGGTCGAGCTGTGGCAGGACGGCGAGCGGCTGGTCGGTTGGCGCTGGAGCGGCCGGCGGGTCAGCCAGACGGCCGCCGCCTGGCCGGCCGACCCCGTGCCGAGCCCGGACCGGATCGAGACGGTCGAAGGCCTCGATTTGGCGGCCCGGCATCTGGAGCAGTACCGCCACGCCACCCGTTCGCCGGAGGACTACCTGCGGGAGGCGCTGCGGCGGGACCCGGGGGACTCCCGCGGCGGCGCCATGTTGGCGGCCCGGCGCTACCGGCAGGGTCGGTTCGAGGAGGCGGCCGAACTGGCCCGGGCGGCCGTCGGACGGCTGACCGCGCACAATTTGAATCCATATGACGGCGAACCGCACTATCTGCTGGGACTGGCCCTGGGGCGCTTGGGCGACGACGAAGGCGCCTTGGACGCCTTGGTCAAGTCGGCTTGGACGGCGGCTTGGCACCAACCCGGTCTGGTGGCGGCGGCCCGGTTGGAGCTACGGACTGGACGCTTGGAGCAGGCTCTGGCCCATCTGGAGGAGGTGGTGGCCCGGGACGGCGCCCATTTGCAGGCCCGGGACCTGTTGGCCGTGGCTCTACGCCGCTTCGGACTGGCCGACCGAGCCGACCAGGTGGTGGCCCAGACCTTGTCGTTGGATCCCTTGGATTGGTGGGCCCGCGACTTGGCCGGTCAGCCTTTGGAGACCGACCCGCAGACCTCGATCGATCTGGTGGTGGAGTACCTCGGCGTCGGGGCTTGTCTGGACGCCCTGCGGGTGGCCGAGCGGGGGCTGGCGCTGGCTCGAGGTAATGTCAATGTTGGATTGACTAAAGCCGGGCCGCTCTTGCATTACTACCGGGCTTTCGCGTTGGACCGGCTGGGCCGACCTGGACCGGCCGCCCAGGCTCGCCGAGCGGCCCGGGAGCACGACCCGACCGGCTGCTTCCTGGTCCGGTTGGACGACGTCGAGGTGGTGCGGGCGGCCTTGGCGGCGGAGCCGGACGACCCCAGGGCCCACGCCCTGCTGGGGCATTGGTCGTACCACGTCGGGCGGACCGACCAGGCTCAGGAGCACTGGCGGCGGGCGGCGGAGGGCGACCCGAGCGACGCTGTCTGCTTGCGCAATCTGGCCATGGCGGCTCACAACCAGAACCATGATCCGGCGGCGGCGGCCCACTGGTACGACCGGGCCTTGGCCGTGCGCCCGGACGACGCCAAATTGCGCTTCGAACACGATCAGATCCAAGCCCGTCTGGGGGCGACCCCGCGGCAGCGGCTACAGGCCCTGTCGGAGCGGCCCGACTTGGTGGCCCAACGTGACGACCTGACCATCCAATGCGCCGAACTGGCCTGTCTGTCGGACCGCCCCGAGTTGGCGGTCGAACTGCTGTCCGGTCGTCAGTTCACGCCTTGGGAGGGGGGCGAGGGGGTCGCCTTGGCGGCTTGGGAGCACGCCCACGCCCTCTTGGCCCGCCGAACTGGCGGCCGGGACGCGGTCGAATTGCTGCGCTCGGCCCTCGACCCGCCGGACAGCTTGGGCGAGGCCCGCCACCCTCTGGCCAACGCCTCCGACCTGTGGCTGGCCCTGGGCGACGCCTTGGCGGAGTTGGGCCAAGAGGCTGAAGCCCGGTCTTGGTGGGAGCGGGCGGCCGATCAGAGGGGCGACTTCCAGGCCATGGCGCACCGTCCCCACTCCGAGATGACGTACCACTCGGTGCTGGCCTGCCGTCGGCTGGGCTGGTCGGAGCAGGCCGAGCGCCTGCTGGACGGGCTGGCCCGGTTCGTCGATCAGCAAGCCGCCACCGAGCCGGCGGTCGATTATTTCGCCACCTCCTTGCCCGATCTGATGGTCTTCACCCCCGACCTGGCCGCTCAGAGCCGCCGTCGGCTCGGGTTGCTGCGGGCCCAAGTGGCCCAACTGCGGGGTGAGACGGCTCGGGCCACCGCCGAGTTGGACGCCGTCCTGGCCCAAGACCCGGCCGACCTGACGGCGTTCTTGTGGGCGTCGAGCCGGCCGCGCTCCGGCCCAGGGTCCATTCAGCCGGCCGGTCCACGTTAATTGAGTGGGGGCGATGGATCAACGGTTAATATTGGATCAGCCGCCCAGCACCATTTCTGTGAGCTAGGCGGAGCTTGAAAAACCACGCTATTACCCTTGTTCAGCTTGGTCCGATCTGATACACTGCAATCAAATCGGCGCATTAGTGGGACGATTTTATATAATCGAATACAACACAACGCAAAGGCGCGTTGAGTGGGTGACTATTGAGATTCTTGGGGTCGCGTTCCTGAGTTATCCGGGCGGCCCTTCTCGTCGTACGTTCCGTCGCCATCCAGATGGCCGGGCCAGTCCGTCACCGCGAATTCGCCAGCATTATCGTCACGAGGAGTGATCATCCAATGACAGACTGTTTCATCGGTTTCGACTGCGGCACCATGGGCACCAAGGTGGCCTTGTACGACATCGACGGCCAATGCTTGGCCGAATGGTTCGAAGAGGTCCAGACCAACGTGCCCAAGCCCGGCTTCGTCGAGATGGACGCCAATCAGTACTTCACCAACATCGTCACCGGCATCCGGGCCGTCTTGGCCAAGTCCGGCGTGCCGGGTAGCTCGGTCAAAGCCATCTCGGCCTCCGGCGTGGTGGACGGCACCGTGCCAGTGGACGACGACCTCAATCCGGTCGGCCCTTTCATCCCTTATCTGGACATGCGGGCCCAGGCCGAGGCCAAAGAGGTCAATGACACCATGGAGCCGATTTGGGTCGAGGAATCGGCCAAATGGGGCGTCGGCCCGGATTGCGTGCCGATGGTGATGCGGTGGTTGTACAAGAACAAGATCCCGTATGTGGAAAAGGCCAAGAAATTCCTCAACATCGCTCCCTTCGTCCTCAGCAAACTGGCCGGGTTGAAAGCCAAAGACGCTTATGTCGACTGGGCCCACGCCTCCGGCTGGCTCATTGGTTTCGATCTCAAGAATGACCAGTGGTCCGAGCGTCAATTCAAGATGTACGGCCTGCCGATGGACATTCTGCCCCGTATCGTCTCCCCGTTCGAAGTCATCGGACAGGTTTGCAAAGAAATGTCCGAGCTGACCGGTTTGGCCGAGGGCACGTCGGTGGTGGCCGGGGCCGGCGACCTGATGGCCTCGACCCTGGGCGCCGGCCTGACCGAGGCCGGCCAGGCCTTCGACGTCTCCGGCACGGCTTCGATCATGACCTTCATCTTGGAGGACTTCCAGGCCGCCGTTAACAACAAAGTCTTGGTCACCAGCAAGTACGTCTGGTCCGACCAACTCTGCCTGTGGGGCTGCACCTCGTCGGGCGGCTACTCGCTCGGGTGGTACCGCGACGGCATCCTCAACATGAAGGGCATCGGCCCGGCTTACGCCATGATGGACGCCATCGCCAAGTCCACCCCGGCCGGGGCCGAGGCCAGCTTGTTCCTGCCTTACCTGACCGGCACCATGACGCCGTCTTGGCCCAACGCCAAGGCCGCTTACCTGGGCTTGACGCCGGCTCACAACCAGGCCCACATGTGGCGGGCCATGTTGGAGGGCGTGGCTTGTGAGTACCGCCTCTTCCTCAGTTCGCTGGAGGAGCAGGGCATCACCTACGACCGTGTCTACGGCGTCGGCGGCGGCTCTCGTTCGCCCTTCTGGAACCAGATCAAGGCCGACATGCTGCACACGCCTTACTACCTGATCAACACCCAGGACACCGGCGCCTTGGGCAACTGCCTGATCGCCGCCCACGGCTCCGGCCACATCGCCGACGTCAAGGCCACGGCCAAGGCTTGGACCCAAGAGACCAAGTCCTTCCAGCCCCGGCCGGAGTACGTCGACTTCTACAACCGTTTCTGGGAGGTGCGCCAGAAGATAGTCGACGGCCCCATCACCGAGATGTTCAACCTGTGGGCCGAACTGGAGGCCATCACACCGCCTCGGTGAGGTCGGATCGTTGACTGATTGATCGTCCTGAGGGGTCCGCCGGTCCGACCGGCGGACCCCTCGGCGTCTTAGCCGGTGGCGCCCCGGGCGCGCAGGGGCAGGTAGACGAAGAGGAACTCCGTCACCTGGTCCCGGGCCAGACCGATCCGGCAAATTTTCGGTGGACACTCTTCTAGGGGTTGGGCACGTCATTCCAACGAGGCATGACTTCTCGCGTCCCGCCCTCCAATAGTTCAACAACTGTCACATCGGCCCGATTCCAGGCCTGGGGGTGAGTCCTGCCTCTGTCCGCAGTACAGGCAGCGATCACCTCGGAACAAGAACTTCGGCTCCGGATGGGCCGGCGCTTGGAGTTGGCTTCGGAAGACGTGGGCGTAGCGGCTGGCCAGTCTGGGGTGCTGGCGGCCCAAAGCCCGGTGCATCTCCGCCGGGGTGTCAGGTGGACGGACACGGTGCGCGGTCAGGACCGTCAGCGCCTCCTGGTAGGCCGTGGCCGAGAAGCGGGCGGCCATGAATAAATCAGCGGTCACAGCCGACAGGCCGCATTCCACGAGGTTGACCGTCGCGAAGTCGTCCACGTTCTCAGTGATCAAGAACAGAGCCCCAGCGGTATGCGCGTCGGCGAGTATCTGACGGTCTTCAGGAGTTGTGGCGGAGAACCTGTCGGCTCCCGCTCCCGCTGGTGTCGTGAGCCAGCCGAAGCGGACAGACAGGTCGGAGACCGGAGTGCGGCCAGACCCAAGATGCCGATCGGCCTGGATCACGGCGGTCTCACTCCAAACGGGGCGATAGCCGCTCTTTTCGGCTCCGGCGAGCAGCAGAGTCCGGGTGACAGGTTTGGCCAAGACGTTGGCGTCGAGAAAAATGAGGAATGGGTCAGGCAAGTAGATCGGCCTCGATGTCATCCATGTAGTGATCGGCCATGTCTTGCAACAGTTGGCTTCTGTATCGTTCGAACTCCGCCACGGGGATCCGGTGCCGGTTGCCGATCTTGACTGAGCGGATGCTCCCTTCCGCGATGCGTCGGGAGACCGTCGGGCGGGAGATGCCCAGGCGGTCTGCCATTTCGGCTGGGGTCATGGTCTCGAGACGTGCCTCCAGGCTGACCGTCTCGCCGGCCTGGCCGGCCTTGACCACGAAACTCAAGGCGTCGCGCGCCCAGGTGGGCAGATCAGGACGGTCTGGCAGCGGCTCGGCGCGGACGGTGTCGGGGGAGATGGTGAAGGTGATCATGCCCTAATCTTGCCAGGAATGCACACTTAGATCAATAGTATGTTCAAAATGAACGAATCGTATCGCCACGCCGAAGTGGATTGACGCAGGGGGCCCGCCGGAATCCGACGGGCCCCCTGTCAGCGTCGTCCAGGTGGTCAGACGATGGCGACCGGGCGGACCCAGGAGCCGGTGGCGCCCCGGATGCGCAGGGGCAGGCAGACGAAGAGGAACTCCGTCACCTGGTCGCGGGCCAGGTCGTCCAAGTAGGCGTTCTCCAGCAGGTGGACGCCGCGCTCGACCAACAGCCCGATGTGGACCGGGTGCGGGTTGAGCGGGTCGGGCGACGGGTTGGCCTCGACCGTGCCTTGGTCGGCCCCGACCACCACGGCGCCCTGGTCGGCCAGGTAGATCGCCACCTCGAGCGAGATGCCGGCGCCGTCGTGCTTGGACTGGGTGTCGGCGTCGGCCGTCCAGACCGTCAACCAGCCGGTGTTGATCAAGACGGCGTCGCCGGGTTTGAACTCGATCCGGTTGGCTTGGACCACCTGCAGGAACTCGTCCAAGGAGACGACGTAACCGGCCGGCAAGGGCTGGCCGCCGGTCGTCTTGGTCATGTCGACCAGGACGCCCCGGGTGATGATGGGCGCGATCGAGGAGGCTTCGGCCTTGGTCGGGCCGAAGTCGCCCAGATGATCGGCGTTCTTGTAGCCACCGTAAGCGTGATTGTCGTCGCCGCAGGTGATGTGATAAAGCGCGTCGAGGTGGGTGCCGGTGTGGGTGGTGCCCATGATGATCTCAGTGTTGACGGCCATGTGGACCGGGTTCTCGCCCCGCCATTCGTCCATGTCGCCGACCACGTCCATGCCAGAGGCGGACCGGTAGGTCAGGACCTGGAAGGGCGGATGGACCGCCATCAGCGGCATGGCGTGCCAACGGCCGCAGTCGAGGTCGTAGACCTTGCCTTGCTTGACCAGGCCGATGGCCTGGACCACGTCGGTCGTGGTCAGTGAGGCGACGGCGCCGAACTCGCCTTCCTCATATTCCACCCCCGGCAACGGGGCGCGGCGCTCTGGCGCCCAAGCCTTATCGTTTGACATGCTCAACTCCTTTGTTCGCGGTACGCCTAGACGGCTACGGGATTGGTTTGGAGCACCGTCAGGCGATGACGTCACGCTAACAGTTTTGCGCATTCCGCGCAAAACTGTTAGCGTGAACCGCGCGTTCGGGCTGGCCTCGAGCGCTGCCACGACAGATCGCTGGGAACCGGTCGGACCGGTTCGACCGGCCCGGACAGCGGAGGAACCCCCATGAGCAGGCTTCCCGGCCAGGTCGTCGTGGCCGACGATCTGACCGGCGCGGTCGAAGCCGCGGCCGCTCTGGCCGGTCTCGGCCCGGACGGCGGCGAGGCGGCCCAAGTGGTCTTGGACCCGTCGGCTCTGGCCAGCGTCGACAGCGCCATCGCCAGCCTCGATCTGAACTGTCGAGACTTGCCAGCGGACCTAGCCGCCGCCCGCTTGAGCGCAGCCATGACGGCGGCCCGCCACTGGGTCGGAGCCGCGGGCCGGCGGTTGAAGAAGATCGACTCCCTGTGGCGCGGTAACACGGTGGCCGAGGTCGTCGCCTTGGCCGGCTGGGGGCCGGCCGTCTTGGTCCCCGCCTTGCCCGAACTGGGTCGGACGGTCGAAGCCGGTCGGCTCCAGCGGCCGGCTGACGCCGGCGGCGAGCTCGATCTGCTGGCCTGCCTGGCCGCGGTGGCGTCCCTGGTCGATCTGCGCGTTGTGCGCAACTCTGAGCAGGCTTTGTCAGACAGTCTGGGCGCCCTCTGGGCCGCCGGCCGTCTGCCCTTGGTCGACGCCGTCGACCAATCCGACCTGGACCGGATCGCGGCCGTCCTCGAAGCTTGGCCCGACCGGTTGGTCATCGGCAGCGGCGGGGTGGCCGCCGCCCTCGGCCGTCGGCGGGCCGCCGCTAGGGCCGATTACGAAGCCGCCGCCGGAACCGACTACGACGGCGCCGCCGTCGGAACCGACTTCGACCCGGCCGCCGGGGTGGTGGCCGATCGACGGCCGGTGGCGGTTCTGGTCGGCTCGACCGAGCCTGGCGCCCGAGCCCAGGTCGAATGGTTGAGCCGAGCCGGCCACCCGGTCGAGACGGTCGACCCGTCCGACCCAATGGTCGGCCCCGGCCCGGCCGACCTGACAGCTGGGGACGCCCGCTCGCCCCAGGTGCGGGTCTTCGTCTCGTCCGCGCCGACTCCGGGCCAAGGTCTGGACGACGGCTGGGCCGCTGGTCTGGTCGTCCGCCGGGCCCTGGCTTGGCAGCCGCGGGCCGATTGCGTCGCCACCGGCGGCGCGACCGCCCGGGCCCTGTTGGACGCCGCCGGCTCGACCTGGTTGCGGCCGCTGGCCCAAGTCCATCCCGGCGCGGTGGTGTCGTTGGCCGACGACGGTCGTCTGGTCGCCACTCGGCCGGGCAGTTTCGGCCCAATCGATTCGCTGGCGCTGATGCTCGAGCGGACCATCCGCTGGCGCCGGGGCGACAGCGTCGCCGACTGAGGAGAGAAAGGCAAACTGATGAGTCTTCCGCTGATCGCCACCACCATGGGCGACGCCGCCGGGGTGGGGCCGGAGGTGACCGCCGCCGCCGTGCTCGCTCCCGAGGTCTTGGCCCGGTGCCGCCCGGTGGTGGTCGGCGACGCCGCCCGGTTGCGTCGAGCCTTGGACATCTTGGGCCTTAGAGCCGAGGTCCAAGCGGTGGCCGAATTGGAGCAGGCCCTACCCGGGCCTGGCCAGGTGGCGGTCATCGACCTCGGTCTGATCCCGCCCGACCTGCCCTTCGGCCAGCTCAGCCGGCTGGCCGGGGAGGCGGCCTATCGCTACATCGCCCGGGCCGCCGAACTGGCCCAGGCCGGCCGAGTCGGCGCCATCTGCACCGCCCCCATCAACAAGGCCGCTCTCAAGCTGGCCGGCCACGACTTCCCCGGTCACACCGAGCTGTTGGCCCACCTGACCGGCACGCCCGAGGTCTCGATGATGTTGTCCTCGCCCCAGCTCAAAGTCATCCACGTCACCACCCACGTCGGCCTGCTCGACGCCGTGGCCCGGATCGAGCCCGGCTTGGTCCATCGCACCATCCGTCGCGGCCACCAGGCCCTCAGCCGGGTCGGGCCGGCGCCCAAGATCGGCGTCTGCGCCATCAACCCGCACGCCGGCGAGAACGGCCTGTTCGGCTATGGCGAGGAGGAACGTCTGATCGCCCCGGGCGTCGAGTTGGCCCGGGCCGAGGGCATCGACGTCACCGGCCCCTGGCCGGCCGACTCTTTGTTCTACTTAGCCGTGCGGGGGGATTACGACCTGGTGGTGGCGATGTACCACGACCAGGGCCACTGCCCGGTCAAGGTCCTGGGCATCGAGTCAGGCGTCAACATCACGGTCGGCCTGCCCGTCATCCGCACCTCGGTCGACCACGGCACCGCCTTCGACATCGCCGGCAGCGGGCGGGTCGACCCGCGTAGCATGGTCGAAGCCCTGTTCCAGGCCGCCGCTTTGGCGCCGACCGCGGGTTAGGGCGGGCCTGGGGGGAGTCGCCGGCGTCCTCCCCAGCCCCGTTCTGAGGCCCGCTTCGGACCGACCGACCGACTCCAGGGCGAGTTCGAACCGAGCTGAAGCCAGGGCACGAAGGAGACCGATGACAGGGCGCGACCCAGCCGTCCGACGGCGGCGGACCCGATTGGAGCCGGTCCCCGGCCGGGCCCCGGCCTCCGGCGGCCCGCTGCGGCGGGGCGACTCGGCCCAGCGCCGGCGCCTCATCTTGGAGTCGGTCCAAGATCTGGGGCAGGCCGAGGTCGAGCGCTTGGCGGCCCGTTTCGGCGTCACCGCCTCCACCATCCGGCGCGACCTAGCCCGGCTCAGCGCCGACGGCCAACTGGTCCGGACTTACGGCGGGGCGGTGGCCCGGGGCGGCCCGGAGACCTCGCTCAGCCAGCGCTCGGGCCAGGCCGACCAGGCCAAACGGGCCATGGCCGAGTGGGCCAGCCGACAGGTCGAGGCCGGTCAGACCGTCTTCTTCGACGCCGGCTCCTCGGTGGCGGCCGTGGCCCGGGCGCTGCCGCCGGTCGAAGGCCTGACCGTGGTGACGACCTCGCTCAGCGTGATCGGCTGGCTGGCCGACCGTTCCGACCTGGTCCTGGAGTGTCTGGGCGGGAGACTACGCGGGCTGAGCCAGGCCTTCGTCGGGCCGGCCGCCGAGGCCGGCCTGGAGCGCTGGACCTTCGACGCCGCCTTCCTGGGCTGCGACGGGGTCGACCCCCGGCTGGGCCTGTGCGAGGCCGATCAGGACCAGGCCCGGCTCAAGGCCATGGTGGTGGAACGGACCGCCCGGGTGTACGTCTTGGCCCACGCCGCCAAGCTGAAGGTCGCCCCCTTCCACTCCTGGACCCGCCTGGCCCGACCTTGGACCCTGGTGACCGACGCCAGCCCCGATCAGGTGGCCCGGGCCGGCTTCGAGGGCGGCCGGGTCACCGTGGTCAGCCTGCGGCCAGAGCAGGAGCCGGACCCCGCCTGAGCCGGCCCCGGGCGCTGGCCCCGCTGGGCGCTTGCCTGGCGCGGGAGCGGGACCTCTTCCGCCACTTCCGGACCAGATAGCGGCCCGGTCTCCGCGCGCCACTGGCCAGATTGACCCTCTGGACCACTGCTGGTTGACCTTCTGGACCACTGGTCATTGACCCTCTGGACCACTGGTCATTGACCTTCTGGACCACTGATGGTTGACCCTTTGGAGTCCTATCACTCACTTCGGGGACACGCCATTAGTCTGGTCGGCATGGTGTCCGAACTACGGGTGACCGCTTGGCCGGGGCCGCCCACCCCGAGCTCGCAGCCGACTTGGGACGGGCTGCCCCTGCCGCCTGGTCTGGCCGCCCGGCTGGCCCGGCCCGCCGGCCGCCAGATTCGCACCGCCTACCGTCTGGGCCAGGGCCCGGACGGCTTGACCGCTTTCGGCCAACGACGGCCCCTGGTCGGGCAGGAGAAGCTGTGCGGCTTCGTCGGCCGGCTCGATTTGGCCGGAGAACTGCTGGAGCGGATCGGCCGGCAGGTGGTCCGACAAGGACTGGTCGCGCTCAAGATCGAATCGCCGGCCGCGCCGGACCGAGTCGGCGCCGCCGTCCTGGCCGCCGCCCAGGAGGCTGGGTACGAGGCTCTGCGCCCACCGGTCGATCCGGATTGGGGCCCCGCGGCCGTCCCAGGAGTCGTGGGGGAGGCCGGGCGCGGGTCCCCGGGCCAACCGGCTGGGGCTGGTCTGGGTGCCGCGGTGGCCGGGGCGGTGGCCGGTTGGGCCAAGTTCTGGGGCCGGTCCAGTCGGGTCGAGGTGGCCTATCGGCGGCAGTCCACGCCGGTCACCTGCGGTCCGAGCGCCGCTCTGATGGCCCTGTCCGCCCTGGGCCATCCCACGGACCCGGGCCGGTCCGAGGAGTTGGCGCTGTGGCGGCGGGCCAACTCGGCTGCCGGTTGCGACCCCTTCGGTTTGGCCGTTGCCCTGGCCGAGCGGGGCCTGGCACCGCTGGTCCAGGTCAGCTACCCCGACACCTACCGCAAACCGGCCGAGCCTTGGCAGGTGGAGTTGCGAGACTGGTTCCAACGCGGCTTCCAGGCCCAGGCCCGAGCCCTCGGTCTGGCGGTGGAGCGGCGCTGGGTGGCGGTGGACGAGGTGTGGGAACGATTGTCGGCCGGCGCGGTGGTGTTGGCCCTGATCGACGAGTTCCCCTTCCAAGGCCGGTCCAGCCTGCACTGGATCACCTTGGTGGGCTTGGCCGGTCCGGACCACGTTTTGGCCCAGGACCCCTGGATCAGGGACGACCAAGGCGAGAGCTGGGTCGACGCCCACGCCCTGCCCCTGTCCCGGACCGGACTGGACCGGTTGGCCCGCTTCTGCCCCGAGGGCTTCAGGGCTTGGTTGGTGCTGGAACCGTCCTGAGCGCAGGATCCGTCCGGGCGCCCGGAATGACTTGGGAGGCCATATGTCCTTCAATGTTCAAGTTGGGCGGAAAAACCACCGGTTTTAGCCGGTTTTTCCGCCCAACTTGAACATTGAACGCACGACTGCCGGATACGCGCGCGCCCGGGAGTCCTGGCCTCCGCGCCGCCCGGGCCGACTAAGACTGTCGCCGGATCGTTACAGAGCGGGGCTTGCGGGATAGTTTGTCGTACATTCATACTTAGTCTCAGCGTCAGACCTCCCTGATCGCCCGTTGATGCGCACCCAAGGAGGATGCCCATGTCAACCAAGAAGACAATGGCGGGCGCCGCGCTCGCCCTCGCCCTCGCCCTCTCAGTCAGCGCTTGCAGCGCCAACGACACACCGTCCGACGACCCGTCCACCCAGGTCACGTCCTTGACCATGGCGGTCTCTTCCAGCCCCTCGGCCACCGCCCTGACCGAGCGGGCCAAGGCCTTCGAAGCCGAGACCGGCATCCATATCAACATCGTCGAACTGGGCTACACCGACATCGCCACCAAGGTCCTGCTGGCGGCCGGCCAGAGCAATGCGACCTATGACATCGTCCAATTCGACTCGCCCATGTACGCCGCCCTGGCCTCCGCCGGAGCCCTGGCCGACCTGGAGTCGTACATCGTCTCGCCCGCCTACGGCTACGACGACTTCCCGGAGCAGGTCAAGGACTACGCCCGCTTCGGCGGCGTCAGCTACGCCATCCCGCTGTCGACCGAGCCCTACGTGCTGTGGAACAACACCGACCTGCTGAAAGCCAACGGCCTG